>CAWDUR010000033.1:0-159125 GCA_963805585.1 uncultured Chloroflexia bacterium | reverse complement strand
GATCTGGTCGCGACCCTCCACTGAGCAAGGCCCGGCCATGATGGTGAGCGTGCCCCCGCCGATACTCGTCTCGCCCACCCTGACGACCGTGTCCGCGGGGTGGAAGTCCCGCGAGGTGAGCTTGAAGGGCTTGCTGATGGGCGTGACCGACTCGACCCCTGGCAGCACGGCCAGGTGGCTCATGATCTGCTCTTTGCGAAGGCCCACGTCACCCACCACGCCGATGACGACGCGCTGCTGTCCGTGGCTCTCGTGCGGCGTCAGCCCGTCCGCCTCGATGTGCTGGACGACCGCCCGGACCTGCTCCTCGGTCGCGCCGACCGACATCACGACCAGCATGCGGTCGAACCTCCTGCGTTGCCTGCCTGTTGGGCGAGCCTCAGACTAGCGCGAGTCCAGCTAGCCGTTCCGCGCGGGCACCCGGTGGAAGAGCGCCGGATCCGGGTCGCCCGGTAGGACGCGGATCAGGGACGCCGGTCGCAGACCGAGCGTGGCGCGGCCCAGGGGTCCTTCCAGTGTCAGCGAGTCGGTCGACTCCGAGCGGGCCAGCACGGTCACCTGACTGCCAGGCCGCAGGCCGCGCGCCTCCAGGTAGGAGAGCAGCCCGGTGTCCTCCTCGGCGGCCTCCGTGATGCGGTAGATGGTGACGCGCGCGCCGGAGTCGACATCGCTGAGCAACTCGCCGCGAGGGCGGCGACGCGCCGCGGCCTCCTCGATGGGGTTGCCGTGGGGACAGGTCTCCGGATGCCCCAGCAGTCCATCCAGGGCAGCTTCGACGCGAGGCGAGATGCAGGCCTGCAGACGCGCCGCCTCGGCGTCCGACTCGGCCCAGCCGATGCCCAGCATCGTCGTCAGCAACCACTCGGCCAGGGCATGACGCCGATAGATGTCATCGGCGACCTGGCTCCCCTCCTCCGTCAGCTGGACGTGCCGCGTCTCACTCACGGCGACGAGGCCATCGCCGGCCAAACGGCGCAGCATCTCGCTGGTGGCCTGCGGCGAAACGCCCATCCGCCGAGCCAGCTCCGCGCCGCTCAACGTTTCCTCTCCGCGCGACTGCCGGATAGCCATCAGGTAACTCTGCTCGGAGGCGGAGATGGGCTGCCGCAGTCGGGTCATGGTCATGCGTGTAACAGGATAGGGAACGTAGGCCATCAGCGCGGCTCCGCCATGCGCCATGTCCGCTCGATCCGGCAGTCGGTCTCCGCACCCACGGAGAAGCGCGGTTGACCAGGATCACGCAGCAGCACCTCGCTGCCGTGCAGTGAGAGGCGGTAGTCGGTGTGCGTGCCCCGGAAGCGCACCTCCAGGACCGACACCTGCAAGTGGGCCGCCGAAGCGCAGCCAGTCGGGGCGAACGAGCCAGCGAGCCCCGTCCGCGGTCAGGGGTCCATTTCCTGGTCCGCTCACTCCGGCCAGCTCGGTGCCGACGAAGGAAGCCGGACCGGTCAGGGCCGCGGCCCAGTCGTCGACCGGGCAGGCGTAGACCTCCTCGGGGCTGCCGACCTGGATGACGAGCCCGTCACGTAGCAAGGCCACTCGGTCCGCCACGGCGAGCGCCTCCTCCACGTCGTGGGTGGCGTGGACCGCGGCCGCGCCGTCGGCATGGAGGCGGCCCGCCATCTCCGATTGGAGCTCGCGCTTCAGGGCGCCATCAAGGTGGGCGGTGGGTTCGTCCAGCAGGTAGACGGCCGGGCGGCGGGCCAACGCGCGAGCCAGGCCGACGCGTTGCTGCTCGCCGCCTGACAGGGCTGATGGGCGCCGGCCGGCCAGCTCGCCGATGCGCATCTGCTCGAGCAGCTCACGGGCTTGGCCTCGCGATTCGGCGGCGGATAGGCCGGCCCGCCGCATCGGGTAGGCGACGGTCTCCAGCGCGTCCAGGTGCGGCCACAAGCCGTAGTGCTGGAAGACCATGGCCACGGGCCGCCGCTCCGGGGGCACTGTCATCCCCGGTGATGCCACGAGCTTTCCGACCAACTCGATGCGGCCCTCGGCCAGACCCAGGAAGCCGGCCAGGGCATACAGGAGCGTCGTCTTGCCGGAGCCGGAGGGCCCCAGCAGGGCGAGCGTCTCGCCGGGCCGCACATGCAGGTCCACGCCACCCACGGCCCGCGTCGCCCCGTAGTCGACGGCGACGCCCGTGGCCAGGACGGCGGGCGGCGGGGCGGTGCTATCCACCGCCCCAACCCATCCCTTCAGGGGAGCCGCGCCAGCGCAGCAGCGGCAGGCTGGCAAGGGCCACGATGCCTGTCAGAACGAGCGCCAGCGCGGCCGTCTGTCCAGTCTCGCCGAGCTGCTGCAGGTTCAGGACCACGACCGCCAGTGTCGAGGTGCCCGGCCCATAGAGCAGGCTGGACATGGTGACCTCGTGGAGGCCGAAGACGAAGACGATGAGGCCGCCGGTGACGATGAGCGGCCGCAGGAGGGGCAGCACGATCGTGCGTGTCGTGGTCGGCCCGTCGGCCCCGGAGATCCGGGCGGCGCGGTAGAGGTCGACCGCCATGCCCTCCAGGCCGCTGGCGACTGGCCGGTAGCCGAGCGCCCAGAACTTGGCCAGGTAGGCCACGAGGATGATGAGCAGGGTGTCCCGAAGGGCGACGCCATAGGCCAGCAGGATGGCGACCGCGAGGGTGGACCCGGGCAGCGCGAAGGTCAGGCCGAGCAATCCACCGACGGGCCCAGCGCCCCGCCCTCGCCGTGAGGCCACCACGAGCACGCCCAGGATGACGACCCCCATCGCGGCCAAGCCGGAAAGCATGGTGCTGTCGAGCAGGGCGTCCAGCGTGCGTGGACCGAGGACCTCGCGGAAGTGCTCCAGCGTCCAGTTGGCCGGCACCGGATCGAGGCCCGGAGCCCGCGTCAGAGCAGTCAGGGCGAGGGCTACGAGGGGTACCACGATGACGAGCACCACGAGCACCCACGCAGCCGCACCCAACGCCATCATGCGCGGTGACCTCCGCCTGCCATGTCCGTCGGCCGACGGGCCCTGGACGAGCGCCCCGGGATGGCCGAGCGGGCCGTTGAAGACACCCGAGCGCTCGGTCCGGCGACGATGGAGCAGAAGGTCGCCAAGGGCGATGACGAGCGCCGCGCCAACGGCCAGCACGATGGCCAGGCCCATGGCACGCACGAACGAGTCCGGGTCCGACGAGAACGCCAGGTCGCGATAGATGCGCGTCGTCATCGTCGTGAACCCGGCCGGCACCCCGAGCACCGCTGGCACGCCGAAGGATGTCACGCTCAGGACGAAGGCGATCGCAGCCGCCCCAGCGAGGACAGGCCGCAGCAGGGGCAGCGTCACGCTGCGGAAGGTCGTCCAGGCATCCGCGCCGGACGCCCTTGCGGCACGTTCCAGGTCGGGCTCGGCGTGAGTCGCCAGTCCGGCTGCCACGACGAGGTAGGCGATGGGGGCCGCCTCCACGCCCAGGACGACGATGATGCCCAAGGGTCCCATGAGCGCGGGTACGGCCAGGCCCATGAGATCGTCGAGGACCCCGCCGGGACCGTAGGCGTTCAGCCAGCCGACAGCTGCCACGTAGCCCGGCACGATGAAGGCCACCAGCATGGCGAACCTCAGGCCGCGGCGACCGGGCACGTCCGTCCGTTCGCTGAGGAAGGCCAGGCTGGCGCCGATCGCCACGGCCATCACCGTCGCTCCGAGGCTGGTCCACAGTGAGGCGCCGATGGCTGGCGCCGCCGACGCGACCGCGGTCACGAGGGCCGCCAGCCCATCCTCCAGGGCGGTCTGCAGGAGCGCCAGCATGGGCACTGCGATGAGGAAGGTCGCGGCCGTCAGCAGGGCGATGAGCAGGAAGATCGCCCGAGCCGCGGACCGAGCCATCCCTGGCCCGCCGTCCCTGGCGGCGGCCCCGAGGATGGGAGTGGGCGCCCCGCTGTCAGTCACCGAAGATGGCGCGGTACGCCTCCAGCAGCTCCGGCTGCGAACCGAAGAGAGCCGGCCAGTCCGGTGCCACCGCGGGGCCCTGCTCGGGCCACTCGACATCCGCGCGGACTGGCTGCCAGCCGCTGGCGGCGATGGCCTCCTGTCCCGTGGGCGAGACGAGGAACTCCACGAACGCCTGTGCCGCGGCTGCGTCATCACTGCCGCTCACCACACCCACAGGGCTGTACACGGAGATCGCGCCGGACTCCGGCCAAACGACCTGGATGGGCGAGCCATCGGCGATGGCGTCGTTCACGATCTTGTCGAGCGAGATGCCGGCCTTGTAGAGCCCCTCGGCGACGCCGGTCATGACGTCGACCGGCGATGCCACCTGGACGGCGCCGTTGTCCTTCAGTCGCTGGTAGAAGTCGAGGCCCAGCCCTTCCTGTGCGACGAAGTGACCCAGGGCGGCGAAGGCCGAGCCGGCGAAACCGGGATCGGGCAGGGCCACCGCGCCCGCCAGGGCCGGGTCGGCGAGATCCGCCCAGTCGACCGGTGCGGGTTCGACATCCTGTCCGGTCACGATGACCAGGTTCAGCAGCCGCGTGCCCACGGAAGTCTCGGTGCGGTACTCAGCCGGAACGCCATCGAAGGCCTCTCCGTCCAGCGTACCGAGCAGCCCTTCGGCCTCGTATCGCTGCATCGAGAGTGGGTCGCTCACCCAGAGCACGTCCGCGCCGATGCCGCCGCTGCGCATCTCTGCCGCGATGCGGGCATCGAGCTCGCCCGTGGGCGCCCGGAAGACCTCGACCGGGACATCGGGACGCTCCTCGGCGAACGCCGCCAGCACGGCATCGATGGTGTCCTGGGTCACCGACGTGTAGAGCGTCACTGCCCCGTCTGTAGGCACCGCGGAGGCGGGCGCCAATGAAGCCTCCGCCTGCGCCAGCGCGGGGGCCGCGGTCGAGGTCAGGGCAGCGAAGGCGAACGTGGCGGCCATAGCGGCGCGGCGGCCTCGGTCACGACTGGGGAGCGTCATGTGGACTCCTGTCTCGAGCGTGGGAGCGGGAGGGCAGACCGAGCGTGGCGCTCGACACGCGGCCGGCCCGGGGCCGGACACGCGCGGCCCCGGCACGTGCTCGCCGGAAGGCGCACGTCTCCGGACGCCTCGATATGAGCGGCCGGATCCAAGCGCGGCTTGCGAAACCCCTGCGGCCCGGAGCCTAGCAGCCTGCAAGGAGACGGTTGTGAGCCGTTGGACCCCGCGTGTCATGCCACCTGGCACCGAACCATCAAGTCAGCTTGACACCATGCGGCCGACATCAGCCGGATGGGGACGGGCTCGCCGGTTCTGTCAGCGCCGGGCTCGTGGGCGGAGTCGTGGCGACGTCGCAGCGGTCCCAGTCCACCGAGTCACCGTCGCCCCATGCTGGGCGCTGGCACTCCTCGGGCGGAGCCGCGGGACTTGCGGAGGAATCCGCGACCAGGCCCACACGATCGCCGACCAGACGCGAGACCAGTGGCCAGGGGATCCCGTCCAGCGGGGATGTCGCCTCGCTGGCCGTGACGTAGAGGGCAAGCTGCGACCCATCCGGCGAGACTGCCCCCAGGACGCGCAAGGCCTGGCCACTCACCGGCACCTCAAGCTCCGCGTCGACCTCGCCGGGTCGCGAGCCCGGCGCCCAGACCCCCTCGGCAATAAGGTCACCGGGACCGACGACGACGAGCTGGCCGCTTGGTTGGAAGGACCACACCGCGCCACCAGCTTCGGAGTCCACCGCGAAGCGTCCGATGACCGGAGAGCTCGTCACGGCGTCAGGGCCGCCGCTCACGCCGTCGTCCGCAGCGATCCCCACGGCGCACACCAGCCCCACCAGACCCAGGGCAAGGGCACCTACCAGGATCGCGGCTCTTCGTGTCACCAGCTCCATGTCAAGGTCAACGCTAGCACTCCGGGGACCCACCGTCGGGCGACGCGCCGAGGTCATGGCCTGGCGAGGACATCGTGTCGAGCCGGCGGCCACCGATCGGCAGCCGGCACGCGGCTGCGTCGACGACCTGCAGACCGCGGCGAGAGCAGGTTGCCGCACTCGACGAGGCCGAGCGTGCCTGGTCACCTGACGACCCTGCCTTCGGACCTTGAGGTGGGGGTACCATCGCAGCATGTGGACTCACACGTCCCGCGCGGAGGAGGCCGCGCCCGCACGTCCTCAGCAGCGTTCTCGTCGCCGTCGGCCTGCTGGCCGCCGTCGCATCCACGCCAGCGCTCGCCCAGGAAGCGCCCGCTGTCGACTTGGCGCCCTGGCAGCGCGCCGAGGCGCCCTTCAGCCCGACCGACCTGGAGCTCTGGGACGTCATCGCAGGCGGTCCGGGCTTCATCGCTGTGGGCGGCGGCTTCGAGTCCGGGCACGAGTAATCGGGACCGCCGCCATCTGGGCATCACAGGACGGCCGGACGTGGCAGAGCGTCGCGCTGCTGGGCGAGGCTGCCACGGGCATCCCACGCTCCATCACGGCGACCCCTGAGGGCTTCGTCGCGGTCGGTTCGGGCTGCTGCCCGGACCGGGCCGCGGTGTGGCTCTCGGCCGACGGCCTGGCCTGGGAACGGCTTCCCGACCAGCCGGCCTTCGCCGACACGTCCATGCTTGGCGTCAGCTGGCAGGATGGCGGTCTCGTGGCGGTCGGCTGCAGTGCCCGGCTGGAGTGCTCCAGCGGCCTCGCCTGGACGTCGCCGGACGGCCGAACATGGAGCGAGCCAGTCGTCCTGGACATGCTCCCCGGAGATGTCTCGGCATCGACCCTGGGCACGTTCGCCCTGGGATCCAGCGAGGTCTACGATGGAGCCGCTTCGCTAGCCACGAGCCTCGACGGGACTGCCTGGCAGCCCGCCAGGAGATCGCGAGGCGCGGCTCGCTCGACGCTGCCATCGACGTGCCAGGGGGCATCCTCGCTGCCGGCGGCTCCACGGACCCACGCCATGGCCGGGCCGTGACGCTGGCCTTCACTTCCGTCGACGGTCTGGTCTGGGAACGCCTGCATGGCACGGGCCTGGAGGGCGTCTGGGTGGAGGATGTCGCCGCCGCCCCGGACGGCTGGCTGCTCACGGGCTGGAGCACCGACCGCGGCGGTCAGCTTCCAGCGGCCCTCTGGACGGCCGACCTGGAGACTTTCGACACGATCCCCTTCCCACGCGAGATGAAGGAGGGCGGCCTCGCCCACGCCGGCGCTATCGGATCGGACGGCACGACGATGGTGGTCGTCGGTTCGACCATCCTCAACCGCGGCGAGGTACCCACCGTCTGGGTGCGAGACGCCAGCGAGGCGGCAGCAGCCGACTGACCTTCCGGCCGTGGCCGACTTCGATTTTCGGCACACCCCCGATCAGCCGGAGACAGCCTCGATGCGGCCTTCCTTGATGGCTGCCACGAAGTCTGCGTGGTCACGCTCATTCTGGTCGGCGTAGGCCTCGGAGAAGTCGGCGACGGCCCCGTCGAAGCGTATCGCTCGTGCCCAGGTACGGCGCGATGGCCACAGCATCCCCGCTTCGTGCGTGCGCGCTCGCCAGCGTTCGGGCGCAGAGCGCGCCGTAGAACGCGAGGCCCGACCGGCTCCAGGTCGTGATGTCCACGGAGCCCTTCATGTCCCAGAGCTGCCGGAAGTAGAAGTCGCGCCCGGCGGCCGAGCGGCTCCAGCCCAGGAAGATGTCCGGAAGTCGCCTGCATGACCCGCTGCCCGTGGACGACACGCTCGCCATGGTTCTCGTGCCTGCTGGCGGCGACGTACGGCTCCAGGACGGACGCCGTGGCTTCCTTGCCCTGCAGGATGAGCGGGTCGCGCTCATCGCGACCCTGCAAGCACGACCACGAAACAGCGCGTGCCGACGCTGCCCGACGCCCACGACCTTGAGCGCGAAGTCGGCGAAGCGGTAGCGCTCCAGGAACTCGCGCAGGCCCTCGCGGCATCGTGGCGCGGTAGGCGTCGAAGACCGCCGCAAGGTCGGCTGCGCCACCGGGGATCTCGACCCGCTGCAGCATCGGTGGTGCCTCCTTGATGACGAGGCGACCATCGACGACCGTCGTCAGCGACGCTGCGGCCTTGAGGACGTCCCGTCCCCGGGCCTTGGCGAAGATGGCATCGACCTTGGCACGCCTGGCTGGCCGCGTCCGAGCGGCCTGAGCGCAGTGGCCACGAGCTCAGCCCGGACGTCGGCTTCCGTGATGTCCCGAGTACCACACGTCGATGAGGCGCATCCGCGAATAGCGTCTCATCCAGTCGCGATACGAGCGCACCGTCGCCATCGCCGCCGCACGATTGACCGCGGCCGTGAAGCCGTTGCCGCGACCGGCCACGATGACGCTCGCCGGCGAGGCGCTTGACATCCCACTCCCAGGGGCGCCGGTATCGTCTCGTCGAAGTCATTGGCGTCGAAGACGAGCTGGCGCTCCGGGCGAGGCGAACAGGCCGAAATTGGAGAGGTGGGCATCGCCGCTGGCCTGCACCACGATCTCCGTGCGTGGCGTGCCGGCCAGGTCGAAGGCCATGACGGCGGGCGTGCCCCGGTAGTAGGCGAAGGGGACTCGGCCATACGTCCGTGGCGCAGCGGCAGCAGGTCGGCGAGCCGGTCGGCCTCCTGCGACCTGGAGGATGGCGATCGGATCGCGGTCCGCGCGCGGCCTCGAACGCCGCGTGGCTGCTCCGCGGCACGCGCTTGCGCTCCTGCCTCGCCCTCCTCTCGGCGGACTGCCGGCGCCACCCAGGGCGTGGTGTCCAGACATCCCCTCCGGACCTCAGCTGTCCAGGCGCTCTCGTAGTCCGTGACGACCTTGTTACTCATGGTCCGCTCGGACCGGCTGTCCGCTCCGGCCGTCGCCCGATCCGTGCCCGGCTCCCGTCTGCCTTTGGTGCGCCCGCCTGTCGAACCATCGTTCAAGCTCCTTGCTGGACGTATCGCCCCGAGACCGGCGATGTCGCAGGTCGTTGGGAGCACCGTCCGCACGCAGTATGTGCCCAGTCATCGTCCCGCCCCTCGTCCATCTCGGACGAGGGCGATCCTCCTGGCCGCTCGATCGATCGCGCGTCAGCGCTCCTGGGTCGAGCGCCGAGCCCGAGGCGGAGCCCACGCGGCATGCTCGTGGCTGCGTGGGCCGAGGCCGTGGTCACGGGCAGCGGGCGCACGCCTGCCGCTCAGGCGCTCTCCGGGGAGCGGAACCGTCATGGAGGCACCGGCAGGCCTGGCACCGGGCCACGAGGACCTGTCGACCGCAGGCGGTCGAGGGGCAGGCTGCGGAGCCCTGCGGCCCGGATGCCGAGCAACCGTCCTCGCGGCAGCCGGTCGGTTCGCGTCGTGGCCCGGTCGCCTGGCCCGACCATCACCGGTGGGCCGGGACTGCGCCACTGTCGGGCGATCGCCGCCAGTGGGCTCGAATCCGGCCACGACCTCTCGCCGGATGGGGCGCTGCAACAGCTTCTCGATGCCCTTCATGAGGTCATGCTCGTCGGCCGACACGAGCGAGGTGGCCAGGCCCTCCTGTCCGGCTCGGCCCGTCCGGCCGATGCGGTGGACGTAGTCCTCAGGCACGGTCGGCGGCTCGAAGTTGACGACGTGCGGCAGGGCTTCGATATCCAGCCCGCGAGCGGCGATATCGGTGGCCACGAGTACCTGGGTCCGGCCCTCCTTGAAGCCACCCAGCGCGCGTACCCGCTGGGACTGGCTCTTGTTGCCGTGGATGGCGGAGGCGCTGATGCCGTCGCTGCTGAGCTGTTCGGCGAGGCGGTCGGCGCCACGCTTCGTGCGTGTGAACACAAGGACCTGCTCGACCTCGCGGCTTCGCACCAGGTGGCTGAGGAGCTGACGCTTGCGGCCGCGGTCGACCGGGTGGATGACCTGCGCGATGGCCGGAACCGTGGTGTTGCGCGGCGCGGCATCGACCGACGCGGGATCGCGCAGCAATTCTTCCGCGAGGCGACGGATCGGGGGCGCGAACGTGGCGCTGAAGAGCAGGCTCTGCCGCTCGGCTGGCAGCAGCCCGAGGATGCGCCTGATGTCGGGGATGAAGCCCATGTCCAGCATCCGGTCCGCCTCGTCGAGCACGAGGATCTCGACACGGCTGAGGTCGACGGTGCCCTGCCGGACATGATCGAGCAGGCGCCCGGGTGTCGCCACGACGATCTCTGCTCCGGCGCGCAGGGCGCGCACCTGTCGTTCCATGCTGACTCCGCCGTAGATGGCCGTCGAGCGGACCGGGCGGTGGGCGCCGTACGTGCGGACGCTCTGCTCGACCTGGAGGGCCAGCTCGCGGGTCGGTACGACCACGAGCGCACGCACGCACCGCGGGCCCGATGCCCGACGAGCATGCAGCCGCTCCAGCATCGGCAGGACGAAGGCGGCGGTCTTGCCAGTGCCCGTCTGGGCTCCGGCCAACAGATCGCGGCCCTCCAGGACGATGGGGATGGCCTGTGTCTGGATCGGCGTCGGGTCGATGTAACCCTGGTCGTGGACAGCGCGAAGTGAGGCGGGCGACAGCCCAAGGGTATCGAAGGTCATGGTGACTCCTGACGGGCCCTCCCGCGTCCATGCGGGGCCCGGTCAGGGCGAAGTTGTCTCGGGGTGGGTCGTTCGGGGACCAGGGCGCTGACCGGAGCGCCCCTCGAGTGAGTGAACGACCAGCATAGCGCATCGCTGGCCCATCTCAAGTCTGCTTCGGATGTGCACCCACGGGTGTCGGACGGCCAGATACGATCGGGGACGGAACACCTACGATCAGCCAGACGGGCCAGGAGGGTCGCCCGAAGGGAGGCAAGCAGATGTTCAAACCATTGCGCGACATGGCCCGGGACCCGGAGGGAAAGGTCCTGGTGATGAGCGCTATGGCGACCGTCGCCGTCGGCACCTTCGTCTACAGCGCGCTAGAAGGGTGGTCGCTCATCGATGCCTTGTACTTCTCGGTCGTGACACTCGCGACCGTGGGCTTCGGGGACCTGACGCCAACGACCGACATCGCGAAACTCTTCACCGTCGGCTACATCGTTACCGGTATCGGCATCCTGGCCGCCTTCGCCACGGAACTTGCCAAGCATCGGGGCGCCCCCCTCGTCGAACGGATCCGCACCGCCTCCAGCGTCGAACACGAGATCGTCGAGGAGACCGAGGAGCTGGTGGGCGGGCCTGCTAGGAGCGCTGAGGGTGATCACGCCAGCCGCTCCACTTACCGAGTGAACCCTCGTCACCCTGGGCCTTCGAGTCGCACGTCGTCGCTCGCGACACGGTCGAGGTCTTCTCGACGCATCGCGCCTGACGGGCCTCCCGTGCTCGATGCGGCAGCCGCGAAGAGACCCCCGCCGATGGAGGGTCCCAAGCGACCCAGTGACACGAAGACGGTCTCGCGCCCAGAGGAACTCGACCCCGACCCTCTGATCGCAGAGAGAGCGCTCAGGCCGGTCCCGACACCGCGGTCGGTGTCCCGGCCCCCGTGCCAGCCCGCCAGTCGGCCGTCCCAGACGTAGGAGGGCGCCACGCTACTGGCTGCCAGTCGGCCATCCCAGACATAGGCGGGTGCCAGATAACTGGCCGCCATTCGGCCATCCCAGACATAGGCGGGCGCCACAGCGGCGCAAACGTCTGCGGGAGGCGCATCCACCGCGCAGTCTGAAGTCACACCGGCCACTGGCCACGGCAGCGTCAGGATCAACAGTGACGTCGACAGCGCTCCGCCGGCAAGGGCCAAGGACAGTCGCCTCTTCACCGAAGCGTCTCCTTCTCCCCCCGAATGATCGGGGCCATCGCCAGAGGCTGCGGCACGGGGCTGCGCGAGGCGACGCCGTAGACTGCCTGAGTATGCAGAATCGGTGCGCGTCCCGTCAACGGGCAGTTCTAGTACCTGTCGGGGGACAGCGATTCCGTCACACCTAACGGGACAGCGACTTTGTCACTCTCGTCTCCATGGGACAGCGTGGACGGCGCCCGGGCCGGCATCTTCATGTCCAGCCGAGCCGGCTATCGGGCGCTCCTTCCATCAGGAGTCGTACCCGGGTCATGCGGACGCCCAGGGCGTCGGGCTCAATCAGCGAGTCCGACGTCAAGGGCGCTCGTCGGCGCGAAACTGGAGCGCCAGTCGTTCCACCAGTTGCGCCATGCCAGTGCCACGCTCGGCATCGAGGCGGGCGAGTCGCTGTACGAGGTGAGCCGTCGCCTGGGACACGCGAACATCGGCACGACGGCCGACATCTATGGCCACCTGACGCCGCAGACGACAAGGCGCGCCGCCGACCGGATGGACGACACGGCGCGCCGCCGACCGGATGGGGGCCATCCTAGCGGGCTGACTCGTACCGAGCGAGCCACAAGACGAAGCCCGGAGATTACTCTCCGGGCTTTCGGCACTTGCCGATTGGCGCCCTTAGATGGCTGCGCCGATTTGGCTGAGGATGCTCTGGATCTGCGTGCCCAGAACCGTCAAGACGCCGATCACGACGATGGCGATGAGCGCCAGGATCAGGGCATACTCAGCGAGGCCCTGACCCTCTTCGTTCTCGTTCTCGAGGTAGTGGCGAAGCAGGAAATCGACCATCCGATGGTCCTCCCATTGTGGTGGCGAACCGGCGGAGCCGGGTGCCGAGATGGATGAATGGCGCTCGGGGGCCACTGCCACCCGTGCACGGCCCACGCTACTCCGGGCGGCGAGGCAAGGCCACCCATTGCAGGGACCACAGCTTCGATTGCGTTGCGCACAATCACCAGCGACTTGGGTCAGCTGTTGTAGAGCGTCGAGGGCCTATCCGAGATGCCAGGGCCTTCGCGACCCGCGTTAGCGCGGATCGGCGTCGTCCTCGCCGGCTGAAGGGGTACGCAAGGGGTAAGCCGGCCATGAAGATGGCCCCTCGGGACATCCCGAGGGCCATTTCACGCTCAGAATCTGGCGCGCCCGGAGGGACTCGAACCCCCGACCCTCTGATCCGAAGTCAGATGCTCTGTTCCGCTGAGCTACGGGCGCGTGGTCCAAGTATGGCATCCCGCGCGCTACGGTCGCCCGGGCCACCATGTCGCGTCGGTAACCGCGGCCGGAGCGTCCTGCGCCGCAAGAGCAGCTGACGACGACACGCCGTCCAGCTGGCGACCTCTCGACGCCCGTTCGAGATCGGCGACAGTGCCCGTCAGGCGCCGGGAATCACCTGGTAGACGGCCAGGGCCTGAGTGGCCAGTCGCTCGCGGCCGTCCGATGGCTTGTTGGCGACCTTGAACTTGTCCGTGCTCGTGAAGCGTCGGGCCATGACGGTCGAGCCGCCGCCGTCGAGGTTGAAGGCGTGTTGGGCACCCAGCGAGAGCATGAGCTTGCCCATCTCCTTGAGGCTGACGCCGATGCTGTAGCCGGGTCGGCGCCCATCGACGGTGACCATGAGGACGCGGCCGTCCGCCGTGACGCCCACGCCCGTGCGCGGGTGCCGCTCGGAGCCGGCGGGATAGGCGGTCCGTGGCGGTGCCGCCACGCGACCGTCCCGCGCCGTCCATTGGTTGCCGCCCAGGGTCTCCACGACGTCGCCCCAGCCGGGCGCGGCATCGATGACGCCGCCGCAGCTGTCGTTGACCTTGCGCACGACCGTGGTCTTGAGGACGTAGCGGTCGCCCACGTGCATCTTGCGCACCCAGTCGTTCGTTCGGCCACCGATGGAGAGGACGGCCATGCCGGGCGCCAGCGGCGTGTTCCCCGCGCCGCGCCGGACATCGCGTGACACGGACGGTCTGCTGCCCATTGGGCCGCAGGACATCCTCCATCGCCAGCACGACCTCCGTGCCCCCGGGCGCGGTCTGGGTGCTGCTCGCGAAGTGGTGCGTGAAGAGGACGACCTTGGCGTCGTCACGGTGCGTGTTCACGCGGTGGACCTGCTTGTCCACCTTTCGACCGACCTCGGTCATCGTGGTGTGGAGCCGAACGTCCGCGATGCGTGCGCCGCCCGCGGGGTCGACGCCGAGCGTGGGATACGTGCAGGCCTGGGCGACCCACACCTCGCCGTCGGAGACGTGCAGCGAGATGGGAGCGGCGTAGGCGTCCTGGCGGCCCTCCACGGACATGCCGCCGTTGATGGCCACCATCGCCTTCAGGTTCGGGGTGGACTTGCGGAGTGCCAGCTTGCTGGGACGCTCACGCTGGGGGACCGCGTCGTTGGAGAGAAGCGACCGGATGCCGGACCGTCGGGACGCGGGGGTCGATCGTCGCCACGCGCACCGACTGGGGCAGCTTGCCCGACGTGCGCATCGTGCCCTGCGTGTACGTGATGCCTGGAGCGAGCTCCACGCTCCCCGATGGAACGAAGGGCCGGCTGATCTGGGCCGGACACGGCACCCGAGAAGGGCGTCAGGGCAACGGCCAGCCCGAGCGGTGACCGAGGCCAAGCGAGCGACAGGAACGATGGCGGAGAAGGCCGAAGCATTCATGCCCAGATTCTAGCGACATGGGCCGCCGGGCCCGTAGTCGGGAAGTCATCCCGCCATAGCCCGGCGGTGCCACGCGCCGCCGGGTGGCAGGCCCGGATCAGCGCCGCTATCGGATGGGCGGGACCGTGCCCTGCTGCACGCGCTGCCTGTCCGCGGCTGCCGACGCCGCCACGATGGCTTCCGCGACGGAGCGATCGACGACCTGGATGTGCGCCCTGTCGCCAGGGTCCGGATGCCGCCATCGGTCATGACGCAGACGGCCTCGGTGATGGTGCCGGTCTCCTCGGACCAGGTGCTGATGAAGTCGACGATGCTGACCGGATAGCCGTTCGGATCGGCACCACCGGGGTGATAGATGGCGGCGAGTGGGCCCATCGACTACTCCGCTGCATGGCCTCCTGAGGCCATCCGAGGCCGGCTGCTCGACTGAGGCGCTGGCTAAGGAGTCCCCTGATGGAACCGGGTCTCCTCAGAGCCATCGTGACCGAGATCGATCGATCATCGCACGGGAGACCGCTCATGGACAACCACAGCGCAAGTGGCCCGGCGTCGAGCATGGCCGACCAGGCGGCCTGGCTAGCCGCGCTGGCCGTCACCGGCTGGGCGTCGTGGCGCGCCTGGCCGACCCCTACCTCACCGAGCATGACCGCTGGGTCCTGGGCCAGTTCGCGCGGTTCCTGGCCGGCATGACCCCGGCCCCGGATCCAGCGAGTCGCCCGCGCTCGAGCGCGCGTTCCGCAAGCCCTTGCATCAGAGGAGCGGCTGGACCAGAGTATGGATCGACCGCATGGAGAGCCCGACCGTGACGCTCGCCGCTGAGGCTCCCGCGCGCCGACCCACCGTCCTGCTGCCGTGGACGCAGCTGGGCCTCATCTCCGTCTACTGGCTCGGCATCAACGCCATCTGGGGCGCCTACGAGGGCTTCGGCCAGAAGCAGGTCGAGCTCATCGTGGGCCGGGCCTCGGTGGGCTCCGTCATGGGTCCCCTCGAGCTGCTCGGCGGCCTCGTCGCCATCCTCACCGTGCCCACCATCGGTTCGCTGAGCGACTACACGACATCGCGGTTCGGCAAGCGCAAGGGCTACATCATCACCGGGGCCACGTTCGACCTCGTCTTCATCGGTGGCCTCTCCCTCATCGCCATGGCCCAGCCGCGCGACTGGGACGGGCAGGCGCTGGGCTCGACCCAGACGCTGATCATCTACGCCCTGCTCTTCCTGGGCCTGCAGTTCAGCTCCAACTTCGCCCAGGGGCCCTACCAGGGCTTCGTGCCGGACCTCGTGGCCGAGAAGCAGGTCGGCATCGCCAGCGGGCTGGTGGGCGTCATGCGCACGGTCGGCCTCGTGGCCGGCTTCGCCATCATGGCCGCCGGGGCCCGCTTCGAAGCCTGGGGTCTGGCCCTCCTCAGCGTCGGGCTCCTCGAGTTCGGCCTCGCCGTCCTGACCTTCCGGTTCGTCGGCCGACGGGCCACCCGGCGATGCCACGGCAGGGGCGCTCGATGGCCTCGATCGCCCTGGAGACGTGGGACCGCAGCATCCTGCGCGAGCGCTCCTTCGTGCGCATGACGCTTGTCCGCTTCTTCTTCCTCATGGGCACGGGCATCTTCATCAACATCAGCCTGCTCTACCTGGAGCGGGTCTTCGGCATCCAGGACAGGGACGAGCGGTCGATGCTCTGGATGGCAGCGCTCGGCATGGCCCTGGCGGGCACCCTCGTGGCCGCCGTGGTCGGCGCACGTATCTCCGACCGGACCGGCCGCAAGCCGGTCGTCTGGGGGGCCGCGGCCATCGCGGGCACGGGCATCGTCATCCTGGCCATCGGCGCCGATCCCCGCTGGTCGCCCTGGCTCGGCGCCCTCTTCCTGGGAGCCGGCTCAGGTGCCTACCTGGCCGTCGACTGGGCGCTCATGACCGAGATCATCCCGCTCGCCGCGAGCGGGCGCTTCATGGGCATCGCCAACATCGCCAACTCCATCGCCGGACCCATCGGTCTCGCCATCGCAGGTCCCATCATGGATGCCTACTTCCGGGCCGGCGACGCGGCCATGGGACCGCGCGTCGCGGTCGGGCGTCGGCGTCATCGCCCTGGCGCTCGCCTCGGTCCTCCTCATCGGCGTCCACCCGCGGCGGGACCCACGCGCAGGCGCGCCTGATGCGCGCGAGCCGACGCTCGAGCCGGGCGCCCAGCGGGCTCGACGGGCCGCTAGCCTCTCGGCGGTCAGCCCCGCGGCGCGGGATGAAGGCGCCGATGACCATGAGGACGCCGAGCACCACCGCGATGAGCGGCCAGGCCTGGCCCAGGTCGAAGGAGACCTGGTCGCGGAAGAGGAACCAGGCGCCGAGGACGACCAGGAAGATGCCAGCGATGGCGGCGCCGCCACCACTCGACCTGGCGCGCGCCGGCTCTGGCGGGGACGGGGGAGGCTGCTGCCAGTAGACAGGCTGCTGGTAGGGCGGCTGGTAGCCCGGCTGTTGCGGGTAGCCCTGCTGTTGCGGGTAGCCCTGCTGTTGCTGGGTCCGCGGCTGGCCTGCTGCGCGTACGGGTCGCCCGGCGGTGGGGCACCAAAGTACGGGTCGACTGGCGGTTGGGGCGGCGCATAGGGGTCGGCCGGGGCTGGCCCGTAGTACGGGTCCGCCAGGCGGCTGTGCGCCGGGATACTGGCTCATGGACAGACCTCCGGACGCTCGATGGAGACCGAGGAGACCGTGCTCGTGATGGACAGATCGATGTGGCTGGTCGCCGTGTCGAAGCCGGCCGTCTGCCAGCCGTCGTCCGACCTGGGTCAGGCCGCTGCCGCCGAAGTCGTCAGACGCCAGCGTGGACTCCAGCTCGAAGCGTGCTTCTGCATCGGCGGGCAGGCATACCTCGAGCGTCGAGGCATTGAGGGTCAGGTGGCCGGTCGACGGACCCCGCTGGCAACGACAGACGCCCGTTCGAGGCGTTGAAGGTCATGGACAGCGAGGCCGGCTGCGGCGTCGTGGCCGCGCTCAGGTCGAGGTCGCAGGTCGCTGGCGTTGAGCGTGCCCTCCACGCGCGCGATGGGCCCCTCGCCAAGGTCGGCGCTGCCATCAGCCGCGTTGAGTGTCATGCCCACGCTGATGGCGGACTGCGCGGGCACGGCCACCTGCCAGTCGCTGCGGGTCTGCTGGCTGAGCACGAAGAGGGCGTCACCGCCACCCTGCTCGATCCGCAGGCCGGTCTCAGTGCCATCGATGGCCGGCACGTCATCCGGGCCGTGCTCCGCCGTGACGGACCACTCCGCGGCGTCTGCACGCGTCACCCCGACGTCACCGCAGGACAGCTCCAATCGGAGGTCGAACGCGGAGCCGGCGGCCGGACCGCTCTTCTGGGTGGTGACGACCTCACCACCACCGATCCCGACACAGGCGCTGCTGACGCCCTGGACGCCACCAGCGATGAGGGCACCGAAGACGAGGCCGAACGTGAGGGCCACGATGGCGCCGCCGAGCCAGGCGACGGGGGTCCAACGAAGGATGAGCCCGAGGCCGATACCGACCAGGATGAGCGGCCAGACCCGCCACATCTCACCCGCGATGCCGGCATCCGCCCAGCCCCGCTGCACGGCGAGCGGGACGCCGCCGAGCGCGATAAGGAAGACGCCCCAGTTCAGGAGGCTTCGATCGATACGCATGACCCGGCAAGTCTAGCCACTGCGCGCGCCGTTGCCAGCCCTCCCTGCGACCTCGTGGTGCGTCGGGGCGGACGCGTCCCTGTGCCGCCCAGCTGGAGGCTCGTCCGTCCTGGCACTCCGGCCTCAAGCAGCCCTTGGCTTTGAAGGTCCCTGGCGCTCACGTCGGTGCGGGCAGGTCGCGTCGAGGGAAGTGGTACAGCGCCAGGCCCGTGCAGATCGCCGCGAAGGCCAGCAGCACGAGCCCGTCACTGGGCGCCATCCCGGAGTTCAGCACGTCCTGTGCCTTGAGCAGGTCGAACATGGAGACGTCCTCGAGCCAGCGCATGTCCGGCCAGAGCGAGCCGATGGCCCAGGCAAGGTAGTTGACGAGGATGAATGCGGCCGGGATGCCCATGGCCGGCCCGGCCCGATCCGCGCTGACGGACACCGCGAAGGTCAGGGACATGAAGGCCACGAAGAGGAGCCAGGCCGCCAGCCAGAGCTGCGCCAGGTTGCCGAGCGGCAGCTCGTGGCCCAGGCCGACGACGGTCGTCGCCACTACCACGCTCGCCATCAGCACGAGGAGCAGCACGGCCAGGAAGGCCAGGCCGGCCAGATAGAGGGTCCCCAGCAGTCCCCGGCGCGAGATGGGCCGCGAGAGCGTCACCTCCAGCGTGCCCCGGTCTCGCTCGCCGGCGATGGCCAGAGCCGGGAAGGCCACGGCCACGATCCCCAGCAGCAACAGCGTGAAAGGGTGCGTGAAGGCGAGGGCGATGCTGCCGGTCAGGCTGATGACATTGCCGCCCCCGAAGTCCGCGAACTGCCGCATGAGCGGGCTGGACTCCATGAAGGCGGCCACCTCTTGTCCGAAGGCCTCGAACATGACGGGCATGAGGGCCCCGATGAGGACCAGGCCCAGGCCGATGACGAACAGCCGAAGACCATTGGTGGCCACCGTCTGTCGAAGCAGCGGCCCGTTCACTGGGCACCTCCCGCAGGGTCACCCGTGCCGCGCGAGCTACCTCTTGCCCGTGAGACCGGAGCCGGCTCCGGCCCGTTGTCGCGTTCCGGGGTCTCTGCGTAGTACTCCAGGAATGCCTCCTCGAGGCGTGCAGGCTCGATGAGCAGGTCGTCCAGGCGGCATCCCTGAAGCGCGGCCACCAGGGCCGTGGGCGCCCCCTCCAGCTGGCAGGTCAGCACACCCTCGCGCATCTCGAGGTCACTGACACCGGGCACGGCGCCGAGATCGGGAGGCGATCCGGCGAAGCGGATCTCGACGCGCCGGCGATGACGCCCCAGCAGGTCGCCCACGTCGCTGAGAGCCACCAGCTCACCGCTCCGCACGATCGCCACGCGGTCGCAGACCCGCTCGACCTCCGAGAGGACATGCGAGGAGAGGAAGATGGTCCGGCCCGCCCGCTTCGCGCTCATCCAGGATCTCGTAGAAGGAGCGCTGCATGAGCGGGTCCAGGCCCTCCGTGGGCTCGTCGAGGATGGCCAGCTCAGGGTCATGCTGGAAGGCCTGGATGATCCCGATCTTCTGACGCATGCCGCGCGAGTAGTCGCGGATCTGGCGTCGCAGGTCCCGGGCGCTGAGCTCCATGCGCTCGACGAGCTCCGTGCGCATCGGGGCGGGCCGATCGTCGAGCGCCGACAGGTACCGCAGCTGCTCGTCACCGGTCATCGAATCGTAGAAGGCGATGCCTCCAGGGAGGTAGCCGGTGTGGCGACGGATGTCCTCGCTGTCGGCCGTGATGTCGCGGCCAAGCACAGTGGCATGCCCGGACGTGGGGTGCAGGAACCCCAGAAGCAGTCGGATGGTGGTGGACTTGCCGGAACCGTTGGGTCCCAGAAAGCCGAAGATCTCCGCCTCGTTGACCTCGATGCTCAGGTCGTGCAGTGCGCGCACGCGGCTGGCACGCTGCCATGGGCGCCCGTGACCCGGATACGTCTTGGTCAGGGCCTCGGTAACGATGGCAGCCATCAGGCCGGCCCGGCGGTCCCTCCGTGCACGTCGGAGGCCCGGCCGGATGCGAGGCGCCAGCCCAGCGGCAGCAGCGGCGGCGCCGGCCAGCAGCTTCACGAGGTCGCCGGGCAGGAACGGCCACAGGCCGAAGGCCAGCGCATCTGGCACGGAGAGGTTCGCCGCGATGGCCAGCCAGGCCACGCCGGAGACGTAGATGATCGCCGTGCCGATGGCCATGGCCGCCAGGATCGACCCGAGGCGGCGGTCCCAGCCACGCTCCGCGAGCCCCCCACGACGGCCGAGGCGACGAGGAAGCCGAGCAGGTAGCCACCGGTGGCACCCAGCACGACGCGCCCGCCGTCGAGCGCCGCGATCGTCTCCAGGCCGGAGCGGTGCACGCCGTCGGCACCGGCCGCGAAGACGGGCAGCCCGACGATGCCGAGCAGCAGGTAGAGGCCCGGTCGCGGCGAGACCGCGGCGCGCCCCCAGCAGGGCGCCGGTGAAGAGCACGCCGAAGGTCTGCAGGGTGAGTGGCACGTACTCGTTGACGGGCACGTAGAGCTGGCCGAGCTGGATGGCCGGGACGGTGAAGGTGACGTAGGCGCCCAGGATGAGCAGCGCCGTGCCGGCCATGACGAGAGCCGCGTCACGCGCCCAGGCGGGCGCGCGCTCTCTCAGCGGCCGTGGGCACGAGGGCATCGGCCAGGGTGGCGGGCGGGCAGGGAGAACGGGGGCGTGTCCGGCGGCGGTCATCGTCCGCGGATGGTAGCAGGGGCGCGACCGACTCGGCGGCGACGCCGACAGCTCGCGTACACTCGCGCCCATGAGACGTTACTGGCGCCACGATGCGTCCTGGTCGCGCTCGTCGTCCTGAGCGTCGTCCTCCTGGTCGGAGCCTCGTCTGGCTGAACGACCTGGCTGACCCGACCGCGGAGGCGAGCGCGGCGATGGCCTCGGATGCGTCCGTCGCGGTGACCACGAGGGAGCGCCTCGAGTTCCAGCCGGCCGAGCCGGCCACGACCGGCTTCATCCTCTACCCGGGCGCGCGCGATCGCGCCGGAGGCGTACGCGCCGCTGGCACGGGCCATCGCCGAGGCCGGCTACCTGGCGGTCATCACGCCGATGCCCTTCGGGCTGGCGGTGCTCGTCCCCGGACGCTGCCGATGCGCGTCATCGCGGACCACCCCGAGATCGAGCACTGGGTCATCGGCGGGCACTCGCTGGGAGGCGCCATGGCGGCCCAGTACGCGGCCGAGCCACGACGACCGTCGTCGATGGCCTGGCGCTCTGGGCCGCCTACCCTGCGGAGGGCACCGACCTGAGCGGCGCGGACATCACGGCCGCCTCCATCTCCGCGAGCAACGACGGGCTGGCCACGCCGGACGAGATCGAGGCCTCGGCGGCCCGGCTGCCGGCGGACACGACGTTCGTGGAGATCGAGGGCGGCAACCACGCCGGGTTCGGCTGGTACGGCGAGCAGGGCGGCGACGGCGAGGCGACCATCGCGCACGCCGACCAGCAGGCTCAGACGGTGGCGGCCACCCTGGCCGTGCTGGAGAGCGGTGTCGACGGCCGAGTGACCACGTGCGCGTCCAGCCCGTCGCGGCGGCCTGCCCCGGCGCGGACCCGCGTCAGGCCTGAGCAGCTCTCGGACGATGTCCTTGAGCGACAGGCGTCAGGAGCCCGGCATTGAGCTCGAAGATCTCGACCTCGAAGCGATGCTCACCCGGCGCCAGCCGATGGCCGGCCACGTGGAAGGTCACCACCTCCCCTCGCCGGAACGAGACCGGTGACTGGCGGGAGACATCGGCAGCTCGGTGGACTGCGTCCTCACCGGCACGCGTGGCGCGTGACGGCCGCAGGGTCCACGAGTTGCCCATCGACGCTGATGCGGCCGATGCCCACGAGCGTGCCGTCGGCGAGGCCGTTGCGGGCCTGGAGGCGGAACCCGTCGCCCTCGTGCTGGAGGCTGCCGCCGACGTAGAACTGGCGGACCATGAAGTCGGGGACGCGCATCCGCGGCAGCCTAGCGGGTCGCGACCGCGCGCGCGTCACTGGACATCCCGAGCTGGGCCGAAGGGCTCCTTCCGAACCATGGACCTGTCGGTCACCGCGCGCCTGCCGTTACTCCTGCGCGGACGCCCGACCATGGCCCTCACGTCGACGAACTTCCGCGACATGTGCGCCAGCATCACCCACACCGAGCGCGATACGCTGGACGTGGTCGCCGCGGATCTGGTCGCATCGGCCGCGCCTTCGTCCCCGACCTGGTCGCAAGCCTGCCCACCGACGCCTGAGGGCCAACATGACCGACCTCTTCCGCATCCTCGTCGTCGTCTTCCTGGCCATGCACGGCATCGGCCACCTGTCATCTGGTTCCTGGCCGCGTGGACGCCGCTGCGTCAGCGGCTTCGGCGCAGGGCCGCTGGATCCTGCCGGGCGACGTCACCATCCGGCAGCCCGCTGGGCAAGGCTCTGGGGCATCGTCGCGCTGGTCGTCATGCGGCGCTCTTCGTGGCCGCCGCGGTGGCCCTCCTGGCCGGCTCGCTGCAGTGGCGCGCCATCGCCAACAGCGGGCGTCATCCTCTCCTTCGGCGTCGTCGTGCCGTGGGCCCGCCAGGCACCCGGCTGGACGGCCATCAACGCCATCGTCGCCGACCTCCTGCTGATGATCCTCATCGCGCTGCCACTCTCGGTGGACATGGTCACCGGCGCCTGAGGCGGCCCTGGCTGCGGTCACGGCGTGGACCTCGACGCCGACTCACGCCTGGTCGGGTACACTCCGCTCGCCCACTGCTCCCGCCACCGCGGTCGAGCACGGCGCCTGGTGGCCTTAGCTCAACCGGCAGAGCACTGGATTGTGGCTCCAGAGGTTACGGGTTCAAGCCCCGTAGGCCACCCCATTCCCTGGCAGGGCGGTCGCAGGCGTTGGCCTCTCCGCGACGCCGGGCGACGCCCTCGGGCCAGGCACGCTGGGCTTGGACGTGCGACGCTAGCGGGACGTGCGGCGCGGCCGCCAGGGCATCGCGCCACCGATACGCGGAGGTGTGCCATGACAGCCGTCCGTTCGTCCATCCTCCTCGCGGCCGCACTCGTGCTCGCATCCGCACCCGCCGTGCTGGCTGGCCCGGCGGCGGACTTCCCCACCCTGGTGGACGTCCGCGCCGGGCACCACCCGGGCTTCGATCGCATCGTCTTCGAGTTCGAGGGTGGGCTGCCGTCATCCACCTCGGTCGAGTGGGTGGACCGTGTCACGCAGGACGGCTCGGGTCGACCGGTGACCATCCAGGGCGAGGCCTTCCTCCTCGTCAGCCTGCACGGCGTCCTCGGGCACGAGCTGACGACGCCCATGGAGACGACCTACGGACCTCGGGCGCGTGCCTTCGCCCTGCCCAACGTGGCGCATGTCGTGAACGCCGGGGACTTCGAGGCCGTCGTCTCCTTCGGCGTCGGGCTCATGCGGCGGACGCGCATCCTGCGCACCACACAGCTGCGCGATCCGGCGCGCTTCGTCATCGACGTCGCGGCCGGCTTCCCGACCGTCCCGGCGACCGTCGCCTTCGTGGAGGCCGGCGACGTGGTCCCGGCGACGCTCGGTCCATCGGACGCACTGGCGCTGACGACACGGAGCGTGCCGGTCGCTGACCGGGCGAGCGGTGCCCTGATGCGCCTGTGGGCCGGGCCCACCGCGGACGAGCTGGCCGGAGGGCTGCGCTTCGAGTCGTCGCGCACGAAGGGCTTCCGTGACCTGCGCGTCTCCGCGGGCGGCGTGGCCCGGCTGACGCTCACGGGCGGCTGTCGCGGCGGCGGCAAGGCCATCACCGTGGCCGACGAGATCATGGCCACCCTCAAGCCCTTCCCGGAGATCGACTGGGTCAAGGTCTACGATCGCTCAGGTCAGACGCAGCAACCGTTCGGCCGGAGCGATTCGATCCCCGATTGCCTGGCCCTCGGAGCTGACGAGGACGCCTCGGCGCGGCGATCCTTGCACCGGGGGAGGATGATGGAGCCGTCAAGCAAGGGGTGAGCATGTCGATGTGGCCGAGGGCGGGCAGGCGGGTCGGGATCTCGATCAGTGGCCCTGGTGGTGGCATCCGCGGGCCTCGCGGCCGGTACGGCCGAGGCGAGGCCTCCTCGTGTCGTGGAGCGCTGGGACTGCACCATCCGGGCTCTCGGCGTTGGCACGTACGCCTCCTCCGTGCCCCCCGGTCCCTGGCGCTGGTCCGGCGCTGGCCGCGTCACGTGCCCCACGGTCGCGCAGTGGCTGGTCGTCACGTTGACCGTCGTCGAGGACGTTCCCGATGGACCGGACCGCAGGACGGCCCGTCGCAAGTCGGTCCACTGGTTCCCGCCCGGCACCGACGTCCTGCTCGGCGTGGACGCCGGCACGTGCTACCCCGACGGTCTGCCACCGGCGAACCCCTACTACCTGCGCATGAAGGTCCATCGCAGGGGCGAGCCCGACGCGGTCTGGCTGGCCTCGCGGAGCCGGGCGAACCCCTGCGGATCGCGCGGCGGGCCGGTCGCCCCCATTGCGGCCGGCGGCCGTACGAGTCTTTCGTGACTGGTTCGAAATCGGGCCTCGTCGGACTGGGTCACGCGGGCCTCGCACCGAGGGCGCAGCGCGGCGCGGCGGAGGTCTGCGGCACGCTCGGACGTCGCACGTCTGCCCTGGCTCCGTGTTCGGCGTCGTGCCTCCCGACCGCGCCACGCCGCCTCACCGGCCGCGCAATCGCCTTCGGCATCGCCTGCAGCTCAGCTCCAGCGCGCAGCCGAGACCCGTCACCGTCGGCCGGCAGCAGCCTCGACCCGGAGCAGGCAGACCGCTGCCTCTCGCTCGACATCCGCCCGGAGCGCTGCTACCTGGCAGGGTCCGTCCACATCACCACTCGCGGTGCCATCCGCAGCACGCGTTGAGTGGCCGCTCGTGAAAGGGGTGGGGGCCACGTCGGACTTCGTCCCCTCCATCGGGCTGTGGTACGGCCCCGCGGGAGACGCGCGCGTCGCTATCGACCTGCCGGGCATGCCCGGCGAGTCCACGACCGCCGAGGACGGCGATTCTGCAGGCCAGGGCGAGGCGCAGATCTGGTGGTCCTTGCCGGGCTCGACGGCCGGCTATGGTCACGCCTGCACGGTCCGCTACGAGGCCGAAGCGGACGGCCGACTGACAGGCAGCCTGCGCTGCCCGACCGAGCGGACCGGCGACGCTCGCCGCTATCGCCTCCAGGTGACCTTCGACGCGGAGCCCGTCGTGCCCGGGCCTTTGCCGACACCGCAGCCCACGCCGTCACCCACTCCGAGGACCCTGTCCGACGTGGTCTGCAGCCTGCTTCCCGCCTCGGAGGTCGAAGCCGCGCTGGACCTCAAGGCGGGCTCGCTCATGCTCCTGGACGCCGGTCCCGGCCAGTGCGTCGGGCTCGCCGGAGACCGGGAAGCGTTCTTCCTGGCGGTGCGCGAGTCCGCGACGACCGCGGACGTGGTGCCGATGGCCGAGTATCGAGGCGCGACCTGCACACCGCTGCCGTTCGAGCTCGGGGATGCCGCGAGCGCCGCGACGTGCGCCTGGCCGGATGGGCGTCGCTTCCTCGTCGCCAGCGTCCTGCACGGCCAGGCCCTGCTGACGATGTCGCTGGGCGCGGACGACATGAGCGACGATGAGTTGCTGTCCCAGGTCACCGTCCTCCTCGATGCGGCCCTGGCACGGATCACCTGAGCCGTCGAGCGCCACGCGCCCGCGGGACGGGGCCGCTCCCGTACCATCGATGCCAGCAGGCCCATCGCCGCATCGTCGATCAGGGAGAGTCGCATGAACGCCAAGTCCACGGCCCGGGTCGCGGCCGCCATCTCACGGATACCCAAGCCCGCCACATTGCCTCCCACCGAACAGCCGGCCTACATCGCCGACCCAGGCCGCTACGACGCCATCGGCTACCGGCACACCGGCAGCAGTGGCCTGCAGTTGCCGGAGATCACGCTGGGGCTGTGGCACAACTTCGGCGACGACGTGCCTTTCGCTACGCAGCGGGCGCTCGTCCGGCGGGCCTTCGACCTCGGCGTCACGCAGTTCGACCTGGCCAACAACTACGGGCCGCCCTACGGTGCCGCGGAGGAGAACTTCGGCCGGATCTTCGCCAAGGACCTGCGCCCCTACCGGGACGAGCTGGTCATCACCACCAAGGCCGGCTGGGACATGTGGTCAGGCCCATACGGCTACCTGGGCTCGCGCAAGTACCTGCTGGCCTCGCTCGACCAGTCGCTGGCGCGCATGGGCCTCGAACACGTCGATATCTACTACTCCCACCGCTTCGACATGGACACGCCCCTCGAGGAGACGATGGGCGCCCTGCACACCGCGGTCCAGGCGGGCAAGGCTCGCTACGTGGGCATCAGCTCCTACTCGGCCGACCGCACCCGGGAGGCTATCCGCATCCTGGCCGAGCTGGGCACGCCGCTGCTCATCCACCAGCCCAACTACTCCATGTTCAACCGCTGGATCGAAGAGGACCTTCTCGACGTGCTGGGCGACGCTGGGGTGGGCTGCATCGCCTTCTCTCCCCTGGCCCAGGGCCTGCTCACCGACCGCTACCTGAAGGGCATCCCGGCCGGCAGTCGTGCCAGCCAGGACAAGTCGATGTCCAAGTCCATGTTCAGCAAGGAGAACCTGGCCCGGGTCAAGGCCCTGAACCGCATCGCCCGGCGGCGCGGCCAGTCGTTGGCCCAGATGGCCATCCTCTGGGTGCTGCGCGACCGGCGAGTCACCTCCGCCCTGATCGGCGCCAGTTCCATCGCCCAGCTGGAGGACAGTCTGGGTGCGCTCGACGGAACAGCCTTCAGCGACGAAGAGCTGGCCGAGATCGACCGCTATGCCAGGCCCGGCACGGCCGTCGACCTGTGGGCCCGCTCCAGCCGCCTGTAGAACGAACGTGGGGCCGGCAGAGCCGACCCCACGGATCCTGGTTCGTCGGTGGTGCGGTCAGGGCGCCAGGGTTCCGGCGAAGACCTGCCAGGCCAGGATGGTCTTGGCGAAGAGGCTCATGAACATGTACGTCTTCTCGCCCACCAGGTAGTCCTTCCAGCGGCCGATCTTGCGGTACTGCAGGATCATGGTGATGGCGAAGATGTTGAAGGAGATGAAGAGCGACACGAAGATGGCCCACACGAACCCGGGGATGGCAGCGGCGCCGGGCTCCGTCGCGGCGGACCAGAGGGCGATGGTGATGACGACCCACGGTACGATGCCGGCCACGACGCCGAAGATGTAGTGGTTCCACTGGGTCTTGGCCCGGCCCTGATTGGCCGACTCCATGGACCAGCCGAAAAGGTTCATAGCCGCGTTGACGCCGAAGATGGCCACCAGAGTGCCGATCTCCTGGATGCCTGCCAGCGCGGCGATGATGACGATCATGACGCTTGAGCTCAGCGAGTACTCCAGCCAGCGCATGGGCTGGATGCCTGATGCCAGGCGCCGCTCATACCAGTCGCGCATCGGCCAGGCCAGAAGGAAGTGCGCGATCGCGCTCATGAAGAGGAAGAGCGCCACGGCCGGGCCGATGGGGAGCTCGAAGAGGACGCGCTGTGCCGGCACGAGGGTCTCGGTCGCAGTGTCGAAGGTGAGGTAGCTAGTCACCACCGGCGAAGTGACCATGGGGTCCTTGGCGAACGACAACGCCAGGATGAGCAGTCCCTGGATGCCGTGCAGCGCGGCGAGGACGGCATTCCAACGGAACAAGCCCTGGGCGCGATCCGGCGCGAGGGGTGATACCGCGACATCAGCGGCGGTGGGTACGGCGATGGCAGTCATGGATTCCTCCCTGGTCCACGGGGCGACAGCCCGTGTCTAACGTCTACGCCGAAGCATAGCGCTATGTATAGACTCTGTCAATGGTCTGTTCATTGTGGTCGCGCCGCGGGCAGCCCGAGGTAACGCCGGATGCCCAAGGAGCGAAGCCCGTCGCGACGCCTCCTGGACGCAGATCGGCCGTCCGGTCCCGGCCGGCAGACTCCGGAGCGCGTCAGTGCGTCAGTGCGTCAGGGTGACCTTGCGGATGGAGCGCGGCTGCTCGGGGTCGCGACCCTTGGCCATCGTCAGGTGCACCGCGTGCAGCTGGCCGGGGACGATCGAGGCGATGGGCATCAGCCACTCGGGCAGGTCTTCCGGCAGGGCCAGGGCCCAGTGGCCGGTGGCACGCAGGGCCGGGTCATCAGAAAGGATGAGCAGACGGGCCTGTAGCTCCTCACCCAGCCGCTCCATGACCGCCTCCAGGTCCCCGCTGGTGGCGCCCCGAGGGGCCACCGCCAGGATCGGGAAACCCGCCTCGATGAGGGCCAGCGGACCGTGGATGAAGTCGGCCGAGGAATAGGGGTCAGCCAGCACGTAGGCCAGCTCCTTGAGCTTCAGTGACCACTCGCGAGCCGTCGCGTAGTGATACCCGCGGCCGAGGACCACGCAACGGTCCAGGCCGACCTGGTCCGCGGCGATGCGCCGAGCCTCGTCCTCCTGGGCCAGCATGGTCGCCACAGCGTCTGGCAGGCGGCGAAGATCATCCCCTGCCCCCGACCCGGCCAGGCCGGCCGTGAGCATGGCCAGCACGGTGAGGGTGGCGGTGTAGGTCTTGGTGGCTGCCACGGCCCTCTCTGGGCCGGCCCGCAGGTCGAGATGGTGGGCGGCCGCCGTGGCCATGTCAGAGCCAGGCGTGTTGGTGATGGCCAGCGTCAGGGCACCCTGCGCCCGCGCCGCGCGGATGACGCCAACTACATCAGGTGACGCACCCGACTGGCTGATGCCCACCACGAGGGCACGGCCGTAGTCCGGGGCGGCCCCGTACAGAGAGTGGACGCTGGGCGTGGCCAGCCCCACGTTCATGCCCGCCAACACGCCCAGGGCGTACTGCGCATAGACGGCCGCGTGATCGGAAGTACCTCTCGCGGCGATCACGACGTGGCTTGGATCGGCCTTACGCACCACCTCGCAGAACGACTCCACCTCCGGTGCCGCCTCGCCAAGGAGGCGCGCCACCACCTCCGGCTGCTCGCGGATCTCGTCCGATCAGGCCCATAGGTCCACCTCCATGCCGTGGCCCCGAGGATAGAGTCCCGGGATGGCCACCGGGAGACGACCGCGGATGGGCTGCCTGCCGAAGAGTGCATCGGCCACGGCGCCGACACTGGCGGGCACGATGGCGTAACTGCAGAGGTGCGTCTGAGCGCCCGGATAGGCGGCCAGGTCGTAGGGCGTGCGCATGGCCAACGTGACGGTCGGGACGCCCGTCGAAAGGACGGCCGCGACGAGGCGCGCCTGGGATGGCTGCACGTCTGCCGCCAGCGTGGCCACGACCGCGTACCGGGCGCTGGCTGCCTCCTCGCGCGCGCCGGCGATCTGTCGGTCATCCGGCTCGGCGTCGACGCGAATGTGGATGACGTCGCCGTGGTGGCGGCGCAACGCGTCGGCCAGAGCGAGCGGCTCGTCAGCAGATGAATCGGCCGGCGTGAGGTCGCGTGGCTGTGGCGTGATGACCACGACCCGATCCCCGGGGGCTGGTCGCAGCGGCAACACCCCACGTTCGTCTCGAACGAGCGTGATGGCCGCAGCCGCGGCGCGGCGTGCCAGTTCGCGGTGCGCGTCGCTTCGCACGACGCCCCGGTCGCGGGGTTCGAAGGTCGCGAGCCAGCGACGCAGACGTCACAACCTGGACAGCGAGGAGCGGATGCCGGCCACCGGCAGCAGGCCCCGCAGGGCTGCCTGGCGCAAAGCCGGTCTCCAGGCGTCGCTGCGCGGCGCGATCGGGCGTCAAGAGCAGCAAGTCCACGCCCGCCCGCAGGGCCATCAGGCTGTCAACGATGCCGGCGCTACCCTGGCCCACGGCCTTCATGTCCATGGCATCCGTGATGGAGACCCCCTGGAAGCCCAGCCTACGGCGCAGCAGTCCGTCCATGACCTGGCGTGACACGGTGGCGGGCAGCGCACGGTCGCCGGTGATGGCCGGCAGCGCCACGTGGCCGGACATGACCATCCGCGCACCGGCTCCGAGGGCCGCGCGGAAAGGGCGCCAGCTCGCGCACCTCCAGGACCTCAGCCGATGCGTCCACCACGCCCAGGCGGTGGTGCGGATCGACGTCCACGGCCCCGAAGCCGGGGAAGTGCTTGGCCGTGGCCACCACCCCGCCCGCCTGCAGGCCGCGCGTCAGCGCCGCCGCATGACGCGCCACGTCTCCCGGATCAGAGCCGAAGGCACGCGTGCCCAAGCTCACGTTACCCGGCAGGAGGGCCAGATCGCAGACCGGTGCATAGCAGACGGTGATGCCCAGTGCCCGCAGCTCGTCAGCGGTCGCGCGACCGACCGCCTCGGTCAGGGTCTCGTCATCGGCAGCACCAAGGGCCATGGCGCCCGGGAAGCGCGTGGTCTCGTGGCCCAGCCCGACCAGCTGGCCGCCTTCCTGGTCCGCGCCGATGAGCAGAGGCAGGTCGCCCGGGGCGGCACCGTGGAGCTGCCAGGCCAGGCTGGCCAGGCTGTCTGCGTCGCGCGCGTTGGCGCGCAGGAAGACGGTCACGCCGTGTGCCTGATCGGCAGCCACCCGCCGCATCAGCCACGTGGGCGGATCGGTCCCCTCGAAGGCCGGCAGCAACTGGCCGAGGACGTCGTCCTCAGGGCGGCGCTCCTCCCCCACGCTCAGCCCTTGACGGAGCCGGAGAGGATGCCGCGCACGAAGTAGCGTTGCAGGGCCAGGAACACGAGGACCGGCAGGATCATGGTGACGAAGGCGCCAGCCGTCAGGAGGTGCCACTGCTGGCCCCGGCCACCCACCAGCCGGCTCAGCTCGAGCGTCATGACCGAGCGCTCCTCGGTGGCGCCAGGAAGACGAGCGCCACCAGCAGGTCGTTCCAGACCCACAGGAACTGGAAGATGGCGAACGCCGCCAGGGCCGGCACCGAGAGCGGCAGGACGACCTTGGTGAACATCTGGAAGTGGCGTAGCGCCGTCGATGCTGGCCGTCTCGAAGAGGTCGCCGGGCAGCTGGCTGATGAAGTTGTAGAGCAGGAAGATGGCCAGCGGCAGGCCAAAGGCCGTGTGCGCCAGCCAGACGCCCAGGAAGCGTCTGGTTGATGCCCAGGGTCTGGTAGCATCTCCTGGACCGGGATGAGGGCCATCTGGAGCGGCACGACGAGCAGCGCCACGACGACCAGGAACAGGGTGCCCCGGAAGCGGGAAGCGCATCCAGGCGAAGGCGTAGGCGGCGAAGGCGGCGATGGTGATCGGGATGATGGTGGCCGGGATGGACACGATGAGGCTGTTGATGAATGCGTTGGCCATGTTCAGGCCGGACAGGACCGCCTCGTAGTTGGCCAGCGTCCAGTTGGCCTGGAAGGGCTGGAGGAGTGCCGTCCACCAGCCGGTCGCGACGATGTCGCGGGCATCCCGGAACGAGCTGACGAAGACCCCCAGCGTCGGCAGCGACCAGATGAAGGCGATGGCGATGACCGCGATGCGGAGGGGCAGCCGGCGCACGAAGACGCTTCGCTGCGGCTTCATGCCGCCGACGTTGGCCCTGGACGAAGCAGCTCATGCCGCCAACCCCTGCTTGCGGATGTTCCGGACGTTGATGAGCGCCAAGGGCAGGACCGCCAGGAAGAGGATGACCGCCAGGACCGACGCGCGCCCGGTATCGAAGTACTGGAAGGCCTGCAGGTACATCTGGTTGGCGACGACGTCCGTGTTGAACCGTCCGCCGGTCATGACGTAGACGATGTCGAAGACCTTGAGCACGACGATGGCGGTCGTGATGGTGACCATGATCGAGGAGCCGCGGATCATGGGCACGATGACCCGGAAGAACTTCTGCCGCTCATTGGCGCCATCGAGGCTGGCGGCCTCGGTGATCTCGGTGGGCACGCCCTTGATGGCGGCCGAGAGCACGACCATGGCGAAGCCGGTCTGGAGCCAGATGAGGATGACGATGAGCGCGAACGTGCTGATGTGGTAGTCGGGCGTCTGCGACCACGGCACGGGCTCGCGTCCGAGCGCCGTCCATGATGGCGTTCAGGAGCCCGTACTGCGGTTGGCCCGGGGCTCGCCACGTGTAGACGAAGCGCCAGATGACCGAGGCGCCCACCAGCGAGATGGCGAGCGGCAGGAAGATGAACGTCTTGGCCAGCGACTCGTACTTGACGCGGTCGACCAGGCCGGCGATGAGCAGGCCCAGGCCGACCGAGCCGGCCACTCCCGACGACCAGCCAGAGGATGTTGTTGATGTACATCTGGTGGTTGGCCGGATTGGTCAGGGCCCACTCCCAGTTGGCGAGACCCGCACCGACGGTGAACGACTTGACGATCGTCGAGACGACCGGCCACACCAGGTAGACGGTGAGCAGCAGCGAGCGCCGGCCCGACGAAGACCCAGGGCAGCAGGCGCCCGCGCCACCGGGCGCTTCAGGCGCATGACGATGGCATTGAGGCCGGCGTAGAAGAGCCAGATGCCCCCGACGCCGACGACCAGCGCGACGGCCGCCAGGATCGAGCTTGGCGACGTTGCGAGTTGCCGCTGCCAGCGCGCAGGGCGGCGGCCTCCGTCGGGATTGCCCAGCAGGTCGTAGAAGATGGCGGCGACGTTGGCCGAGGCCTGGCTGTCGAAGAGGAACCAGATGCCGATGATCAGGCCCGCGAGCCCGAGGACCACACCGATGGGCACCAGGAAGCCGCGCCAGCCGGTCGGCTCCTCGACATCGGCTGTCCCGTACGTCACGTGCTTCCTCCCGAGATCGGACCCCTAGCCTACTTGCTCGGTGAGCTCGGTGGCGCGCCGCTCGCGAGCGGCGCGCCACCAGGTGCGTACGAAGCGAACCTATCAGCCGCCGGCGAGGGCAGTGTCGATGCCCTGGAGCACCGCGTCGGTGTTCTCACCGTTGGCCGAGATCCAGTCGACCACGCCAGACCAGAAGGCCGGCACCGAGGCCGGCATCAGGTCGGACGCATCGAACGCCGAAGGACGTCGCGTTGGCCACGATGCCAGAGGCGACCTCGAGCTTGTAGTTGCCCGCGTACCAGTCGGTCGGGGTGGCCTGGTTGGCCGAGATCGCGCTGCCAGCGTCGATCCAGGCCTTGATGCCTTCCGGCGTGGCCAGGTACTGCAGGAGGGCACGGACCTCGGGCCGGTCCTGGCTGACCATGAACGCGTCACCAGAGCCCAGCGCCGGGTTGCCCGTACTCGGGATCGATGGGCGGGAAGTAGAACAGGCCCGACGTCCTCACCCACGACGAACTGGGAGGAGCCGGTCGCCTTCATGTCGGGGAAGAAGTCAGGGCCGTACCAGGTGGCCTGCTTCTGCATCCAGCAGTCGGGGGCCGCCAGGTCGTCGGTGAACATGGGGTCCATCGCGTCGGTCTGGGCCGTGGCCAGGATGGCCGTGCTGCCGCCCAGGACATAGTCAGGCGTGAAGTAGATCTGGCCCGCCAGGTCGAAGGCCTTCTTCACCTCGGGTGAGTTGAAGGGGAGCTCGAGCGCGGCCCACTTGTTGTAGTTCTCCACGCTCGTCGTGCGCAGCATGATGTCCTCGATCAGTCGGTCGCGATCCAGCCCGTCGCCGGGCCGGCCTCCATGCCCACGCACCAGGGGCTGCTGCCGTCCGCGACGATCTGGTCGGAGAGGGCGATCAGCTCGTCCCACGTCGTGGGGACCGCATAGCCGGCCGCCTCGAAGGCCTTGATCGGATACCACACGACCGACTTGACGTCGACCTTGTAGGGCATCGCCGTAGATCTTGCCGTCAGCCGTGTAGAGCGGCAGCGTCGCCGGATGCTCGGCCAGGAGCTTGTCCGTATCGAGCATCGGGGCGATGTCCTGGATGAGGCCCTGCGCGCCGTACTCGAGGATGGCGGCCGGCTGCGCCAGCTGGATGATGTCGGCAGCAGCGCCGCCGTTGAGGGAGACGTTCACGAGCGTCTCGTGCTGGCCCGAAGGCACCTGGGCGACCGAGACCTGGATGCCGGTGGCGTCGACGAAGGGCTGCAGCGCGGCATCGAAGTTGTCACCCTCGCCGCCGATCCACTGCGTCTGCATGGTGACCTTGGCTCCCGGCCAGCGGCTGGTCGGCGCCCATGGCCTGGTCGAGCTCAGCGTATCCGGTCGAAGCCACGGGCTCCGCTGGCGCAGCGCTCTCGTCCTGGGCCACGACGCCGATGCTGCTGGCCGTGAGGGCCAGGGTCGCCAGCACGGTGCCGGCGATGGTCCATCTCTTGGTGTGCATGACACCTCCTCCTTGGTCCCACCCGTCACCGGGTGGAGACGATGCTTGGACGGCGCGGACGCGAGCGCGTCGGCCGTGACGATCAGGCCGTGGCTGCCCTCCTCCCTGCTGCGTCCTCCACAGGGGAGGCGCGGTGGTCCTCGCGACGGATGGTGGTCATCGAGCGAACGCCAGTCCGAGCTCGGTGGTCATGAGCATGGCCGCGGCTCCCAGTTCCACGACGTCTGGGCCGGTCGTGCCCAGGTGGATGCTCGAGCTTTTCCACGAGCATAGCCAGCGCGGAGCGCTGCGTCTCTGCCCGGACCTCGTCGAGCCAGGGCTGGCCGAAGGCCGTCATGGGACCCACGAGCACGACCTCGCGCGCACCCAGCGTGCCGATCATGGCCCCCAGGACACGACCCAGCGGTCGGGCCGACTCCAGCACGACCTGACGGGCCAGCGTGTCCCCGTCGCGGAATGCGACCAGCAGCGCATCACGCGTCAAGGGACCCTGGGCGAGCCGTGATCCGGATGCTGCTCGACCAGGGCTTGGGCCCGCTCCAGGACGGCACGCAGGCTGGCCACGGTCTCCAGGCAGCCCCGCCCGCCACAGCGGCAGAGCGCCTCGCCCTCCCCGACACGGGTGTGTCCGATCTCTCCGGCGCCGGCATCGTCGCCCGGATACAGACGGCCACCGATGACGATGCCCGCACCGATGCCCTCGCCCACCTTGAGCACGATCATGGCGGTCGACGCATCGTGGCGACCGAAGGCCCATTCACCCATGGCCGCGGCCTGGGAGTCGTTGACCACGATGACCGGCAGGCCGGTGAGCTCGGCGAGCCGCGGTCCGACCGCCACATCGCACCACTCCAGACCCACCGCCCAGCGCACCACACCCGTGGCCGTATCGACGAGCCCCGGCGTGCCGACGCCGATCCCGGCCAGCGGCACGAGGGCTGCGCGCGTCAGCTCCGTGACGAGCGACGCCAGGTCGTCGAGCGCCTCCGGGCCATCGCGGCCGGCCAGGTCCCGGGAGGCTCGGCCCCGCACCTCTCCGCGCAGGTTCACGATGGCCCCGCTGAGGCGGTCCCGGTCCACGTCCACGCCGACCAGGTGGCGTGCGTCAGCGGGCACCTCCAGCAGGATGGGCGCCTTGCCCCCGGTCGACGGCCCCACGCCCATCTCCCTGGCCAGGCCGTCGCCGATGAGGCCTTCGACGACATCCGAGACGGTCGTCCGGGTCAGCCCCGTGGCGCGGGCGACGTCCGCCCGACTGAGGGGTCCCTGCTCGAAGACGGTACGCAGCACGAGACGCTCGTTGGAGCGCCTCGTGGCCTGGTGGGTCGCCTTCTCGAGCGTGGCGGCGGGCATGGGCCTCGCTGACTAGCATTCGACTGGACGCCCCAAGCGTAGCGCACTTTGTCAAGTGTGTTGACAAAGTTGCCGCGAGGTCGACCCGCTGCCAGGCGGCCTAGCGGACCGACGCGCCGGGAGCCTTCCGGTCCATGGGCGAGCCGTGGATGGTCACGGCCGCGCGGCCTGCCGAGGATCGCGCTCGCTTGTGCGTATACATGGCTGCATCCGCACTGCGCAGCAGCCGCCGGGCGCTGTTGCCGTCACGGGGGTAGAGCGCCAGCCCCGCGCTGCAGGTGACGTGGACCTCCGTGCCATCGGTCATGGGATGGGCCTTCGCTGCCACGGCCTCGCCGGCTCGCTGCGCGACACGAGCCGCCTCCGCTCCATCCGTATCGGGCATCAGCACGACGAATTCGTCACCGCCGTAGCGGGCCACCACGTCGCTCGTCCGCACGGCAGCACGCAGTGCGCCGGCGATGGCCCGCAGCACGCGGTCGCCGGCCTGGTGGCCGTAGGCATCATTGACCCGTTTGAAGTCGTCAAGATCCACCATGAGGACGCTCAACGGGGAGCCTGAGCGGGCCGCCCGCGCCGTCTCCTGACGGATGCGGTCCTGCAGATGACGGTGGCTGTAGACACCCGTTACCGTATCCGTTTCAGCGGCGTCGCGGAGTTGGCGCACGAGGCTGGCATTCTCCAGCGCGCCGGCCGCCTGATTGGCCATCGTGCGCAGCCAGGCGATCTCGCCAGCGTGGAAGTAGCGGCCGTCCGCGCGGGCAGCCAGCTCCGCCAAGCCGACCACGCGTCCGCCCGTGGAGAGAGGCACGAGGAGCGCCGAACCACCACCCAACTCCGTCAGTCGGGCCTGGCCGGCTGGATCGAAGCCGCCCGGATCGTCCGTCCAATCGCAGGGGCTCGTCGGTGATGAGCACGTGACGTGCCAGTCGATCGACGGCGAGGTCGCGCGGCGTCTCCTCGAGGGAGCGGCCAGCGGCACCGATGGCCACGAGGTCGCCGCTCTGCTGGTCCCAGCGCCAGATGAGGCAGGTGTCCATGCCCGCCGCGCGACACAGCCGCTCTGACAGGACGCCTGCCAGATCAGCCTCGTCCTTGGCCTCGCCTCCGGCCTGGCTGATGTCCAGCAGCGCCTCCAGCTCGGCCACATGGCGGTCACGCTCGGCCAGGAGCCGGGCGTTCTCGATGGCCACAGCCGCCAGGTCCGCGAGCACGCAGAGCAGGCGCAGCTCGTCATCGGAGAAGCGCGCCAGGCCCAGTCGGGAGAGCACGACGACGCCGATGATGCGGCCCTCGGAGCGGAGAGGCGCCAGGAGCATCGATTCCTCGAGCAGGTCCAGCGAGCCGGGCACTTCGATGGCCCGCGGGTCGGAGTCAGCGTCGGGGACGTTGAGTGGCTGGCCGGTGAGCGCCACCCAGCCCGTGATGCCCTGGCCCACGGTGACCCGCAGGCCTTCCACGGTCTCGCCCTGGTACTCGCTGACCTGTGACTGCCAGGCCACCGGGTCGAGCATCCGACCATCGTCGCGGAGCACGTAGACACGCGCGTTATCGAAGGACACGACGCGCTGGGTGTGGGCACAGAGGGCCGAGGTGACCTCCTCGACGCTGGTCAGGCGGGTGAGTTGCGCCGCGACCGACTGGACCGCCTCGAGGTGCGACGACCAGGTGATGGGCCGCGGGCCCAGACGGGTGGCCACGGTGCCCACCAGTCGCCGGGCCTGGACCCTCGCGATAGCCAGGTCGTCCTCGCTGAACGGTTCGGCGCGCTGTCGTTCGAGCACGAGCAGGCCCCCCCGGTCATCCGGCAGGTGCAGGCGTGTGACCGAGCCGGACGCACTCGGCTGGACGGGCGACAGCCAGCGTCTCAGCCGTCCGCGCTCAGCCTCGCGAGGACCCGCGCCGCGGGCGGGAGGGGCCTCTCCGTGAGGGAGGATGGAAGCGCCCGTCGGGCCGATGTCAGCGACCAGCTCCAGGACACCGTCTCCGCGATCGACGTAGAGGCGGGCTGCGCGGTCGGCGTCCACGGCCTGTGCCAGCCGAGCCAGGGCGGCCTGCGCCTGGGGTGCGTGGCCGGACCCTGGCGTCGCCTCCGTCGTCACTGGCCCCGAGGCAGCGTGGCCAGGCGGCGCGCAGCGGCCCATGGTCGCCAGGTCGGCCGCATGCCGGCCACCAGGAAGACGACGGCTCCGATGGCGATGACGGCATCCCCGATGGAGAAGACGTTGGCCAGCGGCAGCGGCCGCGGCCAGACGAAGATGTCGCCCAGGATGGCGAAGGGCGTGCCTGGACCGATCAGCACGGAGTTCGAGAAGTGGCGGACCGGCAGCTCCGCGACGCCGTTGAGCGCCAGCCAGGCGTCCGGCGAGGAAGGCATGGCGCCGCCGTTGGCCACGACGGGCACGAGGTTGAGGACCGCACCAAGAGCCACGATGGCCAGCCCCGGCAGCGCCAGGTTACGCAAGAGCGCGGCCAAGACCACGAGCGTGGACGCCACGTAGATCGGGGGCCCCTCCGCACCGACTCGCTCGGCCACCGGCCCTGCGAAGAGCACGAGCTGGACGGCCAGGCCTGCCAGCGCCAGCGGCCACCAGGTGAAGCGCACGTCCTCGAGGTGTCCGGCGCGCCCACCGAGGAGGCGGCCGATGAGCAACCCCGCGACGATGGAATACAGCAGCAGCACGGTCCGGTACGGTGCCTCCGAGCGGAAAGCGCCGGCGCACGAGGGCGCCGGCGTCACGTCATCCGGTCTCGCGACACTGCGAGGAGCGGGCCAGCGACCGTCGCGAGAGTCGGTGTCGCTGGCCCTGTCAGCGTCCGTCGACGCGTGCTACCAGCGGAGGGGGGCCGCCAGCACGAGCACGAACGAGGCGACCACCGCGAGGCGGAGCGCCAATCCCTTGAATTGGCTCATCACTGATTCTCCCTGTGAGGTCGGGCGGAGCCCGCGGTGCCTGGTCTCGAGTGCTCGGGCTCGGTCGAGGGGGAAGGACCCTGACGCCCCCGATACTGGCCACGATCGGCCAGACCCTCCATGGGGAAGACGTACTAGGACGGGATGTGCGGCGACGCACCACCCCAGGGAGCCCCCTATGCTGCGACCATGAGCGACGAACACCTCATCGAGACCACGGTCGAGCAGCGCGTGCTGCACCGGGGCCGCTTCATCACCTTCCGCGTCGACACCATCGAGGACGCCGCCGGCCGGCGTCACCCCCGTGAGGTGGTCGAGCATCCCGGTGCCGTCTGCGTGGTTCCCCTCCACGGGGACGACATCCTCCTGGTGCGCCAGTTCCGCAACCCCATCGGTCGTGTGCTCATGGAGCTGCCTGCCGGCACGTTGGACCGCATGCCCGACGGGTCGGTGGAGGATCCGGACCGGGCGGCACCCCGCGAGCTCGCCGAAGAGACCGGCTACCTGGCCGGACGGTGGCGCCGTCTGGGTCGCTTCTGGAGCGCGCCCGGCTTCGCGGATGAGCTCATGCACCTCTACCTGGCCACGGACCTGGCGCCCCTTCAGGACTACCAGGGACCCGACGAGGATGAGCACCTGGAGGTCCACCGTCTGCCCTGGCGCGAAGCGGTGGCCATGGCCGGCGCCGGGCAGATCGAGGACGCCAAGACCATCATCGGGCTCCTGCGTCTGGGGCGCCTGGCTGAGGCAGGCGAGATCGGCTGAGGTGTCGATCGGCGCGGTCGTGAGCGTGAGCCGGACACCCGCCCTTGGCCGGCGACTCGGCTGGAGGCCCGGCGACTAGCTCGAGAGCCAGTCGTGCAGGTCGATGCTCTCGAGACGAGGGCTCTCGGTCAGGCCGGGGATCCGGCCGCGCTTGGCGATGGCCCGGCCGTCGATCTCCTTGAGGTCACCGGTGAAGTCGATGGGCGTGGCGCCGCTGATGTAGCTGCCCACGGCGAAGAAGTCGACCGGGCGCAGCGGCGTCCTTGAAGTACCAGATGCGGTCAGGCGTGAGCCCGCCCGAGACGATGATCTTGACGTGGCTGAAACCCTCCAGGTCCAGGCGTGCCCGCACCTCGCTGACGAGGTCGGCGGTCACCCGGCCGCGCTCAGCCGGCGTGTCCAGGCGCACGCCGTAGAGCCGCTCGCCGAGGGCTCGCGCCACGCGCAGCGATTCTTCGGCCTCGTCCTTGAAGGTGTCCACGAGCACGATGCGCGGGACGTCCGGCGCCACGTGACGATCGAACGCCTCAGCCGCGCGCACGGTATCCCCGATGACCAGCACCAGCGAGTGCGGCATGGTCCCCATGGGCGAGAGCCCAGCCAGGCGCGCCCCGGCCGGGGTCGAGGCACCCACGCAGCCACCCACGATGGCCGCGTAGTCCAGCGCGTCGGTCACGTGCGGATGGACGTGGCGAGCCCCGAAGCTGATGACCGGCTGCGGCGCGGCAGCCTCGACGCACTCACGAGCGGCGTTGGCCCATCCGGTCGACTGGGCGAGCATGCCCAGGATGGCCGTCTCGTAGAGCCCGAAGGCCCGGTAGCGCGCCCGGATGCGCATGACGATCTCCTTGGGGGAGAAGGTCTCACCATCCGAGAGCGACTCGACGACGACTTCATCGGGGCTGTCCGCCAGGGCGTGTGCCAAGCAGCACCTTGGCCTCATCGATGCCACAGAGGATGCCCTCCTGGCGTGAGAAGACCTCCATGACCACGAACGGGTCAAGGCCCTCGCCTGCCAGGATCTCCTCGGCACGGCGGAAGTAGACGTCCGCGGTATCCCCGCTCAGGACTTGGTGTGAGGGCCGCCGCCGCTCCCGATTCACGCTCTCCATCAGGATGGGGAGTGTAGCAAGGGCTCGGCCGGCCAGGACCTCGAGGCCGACCCCCAGGCTGGCCGGCTCCCGAGCCGGGGCCCTCAGAGACGATCATCGGACAGCACCATAGCGCCCTCCCCTTCGCCAGGGCCGACGAGCTCGGCCAGCTCTGCCGCATAGCGCTCGAAGAGCGCCCGCTGTCGGGAGGGATGTGGCATGGGCGGTGCGCTGCGTGCGCCCGGGAACAGCCACACCACCGAGCGGTCAAGCGTCAGGTCGCAGACGGCCAGCAGGCGGCAGACGGCCAGTCCCAGTCGGTCCCGGCCGAGACCCTCGACGAGCAGCTCCGACGTGAGCACCGGCCGGTCGTCGTCGGAGAGGGCGAACTTGACGAAGGGCAGCTCGTCGTTCCAGCGCAGGAACTGGCGATACGAGACGCGGAACGAGTCGTTCAGTGGCGGCGCGAAGTGCACCCACAGGAGCACGGCGCGGGCCGGGTCCAGGATGAGCGTGAGACGGACGCTCGCGCGGCGACGGCCATCCAGCACGAAGTCCCAGCTGCGTGACGCCATCGCGCTCCGCACGTTCGAGGGGCACGAGGTCCAGCTCAGCCAGCCAGCCCTCGACGGTGGTGGCATCGATGGGCGACACGGGATGCGTCGCCGTCAGGCCTTGCGCGACCTGGGCTTCCGCGTGCGCCGCTCGATGCTACCGCCGCTGGGGACCCGCTTGGAGCGGAAGTCCGACGGGCGCACGGAACCGGCGATGCGCACGTTGCGCCCGATGCGCGCGGAGGCCGGGATGATGGCCCGCTTGCCGACCACCGTGATGCCGGTCGTGAGGCGCTCCGGCTCGGCCACGTTGGGCGTGTCGAAGTCAGTGCCCATGCCGACCACGGCGTTGGGGCCGACGCTCACCTCCTTGTCCAGGATGGCGCGGTCGACCACCGCCCCGGCGCGGATGACGCAGTCGAACATGATGACGCTGTCGCGCACGATGGCGCCCGGGTCGACCCGCACGCCGGGCGACAGCACCGAGTGCTCGACGGTGCCGGCGATGACGCAGCCGTGGCTGATGAGGCTGCGGTGGACGTTGGCCGTGGACCCGATGCGCGCCGGCGGGCGTTCCTCCGACCGCGTGTGGATGACCCAGTCACGGTCGAACAGGTCGAGCGGCGGCGTGGTCGTCCAGCAGCTCCATCTGGGCTTCCCAATAGCTGTCCACGGTGCCCACGTCCTGCCAGTAGCCGTCGAAGCGGTAGCCGTAGACGCGCGCGCCGGCCTCCAGCATGGCCGGGATGACGTCGCTGCCGAAGTCGTCGCGGCCCTCCGCCCAGCCAGGTGTCGCAGGGCCTTGCGCGAGAACACGTAGATGCCCAGGCTGGCCAGGTCGCTGCGGGGCTGCCGCGGCTTCTCCTGCCAGTCGGTGACCGCGTCGTTGTCGTCCAGGCCGAGGACGCCGAAGCGGTGCGCCTCGCCGAGGGGCACCGGCTTGACCGCGATCGTCACGTCGGCGCGCCGGCGGCGGTGCTGCTGGACGAAGGGCCCGTAGTCCATCTTGTAGATGTGGTCCCCGGCCAGGATGACCACGATGTCCGCGCCCGACTGCTGGATGGCGTCGCACGTTCGGCGGCCACGGCGTCCGCCGTGCCGCGATACCACTCCGCGGGCGCGGCCGCGCGCGACGAACGGCTGCAGGATGCGGATGCCGCCCACGTTGCGGTCGAGGTCCCACGGACGGCCCGCGCCGATGTGATCGTTGAGCGAGAGCGGCGCGTACTGCGTCAGGACGATGACGTTGGTGAGGCCGGAGTTGACGCAGTTCGAGAGCGTGAAGTCGATGATGCGGTACTTGCCGCCGAAGGGGACGGCCGGCTTGGCGCGGACGCCGGACAGGAGCGAGAGGCGCTCTCCCTCGCCGCCGGCGAGAACGACCGCCAACGTGCGACTCACGTGCCGATGCTACACCGCCGCCCACCGGCTTCGTGTCGTCGTTCGTCACGACACATCGATGGTCCCACGGGGGTCCTACGCCCGGGTGGTGCCGGGACACACCGGCCGTCCCGAGCATCGGTCGCATGTTCCGAGCCGCGTCCGAGCACGTCTCCTCGGCGCCTGCCGCGCGAGCGCTGGTCACCCTGCTGGCGTTCCTGCTGCTCCTCTCCGTGGACGGCGTCGTCCCGCCGCGAGTGGCAGCGGAAGGCGCGACCGGCGTGGCCGCCATCCGCGCGCGACAGCTCCGCGCAGAGCGCTCCATGCGCCGCGCGGACCGGCAGATCGTCCGCCTGGAGCGGCGCCGCGAGCAGCAGGGCCGGCACCTCGCAGCGGACCACCCACCGGCTCGAGCGCAGCATCGCTCGGCGCGACGCCGCTCGCGAGCGCCTCGGCGCGCATCCACGAGCGCCTCGCCACCGCCCGAGCGCACCGTGACCGCGAGTTGCGCGTGCACCCCAGCCCGACCGGTCGGCAGCGCGCGGACCGGCCTGCCTGCGCCACCATGTCCACGCGCTGCACGAGCGCAGCAGGCGTCCACAGGCCAAGGCCGACCGGCTGGAGCGCCGGATCGACCGACTCCGTCGTACCAGGCAGGCCCGGGTCCATCGGCGCTGGGGCCGCGTCGCGTCGAGGCCCGCAGGCAGGCCCGTGAGCATGCCGAAGCCGTCCTCGGCAGCCAGATCGGCCTCATGCTCACGCTCGCCAAGGAGCGCGCTGCCGCGCGCAGCACGAAGCATCCGCTTCACGCAGCCTCCTGCGTCCGGCCGAGGGGCGCGTCTCGCAGGGCTATGGCTGTCACGACGCCCGGCGCAGCCGCCGCGGCCGGGCCGGCTGTGCCCGCTTCCACGACGGCGTCGACATCGCCACCGCCGCGGGCGCCCGCGTGCGGGCCTCGGCCGATGGATACGTGGCCTACGTGGGTTGGAACCCCTGGGACAACGGGCGCCGTGCCTACGTCGTCATCATCGGCCACGCGAACGACCTGGAGACCATCTACGCGCACCTCAAGCCGGTCGCCCTGGTCCGTGCCGGGCAGCACGTCCGTCGTGGACAGCGCATCGGCCTCGTCGGCCTGACCGGGCACACCAGCGGCCCGCACGTGCACTGGGAAGTGAGCCGTGATTTCCGCACCATCGATCCACGTTCGCTGAGGCGCTGACGGGCCAGCCGCACGGCGAGACCGCAGCCTCTTTGCTAGCCTGCCATCCTGGCAGTCGCCACCGGAGGTCACTTCAGCGTCGTGTCCCACTCGAGCTTGTCGCTCGGTTCCAGGTTGGGCCTGGCGTCGGTGTTCCTGGCTGCCGCGCTCTGGGCACCCGCCGCGGGCAGCACGGGTGGCCTCGGCAGCGTGGCGGACTCGCTGAGCCACCAACTGGCGGTGCTTCATGACGCCGTACAGGTGGCGCTCGAGGCCCGCGCCGCAGACGGGACGTCAGGGCCGACGGACCCGCGCGCGAGCCAGACCGCCAGCGCGGCAGCGACCGGCCCGCAGACGAGCGGCGCCTGCGCCTCGTGCACACCATCAGCGGCGGCATGGCCCCCAAGTCGATCGTGTCCGATCAGCATGGTCGGGTCTTCGCCATGAACATGATGTACGGCCACTCCATCACGGTCTTCGACCGTCACTACAAGCGCGTCCGGGACGTCCCCGACTCGATCGACCTCTCCAGGCACGGCTACCGGGAGTACGCCGAACCGGTGCAGGGCGCTCCCGCCGAGGCCGCCGTCTCGCCCGATGGCCGCAAGATCTATGTCTCCAACTACAGCATGTACGGTCCGGGCTTCAAGCACCCCGGCTTCGACCTCTGTCGCGCGGACGACCGCATCGACCGCAGCTTCGTCTACGAGATGGGGACCCGCTCGCTGCGCAAGACGGCTGCCATCCAGGTCGGCGAGGTGCCCAAGTATCCTGGCCATCGCGCCCAACGGCCGCACCATGCTCGTCGGCAACTGGTGCTCCTGGGACATCAGCGTCGTTGACCTGCGCGAGGGTCGCGAGGTCGACCGCATCCCGGCCGGCGTGGCGCCGCGTGGCATCGCCTTCAGTCCCAACGGTCGGCGGGCCTACGTAGCGCTGGTGGGTGAGGACCGGGTCCTCGTCATCGACATGCGCAGCCGTCGGGTCGTGGACGACATCCGGGGCGTCGGTGAGCGGCCGCGCCACCTGGTCATGAGCCCGGGAGGACGCTACCTCTACATCACGTCGGAGGGCAAGGACAAGCCGCAGCCGCGAGGACGGGCGCATCTTCAAGTTCGACCTTCGCCGCGGAGCGCGTGGTGGCCGCCAGCGAGCCCCTCGTGGAGCCGCGCACGACGGTCATCTCGGACGACGGTCGCGCCCTCTACGTCGTGGACTACTACCCCGGCACGCATCGTGAAGCTGGCCACTGACGACCTCGCCACGCTGCAGGATCGCTACCTCGGCTTCCATCCCATCGGCGTCACCTACGACATCCCCAGCGACAAGCTCTGGGTCGCCGGCTACGGCGGCCAGGTCTGGGTGCTGAAGGATCGCTGAGCCTCGCAGGCCTCCGGCGCCGCTGCGCGGGCCCGGCTACAGGAAGGCGCGCGGGTCGACGGGCAGCCAGTCGCCGCCCTGCCAGACCTCCCAGTGAAGGTGCGTGCCGAAGGCGCCGCCGGTGCTGCCCATGTAGCCGATGACCTGGCCCTTGCTGCACGACCTGGCCCTGGCTGACCGGGTACTGCGGCAGCATGTGGGCGTACAGGGAGGACGTGCCACCGCCATGCGCGATGACCACCATGAAGGCCGGCACCGACTCCCAGGGGTTGTAGCCGATGAAGGCCACCACGCCCGAGCCAGCGGCACGGATGGGCGTGCCTGAGCCGTTGGCGATGTCGATGCCGTCGTGGAAGTGCGGGCAGTCGCCGCGGGGTGGGTTGACCCAGTAGCCGGTGCAGCCGTAGTCCTGGCTGATATAGCCGGTCGTGGGCCAGTCGAAGATGCCGTTGCCACCGCCGGGAGCGACGCCGCCGAACTGGGCGCTGGCCCGTCGCTGCGCCGAGGCGACCAGGTTGTTGATGCGGCTGCGCAGCTGGGCCCGGGCCGCGATCTGCTCGCGGACACGCTGCTGCGCCTCCTTCTTGGTGGCTGCCAGGGCCAGGATCTGGGCAGCCTGGCGCTCCCGGGCCTTCTCCGTCTGCTTCTCCAGGCGGGCCAGGCGCGCCTTGGCCTCGCGCAGGTTCTCGCGCAGCTCCTCGACCTGCGCCTGCGTCTCCAGGGTGGCGCGGCGCAGCTGGTCCGTTACCAGGCGCGTCGACGTCGTCAGCAGGCGCAGGTTGTCCAGGGCCTGCTGGTCCTGCGTGATCTGCCGGGCCAGCTGGGCGTCCTGGTCACCGTAGGCGAGATAGGCCGAGGTGTCCGTCAGGACGTCTGAGAACGACTCGGCCGTGAAGACCTGCTCGAGCAGGGTCGTGTTCTCCGCGCGATGAGCCTCTGCGAGTCGCCGACCCAGGGACTGGCGCCGGGCTTTCAGGTCGTCCTCGCCGTTGGCAAGCTCCTGCTCGAGCAGGCCCAAGGTGAAGTCCGTCTGGCGCTGCTCGTCGACGAGCTCCGCGTGGCGCTCCTCGATGCGCTCGAGCCGCTCGGTGACCTGCTCGATGCGCTCCCTCACCGCGTCCTGGTCGGCGCGGATGTCGGTCAGCTCCTCCTTCGTGGCGGCCAGCGCGTCCCGCGTGGCAGCCTCCTCGCGCTTGAGGTCCTCGACCAGTCGTTGCGACCTGGCGATGGAGGCCGTCAGCTCCGCCTGGCGATCCTTGGCCGCGGCGATCTGGTCCTTGAGGCTGGCAGCGGCGACCGGTGGCGGGGCCGTCACCGGCAGCACCAACAGCAGGGCGAACATGAGCATCGGCGAGCAGGGACCGGGACACACCAGTCCCGTGCGCGCGTGCGGACACGCTAGGCACGATCGACTATCAACTCCCATGTTGCTGCCTGAACGCAGCGCCCCGGGCACGGGGGCCGACCGACATTCACGGCTTCGGTCGCCGGCCATGCTACTCCCCCTGTGCGGCGTCCGCAAACCCAGCGGACGCACGCGGGACCCCGGGATAGTACGTTCGAGCCGGTGCGTCGGGACACCGGCGCGGACAGGCTTGCGCCATGCAGACCTGCCACCGCATGCCTCGCGCGACCGTGCGCGCGCCGCGTGAGCCTACTTCCTGAGGCAGTCGCGGCCGCCGTCCTGGGTGCGCTCTTCGGCCTGGCTGCCGACCGCCTGGCAGCCGCTGGCCTGCCCACGAGGATGGCCGCGTGCGCGCGGTCGACTGGCGCAGCGTCGTCGTGGTCCTGGCCGCCGCTGCCACGTTCGGGGCTCTCGCGGCGCGTTGGAGCGACCCGTTGGACTTCCTGGTCCTGGGCATCTACGCGGCGGCCCTCATGGTGCTTCTGGCCACGGACCTGGACCAGCGCCTGCTGCCCAACCTCATCACCCTGCCGCTCATCGGCTACACGGCCGCGGTCACGCTGGTCACGCCGCTGCTGGGCCACCCCCTGAACCCCCTGCTGGCGGACAAGGACGCCGGCGCCATCAGCGCCGTGGTCGCAGCGATCGCCGCACCGGCGTTCCTGGCGCTGAGCGACCGGCTCTTCCACGGTGCGCTGGGTCGCGGCGACCTGAAGCTCTCGGTGAGCATCGGCCTGATGTCCGGGCTGTCACTCCTGCTGACCGGGTTCCTGGTGGCCATGACGGTCTTCGCCATCGTCGTCGTCGTGCTGGTCGTGAGCCGGCGCATCACGCTCAAGACCGCCATCCCCTTCGGGCCAGCGCTCATCGGGGCGGCCATCGTGGCCGCGCTCGTGCAGGGCTGATCAGCGCTCCGGGTCGGATTCCCCGTACAGCGACATGGGTCCGTCCGCCCCGTCGAGGCAGAGGTCCACGAGCGTCGCGTGCATGACCCCGGTGGCACCACGGGCAGCCCACGGGTCGGCCTTTTCGCGGTAGGCCGTGCCGGCGATGTCCAGGTGGACCCAGGGCACCGTCACGAACTCCTTGAGGAAGAGCGCCGCGGTGATGGCGCCGCCTTCCGGCGGGCCCACGTTGGCCATGTCGGCGAAGGGTGAATCGAAGTCCTTGCGCAGGTCTTCGTCGAGCGGCATCCGCCACAGCGGCTCACCCTGGCGGGCCGCTGCCGCAGCCACGTCCGCCCACCAGTCATCGCGGTCGCCGAAACCACCGGTGAAGTGACGGCCCAGGGCCCGGGTCATGGCACCCCGTGAGCGTGGCCACGTCCACGATATGCGTGGCGCCCTGCCGTTCGGCCCAGGTCATGGCGTCGCCCAGGATGAGACGACCCTCCGCATCCGTGTTGGCGACCTCCACCGACTTGCCGTTCAGGGCTCGGACCACGTCCCCGGGACGCGTGGAATGGGGCCCGGGCATGTTCTCGACGGCCGGCGCGACCGCCCACATGGGGATGCCCGGCGCCAGCTGGGCTGCGGTGGCGATGGCGTGGATGACCGTGGCGGCGCCGGTCTTGTCGGTCTTCATCTCGCCCATGTTGGCGGGCGGCTTGAGGCTGATGCCACCCGTGTCGAAGGTCACGCCCTTGCCCACCAGCGCCAGCAGGCGGCCGCGCGCGTCGCGCTCCTCGGATGGCTCCGAGCGCAGAGCGATGAAGCGAGGCTGGTTGGATGACCCGCGGCCCACGGCCATGAACATGCCCATGCCCATGCTGGCGGCCTCCTCCGGGCCGATGACCTTGAGCCGCATGCCGAACTGGCGGGCCACGTCGCTGGCCTCGTCGGCAAGGACCTCCGGGCTGACGTCGTTGGCCGCGCGCTGCGCCAGGCGCCGCGTGCGGTTGCTGCCGTCTCCGATGATCTGGCCGCGCTGGGCACGCCGATAGAGCGTCTCAGTGTCGCCCGATCCGACCGTGAAGGTGCACTCGTCGAGCGCCGGCGGCAGGCGATCATCCGGGTCCCCGTAGATCGTGGACGGCTCAGCGGCACCCTCGACGAGACCGCGCGTCACGAGCTCCACGACCGCCGCCTGCAGGGCGCCGCCGCGATCCACCAGCTGGTCGGGGATGTGCACGGCCAGGCGCCGCACGTCGCAGCCGGTCAGGCTGCGCACGATGACCGCGCCAAGCCGGCGGGCGCCGAGGCGGTCGATGCGACGGCCGTCACCGACGCCGACGGCCAGGACGAAGCGCACGCCCATGTCCACGGCCGGGATGAGACGAGCCTCCCAGAGCGTGCCCTTGATGGCACCCAGGGTGCGCATCGACTCGAGCGCACCGCCCAGGCGCCGGTCGAGCTCGGCGAGGTACTCCGGCAGCTCGATGTCGGAAGGGACCGGGACGGCCAGGACGTCGGCCTCGATGTCCCACGGGTAGCTGGTCTCGACGTTCAGGCGCATGCTGCGATCGCTCTCGTTTCGTGGCTGGGGACCCCGGTCGGGGTCGGTCGGCTGAGGCTGGCTTGGTCGCTCCGAGTCTATCTGACGCCCCTGCGTGGCGGTGGCCGCGTGGCGGGCGCGCGAGGCCTCTAGCATGTGCGGGCATGACGCCGCCGGACGCCCTGGAACGCTGGCTGCGGGCCATGCCCAAGGCAGAGCTGCATCTGCACCTCGACGGCTCCCTGCGCCCGGAGACGGCCGTGGACCTGGCGCAACGCCGCGGTGGCCGGCATGGCCGGCCTGCCGACCGACGTGGCCGCCATGCGGGCGCGCCTCGTGGCCCCTGCGCGCTGCCTGGACCAGGCCGAGCTGCTGCGGGCCTTCGACCTGCCCGTGGCGCTCCTGCAGGACGCCGAGGCCCTGGAGCGCTGCGCCGCCGAGCTCGTCGAGGACGTCGCAGGCGACGGCACCCGCTACGCCGAGATCCGCTGGGCGCCGTCGCTCCACACCCGCGAGGGCCTTGCGCTTTCGCGAGGGCATCGCGGCCGTGGCTCGCGGAGCCGCCAGGGCGGCCGGTGCGAACGGCATCGATGTCCGGCTCATCGCGGTGGCCCTTCGGACCCACGCGCCGGAGACGGCCGTGGAGGTGGCGCGGGCGGCCGTGGAGGCGCTGCCCAGCGGACTCACCGGCTTCGACCTGGCCGGCCTCGAGCACCTGGCACCCGACCCGCGCGACTTCGCCGCCGCCTTCGACCTCGCCCGCCAGGGCGGCCTGGGCATCACCTGCCACGCCGGCGAGTGGGGCGGCGCGGCCCAGGTGCGTGCGGCGCTCGCGATCGACCCGTGGCGCATCGCCCACGGCGCGCCGGCGGCCGACGACGCCGGCGCTCATGGCCGAGCTGCGGGCGCGCGACGTGACGCTCGACCTCTGTCCGACGAGCAACCTCCAGGCCGGCATCGGCAGCGACGACGCCGAGGCGCCCCTCCCCCGCCTGCTGCGGGCCGGCGTCCCCGTCACCATCAGCACCGACGACCGCACCGTCAGCGACCTGACGCTCGTGCGCGAGCTGCAGCGGGCCGTGCGACGCCTGGGCCTGACACCGGCCGAGATCGTGACGACCATGAGGCAGGCCTATCGCGGCCGCCTTCCTGCACCACGACGAGGCCTTGCGGGCGAGGCTGCGGGCCGACTTCGAGGCCTGGCTGGCCAGCGAGCCCCTGCCGCCTGAGCCTGACGATCGGCCAGGCGCGTCATCAGGCCGCCAGTCGGGCGAGCAGCGGCTCCAGCTCCGTCGGATCCGCGACGACGAACGTGGGCCGCTCGTGCGGCGGCAGCGCAGCGGCCATCTCCGCGGTGCTCACGCCGGTGAGCACGAGGATGCTGCGCGCGCCCACGCGGTGCGCGGCCAGGATGTCCGTGCGCAGCCCGTCGCCGATGACGATGGCCTCCTCCACGGGCACGCCAGCGACGGTCGCCGCCTCGCGCAGGAGGCCCGGTTCCGGCTTGCCGATGACGAGGTCGGGCTGCCGGCCGGACGCCTCGACGAGGGCCGCCACGATGGCGCCCGGCGCCGGCCATGAGGCGCCCCGGCACCGGGAAGATGGGGTCGCGATTCGTGACCGCGAAGTAGGCACCCTGGCGCACGGCATCGGCGGCCACCGAGAGGCGCTCGTGCGTGAGGTCGAAGTCGACGCCCACGGCCACGGCGTCCGGACCCTGCGCCAGGCCCTCCAGCGTGCAGGGGACCGTCGCCAGGCCGGCATCTCCGAGCTCGCGGGCCAGGCCCGGCCCGCCGAAGACGAGCGTCCGGCGGGGCGGGCTGGGCAGGTGCGCCAGCGCCAGGGCGGTGCCGCGGGCCGAGGTCAGGATGCGCTCCGGGCTGGCCGGCGCCCCCATGCCCAGCAGCCGCTCGCGGTACTCCGAGCGGTGCCAGCGCGAGTTGTTGGTGACATAGACGATGATGTCGCCGGCGGCTTCACGCCTGCTGAGCAGCTCCGGCATGCCGGGCACCGGCTCGGGGCCGCGATAGACGACACCATCCAGGTCGACGAGAAGGAGCATGCCGCGATGGTAGCCACCCGGAGCCTCCCCGGCTGATGGGCAGCGCCCGGCACCCCGACGGACTCGAGCTGCTCCTCGTGGACGGCGACAACCTGCTGCATGCCGTCCGCGGCGGACGGGACGATGGCGGCGTCGCCTGGCTGCTGCCCCGCCTCTCGCGCTGGCGGCCGCCCGGCCTGTGGATCGTGGTGGCGCTCGACGGGCACCCAGCCCAGGGTGAGACGAGCCGCCGTCGGGTCGCGACCGGGATCGAGTTCCACCACGCCGGGGTCCCGGAGCGCCGACGACCTCATCATCGACCTGCTCTCGCGCCAGCCCTTCGACGCCCGGGCACGCAGTGTCGTCGTGACGCGAGACCGCGACCTCTTGGACGCGCGCCCATCGGGCCGGGGGCCTGACCCGGTCGCCGGACTGGCTGGTCAGCCAGCTGGACGACCCCGGCTCCGTGGGCCGCTGGGAGTGGCGGCGCCGTCGGCCGCAGCATCGGGCAGGGCGGGCCGCCGCGCCCGCCCGAGGCCGGCACCGCAACAGGACGACGAGCGGCCAGCCTGGCGACAGCGGTCGCGGTGCCACTCGCAAGCGGGGCAACCCCCGTCGCGGCGCCAAGGTGCCACGACGACGCTAGACTGCCGCCATGCCCACGGATGCCGTGCCCCCGGACCCCTGGAGCGCCTTCCTCGACTGGCTGAGCACCGTGCTCGTGCCCAACTGGGGTGGCCTGATCGAGCTGCTGCCGATGGCCCTCGTCCTCTTCGTCATCGGCCCCATCGTCTCGCTGCTGGCTCTGGGCTGGGCATGGCACCTCCTGCGGCGCCGGCGCGGCCGCGTCCAGCGCAGCCCGGCACAAGCCTCGCCCGTCCCGCGCGCCGACGACGGCACGCCGCGTCTTCCCCGCCAACGTGCCCTACTGCGAGGAACACGCCCTCGTCTACCCGCCTCGGGCACGCCGCTGTGCCATCGACCAGGCGCCCCTGGTCGTGGCCTGCCCGGTGGACGGCACCGTCCGGGCGGCGGACATCCAGACCTGCGCCGCCTGCGGCACGCGCTTCACCCTCGGGGCCGGCTCGAGCCCGCTCGCTGGTGGCGTCAGCCGGTGGCCCGCCCGAGGGCGGCGCCGCGGCAGCCTGAGCCGCGCCGGGCGCCGAACGGCGTGGCCAGCCTCTCCCAGTACCTCTTCGTCAGCGGCGCGCTGCTGCTGCTCTTCGCCTTCGTGGCCGCCATCGCCCTGACGACGCTCCTGGCGACCGGGCGACGCGCTGTGGCAGGGTTCGCCACCGAGCCCAGTCGGCCGCTCTCGGCAGCCGGCGCCGGCCGGCGGCCGCGACCGGGCCGGCACGGCGGCCTGGACAGCTCCGGGTGCCGCCACGCTGGCGGCCATCGGCCACGGCCTCACCTGGGCCAGCTTCCTGCTGCTGGCCGGCAGCCTCGCAGCTCGCGGCGTCATCGTGGGCCGCGGTCCGTGGGGCAACATGTACGAGTTCTCCATCGCCTTCGCGGTGGGCATCCTGGCCGGCTACCTGCTGCTCGAGCACCGCTACCCCATCCGGTCGCTGGCCTTCCTGCCGCTCGGCGTGGCGCTCTTCCTGGTCGGCTACGCGGCCACGCTGCCGGCCGCCATCGAGCCGCTCGTCCCGGCCCTGCGACAACGCCCCGCTGCTGACCGTCCACGTGGCCATGGCCATGATCGCCTACGGCGTGCTGGCCGATCTCGTTCGCGGCGGCTGTCGGCTACCTCGTCCAGGGCGAGGAGGATCGCTTCGCCTGGCTGCCGGGCCACGTGCTGCTCGATGCGGTGGCCTATCGCTCCGTCATCATCGGCTTCCCGATCTTCGCCACCATGATCGTGCTGGGCTCCTACTGGGCCTCCATCGCCTGGGGTCGCTACTGGGGCTGGGACCCCAAGGAGACCTCGGCGCTCGTCACCTGGCTCATCTACGCGGTCTACCTGCACGCCCGCAGCCAGCGAGGCTGGGCCGGTCGGCCGGCGGCGCTCATCCTCGTGCTGGGCTTCGTGGCCGTGCTCTTCACCTACTTCGGCAACCTCTTCTTCAGCGGCCTGCACGCCTACTCGGGCCTGTAGGGCGCGCCGGCGGCACTGGGCGGACAGCGTGATCCAGCTCGACCGCGGCGGCGTCCGTCGCACGGCCGTCGACCGTCGTGCGGACCGCCTGGTGGCCATGGTGGCCATCGCGCTGGCCGCTGGCCTTCCTCGTCGCGGCCGTCGTGGCCGCCTTCCTGCCGGCGTCGCTGCGGGTGGGCACCTGGCTGCCGCTGCACCTGGCCCTGGCCGGTGGCGCCACCACTGCCATCGCCGGCATGATGCCCTTCTTCAGCGCCGCCATCGCCACCACCCAGCCGGTCGACGCACGCGTGCGCTGGGCATCGGTGTCGGCCGTGGCGCTGGGCGCCCTGCTCGTCGCCGCAGGCTACGCGGGCCGCGCAGCCTCCGGTCGCCGCGGCTGGCGGCCTCGCCTTCATGGGCGGCCTGGCCCTGACCGCCTACGCCACGATCGTCCCGATGCGCCGACCGCTGGCTCGCACGGGCGGCGTGGTGACCCTGGGCTACGTCGCCTCCCTGCTCCTGGTGGCCAGCGGAGCGCTCCTCGCGACGCTGTTCCTGGCCGGGGTCACGCCGGTGCTGCAGGCCTGGGGCAACCTGCGGCCCGCGCACGCCTGGCTCAACCTCGTCGGCTTCGTCTCGCTCGTCATCGCCACGACGCTGCTGCACTTCTTCCCGACCGTCATCGGCGCTCGCATCCTGCGCGTCCGCAGCGCCTACGCTCACCGTCGCTGGGCCTCGCCGGCGGCACCGCCCTGGTGGCCCTCGGATTCGCCGTCCGCTCCGACTTGCTCGTGCGGGCCGGCGCCATCTGCGTCCTGGCCGGCGCCGCTCGCGCTGGCCGTCTACGCCAGGACAGACGTGGCGCACCAAGTCGACGCTGGACGGGCGACGAGGGCTGGCACCGCTTCGCCATGGGCGGCCTCGTCTCCGCCATCGCCTGGTTCGAGGTCGGCGCGCTCCTGGCCGCCCGGTCCGACTCCTCGGCAGCGGGGCCGACCCGGCCGCCGCGAGCGCCACGGCGTTCCTCGGCCCCATGGTGCCCGGCTGGGTCGGGCTGGCCGTCCTGGCCTCGGCGACCCACCTCGTGCCGGCCATCGGTCCGGGCGACCCCGGCGCCCACGCCCGGCAGCGCCGCCAGCTCGGCCGCCTCGGCGGCACGCGCCTGGTGGTCGCCGACGTGGGCATCGCTGCCCTGGCCCTGGGCATCCCGCTGGGCCTGTCGGCGCTCATCGTGCCGGGCCTGCTGCTGGCGGGCATCAGCCTCGGTGCGACGGCCCTGCTCCTGGCTCTGGCCGTCGTGCAGGGCCTGCGCAGCGCGCGGGCCAGCGGCAACCTCGTGGCCTGAGGGCCGTTCGGCCGGACAGGCGCTCTGCCGCTGCCCGCCGCGGCCTATCGCGTGCGCAGCGCCGCGATGATGCGCGAGCGGTACGTGTCGAAGACGACGGCCACGATGACGACCATGCCGGTGATGATGACGCGCATGTTGTCTTCGACCCCGAGCAGGATGAGGCCCGTGCTCAGGACCTGGAGGAGGCAGGCGCCGAAGAACGTGCCGATGACCGAGCCCTTGCCGCCGGAGAAGCTGGTGCCGCCGATGATGACGGCGGCGATGGCGTCGAGCTCGTAGCCCACGCCGGCGATGGGGCTGCCGGCCTTGAGGCGCAGCAGGAAGACGAAGCCGGCGAGGCCCGCCAGCAGGCCGCAGATGACGAAGGCCGTGACCTTCACGGGCCTGGGGTTGTGGCCCGACAGCCGGACCGCCTCCTCGTTGTTGCCGATGGCGTAGATGAAGCGCCCGAAGACCGTGTAGCGCAGCACGAACCAGGAGATGAGGACCACGGCGATGGCGATGACGAAGTAGGCCGGCACGAGGTCGAAGAAGCGCACGTTGCCGGCGTCCTTGAAGACCTTCGGCAGGCCGGTGATGGTCGAGTTGTTGGAGAGGACCTGGGAGGCGCCCCGGGCCATGCTCATCATGCCCAGCGTCACGATGAACGAGGGCACCCGCCAGCGCTCCGTCACGAAGCCGTTGATGAAGCCGCAGCCGGCGCCGACGGCCAGGCAGGCCACGATGGTCAGCGGGATGGAGACCATGCGGGTCGAGCCCGAAGCCGCCGAAGCCGGTCATCACGGTGGGCGCCAGGATCGCCGGCACCGACGACCGTGGTCAGGGCCAGGACCGAGCCGACCGACAGGTCGATGCCGCCGATGAGGATGACGAACGTCATGCCCACCGCGAGGATCGTGTTGATGGAGATCTGGCCCAGGATGACCGAGAAGTTGTCGGTGGTCGCGAAGTAGGGCGCCACGATGCTGAAGACGACGATGAGCAGCACGCAGCGCCACCCCGACACCGGCCTCGCGCAGCCCGAAGACGACGGCGCGGCTGGCCAGCGGCAGCTCCCCGACGCGAGCGGGCTGCTGGCGGGACTGGCTGGTCGGTGCGCTCATGACGGCATCCCCGTGGTGTCGTGGCGGGCCCGCGCGGCGGCGGTCGCCGGGGCCAGGTAGTTGCGGTAGGCGAGCTCCAGGACGGCCTTCTCGCTGAACGCCTCGCGGGGCAGCTCGCCCACGATGGCGCCCTTGGAGAAGACCACGATGCGGTGGCAGATGCCCAGCAGCTCGGGCAGGTCGGAGGAGACGACGATGATGCCCTTGCCGCGCTCGGCGAGATCCCAGATGAGGTTGTAGATCTCGAACTTGGCGCCGACGTCGATGCCGCGCGTGGGCTCGTCGAAGATGAGGACCTGCGAGTCGGCGAAGAGCCACTTGGCCACGACGACCTTCTGCTGGTTGCCGCCCGACAGGAAGCGCACCACCTGGTCGGGCGACTGGGCCTTGATGGAGAGGGCGTCGATGAGCGCCTCCGTCTCGGCGGCCTCCCTGGCCCGCCTGGAGCAGGCCGCGCTCGCACGACCGCGTCGAGCCGGGTGATCGTCGTGTTCTGGGCGCAGGTCATGTCCAGGATGAGGCCCTGCGACTTGCGGTCCTCGGTGAGCAGGCAGATGCCGGCGCGCACGGCGTCCCGGGGCTCGCGGATGCTGACCGGCTCGCCGCGGACGCGGAGCGTGCCGCCGGTCGCCCGGTCGGCGCCGAAGATGGCGCGCATGGCCTCCGTGCGCCCGGAGCCCACGAGGCCCGCGATGCCCACGATCTCGCCCGCGTGGACGCGCAGCGAGACGGGCTCCGACGTTGCCGCGGTAGGTCGAGCCCCTCCACGGTCGAGGAGCTCCTCGCCGGGCGTCGACGCCGCTCGCGGAAGGGGAAGCCCTCGGCCAGGCGCGGCCGACCATCAGCTCGATGACCTCGGCGACCGTGATGTCGGCCACGTCGCGCGTGGCCGCCCACTGGCCGTTGCGCAGGACCGTGACGCGGTCGCCGATCTCCTTCATCTCGTCGAGGTGGTGGGAGATGAAGAGGACGCCGATGCCCCGGGCCGTGAGCTGGCGGATGATCTCGAAGAGGCGGTCCACCTCGCGCGGCGTCAGCGTCGCGGTCGGCTCGTCGAGGATGAGGAGCCGCGCGTCGGTGAGGAGCGCCCGGGCGATCTCCACCATCTGCATCTGGGCGATGCCCAGCTCCTCCACGGGGGTGTCCGGCGGGCACGTCGAGGCCGACCTCCGCGAGCAGCTCCTCCGCCCGGCGCCGCAGCTCGCGGCGGTCCACCAGGCCCCGCGCTGCGCCGGCAGGTGCTCGAAGGAGAGGTTCTCCTCGATGGTCAGGTAGGTCAGCAGGTTGAGCTCCTGGTAGACGACGCGGATGCCGGCCGCGAGGGCGTCCTGCGGGCGTGCGGGCCAGGTAGGGCTGGCCGTTCAGGAGCATCTGCGCCACCGTCGGGCTGCTCGACGCCGGAGAGGACCTTGACGAGCGTCGACTTGCCGGCGCCGTTCTCGCCCACGAGGGCGTGGACCTCGCCCGCCAGGATGGTCATGCTGACCGCAGTCGAGGGCCCGGACGCCCGGGAACTCCTTGGTCAGGTCGCGGATCTCGAGCAGCGGCGGCGCGAGCCCACGGCCGCGCCGGCCGACGCCGGCGGCAGGTCCGGGCGTTCGGGTCCGGCCTGCGTGCCGCTCCATCGTTCCTCCTCGGGACTTCCGAGTATGGATCAGCCGCCGGGCCTGGTGACCCGACGGCTGATCCTGGTCCGACGTCGAGGGCTACTCGACGACGACGTTCTCCGCGGTGACGAGGGACACGGGGGTCTGGACCCAGCCGCAGAACTTCTCGCCGGCCAGCTCGCGCAGGCCGAAGTCGATGCCGAACTTGGCCATGTCGGCGCCGTACTGCTCGACGGTCGAGAGCATCACGCCGTCCTTGATGTACTGGCGCACGCCGGGGATGTTGTCGAAGCCGACGACCTGGATCTGGCCGGTCTTGCCGGCGGCGTCGAGGGCCGCGATGGCGCCCAGGGCCATCGAGTCGTTGGCGGCCATGATGCCCTGCAGGTCGGGGTACTTGGTGAGGAAGTTGGAGGTGATCTCCTCGGCCTCGGCCGTCTCCCAGTGGGCCGTCGTGGACTCGAGGAGGTCGAGCTTGTACTCGGCGACGGAGTCATCGAAGCCGATCTTGCGCTGCACGGCGTTGTCGGCCTCGGGGTTGCCCTCGAGGATGACGACCTTGCCGCCCTCGCCGAGGGCCTGGCCGAGGGAGTCGCCGGCCAGCTTGGCGCCGGCGCGGTTGTCCGGGCCGAAGAAGGCCAGGTCGACGCCGGCGTCCGCCATGGCCTGCTGGTCCAGCGCGACGTCGATGTTGATGACCTTGATGCCGGCCTCGAGCGCCCGGGCGATGGGCTCGACCATGGCCTTGGAGTCGGCCGGCGCGATGACGATGACGTCGAACTGCTGCGTGATGTAGTTCTCGACGGCCGCAGACCTGCGCCGCGAAGTCGCGCTCGTCCTTCATGCCCACGGCCTCGAAATCGAAGACGTCGGCGTTCTCGGCGGCGTAGGCCTCCGCGCCGGCCTGCATCTGCTGGAAGAACTCGTTGGCCAGGCTCTTCATGACCAGGCCGACCTTGGGCTTGTGGCCGAGCTGCGCGGTCAGGTCCGGGAGCGGCCCGGCTGGCTCGACCGGCGCGCAATCCGCGGCGGCCGCCGACGCCGCCGGCGCCGCAGACTCGTCCTGGGCCATCGTCGCGCCGCCCGTGACGGCCGCCAGCGAGAGCGCCATCAGGGTGCTCATCCCGACCGCCCACCAGCGGTTCACTCCTCTGCGTCCAACCATGTGCTCGCTCCTCCTTGCGGCCCCGCGGGGCCCTCTTGATGGTTCGGAGGTGCTGACGCTTCCTCCGGGCGGCACGCAACCGATTGCGCAACCGTTTCCGGTTGGAGTCTACAGAGCCGTCCCGGCGGCGTCAACTGGATAGCCGGCATCGAGCGAGGCGCGCGTCACTCGGCAGGGGGCGTACGCAGCAGGCCGCGGTACAGTCCGGGCCACGAGTCCGGGATGACCAGGCCGCCGACCAGGCCGCGGTAGAAGTCGATGGGCCCTGCCGCGCCGATGACGGCATAGGCATACCCCTGCTCGCGCATGGCATGAAGGCTGACCATGAGCAGGGCCTTGCCGATGCCGCGCCCGCGCGACACCTCCGTCACGCCCGTGGGACCGAAGAGGCCGCGTGCCGTGGCGTCATAGCAGGCAAAGCCGAGGATGTCCTGACCCTCCACAGCCACGTGGCAGGAGGGCGGGTGGTTGGCGAAGGCGACCTCGACCTCGGATGCCCAGCCCGGCTCGAACTCACGGGCGACCCACGCGACGACCACGTGCCGCTCTGGCGCGATGGGCCGGCGGATCGTCACGCCGGCATCCTCCATACCCGAGAGGTCGAGGGGCGGCAACGCATAGAGCTTGATGAGGATGTCGGCTGGATCTCCAGGCTGTACTTCGCTCATGGCCTTCCCTGCATGGCTCGACTCAGCAGCCCGAGAGGTGTGCGGCGATCTCCGCTCGAGTGGGCAGCCCGGCCTGGGCGCCGGCCTTCGTCGTCTTCAGTGCCGCGCCGACCATGGCCCAGCGCAGGGCCTCCTCGATCGGCGCGCCCCTGGCCAGCTGCGCGGCAAGGATGCCATTGAGCGCATCGCCGGCGCCCGTCGTGTCGACCGGCGTCACCGGCGTGGCCGGCAAACGCGCGACTTGCCCGCCGGCGCTGAGCACGGCGCCCTCGGCGCCCAACGAGACGATCACGGGTGCTCCCGTCCACGAGGAGAGCATCCCGGCCGCAGCCTCCGGGTCGGCCAACCCCGTCAGCGACTCCGCCTCGCTCTCGTTGGGGGTGAGGATGGGTGCCAGCGCGAGGAGGTCGGATAGCAGGGGCCGAGCGGGCGCCGGATTGACGATGAGGCGGAGCCCCTGCCCGACAGCCCAGCGCGCGGCGGCAAGGACGGCGTCATCCGGGACCTCGAAGCCCAGGAGACAGACGGCTCCGGAGGGCGGGCGCAGCTCTGCCGTCTGTCCCTGGATCATCCCGGCGTCGAGACGCATGTTGGCTCCCTGGGCGACGGCGATCTGGTTCTCGCCGACGGCGTCGACGACGATCAGCGCCAGCCCGGTGTGCTCGTCCGCGAGTCGCCGGCAGGCAGAGACGTCAACCCCTTCTGAGGCCAGCCCGTCCAAGGCGCTGCGCCCTAAGTCGTCCTCGCCGACTGCGCCGAGCATGACGACGGTGGCGCCCACCCGGCTGGCGGCCACGGCCTGGTTGGCGCTCTTGCCCCCGTTCTGCTGGACGAAGCGATCACCCAGCACGGTCTCTCCGGCCGTGGGCAGCCGCGAGACGCCGACGATAAGGTCCACGTTGATCGACCCGGCGACGATCACCATCCCATCCGCACGTCATGTCCACGACCATGGCATATCCTCGAGGCACCGGGCTCGTCCGGGAACCGATTGCGCAACCGTTTGCGTGAGGGTATCCTGCTTGCCGTGAGCATGTCAACGGCGGCGACAGTGGCCACCAGGCTGCAGCCGTGACGACCATCCGGGATGTGGCCCGGCGTGCCGGTGTCTCCGCGACCACCGTATCGCACGTCATCAATCGCACCCGCAAGGTGGATGCCATCACGGCGGCCCGGGTGGAGGCGGCCATCGGCGAGATGGGCTATCGGCCCAACGCCCTGGCCCGCAGCATGCGCCGGGGCCGGACCCACACGGTCGGTGTCATCCTGCCGGACATCGCAAACCCCTTCTTCGGGGATCTCGGTCGCTGGCTTGAGGACGCCCTGTTCGAGGCCGGCTACAGCGCCATCATCTGCAACTCGGACGGCGACGAGCGCAAGGAGGTGCGCTACCTCGACGTGCTCCTCTCCAAGAAGGTGGACGGCCTGCTGCTGGTCGCGGCCAGCCAGCCTTCCGAACAGCTGCGCCACCTGGTGGACACGGGCCCACCGACCATCGTGGTGGATCGCGAGCTCGACGACTTGCCCGTCTCCCAGGTCATGGTCGCCAACCAGCACGGCGGCCGATTGGCCGGCCAGCACCTCGTCGAGCTGGGCCACCGCAGCGTCGGTGTCATCGCCGGGCCCGGCGGCCTGGGCACCTCGGCCAGGCGACTGGATGGCTTCCGAAGCGCCCTCGCCGAGGCGGGCATCGCTATCGACGCTGCCCATGTCGAGCGCGGCGACTTCCGCGCTGCCGGGGGCCGCTCGGCCATGGAGGCGCTGCTGGCCCTACGGCCGCGTCCCAGCGCGGTCTTCGCGGAGAACGACCTCATGGCCCTGGGGGCACTCAGTGCGGCCCACGCGGCCGGACTGGAAGATCCCCCGCGACCTGTCCGTCGTCGGATTCGACGGCATCGCCTTCGGAGCGGATGTGACCCCTCCCCTGACCACGATCGTACAGTCGACCTCAGCCATCGCCGCCACCTCCGTCGACCTGCTCCTCGATCAGCTGGGCGACGGACGGAGCACACCCCGCCAGGTGGAGCTGCCCGTCGCCCTCGAGGTGCGCGGCAGCTCTGCGCCGCCCTTCCGCGAGGCCTAGGGCGGTCGTCCGCAGGCCTTCCACGGACGTCTTCCACAGGTCCTCCACAGCGTCCGTACGATCCCGGCCCCAGGCACTACATGTTGTGGTACTCGGGGAACTCCGACCCCAACATGTAGTGGTACGCGTCTTGACATCGCGTCGAGCCCAGCCTAGGATGTCGTGACGCTCCCCGCCTAGGGGGAGCCCCTCCAGCACGAAGTCGGAGGCCCGCCTCAGCCGGCACCCAACCTTGGGTCACGGCCTCCGATGGTCGGCCTGCACCACCGCCGCGCTTGGGGACCCATCGAACCAGGGAACGAGGCAGCGTGCCGGTGTCGTCGCCGTTGCGCAGGACGCGGAGAGGAGCACGGTCATGAGCGAAGCTGTCGCCAGGGCCCGGAGGATCACAGCGGAACACGCAGCGACGACGCGCTCTGGGTCGACCGAGGCGCGTGGCCGGCGCAGCGCCAAGCTGGCCATGGACGAGCAGTACCGCTTCACCGGCGCGACCTCGCGCGGCATCACCTTCGAGCGTCGCTGGACGACGCCCGGCGTGCACCCCTACGACGAGGTGACGTGGGAGATCCGCCACGCCAGCATCGCCAACGAATCCGGAAAGGCTGTCTTCGAGCAGGCTGACGTGGAGGTGCCCACCTTCTGGAGCCAGCTGGCCACCAACGTCGTGGTCAGCAAGTACTTCCGTGGGCACATCGGATCGCCGCAGCGCGAGCACAGCGTCAAGCAACTCATCGACCGCGTCGTCGACACCATCGCCGCCTGGGCGGCCACGCAACACACCTTCGCCAGCGACGAAGACCTGGCCTCCTTCCGGGCAGAGCTGACGCACATGCTCCTGCACCAGAAGATGGCCTTCAACAGCCCGGTCTGGTTCAACGTCGGCGTCGAGCCGCGACCGCAGTGCTCGGCCTGCTTCATCAACTCGGTGCAGGACTCGATGTCCTCGATCATGGACCTGGCCAAGACGGAGGCCATGCTCTTCAAGTACGGCTCCGGCGCCGGTGTCAACCTCTCGACCATCCGCGGTTCGCGAGAGAAGATGTCCGGCGGCGGCGTCGCCAGTGGACCGGTCAGCTTCATGAAGGGCTTCGACGCCTTCGCCGGCGTCGTCAAGTCTGGCGGCAAGACGCGCCGCGCCGCAAAGATGGTCATCCTCGACGCGGGCCACCCGGACATCCTCGACTTCGTCGATTCGAAGGCCAGCGAGGAGCGCAAGGCGTGGGCCCTCATCGAGGCCGGCTACGACGCGTCCTTCACGGGTGAAGCCTACGGCTCGGTCTTCTTCCAGAACGCCAACCACAGCGTGCGTGTCTCGGACGACTTCATGCGTGCGGTCGAGCGGGACGCTGAGTGGACCACGCATGAGGTCACGACCGGCGACCCGGCGGGCACCTGGCCCGCGCGCCTCATCTACCGGCGCATGGCTGAGGCGGCCTGGACTCTGCGGTGACCCCGGCATCCAGTACGACACCACCATCAACGACTGGAACCCGGTCGCCAACAGCGATCGTCAGTACGCCACCAATCCCTGCTCGGAGTTCTCGTTCCTCAACGACACCTCCTGCAACCTGGCCTCGCTTGAACCTCATGAAGTTCGTCGATGCCGACGGCGAATTCGATGCCGCTGGCCTTCCGCTTCGCCGCCCGCCTGACCATCACGGCCCAGGAGATCCTGGTCGACAACGCTTCCTACCCGACGCCTCAGATCGAGGAGAACTCGCACCGCTTCCGGCCGCTCGGGCTGGGCTACGCGAACCTCGGGGCGCTGCTCATGAGCCGCGGCCTGGCCTACGACTCCGACGAAGGGCGCGCCTTTGCCGGTGCCATCACGGCCATCATGACCGGTGAGGCCTACCGGCAGTCAGCCATCATCGCCCGCGACCACGGTGGTCCCTTCAACGACTACGCCATCAACGAGGGGCCCTTCCTGCGCGTCATCCGCAAGCACCGGGAGGCTGCCTACGCCATCGACGAGCGCGTCACCCCTCGACCGCTGGTGGAGGCCGCGCAGCTGGCCTGGGACGAGGCGCTGCAACTGGGCGAGCAACACGGCTACCGCAACGCCCAGGTCACCGTCCTGGCGCCCACGGGCACCATCGCCTTCATGATGGACTGCGACACGACCGGCATCGAGCCGGACATCGCCCTCATCAAGTACAAGAAGCTGGTCGGCGAGGGCTTCCTCAAGATCGTCAACGGCACCGTGCCCGCGGCCCTGCGTCGGCTGGGCTACGGCCCGGATGACGTGGAAGCCATCGTGGCCCACATCGATGAGCACGAGACCATCGAGGGTGCCCCTGCCCTGCGGCCGGAGCATCTGGCGGTCTTCGACTGCGCCTTCAAGCCCGTCAATGGTGAGCGCTCCATCCACCACATGGGGCACCTGCGCATGATGGCCGCCACGCAGCCCTTCCTCTCGGGCGCCATCAGCAAGACCGTCAACATGCCGGAGCACGCCACGGCTGAAGATATCGAGGACGTCTACCTGCAGGGCTGGAGACTGGGCCTCAAGGCCATCGCCATCTACCGCGATGGCTCCAAGCGCAGCCAGCCCCTCTCGACCGGCAAGAAGAAGGCAGCCGACGCCGAGGTGACCGTCCCCACGGCAGGCGAGGCGCCGGGCCTGGGGCTCACCGGGGAACCCAAGCCATACCGGCGCCGCCTGCCGGACGAGCGCCGTGCCGTGACCCACAAGTTCCAGGTGGCCGGACACGAAGGCTACGTCACCGTGGGCCTCTACCCGGACGGCACGCCTGGCGAGATCTTCCTCAAGATGGCCAAGGAGGGCTCCACGGTCAGCGGCCTCATGGACACGCTGGCCACCATGACCTCCATCGCCCTGCAGTACGGCGTGCCGCTGCGCGACCTGGTCAGCAAGTTCACGCATGTCCGTTTCGAGCCATCCGGCTTCACCGGCAATCCCGAGGTGCCCATCGCCAAGTCGACGGTGGACTACATCTTCCGCTGGATGGGCAGCCGCTTCCTCTCCAAGGAGGACCGCGACGCCCTTGGCATCCTGGGAGGGGTCGTCGTGGCGGAAGCACCGGATGACGCCGCTCTGATGCCGGAACTGGCAGTCCTCCCGCCTGGCGTCGAGGACCACTCCGATGGCCGCTCTCCCGCCCGCTTCCTCGCCCTCCTCAGGGGGAGCGGGCGGTGACCGGCCGGCGACCTCGATCCACGCGCACGGCGGCACGATCGATCGCGGCCGCATCAGAGGCCACGGCGGCGCCCATCGCGGTGGGCGGCAACGGCAGCGGGAGCGTCATCGCCTCCCTGGGAGTCGGCCAGCGCGTAGCCTTCTCGGTGAGCGCCGACTCACCGTCCTGCATGGACTGCGGCAGCATCATGGTGCGCAGCGGCAGCTGCTACAAGTGCCTGAACTGCGGCGCCACGAGCGGCTGCAGCTGAGCGACGGCAGACCCTGACTGGCTCCCGCCTGACGGGCTACCCTCGATCGTCGTGCGCATCGCCACCTGGAACGTCAACTCGCTGATGGCGCGACTGGATGCCGTGCAAGCCTGGCTCGAGCGCGCAGCACCGGACGTCCTGCTCCTGCAGGAGACCAAGCTGGCCGACGACGATGTGCCAGCGATGGCTTTCAGGATGGCCGGCTACGAGCTGCTACATCACGGCGAGGGTCGCTGGAACGGTGTCGCCATCGCCAGCCGGGTCGGCCTCGAGGGCCCCGTGGTCGTCAACTTCGGGGTTGGACCGGTCCGCGACAGTCGACGGGCCGCGAGCCTGGAGGTCGAGGCGCGAGGCCTTCGACCCCTTCGTCGAAGCGCGCATGGTCAGCGCGGTGGCCGGCGGCATCCGCGTCGTCAGCCTCTACGCGCCCAACGGCCGGCAGCTCGACTCGGTCTGGTACGAGGGCAAGCTGCGCTGGTTCGAGCACCTGGCCGACTGGCTGCGGAGTACAGCGGACCCCGGCGAGGCCATCGTGTTGGGCGGGGACCTCAATGTCACCCCCAGCGACGACGACGTCTGGGACGCGGCGCGCGCCCACGGCAGCACTCACGTCTCCGCCCCCGAGCGAGCGGCTCTGGCGCGCCTGCGGGAGTGGGGTCTGCAGTGACCTCTACCGCCTTCGGCAGCCGGCCACGGACCGCTTCAGCTGGTACGACTACCGTGCCGGCATGTTCCACCGCAACGAAGGCATGCGCATCGACCTGCTCTACGGCAGCCAGCCGGTGGCCGACCGAGTCGTCTGGGCGGAGATCGACCGGGAGGCCCGCAAGGGCCCACCGACGCCATCCGACCATGCCCCGGTGGTCGTCGACCTCGACGAGCCCGGCCGAGCCTTCGATGCCGGCTGGGATGCCGCCCTGGCCCGGGTCCAGCAGCGAACCCGGCCACGCTGAAGAGCCGGGCCGGCTGCACAAACGACTCGCCGAGGCCAGCGGAGAAACGGCAGCGGCCGACCGGCCTTGCCCATATCCTGTAAGCGTGACGCTCTACCATCTGCTCGACCATCCCGAGCTCGACGACCCACTGATGGTCATGGCCCTGGACGCCTGGGTCGACGCCGGGTCGGCCGCCACGAGCGCCGCCGCCCTGCTGGCTGAAGGAGCCACGACCATCGCGCGCCTGGACGTCGACGGTCTCTACGACTACCGCTCCCGGCGACCGACCCTGCATATCGTGGACGGCCGGCCCGTCGAACTCGACTGGCCGGCGCTGGCCGTCGTCCAGCGACGCTTCGCGCGGCGCGACGTGCTCGTCCTGAGCGGGCCGGAGCCCGACTACCGCTGGCGCGAGCTGGCCGCCGAGATGGTCATGCTGGCCGAGGACCTGGGCGTCACCGAGTGGCTGACGCTGGGTGCCATCCCCGCCGCTGTCCCTCACACGCGCCCGGTCCCAGTGCTGGGCATCGAGTCGCGCGAGGGGCTGTTGAAGGGAGGCATCGAGCCCGGGCCGGCAGGCTGCCATGAAGGTGCCGGCGGCCGCGGTCTCGGTCGTCGACCTGGCCGTCGCGGAGGCGGGCATCCCGACGGTCGGCTACTTCGCCCAGGTGCCCCACTACGTCAGCGGCGAGTATCCCGCCGCGGCCGTGGCGCTCATCCGGGCCGTCGAACGTCACGTCGGCGAGAGCCTGACCACGGCCGTGCTGGAGCTGGAGGCGCGGGGCATCGACGCACGCTTGGACACGGCAGCCGCCGCGGACGAGTCGACGCGTTCCTACATCGCCCGCCTCGAAGGCATGGTCGACGAAGCCCGCCTGCCCTCGGGCGACGAACTCATCGGCGAGATCGAGCGGTTCCTGCGCGACCGTGGCTCGGGCGGCGGCCAGATCCACTGAGGCACGCCGGTCCCGGTCCGGGGCCCGGCATCGTGCGTCGGAGGGGACCCTTAGGCGCTCTCCGGTCAGGACGCCCGCAGGCGCGTGGGCTGGACGTGGATGCGCACCGGGTAGTCCGTCGCGAATGAAGCAGCCGTCATGCCCAGGCCCGCCATGGCCGACTCGTACTTGGCCACGTAGTCGGGATCCTGGTCGGCCGGGGGGCCGTCCGCGATGATCGTGCGAGGCCCTCGATGACGACGACCTCGCCGCCCTCTCGGGTGCTGTTGAGATTCAGGCAGACGTGGGGGTTGACCGCGATGTTTCGCGTCCGGGGCGTCTGCGCCAGGGAGTAGACCACGACCGACTCGCCCTGCACGAGGAACCAGACCGGCGAGGACTGGGGCCGACCAGCTGGGCTGACGGTGGTCATCCAGACGACGAGCTCCTCGTCGAGTCGAGCCTGGATGTCGGGTCGTTCGTCGAACATGCGCGCAGTATGACCGCCCCGCCGGTCCCGTCGGGGCTGTTTCGGGGCCATGGCCCCCGGGGAATGCCGGTGCCGCATACCATGGAAGACCATGCTCGAGCACGACGGCTCCATCCGCATCGCCTGGCAGGCCGACGGTTTCGAGGCCATCGTCGTGCGCGCGCGGTTCCGCCCGGCTGCGCAAGTCGAGGACCTGGCGAGAGGGGTGGCCGATATCGCGCTCCTGGAGCGGACGCTGCCAGCCCTGCGGGTGGCGCTTCAACAGCGCTTTCCGGGCGCCTTCGACCTTCTCACGGACCGGCCAGCGTCGCAGGCGGGGCGTGTCATCGTGCGCTTCCACCCGCCGCGCGGCGAGCCCAATCCCGACCCGTGGTGAGCGACGCCGCGACCAGCCCGCTCCTGGAGGTCCACGAGGCCCCGGGGGCACTTCAGGCGATCGAGGCGCATCTCCGAGGCGCCGGCTTCTTCAGCTGCCGCAGCTGGAGGCGCGGCTGGTCGACGTGCCCAGGTCTATCTCGGCTATGCCCTCTCTGAGACCCTGCGCCGCAGCCATCGTCCCGCCCGGCCGGAGCCGGTCGCCCTGCCGCTGGCCGCCTGCCGGATCTTCGAGGCCGCGCATGAACCACTGCCTCCGGCCGCCGCTGGGACCTGGCAGGTGGGCCCCTGGGAGACGACCTGGCCAGCCGACGGATACGCCGAGGCCGTTCGGAGGGCACGGCAGGCCATCGCCGCCGGCGACGTCTACCAGGTCAACCTGGTGCAGCACCTCTCGGCGCCTGTCGACGGCCAGCCGGCGGCCGTGGCCGAAGGCCTGGCGCGCGCCATGGTTGCCCTTCGCCCGTTGCATGGACGGCCATTCCACGGCTCGGACTGGTCCATCGTCTCAGCCTCACCGGAGCTCTTCCTGGCGCGCCGCGGCGACAGCGTCTGGACGATGCCCATCAAGGGCACGCGCCCGCGCGGCGATGCGGCCGAGCTGCGTGCCTCAGCCAAGGATGCCGCCGAGCACGTCATGATCGTGGACCTCGAGCGCAATGACCTGGGTGCCATCTGCGAGCCGGGATCCGTGCGCTGGCCCGAGCTGATGTCCGTCCGTCGCATGGCCGGCGTGGAGCATCTCGTCTCGCGAGTCGAGGGCCGCGTGCGCCCGGACGTGTCATGGGCCGCAGCGATGCAGGCTCTGTTCCCGGGTGGTTCCGTGACAGGCGCGCCCAAGATCGCCGCTCTCGACCACATCAACGCCCTCGAGCCCGTCGGCCGCGGAGCGGCCATGGGCGCCCTGGGCACCGTCTGGCCCAACGGTGACTTCGAGCTTGCCCTGACCATCCGGACCTTCGCCATCCGCGCCGAGCGCATCCATCTCTGGGTCGGCGGCGGCGTGGTCTGGGACTCCGACCCATCGAGCGAAGTGGAGGAATCATGGACCAAGGCACGCCCCCTGCTGGAGGCCATCAAGGCGGCGCACTGGGCACCTCCGGACGACTGAACGACCCGGCCCGCCCGCTCGCCGTGGCGGTCCTGGGACAGGGTGTGATCGACCCCGACAGACCCGTCATCCACGCTGACGACCGCGGCCTGCTGCGAGGCCTGGCAGCCTTCGAGACCCTGCGGGTCTACGCCGGACGGCCCTTCGCCATGCCCGAGCACCTGGCGCGCCTGGCCGCGTCGGCCGCCCGCATGCACCTGGCCGTGCCGGACCTCGAGGCCCTGTCGAGCCTGGCCAGTGAGGCCATCACGGCCGCCGGTGTGGCCGACTGCACGCTGCGCCTGACGCTCACCGGCGGTCGCGAGGGAGGGCTCCCGGTGGCCCTGGCGATCGTCGGGGCGCTGCCCATCGACCTGGAGACACTGCGCGCGCAAGGCATCGGGGTCGTCTCGCTCCGGCTGGGCACGGATCCACGCGCTCGGCAGGATGCGCCGTGGCTGCTGACGGGCGTGAAGTCCACCTCCTATGCGGTCAACATGGCGGCCCACGAGGAAGCCGTGCGCCGTGGCGCTGGGGACGCCATCTTCGTGGCAGCTGATGGATCGGTGCTCGAAGGACCCACGACCAACGTCTGGTGGCGCCGAGGTGACACCCTCTTCACACCGGCCTTGGACCTGGGCATCCTGGCAGGCGTGACGCGGGCCTACGTCCTGCGCCTGGCTTCGGAGTGCGGCCTTGCTACCGCGGAAGGTTGGTATCCCCTCCTGGACCTGGCCTCGGCTGAGGAGGCCTTCACGTCGTCGTCCATCCGGGAGGTCATGCCCATCGTGCGGCTGGATGGCGAGGCCATCGGCTCCGGTCGACCCGGTGAGGCGGTCCGTGCCCTGCATGCGGCCCTGCGCCGGGCGGCTGCCGCCTGACGGCGGCATGGCCCCGCCGAATCGATCGACCCACGCCATCCTGCGTGGGTCGGGCAGCGATCTGGCAGCGCGGCGGATACGCGGCACACGGTGCCCGTCCCCGACCGCGCGGATCAGCCGGCTCGGGTGTCGGAAGAGATGTTGCCCGCTCGGGGCACGCTGCAGAGGTTGCTCATCCCGCGCGATCCATCCGCGGTTCGCGGCAGCACCGCAGACCCAACCAGGGTCTTGGGGCTCCGACTGGTCCGGCCACGCCGGCTGCGGGGATCGACCATGCGATCAGCCTTACCTCCACGGCCAATCTACACCCGGCGCTGCCGCCTGTGAAGACCCCGTGCGCAGGTCACACCGGCCGGGTCTGGCGGGCCGCGCGCTTCTGGGCCTGGTAAGCCGCCAGGGCTTCTGGCGAATCGACGTCCCCGAGGGTGGGGTGGTCAGGCAGCAGCGCCTCGAGTCCCGGCAACCGCAGGCCGAAGCGCCTGGCCAGGACCACCAGCAGCGCCTTGGCCTTCATGGGGCCGATGCCCGGCAGCGCCAGGAGTCGAGCCTCGAGGTCGGGACCGTCAGCAGCCTCCGTCCAGATGCGCGAGGCATCGCCTTCGTAGGTCTCCACGATGGCGGCACACAGATCCTCGCGTCCGGCGGGCCATGTCCGCAGGGAAGCGATGCAGCGCCGGGGCGGCACGGAAAGCTGCCTCCAGCTCTCCTGGGTCCATGACGGCGAGGTCCGCGGCCGCGATGCTGCCGATGCGACGCTGCAGCTCATACGGCCCGCCGAAGGCCTTCTGCACGGTCACCTGCTGGTCCAGGACGAAGCCGATCAGCAGCGCGATCGGCTCCCGGGCCAGCAGCTCGTCAGCACGTGGATCGCCGCTGAAGGGCAGTGCCTGGGGTGGCGTCACGTTCATGTCCCAAGAGTACCCTGACCATCAGCCGGGGCACGACTGCGCGGCATGCGCTATGCTGCGTGGAACATCCCCGGTCGACGCGCGGTCGAGCACGAACATCATGGTGCTCCCGCAGCCCTCGACCCCCGACCGACCGCTCACACCCGCGGGATGCGACGAGCGGCACCCAACAGCCACTGGCCAGGTCGAGAGCGCGATCTTCGCGCCCCCGGGCCGAAAGGAAAAGATGCTCTCCCGTACCCCCAATACCCCGGCCTCGCTGAGTCGACGGGCCCAGGCGCAACGCCGCCTGCGCCGGGCCGCTCCGCACCGCCTCTTCTGCAGCACCAACGGCTGCACCACCTTCCTGGTGCCGGACCCGTCCGGCCAGCGCGCGGTCTGCCCGATCTGCGGCCTCCAGCGGACCCTCCGGGAGCCGGCGCTCGAGGCGTCCGGTCGCCGCCTGCACTGACCGCTCACCGGACCGGCCCCACTCCGCACACCGGACGACCCCGGCCTGAACGCCAGCGACTACACTGGCTGTCCAACGCAGCGACGCGCTCTCTCGACCGCTGGATCGGCACCTCTGGGTCGGTGCCTTGCGCCCACAGCGCCAACCGAACGTGTCAACCCTGGACCTGGCCCTGCGGGGTGGGTGACACAGACGACCCAGAGGATGTGCATGTCATTCGAAGGAATGGGCCTCAGCCCGGAGCTCCTCCGTGCCGTGGCCGACGAGGGCTACACGGAGCCCACGCCGATCCAACGCCAGGCCATCCCCATCGTCCTGTCGGGCCGGGATCTCATGGCCCGCGCGCAGACGGGCACGGGCAAGACCGCCGCCTTCGCCCTGCCCATCCTGGAACGCATGAAGGTCCACGCCAACACGTCGTTCTCTCCGGCGCGCCATCCCATCCGCGTGCTGGTCGTGGCGCCCACGCGAGAGCTGGCCATCCAGGTCCACGAATCCTTCAGGACCTATGGCCGCCACGTCGGCCTGCGCTCGACCATCGTCTATGGCGGTGTGCCCATGGGCCCCCAGGAGCGCGACCTGCTGTCCGGCGTGGAGATCGTCGTGGCCACGCCGGGGCGGCTGCTCGATCATGCCGGCAGCCGCACCCTGAACCTCGGGCAGGTCGAGGTCCTCGTCCTCGACGAGGCCGACCGCATGCTGGACATGGGCTTCATCGACGACATCCGGCGCATCCTGGCGCTCCTCCCGGCACAGCGGCAGGGCCTCCTCTTCTCGGCCACCCTGAGTGCCGAGATCCGTTCGCTGGCGAGCACCTTCCTCACCGACCCGGCATCGGTGGACGTGGCTCCGACCATCTCGGCGGCCGAGTTGGTCGACCAGATCGCCTATCTGGTGGAGGCTGACCGGAAGCGCGAACTGCTGGCCTACCTGGTGCGCTCGAGGGACCTGCACCAGGTCCTCGTCTTCACGCGCACCAAGCAGATGACACGCCGGCTCGCGGCCCAGCTCGACCGCGACGGCGTGGCCGCCACCGCCATCCATGGCGACCGCAGTCAGCCGGAGCGGGAGCGGGCGCTGGAGCAATTCAAGTCGGGTGAGGTGCGCGTCCTGGTGGCCACGGACGTTGCCGCACGTGGGCTGGACATCGAGGCGTTGCCGGTGGTCGTGAACTTCGAGATCCCAGGCGACCCGGAGGACTACGTGCACCGCATCGGCCGCACGGGCCGGGCAGGCATGGAGGGCCTGGCCATCTCGCTCGTCTCCTTCGAAGAGGAGGATCAGCTGAAGTCCATCAACCGGCTGCTGAAGCGGGACCTGCCGGTCCGCCAGGTCCGAGGCTTCGAGGTGGATCCCAGCTCCCGGGCCATGCGTTCAGCCAGCCGAGGCGGACGAGGCCGTGGCGCACCAGCCTCAGCCGGAACCCGCGGGCGGGTGCACGGGGCCAGCCGAAACCGCTAGGAGGCCGCCGCGAACGAGCGCACCCGGATGTCCCGGGCCAGATCGTCCGAGATCTCGTCGATGTGGCGACGCAGCAGGACCTCGTGCTCGGAGAGGCCCGCCCGGAAGGCCCGCAGGCGCTCAAGCTCCGCTGGTTCGGCCCAGCGATCCGGCACCAGGCCTCGAGCGTAGGACCCTGCGAAGGCATGATCTCGGGTGGCGAAGATCGAGCCCAGCTGCGCGTAGAACGGTTCACGGAAGGGGGCCAGGAGCGTGCGCTGGTGGACCCATTGGAAACCGCGGATGGCTGCCCGCGTCAGATAGTCGGAGCCGTAACCCTGGCCGTTGATGCGCTGCCATGCGGCCGACTTGACGTCGGCATCGGGACGGCTGGTCTGGGCACGGATGAAGGCTCGCTGACCGCGATCGGAGGGATCCTTCCGCAGCTCGCGTGCTGACCGCTCCGCGGCGCCTTCGAGGCCGTGCGCTTCTGCCTTGACGGCCAGCGACCAGCGCATCTCCTGGTCGACCCTGAAGCCTTCGGCGGACCAGCCGTCCTCGGCCAGGCCGAGAAGCAGGTCGACATCGGCCGCATCGGCGGCCAAGGCGATGGCGGCCCGAGCCCAGATGAGCTGGAGCTGGGGCGATGTCGAGTGCGCTCCCTGCACCGCCGCGGCCACGAGCTGTCGAGATTCGTGGAGTGCGCGTTCCTCAGCCAGGTAGCGCCTCAGCACAAGGGCGGCGCGCTCGAGGATGGTGGCCAGCAGCGCCTGGTCGGCTTCCCCGGGTGCGAAGCGACGGACCGTCGCCAGGTAGACGTCAGGGCGCAACGAGCCGGCGCGGACCATCTCGTGGAGCGCGGACCAGACCTGCTGCCTCAGGAGCGGATCGGGGAGGTCCGACAGGCGCTCCAGCGCGAATGCCAGCGATCGCGGATCCAGCCGGACGAGCGCGTAGTCGTGATCGCCCAGGTCCGGGTAGACGAAGAGAGGCGCGGGTCGCCCAGTGGCCTCCGCGACGGACAGCCGCTCGCCGATGATGCGGACAGGCAGGCCATGGACCTCCAACGGCTCGCCCGGCGCCGGCTGGTCGACCAGGGCCAGGGTCGTGGTGTGGGGACGCAGGACGGGATGCTCCGCTGGCGCGTCCTGCTCGACCACCAGGTCGAGGATGCACCCATCGGCCTGTGACCAGCGCACGCCGATGGTGTTCAACGAAGGGGTCTGCAGCCACAGTCTTGCCCATTCCTCAAGAGGCTCGTCGGCGGCTTGGCCGAGGGCGGCGAGGAAGTCCGCAAGGCTCGCATTGCCCCAGGCGTGTCGATCGAAATACGTTCGCAGTCCTGTGCGGAAGGCCTCCTCACCCAGGGCGGCCACGAGCTGTTTGATGATGGCGGCACCCTTCTCGTAGGTGATGGCGTCGAAGTTGCCCACCGCCTGGTCGGTCTGCTCCACGTCCGTGGCCACGGGGTGCGTCGTGATGAGCTGGTCCTGGCGATGGGCAGCTGGGCGCATCGCGCCGTTGAAGACCTGCCAAGCGTCCCTGAACCGTGTCGCCGTGGCCAGGCAGCGATAGGAGAGGTACGTGGCGAACGTCTCGTTGAGCCAGAGGTCATCCCACCAGCGCATGGTCACCAGATCGCCGAACCACATGTGGGCGAGTTCGTGGAGGATGACCTCGCCTCGGGTCAGGCGCTGGGCATACGTGGGAGGGTCGCGAAAGAGGAACTGGTCGGCGAAGGTGACGGCTGCCACGTTCTCCATGGCACCCGCGTTGAACTCCGGCACGAAGACCTGGTCGTACTTGGCGAAGGGGTACGGCCGGCCGAAGAGCTCGGCGTAGTAGGCCATGCCCTGCGCGGTGATCTCCAGGATCTCCGGCGCTGAGGTTTCCAGCTCGCGGCGCATGGAGCGGCGACCCAGGACGCCGAGACGGAGCTCGCCGTGTCGATCGTCGATACGCTCGTACGGGCCGGCCAGCAGCGGGAACAGGTACGTCGAGAAGGGCGGTGTGGCGGGGAAGACATGACGCCGCCGACCGTCGGGGAGGGCCGAGGAGTCCGCGGCTTCCTCTGCAGAGACCACCGTCCAGGTCCCGGGCGCCACGACGACGAGTCCGAAGCGGGCCTTGAGATCCGGCTGGTCGAAGCACGGGAAGGACCGGTGTGCCGCGAAGGGCTCGAAGTTGGTGTAGAGGTAGGTCGCCCCATCCTCCGGATCGACGAAGCGGTGGAAACCGTCGCCGCTCAGGTCGAAGTCGTTCTCATACTCGACTTCGACGCGGTTGGAGGTCGCCAGCAGCTCATCCGGAAGCCAGAGTCGATGGTCCCGGTGATCGGGCTCCTGCGGTTTGCCGTTGACGCTGAGGCGCACCGGTGTGCCCCGGAAGTCCAGGAAGAGCGGGGCGGCGCCGGGACGAAGCTCGAAGTCGATCCGCGCCCGGCCGGTGTACGAGGAGCGGTCCTCGGACAGGTCGAAGGCGAGCGAATAGTGGATGCCATGGACCCGAGACGCCCGCTCGACCGCCTCGGCGCGGTGCAGGACGTCTCGCCCCTGGCCGCCGGTCGTTCGCAGCATGTTCGGCGCGTTCCTCGGATGGCAAGGTCGGTGACTGCCCAGTCTACCGTCCGACGACCCAGCGGCCGTCCGACGACGCAGCGGCGGACGAGCGCCACCCGGGCGCGAACCTCTCGGATGACCTCACAGGCGCCCATGGCGCTCCATGTGTCACCCTTGCGGCATGTCCGACCCGACGACCACCGTAGGCCTGATGCGCTCCCTGGGGCTCGACGTCGATGGCCCGGCGCGTTGGGGCAGCTCGCCGCCAAGCCAGTCACCGGGCGTCTTCGTGGTCGAGACCGACGCTCCTCTGGCCCAAGCGCCCATCGATCTCGCCGCGGTCCGGCGCTGGCTGGAGCGCGTACCGGACCTGCGCCTCGACGGCGAACGGCCCACTCCCAACCTGCTGGCGAACCGTCTGGCGTCGTTCTGGATCGCAGGACAAAGCCTGCTCTACGTGGGTCGCACCGGCAAGAGCCTCGCCGGCCGCGTGGCGGCCCTCTACGGCACCGAGCTGGGGCATCGCCGTCCCCACCCGGGCGGACACTGGCTCAAGACGCTGCGGGACCTGCCGCGGCTGCGCATCTGGTGGGCGGTGACCGATGCGCACGAAGAGTACGAGGACGCCCTCCTGGGCGCCTTCGCCGAGCATCTTCCCACGGGCCTTCCGCTTCGCCACACGGACGAGCCGGTGGCGCTGCCCTGGGCGAACCTGGGCTCGGCAACCGACTCTGCTGCTGTGACCGGCCTGAGCGGATCGCTGCTCAGCCTTGAGGCCACTCCTGACAGGCCGTCGAACGTTCGACGCTCGGACGCCTCCGCCACCATCCGCCGGCGAGCACCCTCGACCCCATCCACGCCGCCGCGCGCGGCGAGGCGGACAGCCACCACGTCGACGGTCGGAGGCGCCGGCGGACCGAACCGCGACCAACCGACGCATCTCACCGCGGATGGGCTTGCGGCCCTGCAGACCGAACTCGAGCGACTCCGCGAGATCGAACGGCCGCAGGTGGTGGATCGCATCAAGCACGCGCGTGAACTGGGCGACCTCCGAGAGAACGCCGATTACGAAGCCGCGCGGAACGAGCAGTCGTTCCTCGAGGGCCGCATCCAGGAGCTTGAGCGGCGCCTCAGGACAGCGGTCGTCATCCGCTCCGAGACGCGCACCTCCGTGGCCCTCGGGTCACGTGTGCGCTACGAGGTGGACGGTTCCAGCGGCGAACTCACCATCGTCGGCTCGGCGGAGGCAGACCCCGCAAGCGGTCGGATCAGCGCGGCGTCGCCGGTCGGACGCGCGCTTCTCGGCCGCCGCGCCGGAGAGGAGGTCACGGTCACCACGCCCGCCGCCGAGATCCACTACCGCATCGTCGAGGTCGGGTAGCGAGGGCGGCCCCTTCGGGCCGCTCAACGTGGGCGCGGGCGCACTTGACGACGGTCCACCGCCGCCTCAGGACCTCCTCGATCGCGGATGTCGTGCCAGGCCCGCCCTCCCGGGGGCCGCGCCGACGGCAGTGAGCGTGCTTGTGGCAGCCAACCGAACCGACCGTCGTGCGTCGTCACGCCGATCCAGCGCACGCGCCCGCCCCTCACGGCCGCACGATGCACCCAGACGACCGCGCCCTCCCGGACCCGCCCTCCCCGGCGCCAGGGCGATCCCGCCGGCCGGGACCGTAGCCTCACGTCCTGCGCCGCCCGTCGCCAGTCACCTCGGTCAGCGCGCGAGCTCGTGCGCACGGGCAGGTCGCCCGCATCGGCGGGCGCCTGAGCGCGCAGACGCATGATGTTCTCGACGTAGCCCCGGGCGTAGGCCGACCAGCGCCGCTCGTTCCGATCCGTCCGTCCGGTCAGCCACCAGTAGGCCACGCGCTTCCAGGAGCCGAGCCAGCCGTAGAGGTCGCGAAGCTTGCCGTGGGCGACCATCTCCTGGTTCCAGGGCGTCTGGTCGGCGCGAGCATCGCCCAGGTACTGCGCAGCCCAGACCGGCCAGTTGAAGGGCATGATCTGGTACTTCCCGAAGGCCCCCGACGAGGCGTTGCGGGCGAAGTAGTCCCAGCCCGACTCCTGGCCCGCCATGGCCCACATGAAGCGCACCTGGTCCCGCCGTGACGCATCGCCGGCTACGGCCGGGGCGGCGCCGACGGCACTGAGCAGGCCTGCTGCCAGCAGCCCCAGGAGGAGCGTCGAGGCGACGGCGACAGGCAGCATTCGCCGCACGGGCACGCGGGCGCGGTCGGGCACGGATCCTCCATCGCTCTTGGCTGGACAGGTCCAGCCAAGCCTGCCCGGCGCGGTGCGCGCGGACAACAGGACCAAGGTCCCGGAGGTCGGGCGACCTAGCCGGCGGCCAGGGGCTCCAGCAGACCGACGGCCCGACGCAGGGCGAGGTCGCCGCTGGCGGTGAAGGCCTCGGTCGTCATACCCACCAGGTCGGCAGGCCGCAGCAAAGCCACGCCGGGTGCCGCCTCGACATCGTGGTCAGGTTGGACACCGACGCGGAAGACGGTCGCTCCGCGTGGGGTCAGCCAGGAACGTACGCCAACCTTGAGGGCCGAGCCGTCGGAAAGAGCGAACGTGTTCAGCACCGTGCCGGTGCCGTAGGTCGGCTCACCCACGATGGCAGCACGTCCGTTGTCCCGCAGGGCCGCCGCCAGGATCTCAGCGCTGCTGGCCGTCGCGTAGTCGACCAACACGTTCACCGGGATGTCCGCAGCGATGACGCGGCCCGTCGGGATGAGCACGTCGCGTGCGGTCGCATCTCGGCCCGCTTCCTGGTAGCCCACGCCGCCGTCCAGGAAGGCGGACGCCACCTCCAGGGCCTCCTGCACCAGTCCCCCGGGGTTGCCACGCAGGTCGAGCACGATACCGCCGGCGCCGTCGGCCAGCGCGGCCTCGATGGCCGCCCGGACGCGCTCTCCGGCTGCCTGCGAGAACTGCACGATGCGCACGACCGCGACATCGCTGCCGGGCACCCGGGCCCAGCTCGCCGGCTCGACGTCGACGTCCTCGCGGACGATGTCGAACTCGAGCCGCTCCGGCTCACCCGGCCGTTCCACACCAAGGTGAACGCGGCTACCGGCCGCCCCGCGGACCAGGCTGACGAGGTCGTCGAGCGGCAGGCGTGACGCCTCCACGTCATCGACACTGCTGATGACGTCGCCCGCCCGGAGGCCGGCACGATCGGCCGGCGAGCCGTCGATGACCGAGATGATGAGCGGTGCCCGGGAACGCTGGTCGAGGACCACACCGATGCCCAGGACGCGTCCGTCCAAGGCGTCCCGTTCTGCCGCGTATTCCTCTGCCGTGAGGTACTCCGTGTGCCCCTCGTCCCCGAGCGCCTCGAGCATGCCGCGGATGGCCCCAGCCGTGAGGTCCGGCGTGGTCAGGGCATCCTCGTCGACGTAGTGATCGCCCAGGATGCCGGAGGGCCTCGGCCATGAGCACAGGGTCGAGGGACGGCGATGCTTCCGGCTCTGCGGACTGCGCCAGTGCCGCCGGCGCCAGGGCACCCAGGACGACCGCCACCAGGAACGCTGCGCCGGCGATCGCCCCCAGCAGCCCGAGTCTGGCCGGGCGACGCGCGGCAGTGCCGGGCGGCGCGGTTGCGAGGACGATGACCGGGAGTGACATGTCGCCCGCCATCATCGACCAGAGCGCCCCAGTCTGCCCACGAAGGGCGCGGCCTGCGTGGGGCGTGGCCTGCCGGGTGTGGATCGATCGTGGACAAGGTCGCATCCAGCGGCCGAAACTGGTGGATAAGGCCCTTGCCCTGACGGACCCGCCACCCTAGCGTACTCATCAGCCCGGAGGGGCCCTCGAAACGGAACCGGAGAGGCTGGTCCGCCAGTCACTTGGGATCCGCAGCGGCGGTCCAGCCGGGCTCTTGCATGTCCGATCGTGGGGTCGTGCCAGGCAAGCTGGCACGACCGACCGAGAGTCTCTGCGCGAGCCGGCCGGCAGAAGGAGCCGGAAGGATGCGCAGGAGGTGCTCCGGGATGATGACGGTCGCTTGCCCCTGGTGCGACGAGGACGCTGAGCTGTCGCTGGCCGCCTTCGGGTCCATCGAGGAACTGGAGTGCCCATCCTGTGGCACGACGGTGCGTCTCGCGGACGACTCGGAGACACGATCGGACCTGGCCGCCTGAGCGGCGGAGTCAGCTAGACGAGTGTCGGGGAGCGCGCCAACTGCTCGGCCTTGAGTCGCTCGTACCCCGGCTTGATGACGCCGTTGATGAGTCGCAGGCGCTCGTCGAAGGCCAGGAAGGAGGACTTCATGGCGTTCGTGGACAGCCATTGCATCTCGTCCAGGCTCAGCCCGAAGGTCGTGCCACCAGCGAGACGAACTCATCGCTCAGGCTGACGCCGCTCATGAGGCGATTGTCCGTGTTGACGGTGACCCGGAAGCGGAGGCGCCGGAGGAGGTCGATGGGATGCGCCTCGATGGATGGCACGGCACCGGTGTGCACGTTGGACGTGGGGCACATCTCCAGCGGCACGCGCACGTCGCGCACGAACTGGGCAAGTCGGCCCATGCGTGATCTCGCCGTCCGGATCGACCGTGATGTCGTCCACGATGCGCACTCCATGTCCCAGGCGTTCCGCGCCGCACCACTGGAGCGCCTCCCAGATGGAGGGCAGGCCGAAGGCCTCACCGGCGTGGATGGTGACGTGGAAGTTGGCATGGTGGATGAGCTGGAAGGCATCCAGATGGCGGCTGGGCGGGAAGCCTGCCTCCGGCCCGGCGATGTCGAAACCCACCACGCCATGGTCGCGGTAGCGAACGGACAGCTCGGCGATCTCGACCGATCGGGCGAACTGGCGCATGGCCGTCACGATGGCGCGGATGACGATGGGGCGTCCGGCTGCGTGCGGCGGCCGCAGCACCCTGCTCGAAGCCCGCCAGCCACGCCTCCATGACGGCGTCCAGGGAGAGGCCCCCCTGGGTGGACAGCTCCGGGCGCGTAGCGGACCTCCGCGTAGACGATGCCGTCGGCGGCCAGGTCCTGGGCACACTCAGAGGCCACCCGGGCGATGGCCTCGCGGCGTCTGCATGACGGCCACGGTGTGCCGGAACCCCTCGAGGTACAGCTCGAGGGACTTGCGGTCCGCGCCTGATCGGAACCAGCGTCCCAGCTCCCCGGGGTCCTCCGTGGGCAGGTCAACGTAGCCCGAGTCCTGCGCCAGGTCGATGACCGTCTGCGGGCGCAGCCCTCCGTCGAGATGGTCGTGGAGCAACACCTTGGGTGCGCTGCGGATCACGTCTTGGCCGACCACGTCCCGATGGTAGCTCCGATGGCGGCCCGCGCGTTGGACGATACTGGCAGCATGGATCGTGATGCCGACCCGCAGGTGACGTTCCTCGGGCACGCCACGATCGTCATCGACATGGACGGGGTGCGTATCCTCACCGACCCCATCCTGCGTAGCCGCGTCGGACCGTTGGTGCGCATGCGAGGACCAGTCGAAGAGGCACACTGGACGGGCGCGGACGTGGTGCTCATCTCGCATTCGCACTGGGATCACCTCGATCACGGTTCGCTGCGCATGCTGGGGACGGAGACGAGCCTCGTCGTGCCACGGGGCATGGGGACGGGTCTGCGCCGGCGCGGCTTCCTGCGTGTCACGGAAGTAGACGTCGGTGACGACGTCCAGGTGGCAGGGGTCCACGTGGAAGCCGTGCATGCTGAGCACCGTGGCTTCGGCCCGCCCGTGGGCGGCACCGAGCGATCTCTCGGCTTCATCATCCACGGCTCGCAGCACTACTACTTCGCGGGCGACACCGCCTTCTTCCCGGGCATGGCCGACCTGGGCGTCGGCCTCGACCTGGCGCTGCTGCCCGTCTGGGGCTGGGGACCGACGGCCAAGCCTGGCGAGCATCTTGACCCCTTTGGTGCAGCGCGAGCCGTGGCCGCCATCCAGCCTCGCTACGCGGTGCCCATCCACTGGGGCACGCTCCATCCGCTCGGCTTTCGATGGATGCGGCCGTCGACCCGCATCGACCCGCCGCACCAGTTCGCCCAACTGGTGCGACGCATGTCTCCGCAGACGATCGTGCGCGTCATGCCGGTGGGCTCGTCGTTGCGCGTGCCACCGGCCGGTCCTGTGCTGCGCCGAGCGGCCCGCACTCCGAGGACGGACTAGCGGTCGCCGGTGCGCGCGACGGTCCTGGCGAAGGCCGCCACGCGGTCGAGCGCGTCCGACAGGACCGGTCGCAGTGCGTGGCCGACACCCGGGTACGTGACCAGCTCCGCGCTGGCCAGCCGCTCCTGGCATGCCCGTCGCAGGAGATCGACGCGAGCGAAGGGATCGGCCTCGCCGGACAGGAGCAGCACGGGCAGGTGCAGCGACGGCCAATGGGCGGTGCGGGCCAGCCAATCAGGATCGCCCGGGCGGTGGAGCGGGTAGCTGAAGCACACCAGCCCGGCGTATGCGCCAACGTCGGCGGCCGCGAGCAGGCTGGCGACCCGTCCGCCGTACGACTGGCCACCGATGATGGGGCGCTCATCCGGTGGCACGACCGACGCGACGGCCTGTGCGGTAGGCTCCCACAGCCGCCTCCGCCCTCCGCAGCGGCAGGACGATGGCCGTGGCGCTGATGCCGCGCTCGGCCAGGCCCTGCACGTGCGGCTCCATCGAGCCCGGCCGCCCGGAGGCGCCCGGGGCCAGGATGACCCTCATCTCGACCAGCCTACCGAGTCCGTGCCACCCAAGCTGGCACGCCCGCACCCGAGCATGCCGACATGGAAGCAGCCACCCTCCTCCAGTTGCCGGCCGCCGGGCGCGCCAGGGAGCGCGTCCAGGTATCCGGGGAGCACATCCTCGTCGAGAACCTCACCATCGCCGATACAGGCCTGGCGACGTTCATGCGCACTCGCCCGGAGGCCGACCATGCGGCGCTGCTGGCGCGGGCCATCCGCATCGGGCTGATCGCGCTGCAGGACGCCGGTGCCTCGCTGGACGTGGACCTGGTGCGCCGCGAGTTCGAGGCCATGATGCGCCAGGCCGAGGCCATGAACGACCGGGTCGCAGCCCAGGTGGATGAGATCCTGCGCGCCAACTTCGCGGACGTCGAGGGCCGCCTGCCGCGCACGCTGGAGGCCTTCCTGGGCGACCGGGGCGAGCTGCGCACCTTCACCCGCGACCTCTTCGACGGGGAGCGGCGGGACTCCGCCATCGGCCGGATGCGCCTGCTACTGGGCAGCTACTTCGACGGTGACGCGTCCCGCCTGGCGCAGCTGCTCGACCCCACGCGACTCGGCTCGCCACTGCACCAGTTCCGCACGGAGGTGTCGAAAGGATTCGAGCAGCTCAACGAACGGCTCGCGGCCATCGAGGCCGCCGCCAATGCTCGTGCCAGCGAGCGGGCGCGGTCGGCCGCCAAGGGCGCGGACTTCGAAGACCTCATCGAGGACCTCCTGGCTCACTCGCTGCGCGGCACGGACCACCTGCTGGAACGCACCTCGGACGCCGCCGGAGACATGCTGCGCTCTCGCAAAGGGGACTTCGTCATCACGCTGGACCCAAGGACCGTCAACGGCGCCTGCCTGCGGGTCGTCGTCGAGTGCAAGGATCGCTCCATCTCCGGTCGGGCCATGCGTGAGGAGCTGGAGGAGGCACGGCGCAACAGGGACGCGGCCGTGGCCCTCGTCGTCTTCAGCACCACCCATGCGCCCGCCGGCATCGCACCATTCGACGTGCGCCAGGGCAGCGTCTTCTGTGCCCTCGATCCGCAGGCGCCAGAGCCAGCCACGCTGGAGGCCGCCCTTCGACTGGCCCGATTGCTGGCCGTCAGCACGGTCCGCGAGGCCGCCACCGAGGTCGAGGCGGCCGTGGTCAGGGAGGCTCTCGCGCGCATCAGCCCCGAGCTGGAGGCCCTGCGCGCCCTGAAGACCCGTCTCACCACCATCGCCACCGCCAGCAATGCCATCAACGCCGGCCTGGACCAGATGCGAGACGCCATCCTGGCCCGCGTGGCAGAGGCTGAGGCCGCGCTGGGCAACGTGCGAGCCGCTGGAGTCTGAAGGTCAGGCCGCTGGCCGCCACGTGGTGACTGAGGCCAGGGCGGCGCGCAGCTCGTCGCTTCCGACGACGCCGTTGAACTTTGCCTGGAGGTGGCCGTCGCGGTCGATGACGAAGACCCACGGCGGATCGGCGATGCCCCAGGCGGTAGCGTAGTCGGTCAGCACGGGCGGTCCGCCGGGTGGTTCGAGCTGGAGCATGCCATCCGAACCGGGCGTGGTCAGGTATGGCTCCGCGTGCACGACGACCAAGCCCGGATAGTCGATGAACACGTCGTGGAGCAGGCCGAGCGCGCCGCCGCAGGCGGCATTCGGTCGGGCGGCATAGGTGTCCAGAACGAAGACGGTCGGCTGGTGCTGAGCCAGCGCGTCATCGAGGGACCACGTATAGAAGGCAGAAAGGGGTTCGATGTCCGAGCTGATGTGGTGCATGAGGCTGTGGGCATCGAACATGGTCGGCGTGTCACCTCCCGGCACGGCTCGATCCGAGCGCCGGCGTGCCCACATCAGCCGACACATCCAGGATGGTGGAGCCGGTGAAGGAACGGCCCGCCACGTCGGCGCTGGCGCGCACCTCCCAGCGACCCACCTCGCCGAGAGGGACGCGGGCCCGGTAGAGTCGTCGCCCGTAGGTCGCGAACTGCTCGATGGCAGGCTCCACCGCCAGGCGCTGGCCGGAGGGCCCGCTCAACTCCAGGAGCAGCGGGTGCGCGGACTCCGCAAGCGACGTCCCCTCGCTGTCATAGACGCTCAGAAGCACGTCGTTCGTCCCTACCCAGTGCTGCGTCGAGTCGAGGACGACATCCAGTTCGGTGTCGGCCGCCGGTGTGGCCGCCGCGGCCCATGACGAACCCAGCGCGACGAGGACCACGCTCGCCGCCACCGCGACGGATGGCAGCCATCGCCGCTGGCTCGCCCGCTGTACGGCGGTCCCTCCCCTCGCCGTGGGCCCTCTACGTACTGCTGCCATGACGGCTCGGAGGCCGTACCACGAGGACCGGGCACCCGGCATTGCGCACGACATGATCAGACACGGAACCCAGGAGCATCCGCCCGGCGCCGCTGCGGCCACGAGTCCCGACGACGACGAGGTCAGCATGCTCCGCGTCCGCGGCCGCGCTGATGGAGCTGCCGGGATCGCCCTCCCAGACCAGGAACTCTGCCGTGACCCCCGCGGCGCGCGCGTCGCGCACCACCTTGACGAGATGCGTCTCGCGCTCGGCGCGCGCCTGGTCCACGCGTTCATGAGAGCCGCCGCCGGCGAGGCGCCGCTTGTCCAGCACGTTCACGATGAGCAGCCGGGCGCCCAGGCGTCTGGCCAGGTCGATGGCGCGAGCGGTGGCCTCTCTCGAGGACACCGTCAGGTCGGTCGCCAGGAGGATGGTCTGGAAGGGCCGCACCTCGACCACGGCTGCATCGAGGGCCGGGTCGAAAGCCGAGAATCCCATGGCCATCCTAGGTGGACCTTGCGGTCACTCGGTGACGACGAGCGCGGTGACCATCCCGAACATGCCGTCGAGCCCTTCGACGTGCGGCAGGATGTGGCAGTGCAGCGCCCAGACGCCCACGCGATCAGCCTCGACGATGATGTCGAAGCGCTCGCCCGGGTTGACGCCGAGCGTGTCGGCGTAGAAGGCCGCCGATCCGAGGGGCGCGCCGTCCCGAGCCACGACGTGCTGTCGGAACCCGTGGGTGTGCCACGGATGCATCATCACGCCCTCGTTCATGTAGCGGATGAGGACGCGCTCGCCCTTCTTGGCCACGATCGGCGCGGTGGCCGGGAAGCCGTGGCCGTTGATGGTGAAGCCGCCCAGCGAGTCGTTGTGGATGAAGATGTACTCCTGGGTCACGCCGTACTTCTGGTCGTAGCGCTCGGCGGGATCGGCGGGATCGACGATGAAGGCACCCAGCAGGCCTCGACCGACCTGGTCGGTGGCGTTGTGGTGCGAGTGGTACATGTGCGAACCGGACGGCGAGGCCACGAACTCGTAGGTGAACGTCTCGCCCGGCGTGATGGGCAACTGCGTCACGAACGGGATGCCGTCCATGCGGAAGTCAGCGAAGTCGATGCCGTGGAAGTGGACGCCCGTCGTCTCGTCGAGGTTGTTGGTGAAGTTGACGCGGACCTTGTCCCCCTCGGTCACGCGCAGGGCGGGGCCAGGCCACGACTTGTTGTAGCCGAGCGCAGCGACCGGCTCCTTCATGACGTCGATCTGCCAGTTCATGGCGTCGATGGTCAGGTCGAAGACCTTGGTGTCGCCATCGATCGTAGGCTCCAGCGGCTGGTTGCCGTGCTGCACCATCGTGAACTCGGGATCCTGCTCCGGCTCGCCGATGTAGGGCGCCAGGCCCAGCGGAACGGCCAGGTTGCCCACGAAGCGCCGAACCTTGTCGCGCGCGGCCATGTCGTGCTCGGTCCAGCCGGGCGGCAGGGGCTCGCTGGCGACCGGCTGCGTGAGCGGCTCGGTGGACGATGCCGCGGCGGGGGATGCGGCTGCCTCCCCGTCAGGAGCTGCAGTGGCGGCCGCTGTCAGCGAGCGAAGGGGTGCATACGACCAGGCGCTGCCGGCCGCCGGCGCACAGGCAGCCAGAGCGGCGGCCGCGGCCGTGCCGCCCGCCACGGCGAGGGCACCTCGCAGGAAGCCACGCCTGGACTGCACCATGAGCGACGTGGGCACCAGGATGCCGGGGTCGGCGCTGGGACCGTGCCGGCGCTCGAGCCGGTGCGGCCGCCAGCACCTCCGAGGAGGCTGCTTCGACCTGCCGCTCGGCGACTGGGCTCTCGGGCATGGCCTCATCGGTCATCGGGGGGATGTTCTTGGCATGCATGGCGGAAGGGTATCGGCCCCGAAGGAAGGTCGCAGAGCCGTCAGGAGGGTCGGCGGGGGCCATTGGTCATCTCAGGACTGGTAGATTGACCACATGGAGCAGGGCTTTCCCAGGACAGGAACCAGTCACGTCTCAGGCGCCGTTGATGGTGACCGGGCGGAGAGCGGCCCCACGCGTGAAGAGCTCGCCGCGGCCATCCGGACCGCGGAAGATTGGGCCGCGGCGGCCCAAGAGGCCCGGCGGCGCTTGGAAGCCCTCGATGCCGCGACGGTGGCCATCTCTCAGGAGCTCTCGCTGGAGCGGGTGCTCCAGATCATCGTGGACAGCGTGCGCCCACTGGTCGCAGCGCGATACGCGGCGCTGGGCATCCCGGACGACCGTGGCACCCTGGAGCGGTTCATCACCAGTGGCGTGGGCGACGACGTGCGGCGTGCCATCGCCCACCCGCCCCGCGGCCATGGACTGCTGGGCGTGGCGATCCGCGAGGACCGCCCGTTTCGTGTGCCGGATATCTCCGAGGACCCCCGCAGCGCGGCCTTCCCGCTTCACCACCCGGTCATGCACAGCTTCCTGAGCGTACCCGTCCGCGTGGAGGGTCGCGCCATCGGCAACCTCTACCTGACGGACAAGTCTGGCGGCGGCGGCTTCAGCGAGGAAGACGAACACCTCGTGGAGTCGTTCGCCCGCCACGCCGGGCTGGCCATCCATAACGCCCGCATGCACGAGGAGCTGCGCCAGCTGGCGGTGCTCCAGGAGCGCGAGCGCATCGCCCAGGACCTGCACGACGGCTCGATCCAGTCACTCTACGCCGTGAGCCTGGCCCTCGAGGACACCGAGGAGCTCATGCACCTCGACACCTCCCAGGCGGTCGACCGGATCGACCACGCCATCGAGTCCATCCACGGCACCATCCAGGAGATCCGCGACTTCATCATGGGCCTCGATCCAGAGGCTCGGCGCGCCGTCGACCTGCTGGCCGGTCTGACGGCCCTGGCCGACGAGTTCGAGCGCAGCACCACCATCGAGGTCGAACTCACGAGCGACCCCGAGGTGCAGCTCGACCCGGACGAGACCCTCCAGCTCATCCAACTCACCCGAGAGGCCATGAGCAATGTCGCTCGTCACTCGGGAGCCGCGAAGGTGAGCGTCAATGTCGAGGACCGCCGGGATGTGCTGCGCCTGTCTATCATCGACGACGGTCGCGGGTTCGACACCGCAGAGAGCCAGCGGCTCGGCCACCATGGCCTCACCAACATGCACGCGCGCGCCGAGTCGCTCGGTGGCGCACTTACGATCGAGAGCGATCCGCACGGCACCCGCGTGGTCTTCGAGACACCGCGAGGCGAGCGCGGCCGAGCCAAGGAGTCGAGCACATGACAGACCCGATGGAGGTCCGGGGCATTCCCCGACACTCCGGCGACAGCGCGCCTTCAGGCAAGACCCTGCGGTTGCTGGTCGTCGACGACCACGAGGTCGTGCGCCAGGGCTTGGCCGCCCTGCTCAACCGACGGGAGGCCTTCCAGGTCGTCGCTGAGGCCGGCACGGTCGAGGAGGCGCTGCTGGCCGTGGACCGCTTCGTGCCGGATCTCGTGATCATGGATGTGCGCCTGCCTGATGGCTCTGGCATCGAGGCCTGTCGCGAGATCCGTTCCGAGCACCCGCACATCCGGGTGGTCATGCTGACCAGCTACCCCGACGAGGAGGCGGTCCTCTCAGCCATCGTGGCCGGGGCCAGCGGATATCTGCTCAAGCAGGTCCGGGCTCGCGACCTCATCTCGGCCCTGGAAGCCGTCGGTCGCGGCGAGTCACTGCTCGACCCGGCCGTCACCGAGAAGGTCCTTGAGCGCGTGCGACGGATCGCCACGAGCGCCTACACCGACGAGTTCGCGCAGCTCACTGCCCAGGAGCAGAAGATCCTGCTGCTGGTCGCCGAGGGCAAGACCAACAAGGAGATCGCCGCCGAGGTCTTCCTGTCGGACAAGACCGTCAAGAACTACGTCAGTTCGATCCTCTCCAAATTGAACCTACAGCGCCGCGCACAGGCTGCTGCCTACGTGGCCAAGCACAAGCCCGGGTCCAGCTTCTGAGGTCTCGGGCCCCCCGACTTCGGCGAGCGCGCCCGTGCGCATGCTCTCAGGAGCCCGTTCAGGCAGTCGCCACCAGCGGTGCCGGCAGGGCGCCCACGGACGCATCGACCTCGGAGACGACCGCATCGAAGGCAGACGTGGCCAGGACGTCAGCGACCGTGGTCTCCGCCAGCCGGGTGAGGATGGCGACCTGCGCCTCCGAGAACACGACGTGGACGTCGCAGTCGACCTTCGCCTCCCCGCAGCGCAGTCCCGTCAGCACGCAGGTCTGGCGGCGGGTGTCCCCCTCCGTGGCCTCGATGATGTCGAGCACGCTGATGTCTGTTGGCTCCTTGCCCAGCCGGTAGCCCCCGGCACGACCCAGACGGGCCTCGACGATCCCGGCGCGGCTCAGGTCACCGAGCACCTGGGGCAGGAAGCGCACCGGGATCTCCATGCGTTGGGCGATCGTGCGCGCGGGCACCACGATGCCGCCGTCCTCGCGTGCTAGCGTCAGCACGGCGCGGATGGCGTAGGCGCCGCGGTGCGTCAATTCCAACCTCACGAGTACAAGTTTCTCACGACCGCGCATGCGCCGGGGGAGCCGAACGGCATGCTGAGATGTGGCCACCCGGACCGAACCTGATCGCCCCGCGAAGTCGTCGCCGTGTCGGGCCGATCGGCCTGCCGATGGGGGCCATCCGGCCATCGTCAGGCCGGCCGAGCCCGGCCACGATCGGGGCGTTCGTTCGTGGACCGCTCCTTGACCGGTTGTCCGCGATCGACCGGTGCTCGCCCGCGACGGGGTGACCCGTCGGGGGGAGCGGGCGAGCGCCACCTTCTCTTGGCTGCCCAATGCGGCGTCTCGGTGTCACCGGGACGCCGCCGTCGATTTCCTGGCCCCGACCACGGGCTCCGGTCAGCGGCCGACGCGCGGCTGGCGCCGCTCACCGTGGCGGAGGCCGACCCTCTCGCTTCGGGACCTTCGGCCCGGCCTTCCTGACACCTCGGATCTGTGCCGTGCCGGTGCCGGCGACGACGATGGCTGGCGGGCCGCCCGATGCGGCGCGTCAGGCTCGGGTGATACGCGGAGGGTCGCATGAAGAAGATCCTGGTGGCGTACGACGGGCACGAGGCCGGTCACCGGGCCCTGGAGATGGCGGCTCGGTTGGCCCATGCCTTCGGGGCCCGAGTGGACGTCGTGAGCGTCGTGCCGACGGGATCCGCAGAGCGCGCTGACAAGGTCGATGATCCCGCGGTGGAGCACGCCCGCGAGCTCGTCGAGGCGCGCGGCATCCTGCGCGACCATGGTGTCGAGGCCGGTCTCATCGAGCCTGCGGGCGATCCGGCTGAAACCATCGAGCGCCTTGCCAACGAGCGTGGCTATGACACCATCGTGCTGGGCAGCAGCCGAGCCCTGAAGGAGGGCCGGCCCTGGATGGAGAGTGTCACCGCACACGTCGCTGCCAACGCCCGGGCCGATGTCGTGGTGGCCCGTCGTCCGATGGCACCCGATCGAGCACGGTCCGGCTGAGGGACGGCGGCACCGGCGCTCGAACACGAACCCGGACTGGACGACGGCTCCCGCGTCACACCACCTGCGGCTTCGCGGCGTCGGCCCTATCCTGTCACGTCCATGACCGAATCCCCCCGCATGGTGAGATGACGATGACCAACGCAGCTGATCCGTCCACCTCCGGCCAGGGCCCCAGCCGCAAGGAGCGCCGCGCCGCTGAGCGAACGTCACGCCGGTCGGGTGCGCCAGCTGCCAGCAGCTCGCCGTCCTCTGGTCGCTCCATGTGGCTCATCACGGCTGCGGCCATCGCGGTCGCCTTGCTGGTCATCGCGGCACTGGTCGTCGTGAGCGGGGGGTTCGAGGACGACAAGCTGCCCGCGGTCTCCGTGCCAGAGGTGCCAGCGCCTGCGGCAGAGCTGCGCGTGGGCCGCAGCCTGGGTGACCCCGCGGCGCCCGTCAAGGTCGACGTCTTCGAGGACCCGCAGTGCCCGGCCTGCGGCCTGTACACAAAACGCATCGAGCCGCTCCTCATCGCCGGGCCGGTGACCGATGGCCAGGTCTTCCTGACCTACCGGGACTTCCCCTTCCTCGGCCAGGAATCGCTGGATGCCGCCGTCGCCATGCGCGTGGCCGAGGAGATGGACGGCAAGTTCTGGGACTACCACGCTCTCGTCTTCCACAACCAGGAGGGTGAGAACCAGGGCGCCTTCTCACTCGATCGTCTCGCCGACATGGCCGAGCTGCTCGACCTCGACCGAGAGACGTTCCTGGCCGCGATGGAAGATCCCGGCTAACCTGCAGGCCGTGCAGGCGGAGGCCGCCGAGGGTGCCGCGCTCGAGGATCAACAGTACCCCGTCAGTGGTCATCAACGGCGAAGTGCAGACAGGCGTTCCCGGAATGGGATGCCCTCAAGGAACGCATCGCTGCCGCAGCGGCGGCTGGCTGAGCCCGCAGCCATGACCGACGCCGCGCCTGCGCCTCGCACGTTCCGCCTCGGGCCTGCGTCCTGGCCGCCGCCCTGTCCCTCCTGGCGCCGCTCGCCGTGAACGGCCAGGACGCCAACGCCGAGCCCTTGCCGGAGCCCGGGACGGAACTCCCGGCGGGCCGCTACGCGAGCAGCGTCGTCGGCCCGCGCATCGAGTTCCGGGTCGATGACGGCTGGCTCGTGGGTCCCTCGGGCGATGGGCCCATCTTCACCCTCGAGCGGACCGACGAGCCGGGCACCGTGCTCAGCGTTACCCGTTTCGACGGTGACGTCTTCCTTGACTCCTGCGACCCGAGCTCGCTGACGTCCGTGGAGACCACGGTGCCGCGACTCATGGAGGTCATCGGCGGCAATCCCTATCTCAACCCTGGACCGCCGTCCCCCCTGGACGTCGACGGCTTCAGCGGCCTCTGGATGGATGTCGCCACGCCGGCCTACGAGGAATGCGACCTGCCCTGGCTGCTCATCTGGGCCCTGCCCATCGCCGAGGGTGGCGAGTTCGTCCAGGTGGCCGACCAGCAGTCGCGCTTCCTGGCCGTCGATGTCGATGGAGACGTCATCGTCATCGCCATCGAGTCCTTCCCTGGCGTGCCCTTCGGCGGCCTCCTCGAGGCATCGCTCGCACGTGGTCGACTCGATGCGCATCGAGCCCGCGGTCGACACGCCTTCCACGCCGACGGCCGACCCGACTGCAGCGATCGCCGCGCCGTCCCCCGCACCGACCTCGGAGCCCAGTCCTTCCCCGACGACCTGACGGCGGTCGGTCGAGGCTGGCCACCGGAGGCCGACTGGCACCGTCTCGACGTGACACCTGGCACTCATGCGCACGTTCGCATATGTTGAATGATGCCAGCCATGGACGCCATCCACGAGCTGCAGGCGGAGATCTGCCGGACGCTGTCGCATCCGGCCCGCATCGCCATCCTGCATCTACTCGCCCGAGAACCGCATGAGGTCGGCCGCCTGGCTGCCGAACTTGGCATCAGCCAGCCCAACGCCTCACAGCACCTCGCCGTGATGCGGGCGGCCGGTCTCGTGGAGGCAGAACGGGACGGCCGCGGCGCCGTCTACCGGCTCACCGACCCGGGCGTCATCGGTGCCTGCGATCTGATGGCCCAGGTCATGCGGCGCCGACTGGCCCGATACGCGGAACTGTCGGCCGTCATCGAGGGCCGAGGCCGAGCCCGGACCGACCACGGCCAGCTAGCCACCTAGACGAGGGAAACGACCCATGGACGACCAGCCCCTGGCTCTGGTGCTCTTCAGCGGCACCGACGACAAGCTCAACGCCGCCGCGGTCATGACCGCCGGGGCAGCCGCCCTCGGCCGTCCCGTCCACGTCTTCCTGCAGTACTGGGCCCTCGACGCGTTTCGGGCGGACCGCATCCGCAGCGACCACGGCCTGGCACCCGAAGCGGGGCCGGAGGGAAAGGTGGCGGTCGACAGGCTACGCGCGGCCGGACAGGCGCCCTGGTACGAGACCATGGCCCAGGCCAAGGAGCTGGGTGGTGTCGAGATCCAGGCCTGCACGCTGTCCATGGACGTCCTCGGCATCGAGGAGACGGACCTGGATCCATTGGTCGATGGTGTCGAGGGCGTCACGGCCTTCTACCTGAACGCCGGCGACGGCCAGATCCTCTTCATCTAGACGACCCGACAGCCACTCGCAAGGAGAACGACATGACCACCGAAGCCATCCACTCGACCGTCGATGCCAAGGGCCTCTCGTGCCCGATGCCCATCGTCAAGACCGCCCAGCACGTCAAGACGGTACCCAGCGGTGCTCTCGTCGAGGTGCTGGCCACGGACCCTGGCTCGGTCAAGGACTTCGCGGCCTGGACTCGCTCGACCGGCAACGCCATCGTCGAGCAGTCGCAGGACGGCACCGTCTTCCGCTTCGTCATCCAGAAGGCCTGAGCAGGGAAAGGGACGCTCACATGACCACCCAGACCGCCGAGGCCCAGTTGACGGCCGCCATCGCCGCCGCCGAACCATCCGAGAGCCTGCCGACCGGCCAGCGCCAGCTCGTCATCATCAATTGGAGCGGCTCCTACGACAAGGTCATGCCGACGCTCATCATGTCCAGCGTGGCCGCTGCCAGCGGCTACAAGGCCAGCGTCTTCCTGACCTTCTGGGGCCTGCTTCCCTTCGTCAAGGACGAGCGCCGCATCGTGGGCGACAACTGGATGCAGAAGATGCTCTCCGTCATGCAGCGACCCGGCATCAGCCACGTGAAGCTCTCGCAGATGAACTTCCTGGGCATGGGCCCCTGGATGATCGGCAAGCTCAGCAAGCAGTACAACGTGGCCTCCCCAAAGGAGCTCCTCGAGGCCTGCCAGCTCATGGGCGTGGAGTTCCTGCCCTGCCAGATGACCATGGACATGTACGGGCTCAAGCGTGAGGACATGATCGAGGGCCTGGGCCCTCCCACCGGCGCCGCCACGGTCCTCGAGCTCATGACCGAGGACCACACGGCCTCCCTCTTCATCTGATCGAAACGCCAGGCAGGCTGCCTGGCCCGCTGCCCGTCAGCCACACACCCAGACCAAGTTCCGAAAGGACCGCTCCGTGACCACCCTCCAGCTCGAGTCCACGCCTACCCGCACCATCGACGCCCGCGGCAGCTTCTGCCCGGGTCCGCTCATGGAGCTCATCCGCGCCATCCGAGAGGGCGAGGTCGGCGACATCCTGGCCATCATCTCCACCGACAATGGCTCCCGCACGGACATCCCGGCCTGGGTCGCCAAGGCCGGCCATCGACTTGTCGGCGTCTTCCAGCACGAAGGCTACGACGAGATCGTCGTCGAGAAGCTCAAGTAGAGCCGAGACCCCTGGAGGTCCAGCCATGAAGAACATCCTCGTCCTCGGCGGCGGCGTGGGCGGCACCCTGGTCGCCAATCTCATCAGCCGCAAGATCAAGAAGCAGATCGACGCCGGTGAGGCCAGGGTCACCGTCGTGGACGAGACGGGTGAGCACGTCTACCAGCCCGGCTTCATGTACATCGCCATGGGCAACCAGGACCCCAAGTCACTGCGCAAGCCCGAGCGGCGCCTCCTGGATGACCGCGTGGAGCTCGTCATCGGCACCATCACGGCCATCGACGAAGGGACCAGCCAGATCGAGCTCGCCGACGGCACCCGCCTCGACTACACGGAGCTCATCGTAGCCACCGGTTCGCGCATCCTGCCCGAGACCATCGAGCACTTCGAGCAGGAGGCCCACCACTTCTACAGTGAACAGGCCGCCCAGCGTCTGCGCACCGCGCTCGACGCTTTCAGCGGCGGCAAGGTCGTGGTGGGCATCGCCTCGATGCCCTACAAGTGTCCGCCGGCGCCGCTCGAAGTGGCCTTCCTCATCGAGGCCGAGCTTCGAGAGCGCGGCCTCCGTGACAAGTCCGACCTGCACTACTGCTCACCCATCGCGCGCGCCTTCACCATCGAATCGGTCAGCGAGATGGCGACGCCGGAGCTGCAGAAGAAGGGCATCGAGTTGCACACCTTCTTCAACGTCGAGGCCATCGATCCTGAGCGCAAGGTGGTCCTCAGCCTCGAGGGCGAGGAGCTCGAGTACGACTTGCTGGTCCTCGTGCCGCCACACAAGGGTGCCCAGGTGCTCATGGACAGCGGCTTCGCGTCACGGCCCGGAGGCTGGCTGCCCACTGACCCCAAGACCCTCAACGTCGGTGGTCGTGAGAACGTCTGGGCCCTCGGCGACGCGACCGACCTGCCCCTCAGCAAGGCCGGCTCCACAGCCCATTTCGAGGCCCCCGTCATCGCCGAGCGAGTGGCCGCCCGCGTCCAGTCGCGCGAGCCGCACGCCAAGGAGTCGGTGTACACGGGCAAGGTCATGTGCTTCTTCGAGGTCGGTGACGGCAAGGGCACCCTGCTGCGCTTCGACTATGAGAACCCGCCGCACCCGCCCACGCCGAGCCGCCTCTGGCACGTCGGCAAGATCTTCTTCAACAAGACCTACTACCGCATCGTCCCCCGAGGCCGTGGCGGCACGCTGGAGAAGCGCCTCTAGAGGCTCCCGACCCCTCGCCCCGCGTCCTCTGACCCCGCTCCACCCCGAGCGGGGTCGATGCACGTCCTGCGGAGAACGCCCAACGGCCGTCAGGCCGTGGCGGCGGATTCCCCTCGGGCGAGCCGATCTGCCAGGGACGGCTCGCGTTCGCGAGGCGTCGCGGCCGCTGGCCGGCCGTCCTCACGGTGATCCACCGTGGCTTGCCCGCTCGCCGGGTCGGTCCCACGCACGATCGGACGCGAGCGCGCCTCGGCCACGATGACGGCCAGGATCTCGCGCCAGCGGTCGTAGACGAAGTGGTGCCCTTCGCCGTGATAGTAGGTCGCCACGGCGCCCGGCACGGTGCGCTCGATGAAGCGGCCCATGCCCACGGGCACGACCTGGTCTTCCGTGCCGTGCCATATCCGCACGGGCACCGAGACGCCTTCGATGGGAAAGCCCCAGGGGCGTGCCAGGCAGAGGGCTTCGTCGTAGACGCCCCGATTGCCCTGGCGCCACATCTCCGTGGTGTTGGCGATCATCACGGCTCGCAACGCGGGGTCACCCAGGATCTCCCGGTCGGCCTCGATCATGCCGGCGATGGCGTCGTCCAGTTGTTTCTCCGGGTCGGAGCGCTGCTGCCGCGACCAACGCCACATGGCCAGCGCGATGACCCACGGAGCATGGTCCGCTGTGCGCGACATGGCCCGATGGCGGGGCCACGTGTAGACCGTGCTGCCGGGCACTCCGGAGAGGGGTGCCGGGCAGCTGATGAGACCGATGACGGAGTACCGCTCCGGCATCTGCCAGCCGCAGGCGAGCGCATAGGGTCCGCCGCCGGACCAGGCCACGATCGAGCAGCGACCGATGCCCAGGATGTCCAGCAGCTCGTCCACGTCGCGCGGCCAATCGGTCACGCGGCGGTTCGCCTGGCGCGTGGAGATGCCGATCCCGGGCCGGTCCACGGCGATGATGCGGGCGCCCAACTGGGTGGCGATGTCGTCGTCCGGATGGCGCACCACACGCGACGACCCGAAGCCGTGGAAGAAGAGCACGGGCGTCCCATCAGGATCCCCGAAGTCGTCGAAGCCCAGCGTGCGGCCATCCGAGAGCGTCACCTGGCGAGACTTCGGCCCCAGCGTCACGAGCGACTGGCGGAAGCGCGCCCGCCGCCTGGCTCGGCGCAGGACGCGGACGCTGCGCGGGCCGCGGCCGGGGCGTCGCGGGGGTGTGAGCGGGCCGGTCTCCATGCGCTCCAATGATGCCACCTCTATCGGGCGCGATCGCGTCGTCACGGATCTGCTCGTCCCACCGCGCGGTGAGTCGTCCAGTCGGGCGGGCGCCGCGTCGCCGTCAGGCGCCCCGGGCCGCGCGCATGGCCTGGATGGCCGACAGCTGGTCACGGAACTCGTTGCGCAGTGAATCGACCTCGTCGGACCGGAAGCCGAGCTCCTTGCCGACCTCGTTGAGCTCCGCCACCTCGCCCGCCGTGATCGAATCGTCCGCCGCGCCGACCGTGAACGCCGTGCGCAGGAGGTCCTCGCGCTGTTGGCGGGTGGCGGTCCGAGCCAAGTCCCGGGTGACCAGGTAATCGTCGGTGGGCCCATACAGCTCGCTCACGTTGCGCGCCATCTCGACGACGAGCACAGCCTGTGCCGGACTGAGGTGCCCGACCTGTACCACGGCGTGCTTCATGTAGCCAAGCTCGGCGTCACTCACGTCGAGATCCGCCCGAGCGACGCGGGCGAGCACGTAGGCGAAGCCGGCCACGTAGCGGCGCTGCTCCAGCGGCAGCGCCTCCAGCTCGGCCAGGATGCGGCGCATGGACTCCGTGTCCCGGACCGCGGGGTCCTGGGCCGGTGGTGGCGTGGCGGCACCATCGACCGGATGCTCGGGATCGTGGTGGCCACCGAAGAGCCCGCGCAGGACCATGTCGTCACCTCGTCTCGTGAAGGGCGGCCAGGCGGTGGACGGATCCGACCATGACCAAAGGAGCGGAAGCAGCCGACCGACTGGGGCTGCGCTGCGTGACGCTAGCACGAGTGGCCCATGGGTGCCTGTCCACGTCAGACGACCTCGGCGCGCCGGCAGGATGCGACGCCCATCCGCCATCCGTAGACTTGGCGTGTGACCAGCCCAGTCCGGGGCCAGGACGGCGCGCCCACGGTAGCGGCCCGAGAGGCGCCTGCCCGTGTCCGCGTGACGGTCAGCCACGCTCGGGCATGGCTCATCGCCGTCGTGGTCGCGGTGGCGACCTTCACATTCCTCTTCTGGGCCGTGGAAGGCTGGTCGTTCTCCGACGCACTGTTCATGACCGTGACCACGCTGACCACGGTGGGCTACGGCCAGATCCAGCCGCTGGATGAGCCCGGGCGTGTCGTGGCCATGGCGGCCTCCATCACCGGGGCCGTGCTTCTGTTCGGGGGAGTGGGCATCATGGCAGAGGTCGTGCTGGCCGAGATGGGCAGCGGACGCAGGGAGCGGAGGAAGATGCAGGAACGGATCGCGACCATGACCGGCCACTACATCGTCTGTGGCTTCGGGCGAGTCGGCGCCACCGTCGCCGGTGAGCTCAAGGAAAGCGGACGCGGCGTCGTCGTCGTGGACATCCTGCCCGAGTCCATCGAGCGGGCGCGTGCGGCCGGCTACCTCGTCGTGGGGGGCGACGCCACGACCGAAGCCACCCTCCTGGCGGCTGGCATCGACCGCGCCGCTGGCCTCGTGGCCACCATCGACGAGGACGTCTACAACGTCTACGTGGTCCTCTCGGCCCGAACGCTGAACGCGGGGCTCTTCATCGTGGGCAGGGCCAACCTGCCGGCCGCCGAGGCACGCCTCAAGCGCGCCGGTGCCGACCGGGTCGTGTCGCCCTACACGATGGCCGGACACCGCCTCGCCGAACTCGCCGTTCGGCCCGCCGTCAGCGACTACATCGACGCGGCCCTGTCCCGGGCGCACCTGAGCTTCTCCATCGAGGAGTACCGCGTCGTGGCCGGGGATCCTCTGGACGGCACGACCGTGGGTGACCTCCTCGAGCGCGGCATCTTCACGCTGGCTGTCGTGCGCGGGCCCGGGGAGTACGACGCACACCCTCCGTCTGAACGTCGACTGCAGGCCGGTGAAGAGCTCATCCTCTCCGCCGGTCGCGACACGTTGCGTGCCCTGATGGAGGAACGTCGGCCGTCGTCCTGACGACGATGCTCCCGCCCGGCCCCGCTGGGCGCGCTGATCCACGTCTTCTAGCAGCGGTCGCCGGCGACCCGATACACTCGGCCGTGATGCCTTCCCCCGCTGACCAGCAGCCCGCAACCCCGAGCGCGACGCCGCGAAGTCCGGCCGGTCGCGACCTGGGCATGCGGGCCACCCTGCTCTTCCCCACCCGCGAGATCACCCAGCGCTACTACGTGCCGCTCGTCTACACGGCCTGCCGGACCTGCTACAGCGAGCTGGAGCCGCAGGACATCTTCGAGCGTGCCACGAGCGGGCGCGTGGCCTCTGAGCGGCAGCAGGAACTCGTCCGCCGGGTCATCGAATCCGGGCACGGCTCCACCATCGAGCACATCGTCTTCACCTTCGCCATCAGCGGCGTCACGCGGACGCTCTCCCACCAGCTCGTACGACACCGCGCCGGCCTTGCCTTCGACCAGCAGTCCCAGCGCTACGTCGACTACAAGGCCCCCAGCTACATGGTGCCGGGCTCCGTCAGCGATGCCGACGCGGACGTGCGCGAGCGCTTCGTGGCCCAACTGGCAGGCTCGCTGGACGTCTACGAGGAGATGCTGCAGGCCGGCATCCCGGGTGAAGACGCCCGCTTCGTGATGCCCAACGCGACGCGCACGAACCTGGTCATGACGACCAACCTGCGGGCTCTCATCCACATGTCCGGCCTGCGTCTCTGCACGATGGCGCAGTGGGAGATCCGGCGCCTCTTCCAGCTCATCCGCCACGAGGTCTTCCTGGTCAGCCCCTTCCTGGGCTCCTTCCTGGCGCCCAAGTGCGTGCCGCTCGGCTACTGCGACGAGGACCGCAACCGTGATGAGCACTGCCCCATCCGCCCGCACAAGGACACCGTCCTGGCAGCCTGGGCCGAGAAGAGAGCGACGGCTCGAGCCGCGGGCCGGGAGCTGCCCACCCTCTGACCGCCGACACGTCTGTGTGGCGCGGACGACGGAGGCTCAGCGGTCGTTCGTCTGGATTCGTGCGCTGAGATCAGCCGCGAAGCGACCGATGACCCGCGCCAGCCTTGGGCCGGCGGCGGTCGCCGCCGCCAGGACCTCCTCGTGTGAGAGCGGCGTGGCGGACAGCCCGGCACCCGCGTTGGTCACGAGCGACACGCCGCAGACACGCAGGCCGGCCCAGTGGGCGGCGACGGCTTCCATGACCGTCGACATGCCGACGGCATCAGCGCCCAGGATGCCCAGCATGCGCACCTCCGCCGGGGTCTCGTAGCTGGGCCCGGTGAGCCCGACGTAGACGCCCTCAGCCAACTCGACCTCCTCGGCCCTGGCGGCCCGCCGTAGGTCAGTCCGCAGACCGGCATCCCAGACCGTGCTCATGTCCGGGAACCGTGGGCCGAGTCGATCGTCGTTGGGACCGCGGAGCGGGTGGCGCCCGGTCAGGTTGATGTGGTCACGGATGACCATCAGGGTCCCCGCGCCGAAGTCCGGGTTCACCCCGCCGGACGCATTGGTGAGCAACAGGATGGAGGCACCCAGGCGACCCAAGAGCAGTGCGGGCTCCACGACCAGTCGCTCACTGAGGCCCTCGTACATGTGCAGGCGCCCCTGCAGGCAGGCCACCGGCAGACCGCGCAGCGTGCCCAGCAGCAGTCGGCCGCTGTGACCAGGCGCGGATGGTGCAGGCCAACCCGGCAGCGCCTCGAAGGGGATGGCGATGCTGTCGGCCAACTCATCGGCCAGGCTGCCCAGGCCTGAGCCCAGCACCATCCCGAGCTGTGGGCGCAGGTCGGTCTCGCCACGCACACGAGCCTCGAGCTCGTCGAGGCGGCGGCTGAAGGGCACAAGGGTGTCGTTCATGGCGCACTCGCTGCTGCGTGATGATGCCGCCCCAGGCCGGTCGGTGGCGGCCAGTCTGCCGAACACGAAGAAGCGCCCGGAGCGACCTTCGCGCTCCTGATCCGCGCTGATGCGATCTCAGCGGATCTGGTTCGCGGGTGGCCCCTCCGGGCAACCCAGATATTGGCGTCGCGGCCGGATGGGGTCAACGAGGTTGTCCACGAAACCGCGTCGCGAAGGGACCATCTCGTCCACCGATCCGACCCGCGTGTGGAGGAACAGTGGAGAAGTGCGGGCGCGCCATACGGCGCGCCCGCGCGCGAGTCAGCTGGAGCGTCGCGCCGTGCGGACGAGGATGGTCCGTGCACGGCGATCGTGCAGCCCCTGCTTGCTGAGACTCTGCGCCATGGTCACCAGCAACAGGACGAGCCACAGGCAGCCGACGAGCCCAAAGACGAGGCCCACCAGGCTGGGGACGATGACCGCGAACGTGGCCAGGGTGGCAGGGATCCCCAGCAGTAGCCAACGCACCAGGGCCTGGTCCCAGGAGATGCCGTGACCGTCATCCTGGTCGCCGATCCGCAGACCCAGCATCTTCATGCCGGCCGTGCCCCGTAGCATGACCCAGCCGTAGGCGAAGTAGCCGAAGCTGACCGCCAGCTGTCCGATGGCCACGACCAGGAAGGCGGCCGTGTTGAGGTCGCCACCGGCGGCCTCGAGCGAGCCGCCCGCACTGGACCCGCCGCTCGTCAGGCCACCGAACAGGCCGCCGAGAACGAGGGCCAGGAACAGGCCCACCACGGCCAGCAGGATCACGTCGAGGACCAGGGCGATGATGCGGTTGGGGATGTCTGCCAGCGTGAAGCCCGACGGTCCCGGCACGGCCGCCGTGGACGTCAGCGACTGCGCCCAGCCCCCGCCGGAACCGACCGTCCGGGTGGGGCGGGCGGCGACAGGTGGCGGCACCGCCGGCCACGCGGTCGGCGTCTCCACAGCGCTGGCCGGGACCGTTTCCTCGCCCTCGTCGACGGGCGTCTGCCAGAGCGGCTCCTGGTCGACGCCCGAGGGCTCTGCCTGCGATGGTCCGGACTGCGTCATGGATGGCCTCCAGCATCTGCGCGATGGACGGGACCATCGGGCAGCACGCTGCCGTGCGTCAGCCAGCATACCCGGCGCGGTCCGCGCCGGGTATGCCGCCTCAGCCTCCGATGCGCGACATCTCCACCTTCGGCAGCGCCTTCGTGGCTCCCGAACGGATCTCCGAGTAGCGATCGGCGCGCTGTGTCCAGGCTGCTGCCAGGCGGGCACGCATGACCTCGTCGTCGTCGCCGCGACGGAGCGGGCCGCGCAGGTCGAGCCCGCGGACCCCAAAGAGACATGTGAATAGCATGCCTTCGGCCGTAAGCCGGGCCCGCGTGCACGTGCCACAGAAGGGCTGTGTGACCGAGGCGATGACGCCGACCTCGCCCGCGCCGTCGAGGTAGCGCCAACGCCTCGCGACCTCGCCCGGTTCGTTGGGCGGAAGCGGCTCCACTGGCAGGACGGCAGCCACACGCTCCAGGATCTCCGCGGCGGTCACGACCTCCCCGAGCTCCCAGCCGTTGGTGTGACCCACGTCCATGTACTCGATGTAGCGCAGCGTGTAGCCCCGCTCGCGCGCGAACCGTGCCATGGGCAGGATGCTGTCCTCGTTGATCCCCCGGCGGACGACCATGTTGACCTTGATGGGCGCCAGGCCCGCGTGCTCCGCGGCAGCCAGGCCCTCGAGCACCCGCGCGACCGGGAAGCGCACGTCGTTGAGGCGCGCGAAGACCTCGTCATCGAGCGAGTCCAGGCTCACGGTGACGCGCTGCAGTCCGGCGTCTGCCAGTGCGGCCGCCTTCTCCGCAAGCAGCGATCCGTTGGTGGTCAGGGTCAGATCCGCCAGCCCAGGCAGCGCCGCGAGCATGTCCACCAGCCGCTCGAGATCGCGCCGAAGGAGCGGCTCACCGCCGGTCAGCCGGATCTTGCGGACACCCAGCGAGGTGGCCAGACCGGCCAGGCGCGTGATCTCCTCGAACGTGAGCAATTGGTCGTGGGGCAGGAACCGGAAGGCCTGCCCGTAGACCTCCCGTGGCATGCAGTAGGTGCAGCGGAAGTTGCAGCGATCCGTCACCGACACGCGCAGGTCCCGGAGTGGACGCACCAGCCGGTCGAGGGTGGGCCTCGGAGATCTCACTGGAACGCCCCTGGCAGCCATGGACACGGTCGTCGGACGCGTCAGCTGCGTAGCGGTCGCGAAGCCGAGCGACCGACCTCTCGGCGCTCCACGCCCCGACCCATCCAGCCGATGACCACGGCAGCCAGCCCAAGCAGAAGGTGAGCCAGCTGGTCGAGCCCGGAGGTCGGCGCGTCGTAGAGCCCGAAGAGGTCCGTGATGAGCAGGCTGAGCAGGCCGCTGACGAGGAAGAAGACGCCCAACCCGAGAAGACCGTAGGCGCGCTGCCGCCGGTCGAAGGCCACTCCGACATGGACGAAGAGGGCCCCGCAGACGAGGTGCACCAGGTCATGACCGAAACCGGTCACGATGAGCCCGGTCGTCTCCGGTCGGCCGACGATGGGGCTGCCTACTGCACCGAGCACTCCGAGCACCATCAGCACCGTGCCCGTGACCAGGGCAAAGCCGCGCTCGAGACCCAGCGAGCCCATCTGCCCTCCTGCGCTGCGTGCCACGCTCGCGACCGCCATCCGCCGCGAGCCACGAGCCTAGCCCTCTTCGATCGAGCGTGCACCCGAGCGGATGGCCTCCACCACCGAGGCATCGGCCAGCGTCGTCGTGTCACCCAGTGAGCGTCCCTCGGCCACATCACGAAGCAGGCGGCGCATGATCTTGCCAGAGCGCGTCTTGGGCAGGTCGGGCGTGAAGACGAGGTAGCGAGGCCGGGCGATGGCGCCGATGACACGGCCCACGTGCGCGCGCAGCTCGGCGGCCAGCTCGTCACTGGTCACGATGCCGGCGCGCGTGGTGACGAAGGCGAAGATGGCCTCGCCCGTGACGGCATCGTGCTTGCCGACCACGGCCGCCTCGGCGACGGCGGGGTGATCGACGAGCGCCGACTCGACCTCGATGGTGCTGATGCGATGGCCGGCCACGTTCATGACGTCGTCCACGCGGCCGAGGAGCCAGTAGTAGCCATCCTCGTCGCGCCGTGCGCCGTCGCCCGCGAAATAGCGGCCCGGGAAGCGGCTCCAGTAGGTCGTCCTATAGCGCTCCGGATCGCCGTAGATGCCCCGCAACATGCCCGGCCAGGGGCGCGTCAGAACCAGGAAGCCGCCCTCGCCCAGTGGCAGCGAGTGGCCCGTGGCGTCCACGACGTCGGCCCCGATGCCCGGGAAGGGCAGCGTGGCGCTGCCGGGCTTGGTGGCCACGACCCCCGGCAGCGGCGTGATGAGGATGTGTCCCGTCTCCGTCTGCCACCAGGTGTCCACGATGGGGCAGCGACCGGAGCCGACGTGCTCGTGGTACCAGAGCCAGGCCTCCGGGTTGATGGGCTCACCGACGCTGCCCAGCAGCCGCAGCGAGGACAGGTCGTGCCGTGCTGGCAGCGCCGCTCCCTGCTTCATGAAGGCGCGGATGGCCGTGGGAGCGGTGTACAGGATGGTGACCCCGTACTCCTCCACGATCTGCCACCAGCGCTCCCAGGACGGTGTGTCCGGCGCACCCTCGTAGAGGATCCCGGTGGCCGCGTTGGCCAGCGGACCGTAGACGATGTAGGAGTGCCCGGTGACCCAGCCGATATCCGCTGCGCACCAGTAGACGTCATCGGGCTTGAGGTCGAAGACCATCTCATGGCTGACGCTGGCGCCCAGGAGGTAGCCGGCGGAGGTGTGCATGATGCCCTTGGGCTTGGCCGTGGTGCCCGACGTGTAGAGCAGGAAGAGCATGTGCTCGGCTCCGAGCGCCACGGGTGGGCAGTCAGGCGACTGGCGATCCACCATGTCATGCCACCACACATCGCGCCCGGCCTGCATGACCGCCGGTGCCGCCTCCCCGAGGCGCCGCACCACCAGGACGTGCTCGATGCTGGCGGTCTGCTCCAAGGCCGCGTCGGCCGCCGACTTCAGGTCGACCGGACGCCCACGGCGCCAGCCGCCGTCGGCGGTGATGAGCAGCCGCGCCTGGGCGTCGTCGATGCGACTGGCCAGGGCCTCCGCCGAGAAGCCTCCGAAGACCACTGTGTGCGGCGCGCCGATGCGGGCGCAGGCCAGCATGGCGATGGGCAGCTCGGGGATCATGGGCATGTAGATGGCCACGCGGTCGCCGCTGCGGATGCCCAGTTCGAGGAGTGCGTTGGCAGCCTTCTGGACCTCGCGATGGAGGCCGGCGTAGGTCAGCGTGCGCGTGTCGCCCGGCTCGCCGATCCAGTGGTAGGCGACCTTGTCGCCAAGTCCGGCTTCGACATGGCGATCGAGGCAGTTGTCAGTGACGTTGAGCCTGCCGTCCTCGAACCAGCGGGCGAATGGTGGCTCCCAGCTCAGCGTTCGAGTGAAGGGCTCCATCCAGCGCAGCTTCTGACGCGCCAGGTCGGCCCAGAAGGCCTCCGGGTCCGCCTCAGCGCGCCGATAGAGATCGGGCCCGGCGTTGGCTGCGGCCCGAAAGGCCGGGTCAGGCGGGAACAGCCGCCCCTCGGCCATGAGGTGCTCGATCTCCGGCCCGCCGGCTACGGAGCGCTGCTCGTCGGTCACGCGTCGTGCCTCCTCGGACTCCTGTGCCATCCCCGAGGGGTCCGGGGACCTGCGACGCGGGCACGATACCCGCTCGTGCGACGCGGCGCCGGCCGCGCCATCTAGACTCGAGCGCATGACTGACTGGGACATCGCCGCTATCCGTTCCCGCTTTCCCTCCCTGCGCCGGCCCGGACCGGACGGGCAGCCGGTCGCCTGGCTGGACGGACCTGCCGGGACACAGGTGGTGGACACCTGCCTGCGGGCCATCAACGATTACCTGCTCACCAGCAACGCCAACCATGGCGGCGCCTTCGCGGCCAGCCTCGAGACCGACGAACTCGTCCACGACGTCCGCGTGGCCACGGCCGACCTCCTCGGTGCCATCGATGCGGACGAGGTCAGCTTCGGTCCGAACATGACGACCATCACGTTCGCCCTCAGCCGGGCCATCGGGGCTGCCTTCGAGCAGGGCGACGAGATCGTCGTGACACGCCTCGACCACGACGCCAACGTAGCGCCCTGGCTGCGCGTCGCCGAAGAGCGCGGCCTGGTGGTGCGCTGGGTCGGCGTCCGCGAGGAGGACTGCACACTCGACCTCGACGACCTCGAGCGGGCACTCGGTCCGCGCACCCGCCTGGTCGCCGTCGGCCTTGCCTCCAACGCGGTCGGTACCATCAACCCGGTGCCGCGCATCGCGAAGCTCGTCCACGCTGCAGGCGCCCAGCTGTGGGTCGACGCCGTGCACGCCGCACCGCATCTCTCCCTCGACGTCACCGCGCTCGGCGCCGACTATCTGGTCTGCTCGGCCTACAAGTTCTACGGGCCGCACCTTGGCGTGCTGTGGGGTCGGCGAGAGCTGCTGGAGGCACTGCCGCCCATCCACGTGCGACCGGCCGGCGACGCCATCCCGGGCCGCTTCGAGACAGGCACCGCTGCCCACGAGCTGCTGGCGGGCCTGGGCGGCACCATCGCCTACCTCGAGAAGGTGGGCATCACGCAGGGCGGAGCCCCCGGCATGCCAGGCACCGCGGACCGCCACAGACGGCCGCGTCTGCTGGCCGCCATGGCCGCCGTGCGGCGCTACGAGACGTCCCTCGTGCGCCAACTCATCGAGCGCGTCACCTCCGTACCGGGCCTCCACGTGCACGGCATCACCGACCCTGCGCGCGCGACCGAACGCTGTCCGACCATCGCCTTCACCCTGGATGGCCACCACCCCCGGGAGATCTCACGCTTCCTCGGCGACCGCGGCATCTACACCTGGGACGGCGACTACTACGCCTGGGAGCTCATCCGGACGCTCGGCCTGGCCGAGCAGGGCGGTATGGTCCGCGTCGGCCTCGTGCAGTACAACGAGGCCGCGGAGATCGAGCGACTGGGACAGGCCCTCGAGGAGCTGGTGGCCACGTCAGCCTGACGGCCGCTGGAGGCCGCGGGGTCCTGAGACCTTGACTCGCCACGCGAGTCGTGCCGGCTGCCTCCGGTCAGTCGCCCGCGGCTGCACCCAGCCGGGCAGCTGCGCACGCAGGGTCGAGAGCGGCAGCGAGCCGTGCCCGATGGTCTCATCGTGGAAAGCGCGCAGGTCGAACCGCTCGCCGTCCCGGCGCTCGAGCTCGGCTCGCAGCGCCAGGATCTCCCGCTGGCCGATCATGTACGAGAGTGCCTGGCCCGGCCAGCTGATGTAGCGATCGGTCTCCGTCTCGGCCTCCAGTCGTGATAGGCCGGCCCGGTCGCGCAACAGCTCGATGGACTGCCCACGCGTCCAGCCCAGCGCGTGGATGCCGGTGTCGACGACGAGCCGGGCCGCGCGCCAAGCCTCCGATTCAAGGGCCCCGAAGCGCTCGCGCGGATCTTCGTAGAGGCCCATCTCGACCGCCAGCCGCTCCGCGTAGAGGGCCCAGCCCTCCACGTAGGCCCCACCCGCCAAGCGCGATCCGAAGCGCCGGAAGGCAGGCAGATCGTGGAGTTCCTGCTCGATCGCGATCTGGAAGTGGTGACCAGGCACGGCCTCGTGGAAGGTCGTGGCGGGCAGGCGATGCAACGGTCGCGAGGCCGGGTCGAACGTGTTGATGTAATAGACGCCCCGCCGTGAGCCGTCCTCGCTGGGCGGCACATAGAAGGCCGGCGGCGCTTCCTGCTCCATGTGCGGCTCGACGGCGCGCACCCCGCAGCCGTCGCTGGGCAGCCGACCGAACCAGTGCCCCGCCTGGGCCTCAGCCCGGGCGATGAGCGCTTCAGCGACGGAGACCAGCTGGTGCGGCTCGACCGCGTGGTTCTCCGGGCTGGCGTCAAGGAAGCGACGCAGCTCGCCGATGTCGTCCTGCTGGAGCTCCGCCGCGATGCGCCGCTCGTCGGCCTCGATCTGGGCCAGGCGTTCCAGCCCGTACTCGTGCACGGCACGGGGGTCCTCGTCCAGCGTCGTCCAAGCCAGGATGTGGTGCCGATAGAGCTCGGCGCCGTCAGCCAGATGGCAGATGCCATCGCCAGCACGGACATGGCCGGCATATCGCTCGAGCAAGGCCAGCCACGACGCATGCGCTGGTCTGACGTAGCGGGTCACGGCCTCCACGAGTGCGTCGCGGACGTCCGAGCCGAGCGAAGCGTTGGCCACCACGATGGGCGACTGCTCAGGGAGTCGTCTCCAGCATGCGCCGCGTCTGAGTGATGCAGCGCTCGACGACCGGGCCAGCCGCGGTCCGGCCGGCCGCCAGGCCCGCTTCGACGTTGGCCCGGTGCGCGTCCATCCAGTCGGGATAGCCTGCCAGTCGAGACAGCAGGCGGGCGAGGCGCTCCGGGGTGTCCGCGCGCTGCAGCCGGGCGAGGTCGCCGATGAGCCCCTGGGGACCACCGTACTGGTCGACGGCCTCCATCTCCCAGAGGCGCAGGTCATGAGCCTGGCGCATTCGCGTGACCACGACGCGCATGAGGTCCAGCGTGACGGCATCCTCGGTCGACTGGTCCATTTCTTCGAAGGCGCGGAGCTCCGCGGCCCAGCCCTCCACCATCGCCAGCTGGGCGGCGCGTCCCGCCGGCCCGGGGTCGTCCAGCCGGTCGTCCCAGCGCTCGTCACCCTGCGACGTCGCCCACAGCGGGTTCTGCTCGAGGTACTGCGCCCAGGCGCGCTCGGCGAAGGCATGCACTCGACTCATGGCGACCGGAGCCACGGACACGACGGTACCTCCAATGGGCGCTGGAGGGGACGCGCCCGACTACCTGAACATGGCCATCTGGTCATCGCCCCGCTCGACCTCGGGATCGAGTCCCAGGAGTGGACTGAGTGCCGCCAGGCTCGCCCGCTTCGAGGCGTGCAGACGGCGCACGTTGCTCCAGCGGAGGATATGCCAGTTGTCCTCTTCGAGGCGCGCCCGCAGGATCGGCGAGCGAGCCAGGCGCAGGCGCAGGAGAGGGATGCGTTCGTCGGCCACCACCAGGAAGCGCACCAGGGCATCCGTCGTTTCGATGCGTGGCCCGCGCCGCAGGACCGCCTCGTCCAGGGCGGCCATCCATTCGACGTCGAAGAGGAAGGCGCCGCGACCGCGCACGTACCAGATGCAGTCGATCTCCTCAAGCACTTCCTGTGGCCCCGGAGCCACGAGGGGCAGGTAGACCCGCCGCTCCGGATCACTCAGCAGGTCTGCCAGTGGTTTGCCCTGATAGCTGCGCCGCTGCTCGCGCTTGGTGACCCAGGCGCGCATCCCCAGCCGGTGCGCGAACTCAGTGAGCCGTCCCACCATCTCGCCGTGCTCCGTGTAGCGACGCGGCAGGGACTCGGCGGTGCGGATGAGCCCGTCGGGCGACGGCTCGGCCGTCCGGTAGCTTGCCAGACAGGCCTGCACGAGCTCTGGGTCGGCCGCCTCCGGACCGCGGAAGAGGCGGCTGACACGCTCGTCGAAGGAGGCCGGGCTGATACCGCCGCTTGTCGAGAGCAGGCTGAAGATGCCCCACTCGAGCCGCTCCGAGACGGGCGCCTTGACAGCCGCCAGGTCGCGCGGGTCGCGCAGCCACCAGAGGTCCTCCTCGACCTCCACGAGTCGGGGGTGCTCCGGTCGGCGCAACTCGCGACGCACGATATCCAGCGTCAGGCGCACGGGGTCGGAGGCCGGCATGCCTTCCTCGCGAGCAACGCCACCCGGACTCGCCGGCGCAGACGCGGCGTCGGCGCTCGTCGCATGGGCCGTCGAGTCGGGGGCAGACGGCAGGTCGCTGACGACGCCGAAGAGGCTGGCCTGGCGCGGCGCCGCGGGCTCGTCGTCGGCCTCCTCCACGGGCCGAGGCGTGCCCACCAGGCGGCGCAAGTGCCCGAGGTGATCGAGGCCCAGGAGGACCTCGGCAAGGATGCGGTCGAAGCGCGTCGGTTCGCCGCGCAGCTGGACGACGGCGACCGCGACATCGGCGATGGCCGCCTCGACCGCGGAGAGTTGGAACGGCGTGGCCCGGTCAGAGGTCGGCACAAGCGCCACCTCGCGGGCGCCGGTGGCTGGAGAGCGTGGCAGGACGAAGACGACCGAACCATCCAGGCCGCGGTCAGTCTCGGTGAGAGCGGCGTCATCCAGACGCATGCCGGCCCCGACCCCGCCGATGACGGCTGCCACGAGGGCCTCGGGGCTGGCGCCTCCCAGGAGGATCACGGCCTGCGCGTCCGGCAGGAGGACCGGCTGCACGGCTGCGAGAGCGCGCTGCAGCGTGGCTGCGTCGCGCGCCCACTCGGAGCGCGGGGCGGGCCCGAAGATGCCTGCCAAGGGCAGCGTGGCCGCGCCCTCCGGCCCGACCGCCAGGGATGTCGCGAGGTAGGCGAAGGCCAGATTGTCCGCCGACCAGTGGATGGGCGGCTGGCTGAGGACGAGCTTCACGGCGGGAGCCACGCGTGGCCGGGGACCGGGAGCCGCGCCCGGCCGCGGGGGCGGGCCGAACGTCTCGCGACCCAGTGGCATCCCGAAGCGCAGTGCCACGTTGGCCGAACCGTCGATGAGCGAGCGCAGGTCTGGACCGACCCGCGCCGGCGTACGCGAGCCGCCCGCCTCGAGCGACTGGACGAAGGCGCGCACGGCGCGCGTGCCCTCCTCGAAGACTGCCCAGGCGTTCCGCTCACGCCACTGGCGTGAGCTGGACCCGCGTACCTGGCCGCTGCTGATGCGCAGGCCCGCCACGCGTCCGGGGTAGCCGTTCAGCCGGCTGACCTGTAGCGCCATGTGCACGATGGCCAGTCGCAGCGCCGCCTGCACGGAGGGTGCGCGCAGGTCGCCTTCGATGCGCTCGAGGAGTGCCGCCAGCGCGACCTGCGCGCGCGGCGGGTAGAGGTCCACGAGATCGTCTGGCAGGGTGTGGTCGATGGTGGGTGTCGCGAAGCGGTCGCGCAGGGACGCCCGAGCCGTGGAGGCATCCACGGCTCGCATCCGATAGAGGTCGTCTGGGTCCACGGCGATGGGCCGGCCCTCAGAACGGCCATCGCGACAGCGCGGGCAGCGGAACGAACGGCGCGACGGATCGCTGGCATCGGCGTCCCAGATGAACTCGTCGACGGTCACCGACCCACCACAGGTCGGGCAGCGCGAGGCATAGCTGCCCTCGATGGCCAGGCGCAGCCCGCCCGCCGTGCCATGCGCGTCGACGGCGATGGCCGACACGGCCGCATCCAGGTGACGCAGGTCCGGCGGCCGCAGGACGATCTCGGCCACGAGGCGCGTCAGCGCCGTGGTCTCGATGGTGAAGGCCCGGCGCAACTGGTCGATCGCGCCGCGCGTGACCCAGCCACCCCGGCCATGCAGCTCCAGGACCACGTCACCGGCCCGCGTCCGGTTCGCGATCTGTGAGGCGACGGCGGCCATGGCCGGGGCCGGTGCCAGCCGCTCGAGGGCAGGCAGCAGCAGTCCGCCGTCGTGGTTCCTGGGGGGCTTCTGCGGGTCGGGCATCTGCCCGCCCAGTCTATCCGCCGATGGCAGCAGCGGCAGCGTGTCGCGCCACTACCGTCACGTCGGCTGCTCCTGCGTGGGAGCGGCCGCGGCCCGAGCGGTCAGTCCTCCTCGAGCTCCTCGTCGTCCTCATCGAGCTCATCCTCGTCGGCATCCAGCGCTTCCGCCTCCGGGGGGATCTCGCCCTCGATCTGGAAACCTTCCTCGACCTCGGTCTGGGCGGAGAGGACGGAGCCGATGTCCTCGATGGACTCGTCCTCCTCATCGAACTCCAGCTCTTCCTCGAGATCCGACTCTTCGCGTACGAGGGTGCCCTTGGTGTAGGGACGCAGATCGGAGACCCGGGCGGCCGTGGGAAAGGAGACCTTGCCGTAGTTGGCCGGGTCCTGGTAGACCTCGCGGATGATGATGCGGACGTCCTTGTCCCCGAGGCTGGTGACGCCCGCGGCGTACTTGTTGCCATCCGCCATGAGCCGAAGCAGACGGGCCGCCACGCGCGGCTCCACGACGCCGATGCCCACCCCGTTGGAACGGGCGACCACCCGGGGACCTTCCGGAGCCAGCTCGACGAAATCGCCTGGGTTGACCTGCGCGAGGTCAGCCGGGCTGGCGAGGTCCACGAGATGAGCGAAGCCGGTCTTGCCGGTCTCCTCGACGAAGAGGCTCACGGGCGCCTTGCTTCCCGGCGTTGCGGCCACGGTGCGCGAGCCGGCCTCCACCATGAGCTGGCGCAGGCGGCCGATGTTGCGTTCCGCGATGCGATTGGTGGGATCCACGGCCAGGGCCGACTGATAGTGCTCGCGGGCCATCGCCAGCTCGCCCATCTCCCAGTACGCCTTGGCAAGGCGGTTCTGGGCAGCGCTATCCGGGCCCATCTCCAGGACCTTCTGGTTCGCCTCGGCGGCAGCGGCCCATTCGGCCCGACGAGCCGCGTCGATGGCCTGGTCGACGAGCTGTCGCTTCAGGCGGCTGGCCGTCATGGCAGTGGAGACGGGGGCGGGTTCTCTCTCGGTCAGGGCATCGAAGCTCATGCGTTCCTCGGTCGTGGGTTGGTGGACGTGCGCGGGGCGACGTGCCGGCGGGTTGCGGGCACGGCCAGACGCCGCCGCGTCCACGCGAGAGTGAATCGTACCACCCCGATCCCGGCTGCCCCACCGGCCGCCCTGCTCGAGGCAGCCCGGTCAGACCGGCAAGCGGTGCGGCTTGTCGCGCATGACGGCCAGGAAGCCGTCGAGAGGCAGGCTGTTGGCCACCGCCCCGGCCTCCAGCCAGCCACGCCTTGCCATCGCCACGCCGTAGTCGAGGTGCCGCCACTCGGCCCGCTCGTGCGCGTCGGAGGAGATGACGAAGTCGCAGCCGGCGGCACGAGCCGCCAGGATCCGCTGCGGCTCCAGGTCGAGGCGTGCCTCGCTGCCGTTGATCTCGAGCAGCGTGCCCGTCTCGGCGGCCAGCCCATACAAGGCCTCCCAGTCGAGGTCCAGATCCGGGCGCTGCCCGATCTTGCGGCCCGATGGGTGGCTGATGATGTCCACGTGCGGGCTGCGCATGGCCAGCTCGTAGCGCGCCATGAGCTGCGCCCGCGGTTGGCGGCGCCCGACGTGCAACGAGGCCACCACCACATCGAAGCGCGCCAGGAGCGTGTCCTCGTAGTCCAGACGGCCGTCAGCGGTCGATCTCCAGTTCGCAGCCGTGGAGGAGGCGGAAGCCCTCGGGTGCGGCGCCCTCGGGTAGCTCGCCGGTCGCCTCCTGACGTGCGAAGCGCTCGTTGAGAGTGCCGATGACGCGGCGCTGCTGCTCCACTCGCGCCGGCGAGAGGCCCTTGGCGATGCCCAGACTCCAGGAGTGGTCGGAGAGCACCTGGTAGCGGCGCCCGGCCGCGCGGGCCGAGTCGACCATGGCCTCAAGCGGCTCCCGCCCGTCCGACCAGTCGGTGTGGCTGTGACAGTCGCCGCGCAGGTCGGCCAGGCACACGAGCCGAGGCAGGCGCCTCGCCTCCGCGGCTTCCACCTCGCCCTGCCCCTCGCGCAGCTCCGGCGGGATCTCGTCCAGCTCCAGGGCTGCGTAGAGGCCGGCCTCGGTGGCGAAGGTACGGACCTCGCCCCCCTCCCCGGCCAGCGCCGCCAGACCGTGCTCGGAAAGGGACCAGCCCATCCGCCGCGCCCGGTGCCGGAGGGCCACGTTGTGGGCTGCCGAGCCAGTGAAGTGGACGAGGTAACTGCCCGCCGCGCCGGGCGGCATGGTCATGACGTCGAGTCGTGGACCCTCCCGCAGCCCGAGGTCGAGCCGGGCACGTCCCGCGACCGGGGCATCGATGGGCTGCCGGTCCAGGAACGACGAGGCGGCAAGTGCCGCCAGGACATCGTCGGGTCGCTGCGTCTCGATGAGCACGTCCAGGTCGCCCACGGTCTCACAGCGCCGACGCACGGAACCGCAGACGGTCGCAGAGATCACGCCGGGCAGCGCCTCGACGAGCTCGACGACCCGTCCCGCGATGGCCTGCGCCTCCCCGATGCGCATGCGGCGATCTGGCCGCCGCGTCGCCGCCTGGATGCCCTCCAGGATGCGCGCCTCCGTGCGGGCTCCGAACCCGGGCAGTGCCCGGAGGCGACCAGCACGAGCGGCCGCCTCGAGGTCATCGACCGTGGCGATGCCCAGCTCGCGCCAGGCCGTGCCTACCGTGCGCGGTCCCACGCCGGGAATGGCCAGCAGGGGCAGCAGACCCGAGGGCACCTCGTGCCGCAACGTCTCCAGGTAGGTGATGCGGCCAGTGGCGACCAGCTCCTCGAGTCGCTCGGCGATGGTCTGGCCGACGCCAGGCACGTCAAGCCGATGGCCGGTCCGGAGCTCGGCCGCCACGTCCAGGGGACAGCGGGCGACCGAGTCCGCGGCGCGCCGGTAGGCTCCGACCCTGAAGGCCGATTCACCCCTGATCTCCAGCAGGTCGGCGATCTCGGTCAGCTGGGCCGCGATAGCGGCGTTGGTGAGGACATCGGCATGGGGCGTCCGGTCCGACGCGGAGTGTCCGGCCATGCGGAGATGCTCGTCAGGCCGCCACGACGCGGTCGCGGCCCTGTCGCTTGGCGCGATAGAGCGCCTGGTCGGCACGCTCGACGAGGCGAGGGCTGGCGGCCTGCTCGGGCTCGGCCACGGCGACGCCCACCGAGACCGTGACCGGCTCATCGATGCCGAGGCTGGCCGGATGGAGCTGCACGACAGCGCGCCGGATGCGCTCACCGACCTCCACGGCCTGCTCGGCCGATGTCCGCCGCAGGAGCACCGCGAACTCCTCGCCGCCGTAGCGAGCCGGCGTGTCTTCTGTTCGGACGGTCTGCGCGATGGCGCCCGCGACGGCACGCAGGACGTGGTCGCCCGTAGCGTGCCCGAAGCGGTCGTTGAGGATCTTGAAGTGGTCGATGTCGATCATGAGGATGCCCATGGTGTCATCCGTCCGACGGCGCGGACGCTCCATGCCCAGGGCCTCGTCGAAGTAGCGCCGGTTGGGCAGGCCGGTCAGGACGTCGATCTTGGCTCCCCGTTCGGCGGCCTCCAGGGCATAGGCACGCGTGAAGGCCGTGGCGACCTCGCCGGCCGCCCAGCTCAGGAGCCTCCGGTCGCCCTCGCTCCAGGCGTCCCGGCTGCGCCGGGCCAGCAAGAGGGCGCCAAGGAAGCGTCGCTCGGAAACGAGCGGCGTGGCCAGCGTATGGGGCAGACCGTAGGCCGAGCGGACGCGACGCGCGATCTCCTCCGCAGCCGCTACGGCCTCGTCTCCCGGGGCACTGGCGCTCTCGCCGGTCCTCTCGGCGTGGCCCTCAGTGTGGCTCTCGCCAGTGCCATCGTCGACGGCCCCGGTGGTCGGGCTGGTGGGCGGCTCAAGCTCCGGACGAAGCGTCGTCCGTGACGGTGGCGCATCCGCACGCGCCGCCACCAGGGTGACCTCCACGTGGCCATCGGGCTGGCGCACCCGTGCCACGACGACATGGTCGGCGTCGGTGGCCGAGCGCAGGTCGGAGATGACCGTGTCGACCACCGACTCGGGCGAGAGCGAGCGCGAGAGGCCTGAGACGATGCGCCGCATGGCCGCCTCCCGCTCAAGACGGTTCCGCGTCAGCACGGCCGAGGTCACCGACATGGCGTACAGCGCCAGCGCCAGGGCCACCAGGCCCAGCGCGAGGATCGCGTCGAGCGGCGCGATGCCATCATCGACGAGCAGCCAGACGCACAGGAGGGCCAGGCCGGTGAGGCTGATGATGAGCACCAGGCGCGCGCGCTCCAGCCGGCGCGTGAGCTGCGCGTCAGTCGGTGTCTCCGGCGCCATCTGCAGGTCGCGGCCGCTCGGCTCGCCGGCGGGTCCGCTGGTCGGTGCGGTCACCCCGCGAGGATGGCACAGGCCACGCACCGGCGCGAAGCGCGGGCACGGGCAGCCGCTGGCTCAGTCGTCGCGACGGTCGCGCGAAACCTTGGAGAAGTGCCGGTCCACCCACTCGCGGATGGCCGGCAGGTCCGGCTTGATACTGCCATCGCCAGCCGCGCCGGCCCAGGTCGCTGGGGCCAGGACCTTCATGCTGGTCTCCGGCAGCTTGAGACGGTCCAGCAGCGCGTAGAGCTGCCCGGCTGCCTCGACCGTCTTGGGGATGTTGGTCTCGATGAGGTCGCGCACCCGAAGCAGCGTGCCCAGCAGGGCGATGCCGGAGCCACGCTCATCGAGCACCGTCCGGATGGCGGAGCGCACGATGTCCTGCTGCCGCTCGGCGCGGCGGTAGTCGCTGTTGTACTGGCCGCCCATGGTGCCGTGGCGGGAGCGCGCGTAGACGAGAGCCGAGTGGCACTTCTTGGGCTTGGGTTTGCACTTGGGGTCGCCCTTGAGCAGGAAGTCATCCTGCACCGGGAACCACACGCCGCGTGAGCTGCCGTGGTGATACGACGTGTCCAGCACCTCTTCTTCGACGTCAACGCGCACGCCGCCCAGCGTGTTGACGAGGTTGGCGAAGGTCCCGAAGCGCGTCAGCGCCCAGTAGTCGATCTGCGTGCCCAGGAGCGTGCCGATGTCCTTGCCGAAGGCCTTGAGGCCGTCGCGGTCGAGGGCCGCATGTGGCAGGGCCGGGTCGCGGTAGCGCAGGTAGTAGATGGAGTTGACCCGCATGCTGCCGCTGTTCCCGCCGCCGGCGAGGGGGATGCCGGACATGTCGCGTGGGATGCTCACCAGGGCCGCCTCACCGGTCGATGGGTCGATGGTGGCCACCATGAGCACGTCGAGACGCTCGCCCCCTGAGTCGGGACGCCAGTCCGATCCGATGAGGAGCACGGTCAAGCGGCCGTCCTTGCCCAGCTTGACGGGCATCCCGGGCCGCGGTCGCGTCGTGGCATCCCGTCCCTGGTTGGAGCGACTGTCTGTGGCCAGCTGGCGCATGGCGTCGATGGCCAGGCTCAGGCCCGGCTCGCCGTGGATGGGGTCGGGTGCCGTGGCCGCGGCCGGCAGCTGACTCCCCAGCAGGAGCACAGCCAGCAGGATCAGGCCGAGGCGAAAGCCGCCGGAAAGATGTCGCATCGGACTACACGGTACCCGAAACGCCTACATCATCACCAGGCCGCCGTCCACGGCCAGCACCTGCCCGGTCACGAAGGCGGCTTCATCGGAGACGAGGAATGCCACGGCGCTCGCGATCTCATCGGGCGTCCCGAAGCGCGCCAGGGGCGTACGTGCCAGCAACTCGTCGAGCAACTCCTGGGACAGACCGGAGGTGAGTTCCGTCTCGATGAAGCCGGGCGCCACGGCGTTGCAGGTGATGCTGCGACTGGCCAGCTCGCGTGCGGTGGCCTTGGTGAGGCCGATGAGGCCGGCCTTGGCCGAGGAGTAGTTGGCCTGACCCATCTGGCCGGCCTGCCCTGAGACGCTGGTGATGTTGACGATGCGGCCGCTTCGCGCCTTGAGCATGGGCCGCGTGACCGCCTTGATGGCGTAGAAGGCGCCAGAGAGATTGGTGGCGATGACGTCCGACCAATCCTCGGGCTTCATGCGCATGATGAGGTCGTCTCGAGTGATGCCCGCGTTGTTGACGAGGATATCGACGCGGCCGAAGGCCGCCAGCACCGCCTCGACGAGCGCACCCGCCGAGGCAGGGTCGGCGGCGTCGGCCTGGACCGCCAAGGCGCGCCGTCCGAGCGACTCCACGGCTGCCACGACCTCGGCAGCCGCCGCGTCGTTGCCACGGTAGCTGATGCACACGTCGGCGCCCTGCTCAGCCAGTCGTAGTGCGATGGCGCGCCCGATGCCACGCGAACCGCCGGTCACGACGGCGCTCTTGCCCGAGAGGTCGATCATCGGTGTTCCTCCAGGTGTGCCGGCGCGGGGTCGCCCGGGATGACGTCGTCGAGTGGCACCGGTGGCCCGCCCGGGTCGGCCAGCACGGCCGCCAGACGGGGCGGCATGGGGTCCACGGATGCCCAGTCAAGGGGCGCCCGCACGCTGGCCACCGGCCGGACTGCCGCGCTGCGCGCCGAGGTCGCCGGGTCGGCCGTCCAGGTGATGGCGGCGGCACCGCTCGTGAAGCCGGCCCCGAAGGCGAAGAGGACCAGCTTGTCGCCCGGCTGGACACGACCGCCGCGGACGGCCTCGTCGAGGGCGATGCCCACCGAGGCAGCCGAGGTGTTGCCGTAGCGATCGATGTTGACGACCATCTTCTCCATGGGCAGACCCAGGCCTCGGGCGACCGCTTCGATGATGCGGATGTTGGCCTGGTGCGGGATGAAGAGTCCACTTCGTCCGGCTGCCAGCCGGCCCTCGTGATCGCCGCCAGCGCCGAGGCCGCCAGGGTCCGCGTAGCGTACCGATAGGTCTCGCGTCCCTCCATGCGGATGAAGTGCTCGCCACGCCGGGCGGTCTCCATGCTCGAAGGGCTGCGCGAGCCTCCCGAGGGCAGCCAGATCATGTAGGCGCCATCAGGATCGGTCGTCATCTCCAGGCCAGCCAACCCCCCCCCGACCTCGTCCGAGGCGGAGAGAACCACGGCCCCGGCGCCGTCTCCGAAGAGGATGCAGGTGGAGCGGTCGGAGAAGTCGATGAAGCGCGTCAGCAGCTCCGCGCCCACCACCAACACGTGCCGGGCCATGCCGCTGCGCACGAAGGCATCGGCCGTGGCGTAGGCGTAGACGAAGCCGGAGCAGGCGGCTGCCACGTCGAAGGCGGCTGCCGTGGCGTTGCCGATGGCCTCCTTCACGAGGACCGCCGTGGAGGGCATGGGGTAGTCCGGTGTCAGGGTGGCCACGACGATGACGTCGATATCATCCGCCGCCAGCCCGGCCACGGCGATGGCGCGCTTGGAGGCGATGGCGCCGAGGGTGGCCGTCGTCTCGTGTGGAGCCGCCACGCGCCGCTGGCTGATGCCCGTGCGCGTGCGGATCCACTCGTCGGAGGTGTCCACGATGCGCTCGAGGTCGGCGTTGGATAGGACGCGCTCGGGCACATAGGAGCCCCAGCCGCTGATGCGCACGCTGGCCGGCGGACCGGACCGGTAGGTACCGGGGCCACTCATGACGGATCCACTTCGATGAGCGTCTGCCGCACCTTGACCAGCTCGCCGTCGCCGACGGCCATGTGCTGGACCGTGCCGCTCACGTCGCTCTTGATCTCGTTGAAGAGCTTCATGGCCTCGATGAGGCCGATGACTTGTCCGGCACTGACGGGGCCACCTTCGCGCACGTAGGGCTCGGCCCCAGGCGACGGCGATCGATAGAAGACCCCGGTCAGAGGCGCCACGATGGCATGTGCCCCGCGCGGCCGCGCCTGCTCCTCAGGCGGCGGCGCTTCGCTGGGCCCCTCCTCGACCGGGACGGCCGCAGGCATGTTGGCGAAGGCAGCCGGTGTGCGCAGGGTGACGCTCGTGTCACCCGCTTCCAGCTCGAGCTCGGAGAGCCCCGAACGCTCCAGGAGCGTCTCAAGGCGGTCGATGAGGGCGACCAGGCGCGTCACATCTACGGGCTGGCTCATGCGTCAGCCCAGTGCTTCAGCAGGATGGCGGCGTTCTGCCCGCCGAAGCCGAAGGAGTTGACGAGTGCCACGTCCAGGTCGCGGTGGCGGGCTCGGAGTGGCGTGAGGTCCAGCCCGCCGGCGCGCTCGTCGGGGTCCAGCAGGTTCAGAGTGGGCGGCACCACGCCTTCCTCCAGCGCCTTCACGGCAGCCACGGCGGCGATGGCACCGGCCGCGCCCAGGGTGTGCCCGATAGAGGACTTGGTGGCCGTCACGCTGACGTTGGCGGCATGGTCGCCGACCAGCGTATTCATGGCGGTCAGCTCGGTGGGGTCGCCCTCGGCGGTGCCCGTGGCGTGGGCGCTCACGAGGTCGATGCGTTCGGCCTCCATGCCAGCCTTGGCCAGTGCCCGCCGGGCTGCACGCACGGCCCCGGCCCCACCGGGCGCCGGGGTCGTGATGTGGTGCCCGTCCGCGGTGGCGCCATAGCCGCAGACCTCCGCGTAGACATGCACGCCGCGCCGCAGGGCGTGGTCGAGCTCCTCGAGGACCAGCGCCGCGGCTCCTTCGGCGACGACGAATCCGTCGCGGGCGGCATCGAAGGGGCGACTGGCTGCGGCGGGGTCGTCGTTCCGGGTGGAGAGGGCACGCATGGCCGCGAAGCCACCCACCGTGGCGCCCTGCACGGAGGCCTCGCAGCCCCCCGCGACCATGATGTCGGCGTCGCCACGCCGGATGATCTCGCTGGCCTCGCCCAGGGAGTGTCCTGACGATGCGCACGCGCTGGTGGTCGAGAAGTTGGGACCCAGGGCGCCGAAGACGATGGCGGCCACGCCGGAAGGCATGTTGGCGATGGCCATGGGGATGAAGAAGGGACTGAGACGCGTCAGACCGCTCGTGTGGGAGATGCCGATCTGCTCGATGAGGGTGGCGGTGCCACCCAGTCCCGACGACATGAGGATGCCCGTCTGCTCGGCCAGGCTGCCTTCCAGGCGGCCCGGCAGGCCGGCGTCGTCGAGCGCTTCGCGCGTCGCCACGAGGGCCATCTGCGTGGTGCGGTCATTGCGCCGCACCTCCTTCCGGTCGAGGACACCGGAGGAATCGAAGTCGGGCACCTCGCCGGCGATGCGGCTGCCAAGACCATCGGGATCGAACAGCGTGATGAGGCGAACGCCCGATTCGCCGGCCACGAGGCGCTGCCAGTAGAGGGGAACGCCGCTGCCCAGGGGCGTGACAGCACCCAGCCCGGTCACGACCACGCGACGCGCCTGGGCGACGGCGCTCATCGCACGAACCTCCCGGTGCGGATCGTGGCGGCCCGATAGACATCGGCCGGCAAGCCGCGCCGGCTGACCTCCTCGGCCGCTGTTGGGGCATCGTAGGCGACGCGGTGCAACTGGACGTCCGGCTCGGTCGCCTCGCTCATGGTGAGCATCGCCCAGCAGGCCTCCGGCGTGCCGTCGAAGGCGTAGCCGCACGAGCCCGGGTTGACGAGCAACCTGCGACCCAGCTCGCGGACGTCGGCCACGTGCGTGTGCCCGCAGCAGATGACGCGGGCATCCGTGCGCGTGGCGTACTGCATGGTCACGGCCGCGTCGAGGTCTGCCGGCATGCCCGACGTTTGGCTGCCTGGCGAGGCATGGCAGGCCAGCACGAGCTCGTCGCCGACGCGCAGGCGGCGCTCGGCAGGGAGGCGCCGAAGGTACTCGAGATGGGCCGGGCCGAGCTGCTCGCGAGCCCACTCGGCGGCAGCCCGATGGCCGACCGGGACCTCGTCCAGCCAGGGAAAGGCAGCCGCGAAGTCCCCGTCCGCGACGGCCATGTCCGTGTTGCCCGAGATGACCAGGGCACCCGCGGCGTCCAGCCCCATGACTGCCGTCAGGACCTCGGCTGGGCGCGGCCCGTTGAACACGAGGTCGCCGAGGATGACCAGACGATCGGGCTGCCTGGCCTCGATGTCAGCCAGCGCGGCCTGCAGTGCCAGGACGTTGCCGTGGATGTCACCCAGGAGGGCGATGCGCAGGGAACTCACCGGAGGGCTTCCGCGGGCGGGATGACGAAGGAGATGAGGGCCTCACAGCAGACCTCGCCGTCCACGGAGGCCACGGCCCGGCCCCTGCCGAAGCGGCGACCCAGCTTCTCCATGGTCACCTCGAGGGTCATGCGATCGCCCGGCTGCACGACGCGCTTGAAGCGGCACTCGTCGATGCCGGCGAAGAGGCCGATGCGGTCCCCGAAGCCGTCGCTGCGGGCGACATAGACGGCCATCGTCTGCGCCAGCGCCTCCACCTGCAGGACCCCGGGCATGACGGGCAGGCCCGGGAAGTGGCCGCCGAAGAACCACTCCGTGGCGGTGACGGCCTTCTCGGCCCGGATGTAACCCCGCTCACGGTCCTCCTCCAGGACGCGGTCCACCAGCAAGAAGGGCCAGCGATGCGGGATGAGCCGCTGGAGCTCGGCGGTGCTGAGCAGCACGGTCACAGGTTCGGCGGCGGCCGGCGTGTCGGTCATGGTCTCCTTCTCATCAGCTCAGCTCAGGGCCACCGGCCACAGCATCCAGGAAGGCGGCGGCGCCCTTGCGGTCGAGCAGGTTCGTGTCGAAGCCACCGGAGAGGAAGGTAGGGTCCTCCAGGATGGCCCGGTGGAACGAGATATTGGTCTCCAGCCCGTCCACGAGCAGCTCCTTGAGGGCCACTCGCGAACGCGCCACGGCGCTGTCGCGGTCGGGTCCCCAGACGATGAGCTTGCCCAGCAGCGAGTCGTAGTAGGGCGGCACTTCGTAGCCGCTGTAGAGGTGCGTCTCCATGCGGACCCCGGCACCCCCGGGCGGCACGTAGTGCGCCACCGTCCCGACCTGGGGCCTGAAGTCGGCGCGCACGTCCTCGGCGTTGATGCGGAACTCGATGGCATGGCCGCGCAGCCGCACGGCCTCCTGGCCATAGCCGAGGGGTTCACCGGCCGCGAGGCGGATCTGCTCGGCCACGATATCGATGCCGGAGAGCATCTCCGTGACCGGGTGTTCGACCTGGATGCGGGCGTTGATCTCGATGAAGAAGTAGCGGCCCTCACCGTCCACGAGGAACTCCAGGGTACCGACGTTGCGATAGCCGCCGGCCAGGGCGGCGCGGATGGCCGCCTCCGCCAGCTCGGTGCGCGTGGCGTCGTCGATGGCCGGGCTGGGCGCCTCCTCCACGATCTTCTGGTGGCGGCGCTGCACGGAGCAGTCCCGCTCTCCCAGGTGCACGCCGTGTCCGTATTCGTCGATGATCACCTGCACCTCGACGTGCCGGGTCCGCTCCAGCCATTTCTCCAGGTACAGCGAGTCGTCGCCGAAGGCAGCTCGCGCCTCGGAGCGGCACACGGTCAGGGCCTGCTGCAGCTCACGAGCGGTGCGCGCCAGGCGCATGCCCTTGCCGCCCCCGCCGGCCGAGGGCTTGATGAGCAGCGGGTAGCCGATGCGCTCGGCCTCAGCGAGGGCGTGCTCGTCGTCCTGCAGCATGCCCTCCGAGCCGGGCACGACAGGCAGGCCGTGTCGCGCCATCAGCTGGCGCGTGCCGGCCTTGGAGGCGAAGCGCTCCAGCACCTCAGCGTTGGGGCCGATGAAGACCAGGTCGTGGGCACGCGTCATCTCCGCGAACGCGTCGTCCTCCGAGAGGAAGCCGTAGCCCGGGTGGATGGCGTCACAACCGCTCACGAGGGCCGCGGAGATGACGGCCGCGGCCGAGAGGTAGGAGCGGGACGACTCGGGCGGCCCGATGCAGATGGCCTCGTCGGCCATCATCACGGCGCGCGAGGCACGGTCCGCCTCGCTGTGTGCGATGACGGCCTCGATGCCCATGCTGCGACAGGCACGCAGGATGCGCACCGCGATCTCCCCACGGTTGGCGACGAGCACCCGGCCGATCATGGTGCCACCGCTTCGCTGTCGGCCAGTAGCGAGCAGCCACTTCGCCTTGAGGGCTGGCCAGCTCGTCGCCCAGAGGGTCGATCTCGACGAGCACCTGCCCGTACTCGACGGCCTGGCCGGTCTCGGCCAGCAGGGAGCTGACGATGCCGTCGACGGGGGCCGTGACCTCCTGCGCGATGCCCAGCACGTCGACGCTGCCCAGCGTGTCTCCGGTGCTCACGCTCTGCCCGACCACGAGACCAAGAGCCGGGCTGAAGTAGCCCACCGCGGGCGAGCGGGCCTCGCCGGCGCCATCCACCACCTCAGCCGCTGCCTGGCTGTCTCCCGCGTGTCCACGCGACGCTCGACGGCTCGTGCGCAGGTCGCGACGCAGCCGCACCCGCCAGCCGGGTTCGCGAACCTCCAGCTCGGCGAGCCGGCTGGCCCGCAGCCGCGCGATGAGGGCCGGCAGGACCTCGCTGGTCAGGACGTCGAGATCGACGTCCTCGTCGGCCAGCGCCTCTGCGGGCACGCGCCCGGTCGTCCCATCCGTCACCGATCACTCTCCTCGGCTGCCACGTGCGCCTCTCCCTCGACCTCGACCCGTGGTCCGGCATCGCTCTCGTCGGCCCCGTCGGGATCGATCCTCTGACCCTCCACGACGCTCACGACCGGGCGACCCGAGTCGAGCAGCGCACGCAGGCGCTCCACGATGTTCTGGCGTTCGCGCCGCTCGCGTACCGGCAGGTCGGCCGTCGTGAAGGCACCGAACTGACGATAGCGTGCGTAGCGACCGCGCACGAGGGCCTCCGGATCCTGGTGTGCGAGCGCCTCGAGCTGGGCCTCGATGGCCTCGCGCAGCCGGCTGGCGGTCTCACGGGGATCCGTGTGGGCACCACCGTCCGGCTCGGCGATGACGAGGTCGATGACCCCCAGCGCCTGCTGCTCGCGCGCCGTGAGGCGCATGGCCACGGCTGCCTCCTGAGCGGCGTCGGACGTCCGCCACAGGATGCTGGCGCAGCCCTCCGGCGAGATGACCGAGTAGATGGCGTTCTCCAACGCCATGACGACATCGCCCACGGCGATGGCCAGGGCGCCCCCCGAGCCGCCCTCACCGGTGATGACGGAGACGATCGGCGTGCGCAAGCCGGACATGAGGGCGATGTTCCGGGCGATGGCCTCCGCCTGGCCCCGCTCCTCGGACGCTGCGTCGGGCGCCGCGCCCGGCGTGTCCACGAAGGTCACCAGGGGCAGCCCGAGGCGCTCCGCCAGCTTCATGAGCCGGGCCGCCTTGCGGTACCCCTCCGGGTGGGGCATCCCGAAGTTGCGCTTGAGGTTCTCCTCGACCTCGGAGCCCTTCTGGTGACCCAGGAAGACGACGCGATGCTCGCCGATGCGGGCGAAGCCCCCGACGAGCGCAGGGTCGTCGCCATGGCTGCGGTCGCCGTGGAGCTCGACGACGTCCTCAGCCAGCAAAGCCAGCAGCTCGAGGGTATGCGGGCGCCGCACGTTTCGAGCCAGCTGCACGCGGGCCCAGACCGCCTCGCGCAAGGCCGCTCCCGGACCGTCCGCACCCGGAACGGGGCCACCCGCTCCGGCGGTCGGCGCCCCGTCCCCGGAGGTCCTGGGTGCCGAGCTCAACCACGGATGGACTCCGCGTCCGCGGCGCCGTTCCCGGTCTCGACCGCCGGTAGGCGCTCGGGACGGGCCTGGAGGTAGTGGAGCAGGAGCGCCAGACGCTCGCGCAGCTCGGCGCGCGGTACGACCTGGTCGATGAAGCCGTGGCGGTACAGGAACTCGGCGCGCTGGAAGCCCTCCGGCAGCTCGTCGCCCGTGGTACCCGCCGCCACGCGCGCCCCGGCGAACCCGATGAGGGCGTCCGGCTCGGCCAGGTTGACGTCTCCGAGGGCCGCGAACGAGGCGAAGACACCACCCGTCGTGGGGTCGGTGAGAACGCTGACATAGGGCACCCCAGCCGAGGCCAGGCGCTCCACGGCGGCGCAGGTCTTGACCAGCTGCATGAGGGCCAACGTGCCCTCTTGCATGCGCGCCCCGCCGGAGGCGCTGACGGCCACCAGTGGCACGCGCTCGTCCAGGGCAGCCTCCGCGGCCCGCGCCACCTTCTCGCCCACGACCGACCCCATCGAGCCGCCCATGAAGGCGAAGTCCATGACGCAGATGGCGATGCGCTGGCCGCGGATCCTCCCGAAGCCCCACACGGCGGCGTCGCGGATGCCGGTCCTGCCCTTCTGTTCGCGGATCCGCACGGGGTACGGCTTCAGATCGACGAAGCCGAGCGGGTCAAGCGATTCGAGCCCCGCATCACGCTCATCGAAGGAGTCCGCGTCAAGCAGGGTGCGAAGGCGCAGGTCCACGCGCAGGCGGAAATGGTGGCCGCAGCGGGGGCAGACGCGCAGGTTCTTCTCGAGCTGCTTGTTGTAGATCATCTCCGCGCAGCCCGGACAGCTCGTCCAGAGCTCCGCGCGTGACGACTCGGGGCGCGGGCGAAAGGGCAGCCGGATGGGCACTACAGGCTCCCCCCGGCGGCACGGCCGCGACGCCACGCCATCAGGGCAGCTCCAGCGAGCGGGATGGCCAGGGAGACCCCGGAAGCGATGGCTCCGCCTGCCAGCAGCCCTCGGTGGCGGCGTGGCGGGGGCAGCAGCCCTTCGTCCGCGGACGCGCGCAGCGGGATGACAGGTACGGGTCTGCCCCGACGCGGCGATCCCTCCCTGGAGTCCTGGTGCACCCGCATGAGCGGCGGCGGCCAGCCGCTGCGCGAGGTGCTCCTCGAAGCCGAAGCGGGGATGGTAGCGAGGCAGGCTGTCCCGCAGCAGCCGGGCGGTGCCCAGCAGGTCCGGCGGTCCCCAGGTCCACGGGCCGTCGTCGGTCCGCCAGCAGGTCGTCGATGGCCAGGTCGAGGCCGGCGGCTGGTCCGCCACGGCCGCTCACGAGGCGAGCTGGCGGCGCACCGACTCGAGGGCGCGGTGGATGAGCACGCGGACGGCGCCCTCCGACTTGCCCATGAGCTGGCCGATCTCGCGGGCGCTCAACTCGTGGACGAGGCGCAGCAGGAGTGCCTGGCGACGTTCCTCCGGGAGCGCCATGATGGCCCCCCAGGCGCGCTCCGCCTCCAGGCGCGTCACGACGGTGGCGGCCGGATCGTCGGGTGCCGGCAGCTCGATGGCCGCGTCGATGACGGCGACCGGCCGGCGGCGGCTCGTGCGTCGCTCGTTGGCGATGACGTGACGGGCGATGGCGTAGAGCCACACCTTGAAGGTGGATGCGGCGCCCTCGCCTTGCTCGCGAAAGCGGGGTAGCGCGGCAAGCGCCTTCAGGAACACCAGCTCGGTGATGTCCTCGGCGGCATGCGGGTCGCGAGTCTCATAGAAGGCCAGCGAATAGATGTGTGCCACGTATCTCCGGTAGAGCGGTTCGAAGGCATCGGGGTCCAGGCGCGCGGCCTCGACCGCAGTCCGGTCCGCGTCGAACGGGACGACGACCGGGGCAGCCTCGGCACTTCCACTCCCCTTCCAGAACACCGGGGCCAGTCTAGCCGTTACAGGGAGGCGACCCGTCCGCCGACTCGGCAGGACACCACGTCCCCGACGCCGGTGACGCGGATCTCTCCCGCTGTCTGCCTCCAGCACCCGCAGGGCGCCGCTCTCGACGTCCACGCCCAGCCCTCTGCCCTGCAGCCTGCCGGCGCCGGTCTCGACGACGACGTCTGCGCCCGTCGTCACCTGCGCCGCCGACCAGCCATCACGATCGAAGCCGCCCGCCAGGAGATCGGCGTAGAGCGGCACGAGGTGGGCGGCCCAGGCATCCAGGAGGGCATCGCGGTCCAGCCATCGCTCCGCCGTCTCGCTCAGGCTGCCCATGCCGGCCGCCAGCTCAGCGGGGAACTCGGCGGCCGCCCAGTCGACGTTGACACCCAGCCCGACGACCACGCTGGACAACTGCCCATCCACCATCTCGGCCTCTGCAAGCACGCCTCCCACCTTGCGCAGACCGCCTTCGCGAAGTGCCACGATGTCGTTGGGCCACTTGAGGGCCAGGCGATCGGTCCCTGGACCCAGCATCGCGGAGGCTGCCTCCAGCATGGCCATGGCGCACACGGCCGGCAATCGCCAGGCCTGCGCGGGAGGCACGCTCATGGGGCGCAGACCGGCCGAGACGAGCAGCGCGCGCCCCGGCGGTGCCAACCAGCGCCGGCGGAAGCGTCCTCGGCCGGCAGACTGCTCATCAGCCACCGCCAGGCAGATCTCTGCTTGCCCATCCGCCAGCCATGCGCGAACCACGTCCTGCGTGGATGCCACCCGCGCGAAGCGCTCCAGGCGCACGATCTCCACTGCCGGCCCCAGGTCAGCGCCCCGGACTCGGTGGCTCAGGCGTCCGCGGTCTCGGGCTCCTGGAGGCGGAAAGTGCGGTGCACGGCGCGGGCGGCAGCATCGAGCTGGTCCTCGGCGATGATGCAGGTGATGCGGATCTCCGAGGTCGAGATCATGCTGATGTTGATGCCCTCATCGGCCAGGGCACCGAACATCTGGGCCGCGTAGCCGGGCGAGTTGTGGATGCCCTCGCCGACGATGGAGACCTTGGCCACCGCCGCGTCCGTGGTGATGCCCGCGAAGCCGAGGTCCTTGGAGAGCAGCCCCAGGAGACGCTCGGCGCGGGCCAGCTGGGTGCGGTCCACGGTGAACGAGAGGTCCGTACTGCCGTCGTGGCCGACGTTCTGGACGATCATATCCACGTTGAGGCCCTGGTCGGCCATGGGCCCGAAGATGGCACGCGCGATGCCGGGGCGATCCGGCACGCCCATGATGGTGACCTTGGCCACCTTGCGGTCGAGCGCCAGGGCGCGGACCTTGTCGCGCAGCTCCACTGCCGATACCTCCTGGATGCTGGTGCCGGAGTGGTCGCTGAACGTCGAGCGCACCCGGATGATGACGTCGTTGACCCAGCCCAGCTCCACGGCACGTGTCTGCATGACCTGGGCGCCCTGGTGGGCCAGTTCGAGCATCTCCTCGTAGCCGATGACGGGGATGAGCTGCGCGTCGGCGACGACCCGCGGGTCGGCCGTGTAGATGCCCTCCACGTCGGTATAGATCTCGCAGGCGTCCGCCTTGAGACGCGCTGCCAGGGCCACCGCCGTGGTGTCCGAGCCACCTCGTCCCAGGGTGGTCACCTCGCCCGTGGCGAAGGTGCTGTCAGTCGAGCCCTGGAAGCCGGCCACGATGACGACCTTGCCGCGCTCGATCTCCGAGCGCAGGCGGGCAGGCTCGATGGTGGCGATGCGCGCCCGACCGTGGCTGGTGTCCGTGCGGATGCCGGCCTGCGGTCCCGTCAGCGAGATGGCCTCGACGCCTTGCGCGTGAAGAGCCATCGCCACGAGGGTGCCGCTGATGTGCTCGCCGGTCGAGAGGAGCAGGTCCATCTCGCGCGGATCGGGGTCGTCGGTGATGCCGGCCGCCAGCTCGAGAAGATGGTCGGTGGTGTCACCCATGGCGCTGACGACCACCACGAGGTCCGCGCCGGCACGGCGGTCCCGCGCGATGCGGCCGGCGACGTGGCGGATGCGCTCGGCGTCGGCGAGCGACGACCCGCCGTACTTCTGGACGATGAGTCGGGACATCGCGGGATTCTACGCGAGCGGTCGGTCTGGTCGGGTCCCAGGCTCCCGCGCCCATCGCCACGGCACGAACGCCCTCGGCTCGCACGGCCTGGACGAGCGCCCGACCGGTCAGGCTGAGCGCCAGCGCGCGGCGCTCCATGGCCGACGCGATCGTGGCCGCGGCCGCGGGATCCTGGCTGAAGGCGATGACCGTCGAGCCTGCGCCGGACAGACAGGCACCCGATGCGCCAGCGGCGCGCGCGGCCGCCAGCAGCTCCGGGAGCTCCGGATAGGCCGCGGCACGGTAGGGCTCATGGAGGCGGTCCATGGTGGCGGCGGACAGCAGATCCAGGCGGCCCTCGCTGATGGCGGCCACCGCCAGTGCGGCCGCGCCGACGTTGTGGACGGCGTCACTGAAGGGCACGCGCTCGGGCAGCACCGCGCGCATGGCGGAGGTGGACAGGTGGCGATCCGGTACATACAGGGCTGCCAGGAGGCCCGAGGGTGGCTCGAGACGCACGGCCAGCGGCTGGCCATCGATGACCATCGCCACGCAGAAGCCACCGTAGAGTGCGGCGGCCGCGTTATCGGCGTGGCCTTCGTCACGAGTCGCCAGCTCCAGGATGCGTTTCCGCCCCAGGGCGCCGTCTAGGAGCGCGTCGGCAGCCGCCAGGGCCGCGACCGTCGCCGAGGCCGAGGAGCCCAGGCCGCGCGAGATCGGGATGTGGTTGTCCATGCGGATGCGCCAGCCGAGGGCGTTCGCGTCCAGGCCAGCCGCCGCGAGACCCGCCAGCAACGAGACCACGAAGTGGTTGCGCCGCCCGGTGGGCAGCTGACCCGCCCCCTCCCCGACCACCTGCACCAGCACGTCGGGATCGCTCCCCGGCGGCAGGGCCTCCACCTCGATGCGATTGACCAGGTCGAGAGCCAGCGCCAGGCTGTCGAAGCCGGCCCCCAGGTTTGCCGAGGTGGCCGGTACGTCGATGCGCACACGGCGCCCGACGATCCCGGTGGCCGTGGACGGCCGGCTCACCAGCCCAGCACGGAGCGCACGGACTCGACGGTGGGCACGGCCTCCAACGGTGGCGCGACCAACGAGGCTCCCGTGTCCGGATCCTTGAGCCCGAGTCCGGTGAGCACCGCCACGATCGTGGCGCCGGGGTCGATGCGTCCGTCCGCAGCGGCCTTGCGCACGCCTGCCACCGAGGCAGCGCTGGCAGGCTCGCAGAAGATGCCTTCGTGGCGAGCCAGATCGCGGTAGGCAGCCAAGATCTCGTCGTCGCTGACGCTGTCGATGAGGCCGCCCGACTCGTCGCGTGCCTGGAGGGCCAGGGCGCCGCTGGCCGGTCGGCCGATACGGATGGCGGTGGCCACGGTCTGGGGCTCGTCCACGTCATGGCCCAGCACGAGTGGCGCCGCACCGGCGGCCTGGAAGCCCAGCAAGCGCGGCGTCGTCTCGACCAGACCGGCCCGCTCGTACTCCCGGAAGCCGCGCCAGTAGGCGGTGATGTTGCCGGCGTTGCCGACCGGGATCGCCAGGTAGTCGGGCGCGCCGCCAAGGTCCTCGCAGATCTCGAAGGCGGCCGTCTTCTGGCCCTCGATGCGATAGGGGTTCACGGAATTGACGAGCGTCACTTGGTGCCCGGGGTGGGGCGTCCCGGTGAGGTCCCGTACGACGCGCAGGGCGTCGTCGAAGTTGCCGTCCACGGCCACGACCCTGGCGCCGGCCGCCTGGGCCTGGAGCAGCTTGCCGGCAGCGATCTTGCCACGCGGCAGGATGACCACGACCTCCATGCCGGCCGCTGCGCCGTAGGCGGCCGCGGAGGCCGAGGTGTTGCCGGTCGAGGCACAGATGATGGCCTGTGCGCCCTCCTCGAGGGCCTTGGCTACGGCCAGGACCATGCCTCGATCCTTGAACGAGCCGGTGGGCTGCTGACCCTCCACCTTGAGGTACAGCAGCGGCACGCCCATGGCGCGACCGAGCGTCCGGGCGTGCACGAGCGGGGTGAAGCCCTCACCGAGGCCGAGTGGCGGCGTCGCTGCGGTGATGGGCAGGAACTCCGCGAAGCGCTCCATGAGGCGCGGTCGACGCCGGTTGACGGTCTGCTCGCGCTGCAGCTGCTGCAGCACCTGGCTCATGCGCACGGATCAGGCGTCGGAGAGCACGGGGTAGGCGTGCAGCGGCCGATCCAGCAGCGCCAGGCGCCCTTCCAGGGCGGCCAGCGACAGCGGCCGGGTCACGAAACCCTCGTCGGTGGTGGCCAGCGAGAGGTCCCGGATGGCCTGCGGGATGCCCTCCACGCCGAGGCCGTCGGCCGCCACCATCCAGCCCCGCTCGGCGGCAAGGTCGTCCTCGATGGCGACATCGGTGGCGGGGGGCAGCTGCTCCCACATGGAGGCCGAGGACTTGGCGAAGACGAGAAGGTCGGCCAGGACGGAGCTGGCCGTAGGCGGGCCACCGGCGCCGGGGCCGGACATGGCCACGCGGCCCACTGGATCGGCGTCGATCTCGATGAGGTTGGTGACCCCGCGCGTGGCGCCGAGGGGCGAGGTGACGGCCACGGCCATGGGCGTCACGGCAGCCCGGATCGAGGCCGGCCGGGCTGCGCTGCGCGCGGGCGATGAGCTTGATGGCCAGCCCGAGGCGGGCGGCCACGCCGAGGTGACCTCGCGTCACGCCGGTGATGCCTGGCGTGGCCGTCCCGCCCATGACCGGGATGCTGCGTCGCAGGGCCTTGACGTCCAGCCAACCGTCGAAGGCCAGGCGCGCCAGCAAGGCCAGCTTGTAGGCGGCGTCCAGGCCCTCCACGTCGCTGCTCGGATCGGCCTCCGCGAAGCCGCGCGCCTGGGCCTCGCGCAGCACGTCGCCATACTCGCGGCCATCGGCCGCCATGGTCGAGAGGATGTGGTTGGTGGTGCCGTTGACGATGCCGCGGACGGCTGTCACCGTATTGGCTCCCAGGTCCCAGACGAGTGGACCGAGCAGCGGCACGCCGCCGGCTACGGCAGCCTCGAAGCGCAGACCCACACCCGTTTCGCGCGCGGCCGCCTCCAGGGCGCTGCCCTGCTTGGCCAGCAGTTCCTTGTTGGCCGTCACGACCGACTTCCCGGCCGCGAGCGACGCCAGGATGGCCTGGCCGGCGGCTTCCGTGCCGCCCATCAGCTCGACGACGACGTCGACGTCCTGGGCGGTCGCCACGGACATCGCATCATCGGTCAGGCGGACGTCCGGAGGCAGGTCCAGCTTGCGCTCGCCGGCGGCATCGCGCGCGGCCACGGCCACGAGCGTGGGCGGGACGTGGCCACGGGCCACGGCATTGGCTCGCCAGTCGGCGTCGAGCAGCCGGGCAGCCACGGCCGAACCGACGGTGCCGAGGCCCAGCAGACCGACGCGCCGGGCCTGGCGCGCGGGTCGAGGGGAGGTATCCACTCCGGGCTCTTGCAGATCCATGTGCCGATCGTAGCGCAGGCCCGCCGCTCCGATCGGCCCACGTCGCCGGCGGTCCGACCCGCCGTGCCAGCCTGAGCGCTTCGAGGGCGATGGCAGGCAGGCAGGCCGGCCCCGTCGGGCTGCTAGGCTTCGGGGCCATGACAGCGACGCGACCCACCGCCTCCACCGCCTCGCCTGCCGTCCGTGGGCGGGTCTTCTCCGGCGTGCAGCCCTCCGGCCTACCCCACGTCGGCAACCACCTGGGCGCCTTCAGCAACTACATCGCCATGCAGGACGGCTACGAGGCCATCTACTGCATCGTCGATTACCACGCCCTGACGAGCACCCACGATGCCGAACTCATCCGGCGCAACACGCGGGAGATGGCGCTCGGCCTGCTGGCCCTCGGGCTCGACCCCGAGCGCGCGGTCCTCTTCCGCCAGTCGGACCGGCCGGAACATGTCGAGCTCATGTGGCTGCTGGCCTCCGTGACGCCGACCGGCTGGGTGGAGCGCACGCCGTCCTTCAAGGAGAAGAAGCGCAATCAGCCCGACGACGTCAACCTGGCGCTGCTCTCCTATCCGGTGCTGCAGGCCGCGGACATCGCCATCTACAAGGCCAGCTTCGTGCCGGTGGGCAAGGACCAGGCGGCTCACCTGGAGCTGGCGCGCGAGATCGTGCGCGCCTTCAACGCGCGCTACGGCGAGACCTTCCCGGAGCCGTCCGCCGTCTTCTCCGAGGCGCCCGTCGTCAAGGGCACGGACGGCGCCAACAAGATGTCCAAGTCGCTCGGCAACGTCATCGAGATCTTCGCCGACGAGGAGACCATCCGCCGGCAGGTCATGAGCATGGTCACCGACACGCAACGTCAGCGCCGCAGCGATCCGGGGCGCCCGGAGGTCTGCAACGTCTGCCAGTTGCACCGCATCTTCAGCCCCGGAGAGTACGAGGCCATCTGGGAAGGCGAGCGCAGCGCCACGACGGGCTGCGTGGACACCAAGAAGCTGCTCGCCGAGCGCATCCTGGCCACGTTCGCCGAGGCACGGGAGCGATACCGTGAGTTGAGCGCCCAGGCCGGGCTCGTGGAGGAGATCCTGCGGGCCGGCGCGGAGAGGCTGGCACCGCGCGCGGCCGCCACGCTGGCCGAATGCCACGAGCGCATGGGCCTGGCACCGCGCTGAGACGCATGGCACGGCCGCGGGCGAGGGCTGGCGCCCACCTGGAGGCAGGGTAGACTGCGGCCATGATGGCCCGGTTCATCGAGTCCGAGGGACGCTGGATCCGCGCCTTGCTCATCCTCGCCACGCTCACCGTGGCCCTGGTCTTCATCGGCCTGGCGGCCAACGTCGTCCTCTACTTCAGCGACATCATCCTCATCCTGGTGATGGCCTGGGTGTTCGCATTCGTGCTCTCGCCGTTCGTGACGGCCATCAAGCGCTTCCTCCCGGTGGCGCCTCGATCGCTGGTCGTGGTCACCGTCTACGCCCTGCTCTTCATCGCTCTCTCCGCCATCGTGCTGGTCATCGCCAGCCAACTGGCCAATTCCATCGTCAGCTTCACCGAGGAATTGCCCACGCTGCGCGAGCGCATGCCGGAGATCCTCGGCGATTGGCAGGACCGCGTCGATGCCCTGGGCCTCCAGCTGGACCTCGTGCTGGTCGCCAACGATGCCCTCGACGGGGTGGCCGAATCGTCCGGCCAGTTCCTGGGCCCGCTCCAGGAGATCGCCCTGGCCAGCCTGAACACGCTGGGCAACCTCATGTTCATGATCTTCCTGTCGCTCTTCATCGTCATCGACAAGGACCGCCTGCTGGGCTTCGTCAACCAGGTCACCCCGCCGCGCTTCGCGCAGGAGATGCGCCTCTTCCAGACGAGCGTGGCCGCTTCCTTCGGTGGCTTCATCCGCGGCCAGGGCATCCAGGGCCTCGTCTACGGCGCCGTGGCGGCCGCCGGCAGCATCGCCCTGGGCATCGAGTTCGTGCCCCTCACGACGGCCCTGGTGGCCATCTTCCAGATGATCCCCTTCTTCGGCCCCTTCGTCTCCTGGGCGCCGCCGGTGGTGGCCGCCATCCTGACCCAGCCCGACGCCATCATCCCCATCATCGCCATCATGGCCGTGGGCTGGTTCGTGACCATGAATATCGTGCAGCCGCGGGTCATGGCCAGCAGCGTGGGCATCCACCCCATCGTGGTGCTCGTCTCCGTGCTCATCGGCCTGCGTCTTCAGGGAGTCGTGGGCGCCATCTTCGCCATCCCCGTGGCAGCCGTCATCTCGGCCTTCTTCTTCCACTACCTGAACCGCTCCAAGGGCGGACCCCGGGACGTCACCAGCCGCGCCGCCCGACGCCTGGAGGCACGGCAGGGGCGGCCCATACGAGTGCCCGCGCCGCCGCCGGTGACCGCCCCGGGCGGTGCGTCGCTCACGACAGCGCCAGCTGCCGCAGCCGCCGCGGGAGCACCCCAACAGAGCACCCCAGCCGAGCCCCAGTCATCGGATGTGGCTGCCTCATGAGTGAGGATCCGGAGGAGTCAGCCGGCCACGATCTTCGGCCGGCCACGGCCCGATCGGCGTCCGGCGAGCGATACCTGGCCTCGAACCGGTCCTCGGCTCGCGCCACGCCGCGCACCGCCCGGCCACTGGCCGAGTGGCCGACTCGTCCGCGCATCCTCGTCACCAACGACGACGGCATCGAAGCACGCGGGCTGCTCATGCTCAAGCAGGCCCTTGAGCCCATCGGCGACGTCTACGTCCTGGCCCCGGAGACCAACCAATCGGCCGTGGGCCACTCGATGACCTTCATGCGCCCGTTGCGCGTGCGCGAGCGCGTCCTCGATGATGGATCGGGCGGCTGGTCGGTGGACGGCTCGCCGACTGACGCTGTGGGCCTCGCCTTCCTGGGCTACTTCGGCATCGGCTTCGACCTGGTCGCCTCAGGCATCAACGACGGCGCCAACCTGGGTGACGACGTCACCTACTCAGGCACGGTGGGCGCGGCCATGGAGGCCGTCCTCTCCGGATGTCCGGCCTTCGCCATGAGCCAGGTGCTGGAGGGCGAGCCCGACTTCACGCTGGCGCGCCACGTGGCTGCGCTGGTGGCACGCAACATCCTCGAGCACGGCCTGGGACCAGGCGAGCTGCTCAACGTGAACGTGCCAGCCCTAAGCATCGATGCCTGCGAAGGCATCGAGCTGACGCGCATGGGCAAACGCGTCTACCAGGACCAGCTCCTGGAGCGCCTCGATCCGCGCGGGGTGCCCTACTACTGGTTCGGCGGTCCGCCGCCCACCGGCGTGGCGGAGCCGGGCACCGATTTCCACGCCGTCTTCGCCGGCAAGGTAGCCATCACACCCATCCACCTCGACCTCACCGCGCGGCGACTCCTGAGGCGCATCCGGGCCTGGGACTGGCAGCTGTCTGGCGAGTAACCTGCGAGAGATGGTCGCTCCCTGCCAGACCGCTTCTCACGCCCCGGACGATCGCCATCCGATCGCAGATCGCGACCGCCTTCGACCCCGGTCGGCCAGGACCGCGCGCGCTGCCGCCCGGCCAGGGAGTCCGGTGATGCCACCGCCAGGATGTGCGCCGGCACCACAGAGATAGAGGCCTGCGAGGGGCATGCGATAGCGCGCGTAGCCCCACAGTGGCCGCCACGCGAACCACTGGTCGAGGCCGGGCTCCAGATGGAAGGGGTGGCCTCCCGCCAGGCCGTGGTCGCGTTCCAGGTCCAGCGGCGTGAGCACCTGGCGGGCCACGACCAGTCGGCTGAAGCCGGGCGCGACCGACTCGAGGATGCGCTCAGCGAGCTCACCGAGCCCCTCGCGCTGGCTGTCCCAGTCGCCATCGCGGAGTCCATACGGTGCCGACTGCAGGAGGACGCTCATGACGTGCCGCACGCCGGACGCCTGGTGCGCCATCGACCAGGAGCGGATCAACGAGGCTGGGGATGGTCGCCTCCAGCCAGGGGGCCTCGCTGATGCGCCCGTACTTGGCCGCGTCAGCCGCTCGATCGAGGTATCCGATCGACGGTGCCACGACGATGCGGCCGCGCAGTCGGAGCGCTGCGTCGTCCCCTTCCAGGCCGCGGAATACGGGCAGAGCGGCGAGGGCCAGGTTCACCTTGGCGGTCACGCCGCGGTCACGCAGATGCTCCACGTCTGCGTGCAACTCCGGCCCCAGGGAGCCCGGATCGATGAGACCAGCCAGCGTGGCACGGGGTGGCAAGCTGCTCACGACGACCACGGCACTGATCTCCTCGCCGTCGGTCAGCGCGACGCCCGTGGCGCTCCCTCCACGGTCGCGGACGGCGCTCACACGGGCGGCCGTGCGCACGGTCACACCGGCTGCCAGCGCCGCCTGCAGGAGGGCCTCTGCCAGGGCTCCCGGGCCGCCTCGCGCATACACCGACTCACCCGCGGCGCCACCGGCGTTGCCGGCCGAGTCGGTGAGCAGCACGGCGCTGGTGCCGGCCATGCGCGGACCCATGGCCGTGTGCCGGATGGCCCGCGTGGCGACGGCGGCCCTCAATGCGTCGGAGTCCAAGCGGTCCTCCACGAAGTCCGCCACCGACTGCGGCAACACCCGCGTGGACTGTCGCGCGGCCGCCGTCCCCATGCGCCGGTACCGCCAGCCCAGTCGCAAGCCTCCCGCCAGGACATCGGGGTCGGCATGACGCACGTCCGGAGGTGTCATGAGCATGAGGCGCCAGAGGACCGAGGCCAGCTCGCGCACCTCTGCGTCGAAGGCCGGCCAGGCGTCCGCGTCGCGCCCGGAGACAGGCCGCAGCCCCGCCGCGGTCCGACCAGGCTCCGCCCACAGCGTCAGGGCCGGCCCGTCGGGATGCACCGAGGTCAGCAGCGCGGCAGGCTGCACCAGCCGCAGGCCATGGCGCGCCAGGCCCAGCTCGCGCATCACCGCGGGTGCCAAGCGGCCCACCGTGTGCGCCAGGAGCGGAACGTGTGCACCCGGCACGAGTCCTGCCGTGACCAACGCACCGCCGACTCGCTCACGTTGCTCCAGGAGGAGCGTTCGCATGCCACCGCGCGCCAGGTACGTGGCGCACACGAGCCCGTTGTGGCCGCCGCCGATGACGATGGCGTCGTAGCTCGCCGTCACGCTCACGCCTGAACTCCGCCACGCCGCTGGGCCAGCACCGCCATGGCTGCCAGTCGACCTGGGGCGCCCATGATGCCGCCGCCCGGATGCGCCGACGAACCGGCCAGCCAGAGGCCCCGCACCGGCGTGCGGTAGCGACTCCAGCCGGGCACGGGCCGGTTGAAGAAGAGTTGCTCGAGCGAGAGCTCGCCCTGGAAGATGTTGCCCTCCGTGAGGCCGAAGTCGCGCTCGAGGTCGAGCGGCGTGACGACCTGGCGATGCAGGATGAGGTCCCGGATGTTGGGTGCCCGTGCGGCCAGGACGTCGATCACGGCATCGCCGAAGGCCTCGCGCTGCTCGTCCCAGGTGCCCTCCGCGAGGTGGTAGGGCGCGTACTGGACGAAGCAGCTCATGACGTGCTTGCCGGGCGGCGCCATGTCCGGGTCGAGGAGGGTCGGGATGATGACGTCCACGTAGGGCCGGCGGCTGAAGCGCCCGGCCTTGGCATCGTCGTAGGCCTGCTCCATGTAGTCGAGCGAAGGCGAGAAGCTGATGGCGCCGCGCAGGTGGTCACCGGGTCCTGGCAGCGAGGTGAAGGAGGGCAGACCGTCGAGCGCCAGGTTGACCTTGCCCGAGGAGCCGCGGAAGCGGAAGCGGCGCACCTCCGTCTCGAAGGTCGGGTCCAACGTGCCCGGCGCCAGCAGGCCCAGGAACGTCCGTCGCGCATCCGCGCTGGAGAGCACCGCGCTGGCCGCGATCTCCTCGCCGTCTTCGAGCACGACGCCCCTGGCACGGCCGTCCCGGACGCGCACCTGCGCCACGGGACTCGAGGTGCGGATCTCCACGCCGGCGGCGCGAGCCGCGCTGGCGATGGCGGTCGCGACCGCACCGCTGCCACCCCTGGGCAGGCCCCACGCCCGGAAGGCGCCGTCGATCTCGCCCATGTAGTGATGCAGGAGGACGTAGGCCGTGCCCGGCGAGCGCACGCCGAGGAAGGTGCCGATGATGCCCGACGCGGACATCGTGGCCTTCAGCGGCTCTGTCTCGAACCAGCGCTCCAGGAAGTCGGCCGAGCTCATCGTCATCAGCTGGATGAACGTCAGCTGCTCTCGCCGGGTCAGCGCCGCGAAGTCACGGGCCAGTCCGGCCAGCGCCAGGGCGTCTCGCGGGTCGGGACGGCGGGTGTCCATGGGCGTCATGGCCAGCACGGGCTTCACGAAGCGGGCCATGCGCCCCATGAGCAGCCCGTAGTCGGCGTAGGCGTCGGCGTCGCGGGTCGACCAGCGGCGTAGCTCGCGCTGGGTGTGCGCGGCATCGTCCCTGCGCCACAGGTGGTCGCCCTCCAGGGGCGTGAAGGTGCCGTCCAGGGGCAACAGGTCGAGCCCGTGGCCGTGCAGGTCCAGGTCGCGGATGATCTCCGGACGCAGCAGGCTGACCACGTATGAGGCGACGCTGAAGCGGAAACCCGGGAAGACCTCTTGGGTCAGCGTGGCTCCACCCAGCACCTCGCGGCGCTCCAGGACCAGCGTGCGCAGGCCGCCCTTGGCCAGGTAGGCGGCGCTGACGAGACCGTTGTGGCCGCCACCGATGACGACTGCGTCGTAGGGTCGAGGCACGCCGCTACTCTAGCTGGGTACGTTCGACGCGGATCAGGGCGCTGCCCTCAGGCGAGGGCCGGCACGAAGCGCGGATCGACCGCGTAGACCTCCCGGATGCGCTGCGGCGTGAGGACGGCCCGCGGTGTCCCGTCCGCGACCAGCCGTCCGCCATCCAGCAGCAGCAGGCGCGGGAAGAACTGCGCCGCCAGGCTCAGGTCGTGCAGCACCGCCAGCACCGTGAGTCCGTCGGCGGACAGGCGCGACAGCAGTGACAACACCTCCACCTGGTGGCGCAGGTCCAGGTGCACGGTGGGCTCGTCCAGGACGATGAGGCGGCCGCCCTGCGCCACGGCCATGGCCACCAGCACCAGTTGACGTTCGCCCATCGAGAGCTCCCGCACGTCCCGCCCGCGGAGATGCTCGATGCCCACGCGCGTCATGGCCGCATCAGCGGCCACGTGGTCGAACTGGCTGGCGCCCGTGAAGGGATTCTCGTGCGGGATGCGGCCGAGCCGCACGACCTCCTCCACGCGCATGGCGAAGGGCAGCTCCACGCCGCTGGGAACGACGGAGATGGTGCGCGCCAGTGCCGCACGGCCGATCTCGCGCAGCGCCACCCCGTCGAGCGCGATGGTCCCCTGCGTTGGGGTCACGATCCTGGTCAGGCAGCGCAGCAGGCTGGACTTGCCGGCCCCGTTGGGCCCCACGAGACAGGCACTCTCCCCAGCCTCCAGGTGCAGGCTGACGCCCGCGAGGACCGCGCGCGACCCGTAGCGCAGGCCAAGGTCGCGGATATCGACGCTGACGCCGGGCAGGCTCACAGCTGGTACCCCGCCCGGTAGCGGCGTAGCAGGAGGATGAAGACGGGCGCGCCGATGACGGCCGTCACGATGCCGACTGGGGATCTCACCGGGGATGCGGGCGCCGAGGTCAGCCAGGATGAGGAAGGCCCCGCCGAAGATGGCGGAGAGGGGCAGGACGAGTCGGGCATTGGGGCCCACCAGCAGGCGCACGACATGGGGGACGACGAGCCCCACGAAGCCGATGAGGCCGGCCAGGGCCACCGCGGCAGCCGTGACCAGCGAGGCCAGGCCGAGCAGGATGGCTCGCTCGCGCCGGACGTCCACGCCGAGGTGCTGGGCCGTGTCGTCGCCGAGGAGCAGACCGTTGAGGGAGCGAGCGCGGGCCATGATGAGCACCGAGCCCACCAGGATCACCGGCAGGCCCACGAGGAGACTCTGCCAGTCCGCGCCGCTCAGGCTGCCGAGCAGGTAGAAGAAGATCTGGCGCAGCTGGGATCCGGCGAGGTACATGGACATGGCCAGGCCGGCGGCCAGCATGGAACCCACCGCGTAGCCCGTCAGTAGCAGCGTGGTGAGCGTGGCGCGCCCGCCGCCGCCGGCGACCTGGTGGACGATGAGCACGGCCGCCAAGGCGCCCACGAAGGCCAGGATGTTCACGAGGCCCAGGCCCAGCACGGCGATCTGCACGGGGATGAGCACGGCGATCGCCGCCCCGAGGGCCGCGCCACTGGCCGTGCCCAGCACGTAGGGGTCGGCCAGCGGGTTTCGCAGCAGGCCCTGGAAGGTCACGCCGGCGACGGCCAGGCCGAGACCCACGATCAACGCCGTCAGCACGCGCGGCAGGCGCAGCTCCATGACGATGGTCTCCGTCGACTTCGGCCACGTCTCGGCCACGGGCCAGCCGAGCAGGTCGCGGGCCAGGATGGCGACCGTGTCAGCGGGTGACACCGGGACGGTGCCCAGGGCGATGCCCGCCACGACCGCGACCGCGAGCACGAGCAGGCCGGCCAGGCCCAGCAGCAGCGGGCGCCGGCGGAGCTGCGCGAACCGACTGGGCCGGGCGATGACCCGTCCGCGGACCAGGTCGGGGGCGGTCATCGATCAGTCGCCACAGAGCCCGGGGTCCGGTGGGACGTCAGGCAACTCCAGCTCGGGATGGATGGCCCGCGCCAGGGACGCCAGGCCCTGCGCCAATCGCGGGCCGGGCCGCGTGACAGGCACGTCATCGACGGGCCGGATGTCGCCGTTCACGACCGCCGTCATGTCGCCCCAGCCGGGACGTGCCGCCACGTCTGCTGGACAGACGCCGTAGTTGGCGTCGCCCACGACGATGACCTCGGGGTCGGCCGTCACCAGCTCCTCGAGCGGGATGGAGAAGACGGCCGGGTCGCTGGTGGTGATGGGCTCGCCACCCGCCAGGGCCACCATGTCGGCCACGAATGACTGCGGAGCCGGGGCGTAGATCTCCGGCTCCGAGCCGATCTGGTAGAAGGTGCGCGGCGTGCTGCCGGTCGCCGTCGCAGCAGCGGCGATGACATCTAGCTGCTCTGACATACGGGCCGTCATGGCCGCGGCCTCATCCGCCGCGCCGATGGCTGTGCCGATGAGCTCGATGTCAGCCAGCACGGCGGACACGTCCGGGGCGTACACGACGATGACCGGGTAGCCAAGCTCGCGCAGGCGAGCCACGTCATCCGGTGGCGTGAAGAAGTTGCCTGCCGCCAGCACGAGGTCCGGTTCCAGACCCACGACCTGCTCGGTGACGACGCCCTGGTAGGTGGCCACGTCGGGCAGGTCGATCGCTTCCACGGGGTAGTCGTCGAAAGACGTCCCACCCACGAGGCGGTCACCCGAGCCCAGCGCGAAGACGATCTCCGTGTTGGCGGGCGAGAGGCTGATGATCCGCTCCGGCGGAGCGTCCAGGGTGACCGACGTGCCCTCGTCGTCGACAACGGTCAGCGGGAAGTCCGTCTCCTCGGCGGCGGCCACACCCGGCAGTGCGCCCAGGCCGAGCGCGACCGCCAGGCCGGTGGCCAGGACACGTCGAAGCCCCCGGCCGATGTGTGCGCCGAGGGCTCCATCGATGATGCGAACGTCCACGTGCGTCCCCTTTCTCGCGAAGGGCTTGTGCACGAACCTGGACACGGCGACCGGACTTGCAGCGCGGTGCGCTGTTCACCGTAGCGGGACTGTGCCGGAATCTCACCGGCTTCGCGTGCCGCAGGTTCTTGCTGTCTGCTGTTGTCCCCGTGAGTCTAGCGCGCCCGCGCTGCGCTGGTACGCGCTGCGAGCCTCTGCCGGACGGGTGGCCCGGCCGATAAGCCCCGCGTAAGAGGCTCTCTCGATACTGCGCCCTACCGCCTCCACCGCCGGCTCAGCCCGCCGGAGGAAGGTCCCGATGGAAGGACGCATCCATGTTCGAGGTCGTCGCACGGCCGCGCCCGCGCTGGCGGCCACCATGTTGCTGGCGATGCTGCCAGCCGCCACCCTCGCCGCCCCGCCAGGCACAGCCGCGATGCCGGACTGTGCGGCAGGAGACACGAGCCGTGCTGCGGATGCCGAGGTGGTGATCCCCTGGCAGACCGTGCTTGACGACGACGGCGTCGTGGCCGGGAACCGCATCGTCCTGCGCCGTCAGGGGGTGGAGGTCACCCTGCACACCGGCCGCCATGGCTTCTCGCTGCCGGTAACGGATGCCAATCTCCTGGTCGGGGAGCGGTCAGCGGACAGCACCACGTTGACCCTGCTCGACACCCAGCGTGCCTGTCGGGTCTGGGAGCGCACGGTGGATGGCCTCGCCTTCGAGACCGACCTGGCCACCGACCCAGGTGAGCTGGGGCTGGCCATCCACGACCCCGTGACACGCAAGCACATGGGCAACCTGCTCCTCGCCACGGACAGCGGCGCCACGGTGGCCATGATCGAGGGACAGTGCAACAGCCCCTGCCAGCCCAACGATGGCGAGCTGACGCCGGCCGACTTCGTGCCTGCCGGGGCCCCGCGGCCCGTACCCGCCTTCCCGGCGGGCGGCTGGCCGAAGGACACGGTCTTGCCGTTCGCGTGGCTGGCTGGGGCCACGCCGCCCGACTGGGCCAAGACCCCCATCACCAGCGGGGCAGCGGATGCCTCCGACACGACCCTGTCGCGCAGTCCGCGCTTCGTGCACCGGAGCGCGGCCTCAGACACGGTCCGCTACACCCCCTCGTTCCCGGACTTCTGTCGCTTCGGCATCGCCTGTGCCTCGCGCAACATGCCCGTCTCTTGGCTGGTCTGGCTGCGTCCGCACGGCACTGACTTCAGCTGGGGAACCCTGCGCTGGTGCCAGAAGGAGGACAACGCCGGCTGCTTCGACCTTCGCCGAGTGCTCATCCATGAGCTCGGTCACGTCGCCGGGCTGGATCACCCCTCCAGGGAAGGGTTCAACCTGGCGGCCAACGAGACGGTCATGCACGCCATCACCCCAGCGAAGCCCAACGCGGGCAGCACCCGTCACTCCTTCGGCCGCTGTGATGTGGCAACGCTGCAGGAGCTCTACGACCTGCCCGGCAGCAGCACGCCGGTCTCGACCTGCAACGACGTCGCCACGGAGGTGACGCTCAGCGCGTCCAGCACGTCGGTCCCGCGTGGCGCGACCGTCTGGCTGCGCGCGGACCTGAAGATCGCAGCGCTGGCGTCCGTGGGTCGCCTGGCGGGCAACGTGCTGGACGGCCGCTCCGTGAAGCTGCGCTACCGTCGCGCCGGCAGCAGCGACGCCTGGACCACGCTCTGGATGTCGGCCCTCGGGAACGGCGGCTACAGCCTGGCCCTTGTTCCCCAGGCCACGTGGGAGTACCAGGCCCTCTTCCCCGCAACGGACGGTGAGGGCCTGCGTGCCAGTACGTCGGCCACGCTGAAGGTGAGGGTGGGGCGGTGACGCTCCAGCGCGTCCTCACGCGAGTGGTCGTGGCGCTCCTTCTCGTGCAGGGCGTGATCCCCACCGCCAGGGCCGGTGGTCAGGATGCCCCGCCGTCCCCGGTCGCGGCGGCCCCAGCGGCGAGCGCATCCGCGCCGCTGCCGGCCGGTCCCCTGGTCTGGCTGCGCGGCCCCTTCGGCCGCGTGGTGGGAGGCACGCTGGATCGATCCCGGGTCGGCGCCTCCAGGAGACCAACCGCTCGGCACGTTCGTCCGCCGTGCTCCGCTGGTCCTCGAGACCGGGATCGACACGGATGCCAGTTCACTCGTGGTGACGGCGCGATCGCTCGAGGCAGCGGGTGCCGTCGAGCCCCTCTCGGAGGGTGCCCTCGCATTCGAGGGTCCTGATGGGGTCGGCCAGCACCTTATCGTGGCTGACGTCACGTCCACGTCCGGGGTCGCCACTCAGCACGCCTGGCTGGTAGACGTGCCCGACCTGCAGCCGCCGGCGGACGGGCTCTACGACATCCCGGCGCCGGAGATCGTGGTGACGGCCCGTGCTGGGGCTTCGTCGGGGTGGTCGGCCAGCGGCTGCTACGCCTACCTGTGCGTGGACGTGGGCCACCCGCCTCCGGTCGACGAGCTGCCTGTGCTCGAGGCCGGGATCGGAGAGCTGCTCTCTGTCCATCCGGCTGACGGGTCAGCCATCGTAGCGTGGGATGGTCGGCTGTCGTCCCTCGACGACCCCTCCCAGCCGTCCGTCCGCGCCGATGCCGTCCTGACGGAACCGCTGGAGAACCTGGTCAGCTTGTCAGGCCTGGCGCCGCCGGCCGCGGGTCTCTGGCGGCTGGACCTGGAGGTCCAGTTCGACCGTGAACGCGGCTGGATGCGTACCTTCTACGTCCTGGACGTCAAGTAGCGCGGGCGGGTCCGCCCGCGTCCGCACAGCGAGGCCAGCGGCTACGAGCCGCTGGCCTCCTCGGCCGCGGAAGCTGTCGGAAAGAGAGAGGTCTGTGCCTTCTCGGGCAGCATGACGCCGAGGATCTCCTGAAGGGCAAGGATGTGGGCGCACGTCTTCCAGCTCTCGAAGTAGTGACAATTGCACTGCCACTCATCGGCCTCGAGGACGACACGATGGGCATCGTTGTCGCCGGCGAACGTGACCGCCAGGCGCTCGACGGTGATGCGATCGCGCTCACGCGCGTAGCGATGCGCCTTCTCGATCTTGCCGATGACGCTGGAGTGCATCGATCCACCTCCGTGCCCGCCGTCGTCCGCGCGGTGGCCCCTTCGTGGCGCCGGGCGGGGCCAGGGCAGCCGCCGCGACCGGTCACCGATCCCTGGTCTCCTAGACTAGCGAGTCCGCCAAGAGGCGACAGGGCCAGATGGGTCACGTCACCGCATCGTCGAGGCGCGCCAGCTGTTCCTTGATGTGGTCGATGACGGCCACCGGGCTGGGGTCCACGGCGTACGTGAACGCCAGATAGACGCTCACGTGATCACCCATCGTGAGGGCCGCGAGTGCCTGGCCGAGCCGGCCTGCGCCGTGCACCCGGACCACCTGCTGTGAGATCCCGGCCGTTGTGAGGATCTCGCCCATGAGCTGCGCCCGGGCTGCGTCGCGAGAGGACTCGAGTTCGCCCCTCAGGAGGACCACATAGAGATGGTCGCGAAGTGACTCCGGCTGCTCGAAGCCGACCACGGCGTTGTGCGTCGCTTCTGGCAACTCCTCGAACGCGGCGGTCGCCTTGCTGTTCTCGTTGAGCTGGGCCTTCCAGCGGCGTGCCACTGGCCCCAGGAACCCGCTTCCGACCACGACCGCGTAGCGATCGACGAGCGACCAGGCGAGCGCCTTGGCGGGGTTGTCAGCGGTCGGTACCTGTGGCGCGCAGCGGGCTGCCATCGCTCGCGCGGCCTCCACACCAGCCTGCATCTCCGCTTCGTCGAGCGCCAGGACGCCGACGCGCTCCAGGATGCCCGCCAGCAGTCCCAGCGAGTATCCCAGCGATGAGCGGGGGGTGCCGCGGGCCGGGAATGTCGCGAGCGGCAGACCAGCTCGCTCCGCCACCCCCTTCAGTGGGCCGCCAGCTGTCAGCACCACGACCGGGCAGCGGCGCTGCAACGCGGCCGTGAGGGCGCTGACGGTCTCCTCCGTGCTGCCGCTCTTGGAGCTGGCGACGACGAGCGTGTCCGGACCTACCCAGGCGGGCAGCTCGTCGCTGCGGACGACCTCCAGGGGCACCGTCAAGCGGTCGGACCAGATGCCGCGCACGAGGTCGCCGCCGATGGCGGAGCCGCCCATTCCCAGGACGGCCACGGCCCGCGGCGCCCCCCAGGGCAGGTTCAGCGAGCGCGAGATGCGCCAGGCTTCCACGACCTGATCGGGGAGCTCGGCGACCAGGCCGAGCATGCCTTCCGGGTCGGCGCGGTGCATGGCCTCCGTGTCGTCGAGGATGCCGCTGCTGATGCCGCGTCCCGGGTCGGTCATGGTCGCCGCGGCCTAGCCCTGCACCATGCGGCCGCCCTCGGCCAGGAGCGCATCACGGAGGGCCGCACTGCTCGCCTCGGTGTAGACGCGCACCAGGGGTTCCGTGCCGCTGAAGCGGACCAGCAGCCAGGAGCCGTCATCGACCCAGAACTTGAAGCCATCGCCGGTGTCCAGCGGTGCCGTGCGCTCCACCGGGCGTCCGCCAAGGCTCGCTGGCGAGTGCTCCCCCAACTCCAGGAGCAGGCGCGCCTTGAGTGCTGGATACGAGGCGCGATCGGTGTGCACGTCGTCCCGCAGGTAGAAGGAGGGCCCGGCGATGGCGTGCAGGTGCGCCACCGCAGCCGAGACCGTCGTCCGCCCGACCTCGCGCTCGCGCACGAAGAGGTCCAGCAGGAGCAGGTCTGCGTAGATGCCGTCGCGCTCGGGCAGGTGCATGCCGAAGCCGTAGCCGCCGGATTCCTCGCCGCCCATCATGGCCCCGGTCTCGATCATGCGGGGGCCCACGAACTTGAAGCCGACCGGGGTCTCGTGCACCGCGACGCCGTAGCGCTCACCGAGCCGGAAGGCCATCGACGTCTCGTTGACCGTGGAGACGACCGGGGCACGCTCGCCGCGATGCTCGAGCATGTAGTACATGAGCAGGCCCATGCACTGCAGCTGGTGGATGAACTCCCCGTGCTCGTCCACGGCTCCCGCGCGGTCGGCATCGCCGTCGAGCAGTAGACCAAGGTCGTAGCCGCCCTCGCGGACGCGGGCCAGCGCCTCGTCCACGTGCGGCCGGATGGGCTCCGGGTTGACCCCCCCGAACCAGGGGTTTCGCTCGCTGTGGATCTCGTCGACGACGATGCGACCGCCCGCCAGCAGCCGGCCGATCCAGCCGGCGCCGGACCCGTAGAGCGGATCGACCAGCACACGCAGGTCCTGCGAGCGCAGCCGGTCGAGGTCCAGCGTGCGGCGCACGTAGGCTTCGTAGCCAACGTACGGATCGAAGCGCGCCACGGCGCCCGATGCCTCCGCGTCCTCGAAGGGGCGACGCGGCGGCGTCTCCCCCGCACGAGCCGCGATGACCTGCTCGACCGCGGCCAGGATGGGCGGGTCGGCGGCGGCTCCCGTCGGCGACTTGATCTTGAAGCCGTTGTCCGTCCACGGATTGTGGGAGGCGGTGATCATGACCGCGCAGGCCGCACCCCGTTCGACGACCTCGTAGGAGGTCATCTGTGTGGGGATGGCAGCAGCCGCGAAGAGCACCGGGATGTCGTGAGCGAGCAGCACCTCCGCGGCCGCCGTCGCGAAGTGCTCGCTGGCGAAGCGACGGTCGTAGCCGACCACGACGCCCTTGGCCACGCTGCCCTGGCCGACGACCCACTCGGCCACGCCCTGCGCGCAGCGGCGCACGTTGTCGAAGGTGTATTCCTCGCCGATCCTGGCACGCCAGCCGTCGGTCCCGAAGACGATGGCTGGGCCGACGGGCGCTGGTGCGATCACGGATCGAGAGCCTCCTCGCTCGACGACCCCGCAAGGGCGGGGCCGCAGGGAACGATGGTACCGCGCCCATCGCTAGACTCTTGGCGGCAGGCGCAGACATGAAGGGGAGCAGGTGCCCGGGGCGTCAGACGAGAACGACGGTCAGACGGCGAGGCCCGCGGGCGGAGAAGGCACGGGCACGCCCATCGGCGCGGTGGGCCACGAGCCCGCCGACATCGAGGCTGGAGACAGCCGGGCCTTGTCCCCCATCTTCGTCATCGGCTCGCCGCGCTCTGGGACGACCCTGCTGCGCCTGCTGCTGGACTCCCACCCCCGCATCTCCTGCGGCGAGGAGACCCACTTCCTGCGCGCACTGGAGTCGGTCGTCGGTCGCGACTGGCCCCTGGTGGCCAGCTACGGTCTGCCGCGGGCGTGGTGGCTGGCGCGCATCCGCGGCCTCTACTCCGATTTCCAGGCCGAGGTCCTGGCGCGCTCGGGCAAGGCACGCTGGGCCGAGAAGGACCCCACCTACACGCTCCACCTCGCCTTCATCGAGGAGCTCTTCCCGGGTGCGCTCTTCGTCCACCTCCTGCGCGACGGGCACGACGTGGTGGCCAGCTTCCGTGACCGCTGGGGCTACCGCTCGGCGGCTCGGGCCGCCCGGACCGAGTGGGCGCGCTATGTGATCGCGGCCATGGACCTGGGCCGCCGCGTGGATGCCGACCGCTTCCTCGAGCTGCGCTATGAGCGGCTCGTGGCCGAATCCGGAAGCGGAGGCCCGGCGCCTCTTCGACTTCCTCGGCGAAGCCTGGCATCCGGAGGTCCTGGCCTTCGACCCAGCCGACCATGCGGCCACCCAGCGCTACCGCTGGTTCACGGCCCAGCGGCGCGCAGCCGGCGGCGAGACGGCCACCATCTACCGCTCCCGCGTGGGAGCCGGCGGCCGCTCCCTGGATCCCGTGCTGCGCACCCTGCTGCGGCGGCAGCAGGGCGACCTCCTGCGAGACCTCGGCTACCTGCCCGCATCCGGGGGAGCATGAGCAGCGAGCGGCCACTGCGGGTCGGGTTCCTGCACCTGGGCCGCGAGCGTAGCGGGCTGCGTCGCTACGGGACCATCCTGGCCGCGGAGGCGGCGGGACGCCCTGACCTCGATGTCATCGAGTCAGATGCTGGTGACCGCGACGCCTCGTGGTCCGACCTGCGCGCGGCCGCCACGCGCCTGCGGGGCGCCGACGTGGCGCACGTCCAGTGGAAGCTGGCCGACTGGGGTCCCCGTAGTGGAGGCCTGCCCCGCCTCGAGATCGCTGAGGCGGTCACTGCCCGTACCGCTCGTCGTCACGATGCACGACGTCTTCCCGCCCGCGGGACGGGTGGCAAGCTGGCTCTCCCCGACCGCCCTCGGACTGCGACGCCTCGGCGCGACCGCCAGCCGGCTCGTCGTCCACAGCCATGACGAGCAGACGCGCCTGGCAGGCTTCGTGCCCGACAGCCGAGTGGCCGTCGTGCCGCACTTCGTCGAGGTACGCCCCGATCTGCCCGACCGCGAGGCTGCCAGGCGAGCCCTGGACCTGGCCGATCGGCGGGTCGTCACGTTGCTCGGATACCTCACCAAACGACGCGGCCACGGGCTCGTCATCGACGCCCTCGCCGAGCTGCCGCCGGATGTCACGGCACTCTTCGTGGGCTCCGTCATCGAGGGCCGCGACCACGTCGCCGCGGAGTTGCGCGCGCACGCCGCGGACATCGGCGTCGCCGAGCGCGTGCGCTTCATGGGCTACCTGCCCGAGGCCGAGCTCGAGCAGGTGCTGGTGGCGACGGACGTGGCGCTCTGTCCGTTCCGCTTCATGTCGGCCTCCGGCGCGCTCGCGACCTGGATCTCGGCTGGCCGCCCCATCGTGGCCTCCGACCTGGCGCCCATCCGCGAGCTGGATGACCTGGCGCCCGGCGCCGTGCGGCGCTTCGCGCCCTACGAGCCGGCGGCGCTCGCAGCCACCATCGGCGCAGCCCTCGCCGAGTCGACGAGTGGACCCGACGCCCGCGTCGAGGCCCTCGCCGGGCAGCTGGCCACGCCACGCATCGTCGAGCGCTACGCGGCGGTCTATCGGGCCGCCGTGACGGAGGCGTCGGTCGGCCGCTGAGCCTCGCCCTGGCGCCTACAGGAGATCGGTGCGACCCTCCGCGCGAAGGCGATCGACGACCGCCTTGACGTCCTGGGCCGCATCCGCAGACGCCACCAGCAGGGCATCCGGGCGTGTCGACGACGATGACGCCCTCCAGGCCCACGATCGCCACCAGCCGGCCACCCGCGGCGTGCACGAGCACCTCGCGGCCCCCGACGTCGATGACGCGCGCGGGCTCCTCCACGCTCACGACCGTGTCGCCCTGGCTGCCACGGTAGTCGCGCAGCGCCGACCAGGAGCCCAGGTCGGACCAGCCGATGGCAGCCGGCACGACCGCGACCTGGCCCTCCCTGGAGGCAGGCTCCAGGAGACGCGTAGTCGACGGACGTGGCCCGCAGCCCGTCGTACGCGTCGGCCAAAGCAGCGCCGGGCCAGCCGGGTGTCACCGCATCGCCGGCCCCGGGCGCGGACGAGACGCGCTCCCGAAGGACCGACAGCCGCTCGCGGAGAGGCCCCAGGATGTCCGGCGCATGCCGCGCCAGGCCGGACCGCACGACGTCCCGGCGCCACACGAAGATGCCGGCGTTCCAGAAGGCATCGCCTGCCGCGATGAGCTCCGCGGCGCGTTCTGGCGTGGGCTTCTCTTCGAAGCGCGCCACGCGGTATGTGGGCCGGCCAGCGTGCACGCGAGCCGAGCCCTCCGCGACGACATAGCCGTAGCCCGTCGAGGGCTCGGTGGGCTCGATACCCAGCGTGACCATGTCGCCGCCTGAAGCTCGCTCGGCAGCCGACTGGAGGGCGGCCAGGTAGCCGGCAGCGTCGCGGACGGCCTGGTCGGCCGGAAGGACGACCATGACCTCGTCGTCAGGGCGGTCGATGGCCTCCGCGGCCAGCGCCACGGCAGCCGCGGTGTTGCGCCCGACGGGCTCACCCAGGACGTTGCCAGCGGGGATGGCGGGTATCGCCTCCCGGACCAGATCCGCAAAGCGCACATCCGTGATGACGAAGACGTCGCTCGGCTCGATGAGCGGGGAGAGCCGCGCCGAGGTCGCGGCCAGCAGGCAGCGACCGTCCTCCAGCAGCGGCAGGAACGGCTTGGGCTTGCGCTCGCGGCTGAGCGGCCAGAGTCGGGTCCCCCCTCCCCCGGCCATGATGACGGCGTACATGCCGACGATTGTGCACGAGGCCGGCTATCATCCGCCCGACCCCACGGGAGAGGAGGCTGATACCACGAGCGTGACCGAGGACTCGACGATCGCCGCCGCACCGCAGGAAACGGCAGGTGCCACGCAGACAGGCCCGTCCGCCATAGACGCTGCGTCGCTCCCGCCTCGCGGCACCGACCCCAGCCTGCCGCCGGACGTCAACCCGGAGCCGCTGCCCATCGGCATCGCTGACATGTGGCGCCTGGCCCAGAAGACGTACCGCGCCGAACGTCGCTACTACCTCAAGCTGGAGCGCCACCGGCCCATGACGGCCAGGCGGCTGGCAGCCTCGATCCTTCCCAGGCTCGAGCGGCCCATCTTCATCATCGGCGCCGCCCGTTCCGGGACGACCTTCCTGGGCGACTGCCTCGGCCGCATCCCGGAGATCACCTACCACCACGAACCTCCGGCCACCAAGGCCGCCGGCCGCTACGTCTATGAGCGCCTCTGGGGCTACCGCCGCTCGCGCTGGTTCTTCCGTCTCGTCTACGGCTGGCTGGTGCGAGTGGAGCGCGACGGCGACCTGCGCTTCAGCGAGAAGACGCCCACCAACATCTTCCTCATCCCCTTCCTGTCACGAGCCTTCCCGGACTCGCAGTTCATCCACATCATCCGCGACGGCCGCGACGCGGCCTCCTCGCACATGCACAAGCCCTGGCTGCGCGCGGAGGACGCCTGGTCGGGCGAGCGCGAGCCGGGCGGCTATCTGCACGGACCGTGGCCCAAGTTCTGGGTCGAGCCCGAGCGGCGCGAGGAGTTCCTGCGCACCAGCGATGCACGCCGCATGGCCTGGGCCTGGCGTCGCTACACGGAGACCGGCCTGGCCGAGGGGCCCCGACTGGGCGCCGGGCGGTACCACGAGCTGCGCTACGAGTCGCTCGTCCGCGAACCGCTCGACGAGGGCGAGCGCATCCTGGACTTCCTGGGCATCGACGCGTCCGCCTCGCGCGACCGCTTCCTGACGGCCGTGCAGCGCGCCGACGACTCGTCGGTGGGCACCTGGCGGAGCACCTTCTACCCCTCGGAACTGGCCGAGATCGAGAACGAGGCGGGCGACCTGCTGCGGCGTCTCGGGTACGTCGACTGACTCCGACCGGCCCGGCCTGACGATGCCCGCCGAGCTGCATGACCTGGGGTTCCTGCACCTGGGCCGGCCGGAGAGCGGGGTGCGCCGCTACGGGCAACTCATCGCCGACACGGCTCGCGCAGGTGGCGGCCTGGTCATCCACGAGGCTGAGGCAGGTCGCGTGGACGAGGGCTCGAGTCGACTGGCCCGGGTGGCCGCCGAGCTTGCCGAGGCGCAGGTGCTATTCATGCAGTGGAACCGTCGCGGCTGGGGCAAGCACGGCGGAGCGTTGTACCGGCTGCTGCGCTTCCGGCGCGCCTACCGCGGGGCGCTGGTCGTCACCCTGCACGACATCTTCGAGCGTCACGGCCTGCGCGAGCGCTACCTGGCACCGGAGGCCTGGAGCCTGCGCTGGCTGGGCCGCTCGGCCGACCGGGTCGTGGTCCACTCGGAGGTCGAGGTGGAGCGGCTGCGCGGCATCATCCCGGCCGACCGCGTGCGCGTCATCCCTCACTTCGTGGAGCGTCGCGAGCTGGCCCTGCGCCCGGAAGAGGCCCGCGAGCGACTGGGCCTGGCCGACCGCCGCATCGTGACGCTGCTGGGCTTCGTCTACGGCCGCAAGGGCCATCGCTACGCCGTGGAAGCGGTGCCGCACCTGCCTGATGACGTGGTCATGGTCTACGCCGGCGGCCCCGTGGCGGGGCGCAGCTTCGTGCACGACCTGGCCCTGGCCAAGGCGGAGGAGCTGGGCCTCGGCGACCGCTTCCGTATCACGGGCTACCTGTCCGAGGAGGAGCTCGAGACGTGGATGGCGGCCACGCACCTGGCCATCCTGCCCTTCACCGACCTCTCGGCATCCGGGTCGATGTCCTCCTGGATCGCCGCCGGCAAGCCCATGCTGGTCAGCGACCTGCCCAGCGTCCGCGAGTACGACGCTCGCGTTCCCGGGGCGCTGCACCTCTTCAGCCCCCCAGAGCCGCTGCCCCTGGCTGCCGCCATCCGGGAACTCCTGGCGGGACCATTGCCGGACCCTGATCCGGCGGTGCAGCGGCTCGCCGCTGAGCTCAGCCTCGAGCGCACGGTGGAGCGCTACCTGGCCGTAGCAAGAGAGGCGCTCGCCGAGCAGCGGCGCTGAGGGCCAGGCCGCGCGAGCGCCGTCGCTCGCGGACCGTTGCCGGCCGGGCCACGGTCAGTCGCGCAGCAGGTCGGCCTTGTCCGTGCGCTCCCAGGGCAGGTCGAGGTCCGGCCGGCCGAAGTGACCGTAGGTCGCGGTCTGCCGATAGATCGGCTGCCGCAGCTCCAGGGCGCTGATGATGGCGGCCGGCCGGAGGTCGAAGACCCGCTGGATGCGGCGGAGGATCTCGTCTTCCGAGACGGTCTCCGTGCCGAAGGCGTCTACCCCGATCGAGACCGGGCGGGCGATCCCGATGCCGTAGGCGACTTGGAGCTCGAAGCGATCGGCCAGGCCGGCAGCCACCACGTTCTTGGCCACCCAGCGTGCCGCGTACGCGGCCGAGCGGTCCACCTTCGTGGGATCCTTGCCCGAGAAGGCGCCGCCGCCGTGACGAGCGTAGCCGCCGTAGGTGTCCACGATGATCTTGCGGCCCGTCAGACCGGCGTCGCCCTTTGGCCCTCCGGTCACGAAGCGGCCCGTCGGATTGACGTGCATGAGCGGGTCGTCCGGACGCAGTTCGCGGTCGATGGAGGGCAGGATGACGGCCTCGACGATGTCGTCATGGATCCGCTCCGGCTCCACGTCCGGATCATGCTGCGCGGACACCACGACCGTGTGCACCCGCACCGGGCGGTCGCCCTCGTATTCCACGGTCACCTGGGTCTTGCCGTCCGGACGCAGGTAGTGCAGCTGCCCGCTCTTGCGCACCTCGGCCAGGCGGCGGGCCATGCGATGGGCGAGCGCGATGGGCAGGGGCATGAGCTCCGGTGTCTCGCGGCAGGCGAAGCCGAACATCATGCCCTGGTCGCCGGCACCGAGCTCATCGTATGAGGAGCCATCCGCCCGCGCTTCCTGCGCGTGATCCACCCCCTGGGCGATGTCCAGCGACTGCTCCTTGACGGCCACGATCGTGCCGCAGGTCTCGTGGTCGAAGCCGTACTCCGAGTGCGTGTAGCCGATGTCCTTGACGGTGTCCCGCACGACCGCCTGGAAGTCCACGTACGTCTCTGTCGTGATCTCGCCGAGGACCATGACCAGCCCGGTCGTGGTGGCCGTCTCACAGGCCACGCGGGCGTACGGGTCCTTCTGGAAGATGGCGTCCAGGATGGCGTCCGAGATCTGGTCGCACATCTTGTCGGGATGGCCCTCGGTGACCGATTCCGAGGTGAAGAGGTGCGGGTCAGCGCTGCGGCGGTCGGTCATGGGATCCCTCGTCGTGATCGGGGCGAATCAGGGCTCACGTGAGCCGGTGGGCGGGACGGCCGAAGGGTAGCACGCGAGCCCCGGCTGAAGGGGCGTGCGGGCCATGGGGACCGTGCGCGGGGGGCCGGCGGCAGGCCACTTCGGGACCGATGGCCATCGCCTGACCGCCCGGTCAGGGCCATGCTCCGGTCGAGATGGCCAACCTGCCCGCATCCATCGACCCGTCGCTGGCAGCCGAGCTGCTCGCGGAATGGGGCTTCCTGGCCGACCCTGACCTGCCCGACCGGCCCGGCCCGGCCTTCCTGCTGGTGGCCATCCGCGCCAAGCCCACGTTGCGCCACTACGACCCAGAACTGGTGGAATACTGGGTCACGGATGACAAGGACCATGGCGTCAACGAGACCATCACCTTCGCCAGCCGGCTGCCGCGCCAGGGTGAGTTCTCGTGGGGTCGCATCTCCGTCATCGACCGCAAGGGCGTGGCCAACCGCTACCTGAGCTTCGGCGGCACGCTGCGCGCCGAGCGCATCAACGGCGAGGTCATCTGCGTCTTCGAGTCGCCCGCTCCGCTGCTGCGACGCGGCGGCCACTCGCAGGGCTGGGACACCGGCGCCCACAGCGTGGGCGGCTTCTTCGGGCGCTTCCGGGCGGCCGCAGGCTACCAACATGAGTTCGAGCGGCGCGCCGCCCACACGGATCCGGTGACCCGCTACGCGGCCTTCGTCAACGAGTTCGTGACGCGCTACCGGGCCAGCGAGTACCTGCGCGACCACTACCCCAAGCTGTGGACCCTCATGCTGGCCGAGGAGCATCGCCTGAAGCGGGACCACGCGCGCGCCTGGGCGGAGGGCGCCAAGCTCCTGGAGGCGACCCGCGAGGTCACCTCCGGCACGGACCTGACCACCCTGCTGCGCCCCTTCTGACCGGATCGGCAGCCAGCAGCCGACTGGGTCGGCCAGGTCGCCAACCCACCGCGGCGCCGTGCTACGTGCCCTGGTCCCAGGAGTTCGTGTAGCGGATCTGCTCTTCGGTCATGCCCTCGAGGAAGATGCCGCGCGCTTCCAGCTTGAGCCGCGCGATCTGGGCGTCGATCTCCGCAGGCACCACGTGCACGGCCTTGGCCAGTGAATCGTGGTGCCGCGCAACGAACTCGACCGAGAGGGCCTGGCCCGCGAAGCTCATGTCCATGACGGCCGCCGGATGGCCCTCCGCGGCACCGAGGTTGACGAGGCGGCCCTCCGCCAACAGATACAGCCTCTTGGCCCCGAGGTCGTACTCGCGGACGTCGTTGCGGACCTCGCGGACGTGTCCTTCGGCGAGACGGGTGAGCGCCTTGAGGTCCAGCTCCGCATCGAAGTGACCGCTGTTGGCCAGCACGGCCCCGTCCGCCATGACGCGGAAGTGCTCCTCGCGGAAGACGTTGATGTTGCCCGTGGCGGTCACGAAGACCTCACCCCAGCGAGCGGCATCGCCCACGGTCATGACCTGGTGGCCGTCCATGAGTGCCTCGATGGCACGCACGGGATCGACCTCGACGACCGTGACCTGGGCGCCCATGCCGCTCAGGCGGCTGGCGATGCCGCGGCCGACCCAGCCGTAGCCGGCCACCACGCAGCGGCGTCCGGCCAGCAGGATGTTGGTGGCCCGCAGGATGCCGTCCACGGTGGACTGCCCCGTGCCATAGCGGTTGTCGAAGAGGTGCTTGGTCTGGGCCTCGTTGACGGCCACGACCGGGAACGCCAGCGCTCCGTCGGCGGCCATGGCCTTGAGGCGGATGACGCCCGTGGTCGTCTCCTCCGTGCCGGCCAGGACCTCAGCCAGCTGGTCACGACGCTGCTGGTGCAGGAGGGCCACGAGGTCGCAGCCGTCGTCCATCGTGATGTGCGGGTGCGTGTCCGCGGCCAGGTTGAGGTGACGGTAGTAGGTGTCGTTGTCCTCGCCGCGGATGGCGTAGGTGCTGATGCCGTAATGGGCCACGAGGGCAGCGGCCACATCATCCTTGGTGGAGAGCGGGTTGGAGGCCGTCAGGGTGACGTCCGCACCGCCCGCCTTCAACGTCCGCATGAGGTTGGCCGTCTCGGTCGTGACGTGCAGGCATGCGCTGATGCGCAACCCGGCCAGCGGCCGCTCGGCGATGAATCGTTCGCGGATGAGGCGCAGGACCGGCATCTCGCGCTCGGCCCATTCGATGCGGCGGACACCTTCGCCCGCGAGACCAAGATCGATGACGTCGTGAGGTGGAAGGGCAGCGGTCTGGCCGGAGGTGGCGTCACCGGAGGTGGTCGGCATCGGATGGTTCAGCGCGGGCGTATCGGTCATGCATCGCTCCTGGGACGGGTGAAGTACTGCCGGATGGGCCCCACGATGCTATCCCAGAGCGAGCCGCGACGGGCCACGAGGCGTTCCTCGAAGTGAGTGTGCTCGCGGTATCCGAGGGCGCGGTAGGCAGCCAGCGCCGGTGGGTTGTCAGCGCGGACGTTGAGGACGACCTCCGGCAGCATGTCCAGCAGCTCCGCGGTCACGGCGCTGGTGACGACCTTCGCGAGGCCCTGCCCGCGGTAGTCCCGGTGGGTGTAGACGTTGCCCACCGCGGCCAGCCCGTAGGTGGGGCTGATGACGTGGGTGCCGGCGGCCGCGATGAGCCGGGTGCCGCGCCGTACGCCGAAGTAGATGCCTGCCGCCACCGCCTCTGACGGCAGCCAGGACGTCAGTCCCAACTCGTACAGGCGATTGAGGTGCTGCGTATCGCCCACATCGAGGCGCACGGCGTCACCGAGCAGGGGCCGGAACGAAGGTCGGTCGACGACCATGCGAACCATGTCCGTGGGCGGGTCCACCCGGTAGCGCTCGGTCAGTGCAGGCACGCTGTCACGCTGGGTGGCCAGATACGCCAGGCGGGTGCGGATGACGTCGCGCAGGATGCCGCCGATGCCCTCCGGGTCGCCCATGACGAAGAGGTGCTGCGGCGAGATCGCCCCGATACTCCATGACCACGGCCACTGGCCGGCCCGCCTCCGTGGCCATGCCCCAGCGGGTGCGTGGGAACTCGGCGTCGTCCATGTCCGCGATGGCGTAGGCCGCAAAGAGCCGGTCTTGCTCCAAGAAGGCGAGGAGCACGTCACGGTCGCGCGTGGCGTGGATCTCCAGCCGGCGCGTGGCACTCAGGTCCGAACGCGTGAGGCTGGTCATCAGCCGTCCGCCTCCGGGCCGCGTGGGACATCGACGATCGAGGCGATGGCGGCGGTCGACGGCCGTGCGAGCACACCGCGGTCCGTCACGAGCGCCGCGATGGTGTCGGCCGGCATGACGTCGCTGGCGGGCACGAGCGCGTCCGCGACTCGGATGGAGAGGCCGGTCAGGAAGGCCGCCTGATCGCGGGCGGGACGCAGCTCCACCGGGATGGCGTCGCCGTCTCGCGTGGCAAGGTCGATCGCCTGGCTGAGGCCGGTGACGATGACCAGGGGCCGGGTGCGCTCCGGGACGCCAGGCATGGCGGCGGCCTGCAGGGCGATGGCGCGGCTGCCGATGACGGCCCCCGTGTCACCGTTGGCGGCGATCCATTCGGCGTCGATGAGCACGACATCGATGCGCTCCCGATCGAAGAGCCAGGCGGCCGCGGAGTCAGGGATGACCTTGTGGTCGATGCCGGCCTGGCGCAGCTCCCAGGCGGCCAGGCGGGCCCCGTCCATGAAGGGACGAGTCTCGGTCACGAAGACCCGCAGCTCCCGACCTCCGTCCCGAACGGCGCGCAGGGCCGTGAGGCCTGGGCCCAGGAGGCCACCGCCGAGGGCGCCGGGGTCACCGTGCACGAGCACGCCGAGAGGGCGGTCCGTGCGATCGGTGTCCAGGCCCTCGAGCCAGCCGTGGAGCGCGGCCGCGATGGCCGCCTGAGCCGCTTGCACGTCCGCGGCGATGGCGTTGGCTTCGGCCCGCAGCGCAGCCGCGACCGCGGCCCCTTCCGCCGCGACATCCAAGCGCGACCGAGCTGCCTCCATGCGCTCCATCGCCCAGACCGGCAGGCGCGAGCGATGGACGTGCCGAGGCGAGGGCCTGCTCGGTCCGTCGCAGCTCCGCATCGCGAGCCACGGCGGGCTGCGTGGCGCGCTCCGCGGCCGTCATGGCCAGTCCGTAGGCGGCCACCTGGGCCATCAGCGCACCGCCCCGGCAAGCGCCGAGGCGCAGGTAGTAGGCCACGTCGCTGCCCCTCCGAGCAACCACGTTGGCGAGCCGGTCCGGGATGCCGCGCTGGTCGAGGATCAGGAGCTCATCGCCCGAGACGCGGTACGCGCTGCGGAAGACATCGTCCGTGGATGCTGCCGACGACGTGATGAGAGCTGCGCCGCGCTGACCTGCTCCACCCGCGCTCTGTGCCGGCCGTCCGGTGGTGGGCTCTCCGAGACCGAGCAGGCCGGCCGCGGCCGAACCCGGGATGCCCCTGACCATGTCGGCCACGCCGGCCACCTGGCCGACCGTGACCAGGGCCTGCCGGCCGAACTGGCGGAAGAAGGCACGCCGCTCTTGATCGTGGTCGGGTCGCGGCCTGGTGGACGCGGCATCCTCTCCCGGGGCTGGACCTTCGTCCGCGCCGCGTGCCGTGCCGCTGCTCAGCGGCGGTCGCTGCTGGTCCGGATCGACATTCAGGGGGATCGACTCCCTCAGTACCCGATGACGCTGTGGATGCGATGGTCGCCCAAGCGCTGGCGGCCCTTCAGGGAGCCCAGCTCGACCAGGAAAGAGAGGCCCACGATCTCCCCCTTGAGCTGCTTGACGAGCTCGATCGTGCCCAGCACGGTGCCGCCCGTGGCCAGCAGGTCGTCCACGATGAGGACGCGCTGCCTGGGCTTGATGGCATCACGATGGACCTCCAGCGTGTTCGTGCCGTACTCCAGCTCGTACTCGACGCTGATCGTCTCCGAAGGCAGCTTGCCCAGCTTGCGCACGGGCACGAAGCCGGCCTCCAGGTGCAGCGCCATGGGGGCGCTGAAGATGAAGCCTCGAGACTCCATGCCCACGACCACGTCGACGCGCTCCTCCTTGAAGGGAGCGGTCATGAGCTCGATGGCCTCGCGGAAGGAGGCCGCATCGTTCAAGAGGGTGGTGATGTCGTAGAAGAGGATGCCGGGCTTGGGGAAGTCAGGGACCTCTCGGATCCTGGCCCGGAGCGACTCGGCGGACACGGCAGGAGACTCCTGTCATCAAGGGCGGGTTTTTGGGACGGACACGAGTCTAGCGCACGGCTCGGGCTCGACCGCGGTCCGAGCGCTCACCCTCGGCAGGGCGGTCGGCCTGGCCGCGCGTCTCACGCATCGGACGCCCTGACCCCCCATGCCGGGCGGCCACGACCTCGGCCATGATGGCCAGCGCCACCTCCGCCGCTTCGCGGCCGCCCAAGTCGAGGCCGATGGGCCCGCGCAAGCGGGCCAGCTCAGCCTCGCCGAGGCCCTGCTGCGCGAGGCGCTCACGCCGGGCACGCTGGGTGCGGCGGCTGCCGATGGCACCCACGTAGCGACAACCGCGTCGCAGGGCCTCGACGATGGCAGGCTCGTCGAACTTGGGGTCGTGGCTAAGCACCGCCACCGCATCCGCGGGACCCAGGCCGATCTCCTCGGCGACGTCGTCCGGCCAGCCGAGCACGAGGTGATCGACGTCCGGGAAGCGCTCCCGCGTGGCAAAGGCTGCCCGACCATCGATGACGACGGTCTCGTAGCCGAGCTCGCGCGCCAGGCGCGCGAGCACCATGGCGACCGGCACCCCGCCGACCATGACCAGTCGTGGTCGGACCGGGAAGACCTCCACGAAATGCGAGGCACCGGCCACCTCCAGCGTCAACGAGACGCCACGCTCCAGCGCCGCCTGGGCCTCCGTCACCAGGGTCGCATCTGCGTCCGGCGAGCCAAACGAGCCGTCGAGGGACCCGTCGGGGGCCACCAGGAGGGGCGACCGAGGCACGACGGCGGGGCCGACCTGGGAGGCGCCCGACTCCGCCCCGGCGACCCGGCCGGCAGCGTCGTGATGACGGCCCGGCCCGCTCGTCGGTCGGCCGCACTGGCCGCAATCGCGGCATTGGCCGCCGCAAGGACCGCGTCCGGGATGCGCGGCTGGACGAGGACGTCGATGACGCCGCCGCAGGCCAGCCCAACATCCCAGGCCTGCGCGTCGCTGATGCCGAAGCGCACCACGCGCTCCAGGCCGCTCGCGCCCGCCTCCGCCAGGTGCTCGGCAGTCGCTCCCTCGACGCAGCCACCGCTGACCGAACCGGCGATGCGGCCGTCCGACGCGCGCACCATGGTCGCGCCTTCCCGCAATGGTGACGAGCCGAAGGTGCGCACCACGACGGCCCGCGCGATGTCCACCCCCTCGGCGCGCCAGGCCTCGATGGTGGCCAGGAGTTCCTTCATGCCGGCGCTCGCTTCATGCCACCACCCCGTTCATTCCGGTGCCCCATTCACGCCGGTGCCCAGCTGCGCAGCGGGACCGCGGCCTGCGGCCGCGTCTGGTGCACGCGGGGTCGTCCGGAGTCGATCGGGCCGGCGGCTGCGATGGTCCGCCATGTCGGAGAGCAGCTCGCCCAGCTGCTGCAGGCTGGCCAGGTCGTTGACGGCCACGAGGTCGTCGATGAACGGGTAGGCCGCCTTCATGCCGCCAGCCAGCGGCTGGTAGACGTCGGGGCCGAAGAGCGGGTCGAGCCAGATGAGGCGATGGCAGCTGCGCTGGAGGCGCGCCATCTCGCGCCGGACGAGACCCGGGTCGCCGTCGATCCCAGCCGTCCGAGACGATGAGGACGACGCCGCTGGAGCGCAGCACCCGGCGGGCCCATCCATCGTTGAAGGTGCGGAGGGACTCGCCGATACGCGTACCACCCGACCAATCGGAGACCGCTGCCGAGAC
>CAWDUR010000032.1:0-27076 GCA_963805585.1 uncultured Chloroflexia bacterium | reverse complement strand
TGGAGCGGCGTCCGGAGGAGGTCGTGCGTCGCGCCGTCAAGGGCATGGTGCCGCACACGACCCTGGGCACGCAGCAGATGCGCAAGCTGAAGGTCTATGCCGGCAAGGATCATCCACATGAGGCACAGCAGCCGGAGCCTGAGCCGGCAGCAGGAGGCGCTCGCTCATGAACCAGGTCACCTTTCACGAGGGCACCGGCCGCCGCAAGACGGCCATCGCCCGCGTACGGCTGCTGGCCGGCGAGGGTGAGGTCGTCGTGAACGGCCGCAGCCTGGAGGAGCACTTCGGCAACGCCGTGGACCTCAGCGCCATCCTCATGCCCTTCCGGGTCACGGGTACGGAAGGCCGCTACAACGTCATGGTCAAGGTGCAGGGCGGTGGCCATCACGGTCAGGCCGGTGCCATCCGCCACGGCATCGCGCGGGCCCTGCTGGCATCCGACCCGGACGGCGCCCGTGCGCCGCTGCGCCAGGCCGGCTTCCTGACGCGAGATCCGCGCATGAAGGAACGCAAGAAGTACGGCCTCAAGCGAGCCCGCAAGGCGCCGCAGTTCACCAAGCGCTAGTCGCGCGTGGGCCGGTCGGCGACCGGCTCCGGGACCATCGGCGGATCGCCCATCAGGTGCTGATGCGCGAGCCTTGGCAGCCATGATGGATGAGGGCTCGGTCCGCTATCGAGAGGCCCTGCGTCGCGGCCACGTGGCCGTGGCTCGGGGCCGCCCGCGTGAGGCGATCGCTCACTACGAGGAGGCCGCCAGGCTCGCCGAGCGCCGCGCGCTGCCGTTCGTGTGCATGGGCTCCGTGCACCTCCGCTCGAACCAGCCCCGCGAGGCCATCCGGGCCTTCGAGCGAGGCCCTCGAGCGAGCCCCCGGCGATCTCAGCGCCATGCGTGGCAAGGCTGCCGCGCTGGAGGCGGACGGTCGTCTCGAGGAGTCCCACGCGCTGACCAGGCGGGCGGCCGAGCTGGAGGCCATGGAGCGGGCCGGTCGCCCGGCACCGGGAGACGCCGACGAACGAGCGCCAACGGCTCGAGGGTCTCGTCGCCGAAGGCCTGCAGGCCCGGGCGGCGGGCGAGCTCGACCGAGCGGCTGCCGCCTTCCATGCCGCCGCCCTCGGCTACGCCGCCGCTGCCGCCTTCGAGGCGGCCATCGACGCCTGCCTGCGCGCGCTGGAGGCGCGCCCGGGTGCCATCGACGTGCATTTCACGATGGCGCACCTGTACCTGCGGCAGGGCTGGGCGGACCTTGGCGTGCAGCGGGTCAGGCTCATCGACCACCGCCTGGGCATCGATGCGGACCCCCGTCGGCGGGCCGCATTGCAGGCCCTGGCACGTGACTTCCGCGCCCTCGATCCGGCGCTTGAAGAGATGGCCTCCCTGTCCGCCTGACCCGCCCCGCTTTGACCGCCAGACCCGACGCTGGCCGCGGGTGCTGACACCGGCCGCCAGACCGGCGACAATTGCCCCCATGCTCGCCGCGCCTCGACGCCACCGATGCCCCACCGGACCCCGGTCGCACGCACCGTCCGCGGTCGGCCCGATCCCGGCAGGCGCGCCCTCGTGAGCCGTCTCTTCGGGACCGACGGCATCCGCGGCGTCGCCAACGAGGATCTCAAGCCGGCCCTGGCCCACGCACTCGGTCGTGCGGTGGCGACGCGCCTGGCCGGACTCTGGCGGCAGCATCCTGGTCGGGCAGGACACGCGCCGCTCCGGAGACATGCTGGTCGCAGCGCTCATGTCCGGTGGGACCTCGGCCGGTGCCGATGTCCACGTCCTGGGCGTCTGTCCCGACGCCCGCCCTGGCCCACGTGACTGCCGTGGGCGACTACGGCGCCGGCATCATGGTCTCCGCTTCGCACAACCCGGCCGACGACAACGGCCTCAAGGTCCTCGACGGCCGCGGCCTCAAGCTGGACGATGCCCTCGAAGATGAGCTGGCCACGCATCGTCATGCGAGCCGACGAGCTGGACAGCCCCACCAACGCCGGCCTTGGTCGCATCGTGGACGCCCGCCCGGACCTGGAACGGTACGCGGAGCACCGCATGTCATTGGCGAGCGCCATCGGCTCCGACCTGCACCTCCACGTCGACTGCGCCAACGGCTCGGCATCCGTGCTGGCGCCCGTCATCCTGGCCGCCAGCGGCGCATCCGTGGAAGCTCACTTCGATCATCCGGACGGCATCAACATCAACCTTCGCTGCGGCGCCACGGCGCCGGACGCCCTGGCGGCCATCGTGGCCGAGCGTGGCGGCGACGTGGGCTTCAGCCTTGACGGGGACGCCGACCGCTGCGTGGCCGTGGACGAGCACGGCCAGGTGGTGGACGGGGACCAGCTGCTGGGCGTCATCGCCCTCGACCGCCTCGCCCGCGGGCACCTGGCCGAACGGACCGTCGTGGTGAGCATCCTCTCCAACGGTGGGTTGGCACGGGCCATCGAGGCCGCCGGCGGGACAGGTCCTGCGCACGCCGGTGGGGGACCGCTACATCCTGGACTCGATGCTCATCTCCGGTGCCGGCCTGGGCGGCGAGAAGAGCGGCCACGTCATCATCCGCGAGCACGCCAGCAGCGGCGACGGCATCGTCACGGCGCTGGAGGTGCTGGGCATCCTGGCCCGCAGCGGACGCCCGATTGTCGGAGCTGGCAGCGACCATCCCGCTCGATCCCCAGGAGCAGCGCACGGTACGCGTCCGGCGCAAGGAGTGGCGTGCCGACCGCGTCCTGACCGACGCCGTGGCAGAGGCCGAGCGGGAGCTGGCCGGTGACGGGCGCGTCGTGGTGCGGGCGTCGGGCACGGAACCGGCCCTGCGCGTGATGATCGAGGGTCGGGACGCGGACCGCGTCCTGCGCCTGGCGGACAGCCTGGCCGGGCTCGTCCTCGAGCGGCTGGGCTAGGGAGCGGCGCCATGTGCGGCATCGTGGGCTACGTCGGTGCCCGCGAGGCGGCGCCCATCCTCCTGGAGGGCCTGGCCCGGCTCGAGTATCGCGGCTATGACTCGGCCGGCATCGCCCTCGTGACCACCACGGGTGATCTCTTCGTGCGCAAGCGCGCCGGCAAGGTCGCCGACCTGCAGTCGGCCCTGGCCGCGGACACGCCGTCTGCGCATGCCGGCCTGGGCCACACTCGCTGGGCAACGCACGGCCGCCCCAACGACCTCAACGCCCACCCCCACGCCGACTGCACGGGCGAGCTGACGGTCATCCACAACGGCATCATCGAGAACTTCCTCGAACTGCGAGCCGAGCTCGAGGCGCGCGGCCACACCCTGGCGTCGGAGACCGACACGGAGGCCATCGCGCACCTCGTCGAGGAGGCCTATCAGGGCGACCTGGCGGCCGCCGTGCGCACCGCGCTGCAGCGTGCCCAGGGCGCCTACGCGCTGGCTGTCATCCACAAGGGCGAGCCCGCAGCGGGTCGTCGGGGCCCGCATGAACGTGCCACTCATCGTGGGCATCGGCGAAGGTGAGGCCTTCCTGGCCTCGGACGTGGCAGCCGTGCTGGCCCACACGCGCCGCGTCATCTATCTCGAGGAAGGCGACGTCGCCGACCTGGGCCCCGGTCGGGTCGTCATCACGGACATGGTCGGCCGCCACCTGGAGCGCCCGGTGCAGGAGGTCGATTGGGACATCGAGGCCGCAGAGAAGGGCGGCTACGAGCATTTCATGCTCAAGGAGATGCACGAGCAGCCCGAGGCCATCCTGGCTGCCATCACGGGCCGCCTCCGTGGCCAGCACATCCGCGTGCCCGAGCTGGAGCCTCTGGCCGAACGGCTGGCAAGCATCGATCGGATCGAGCTGGTGGCCTGCGGCAGCGCTGCGTACGCGTCGGCCGTGGCCAGCCAGGCGCTGCAGGCCTGGACGGGTCTGCCTGCCCGCTGGAACATCGGCTCCGAGTTCCGCTACGACCCGCCGCCGCTGGATGCCCGCACGCTCGTCATCGCCGTCACGCAGTCGGGCGAGACGGCTGACACCCTGGCACCCACCCGCCTGGCCCGCCAGGCGGGCTGTCCCATCGTGGCCGTCACCAACACGGTCGGCTCGGCCATCACCCGTGAGGCCGACGCCGTGCTCTTCCTCCAGGCGGGCCCGGAGATCGCCGTGGTGGCCACCAAGACGTACGTGACCCAGGTCGTGACGCTGCTGCTCCTGGCTGCCCAGGTGGCCAAGTCCCGCGGCCGACTCGACACGCGCTACGAAGCGGCTCTGGTGGAGGCCCTGCGCGCCCTGCCCGCGGCCGCAGAGCGGGTCCTCGAGATGAACGAGGCATCCGCCCGGGAGCTGGCGCGCCGCTATGTCGGCTCGCGCGGCTACATGTACGTGGGCCGCGGCATCACCTATCCGGTCGCTCTTGAAGGCGCGCTCAAGCTCAAGGAGGTCAGCTACGTGCACGCCGAGGGCTACGCTGCCGGCGAGCTCAAGCACGGCCCCATCTCACTGCTCGATGCCGAGGTGCCGCTGGTCGCGGTGGCCACCCGGACCGCCGTCCACGACAAGCTCGTCAGCAACCTCATGGAGGGCCGCGCTCGTGACGCCCGTGTCATCGCCGTCGTGACGGAGGGTGATGAGCGCATGCGCTCGGTCGCGGACGACATCCTCTGGGTGCCGGCCACGCACGAGATCCTGAGCCCGGTGCTGGCCATCATCCCGCTCCAGCTGTTCGCGTACCACACCGCGGTGGCGCGCGGCACGGATGTCGACCAGCCTCGCAACCTGGCCAAGTCAGTGACCGTGGAGTGAGCGCGCCCGCCGGTCTAGGCGCGCCCGTGCCGCCCGCGGGCACCACGGAGCTCGGCATCGACATCATCCGCGTGGAACGCATCGTCCGCGCGCTCCAGAAGCACGGCCGGCGCTTCCCCTTGCGCATCCTCACCCCCGCCGAGGACGCCTACGTGCGCGACCGACCGGAGAACCTGGCCGGGCGCTGGGCGGCCAAGGAGGCCGTCAGCAAGGTGCTCGGCCTCGGCGTGCGGGGCGTGGGCTGGCGCGAGATCGAGATCGTGCGCCTGCCCACCGGGCAGCCCACCGTGCGGCTTCATGAGCGGGCCCTGCAGCGCGCCGGGCAGCTGGGCATGGAGCGCATCGCCGTCTCCATCAGCCACGAGCACGAGTACGCCGTGGCCATCGCCTTCGGCATCCGCACCGAGGGCGGCACGTTCGTCTTCCCCTTGGACATCGAGGCTCGGCTCGACGACCGAGAGCAGCAGCTCATGACCCGGCTGGGGCGGCTGCGCAGCCTGGACGCCGAGGTGCGCTCGGCCGAGGTGGCCGCGCGCGGTGAGGTGGAAGTGCCCGACGAGGCGGTCGTGCGCGGTGAGCCTGTGCCTGATGGTGAGGCCGCTGCTGACATCGCTCCGCGCCCATGAGCCCGGCACCCATCCCGCTGATCGACGCAAACCTTGCCGCGGGCCTGCTGCCGCCGCGCGATCCACGCGGCCACAAGGGCACCTTCGGCCGCGTCTCGGTGGTGGCCGGATCGCTCGACTATGCCGGCGCAGCGCTGATGGCCGGGGCCGCCGCCCTGCGCGCTGGCAGCGGCCTCGTGAGCCTCTACCTGCCGGCCTCGCTGCAGCCCTTCATGGCCGGTCGCGTCCCCGAGCTCATCACGCGCGGACTGCCGGAGCGGGAGGGCGGCCAGGTCGACGCGGCTGCCGCAGCGTCGCTCGTGCTCGATGCGCCGTGCGACGTGCTGCTGGTGGGTCCGGGCCTGGCACCAGGGTCGGGCACGAGCGGACTCGTGCAGCGTCTGCTGGCTGTTGCTGGCCCGCCCGCGGTCGTCGATGCCGGTGCCCTGGACGCTCTGTCGGGCATCCCGGGTTGGGCCGCTCGCGTTCGGCGAGCCTGTGTGCTGACGCCACACCCGGGCGAGTTGCAGCGGCTCGGGAGGATCGCTGGCGACGACGACGAGGCCCGACTGCAGGCCGCGCGCGAGGCGGCTGCCGCCTGGCGACAGGTGATCGTGCTCAAGGGTGCCCATACCGTCGTCGCCGAGCCTGAGGGGCGGGCCCTGCGGGCACCCTTCAGCCTGCCGCTCCTGGGGACGGCCGGCAGCGGGGACGTGCTGAGCGGCGTTATCGCCTCGCTCGTCGGCCAGGGCCTGGCGATCTTCGATGCCGCTGCCCTGGGCGTCTACCTTCACGCGCGGGCGGCCGAGCGGCTGGCCGACAAGCTTGGGGACGCCGGCCTGATGGCGACCGACCTGCTCGAGGAGATCCCCCGCGCTCGGCTGGAGCTGCGCGATCTTGCCCGGCCTGGGCGGCTCGCGCCCGACCGTTCGTCTTGAGGGTGAGCCGACCCGGGGACGAGCAGCGGCACCGGAGCGCCTGGCTGGAGGTCGACCTGACTGCCCTGCGCCACAATGTGCGCCTGATCCGCACCCTGGTGGGGCCGGCCGGCGTGGCACCCGTGATCAAGGCCAACGCCTATGGGCACGGACTGGCTGTCGTGGCCGGCGCCCTTCGAGACCTCGCCGAGGCATTCTGCGTGGCCACGCTCGACGAAGCCATCGCCGTGCGGTCGGCGGTCGGTGGCCGTGTCATCCTGCTGTACCCGGTGCCTCCTGAGGCCGCCGCGGATGCGGTCGCCAGTGGAGCCGAGCTGACGATCATGTCCCCAGAGGATCTCCCGCCGTTGCTGGCGGCCGTGCCGACCGATGGTCCGCCAGTGGCCCTGCACATCGCCGTCGAGACGGGCCTCGGTCGTGGCGGGCTGACGCCCGTCGATGCCGCCACCGTGGCTGCCGGGGTGGCTGTCGACCCCCGCGCCAGGCTGGCGGGCATCTGGTCGCACATCGCCACGCCCGAGGATCCGGATGCCGCCGGCGTCCAGGCAGAGCGTTTCGACGAGACCGTCGCCCGCCTGCGGAGCGCCGCGGTCCCGGTGCCCGCGCGGCACCTGGCGGCCAGTGGCGGTCTCTTCGCCGGCACGTCGCTCGCGCTCGAGATGGTGCGGCCGGGCCTGGCCGTCTACGGCGTCCTGGACGCCAGCCAGCCGGTCACGCCCGCGACCTCGGCAGTCGCGGCCGGCCTGCGGCCGGCTCTCTCGCTGAAAGCCCGACCAGTGGCCTTCGGCGACATCCCCGTGGACGGTACCGTCGGCTACGGCGGTCGATGGCGCGCGCAGCGGCCCACCCGGATCGCCATCCTGCCCGTGGGCTACGCGGACGGCTACCTGCGCGGCTCGCAGCCGGGCGCCACGGCCCTCGTACGCGGCCTCAGGGTGCCCCTCGTGGGCATCATCTCCATGGACGCCGTGGCTGTCGACGTCACCGACGTCCCGGGGGTCGGTCTGGCGGACGAGTTCGTGCTGCTCGGACGACAGGGCGAGGCCGCCATCCGCGCCTCCGATCTGGCGCGCGCGCGCAACACGATCGCCTGGGAGGTGCTCTCCAGCATGGCTGCCCGACTGGACCGGGTGTACTATCCGGAAGCCGGTCGGCCCGATCAGAACGAGTCACCGGCGCCGTGCCAGACATGAAGCCTCCGATCGCGCGAAGCCCGGGAAGAGAGGGTCCCGAGCCCGCCACAGGTTCGGGTCGCGGCATGTCCAGAGGAGGGGAACCGGGGTTGCTTCGAACACCCGCCACGTTCGATCCGCTGCTCGATCCGCGTGACGTCACGGGCCTTGACGACGATGCCGTGGAGGCCGTGGCACGCGCCATCCAGCTGCGCGGCGCGACCGTGCCGGCGGTCTTCTTCCTCGAGGCCAACCGCGGCCTGGGCTCGCTCGATGGGCTGGGCATGCTGCTCTTCGACCCCGTCATCCGCGGCGTCTTCGGCGGTGACGTCCCCGGCGCGCGCAGCCTGCTCGCGGACGAGGACGGCATCGAACGTCTCATCGACCGTCTCGAGGAGCTCGAGGCCGAGGTCGGCCTGGACGCCTGAAGTCCGACTCGCCGCTACCATCTCCTCCAGTGACGCCGGACGCACCCTCCTTCTTCACGCTCGACCGCGGCACGGTCAGCACGGCCGCCACGCTCGTCGCGCCCGTCGAGGGGCGCTATCGGATGCTGGCCTCGGCCGCCGCCCCGGTCGCGACCGACGTCGAGGCTCTGCTCGAGGATCTCGCCTGGCGGGTCGCCAGGACGGACGCCAACGTGGCGGGCTCCATGGAGAACTGGCGCGCGTGGTCGCGACTCGAGGTGCGCACCGCCCGTCCGCCTCGAGCCTGCCTCGTGGCGGCTTCGATCGAGACGGGCGCGCTCCTGGAACGTGCCTTCGTGGGCGCGGGCTGGCACGTCCAGGCTCGCTTCTACGGCCCCGATCCGGACCTCATCGCGTTCGGTGGCGCCTGCCTGGACCCGGGTCTGGACGCTGTCGTCGTGGCCGGTCGCGAGGAGACCGACCAGGAGGAGCGTGACCGCGCACGACTGCTCTGGCCGCGCGCCGGGTCGCTGGCGCGCCTGCGCGACGACGTCGCGGTCATCGCCTGTGGTCCCTTCATCGAGCGCCCGGAAGGCATTCCCGATGAACGGCTCTTCTCCCTTCCCGCGCCCGAGCCGGGGGCGACCGGGCCGTCGTCGCCGCTCTTCCAGGCCGCCGCACAGGTCGGTGCTCACCTCGTGTCCGGGGACCTGCCGGTCATGGACGGCCGCTCCGCCCTGCGCCGGGCGGTGGCGTCCCTGGCGGTGCTGCTGGGCAGGCGTGTGGAGGGTATCGAGGTGGGTGCCGCCGCGGGTTCGCGCAGCCTCGCCAATGCCGATGGAGTGCTCCGCCATGCCATCCTCGCCACGGCCGGGCGGCTGCCCCGTGATGTCCTCGAGGACGATGAGGCCGCGGAAGCCATCCTGCGCTGGTCGGCCGTAGCGGGCGATCCGGCCACGCGCCTGGACCGCCTCCGGGAGCTGCGTGATCCATCCCTGGTCGGCCATCGACGGCGACGGCCTGCACCTGCGCATGGCCATGCTGCGAGCTGCGCTGGAACGTCTGCAGGCGGGCTGGGACTCGCTGGCGCCTGAAGGCCGGCCGGATGAGGCCGCCGCGGACGTGCTCGTGCTATCCGGGGGTGGTTTCGCGATGCTCCCGGCGACAGCGGCGGCCCTGGCCGTCGCCGATGTCATCCGCCGGCCGGGCGCCTTCACCATCCTGCACGACCACGCCGCCGTCCTGGCACCACTCGGGGCGCTGCCGGTGGAGAGCGACCGACGCCGCCTGCTGGCCGACCTCATGGATGACTGCCTGCTGCCGGTCGGGAGCGCGGTCCTCACGGGAGCTCCCGGCGAACCAGGCAAGGACCGCGGTCGGGTCTCCATCGCCACGCCGCTCTTCGAGGACGAGATGCCGCTGGAGCCCGGCCTACGGCTGGTGGACCTGCCGCCCGGCATCGTCGCGCGCCTGGAGATCGACCCCGGCCAGGGCAGCCTCATGGGTGTCTCCGGCCAGCGCTTCGGCCTGGAGGTGAGCGGCGGCCTGGGTGGACTGCTGCTGGACACGCGTCCCATCCCGCTGGATCTTCCGAGCGCTCCCGAACAGCGCCGCGCCCTGCTCGAATCCTGGGAGGCACCGGCCTGGGTGGGCAGCGAGCCATGACGTCGCCGGCGCTCCCCATCGACCTGCTGCGCTTCGTGGTCCCGTCCGCGCGCATGGCCACGGGCCGGCTGCTGCGCTTCCCCCTGCACCTCCCGGATCGCGCGCTCGTCATCCCCGGGCAGCGCGTGGACTTCGGCCAGCCCATCATCGAGCACTTCCGGGAGCAGGAAGCCCTCGAGATCCCAACGACCGCTGCCATCGTCGGTCTGCGCCCCGGTGACCTCCTCGACCACGTCGCGACGTCGCCGTCCAGCCGCCTGGGCCGTAAGTCCCCTCAGGCGGCCTATCGCACGCGCGTCTGCGAGCACGGGCGCGACGGCCTGACGCGCCTGGCGGCGGGCAATAGCGAGATCGTCATCCACGCCCCGGCTTCCGGGATCGTCGAGGCCGTGCTGCCCGGGCGTATCGACATCCGTGCCGACGGCCTGGCCGTGGACGCCCAGGTCGGCTGGGGCCGACCAGCCGTCGGGCGCATCGTCATCGCCGCGGATGCGCCCGACGCGGAGCTGCCGGCATCACGCATCGACGTCAGCTCGTCTGGGGCCATCCTGGTGGCCGGCCTGCGCCTGGACCTGGAGGCCATGTCGCGAGCCCGGGCCATCGGCGTGACCGCCGTCATCACGGGAGGCGTGGCCAGCCGCCACCTGCGACAGCTGGGCTCGTCCGAGGCGCGCCAGGCCGCCGCGCTGCACGCGGCGGCCCCCTTCGGACTCCTGGCCCTGGCTGGCTATGGCCGGCTGCCCATCCCGGCCCACCTGTGGGATCTGCTGGTGGCCGCCGATGGCCGCCCCGCGGGCATCCATCCGGCATCACGCACGCTCATCATCGGCGATGACCCGCGGCCCCTGCTGGCGGCCGTGGCGCGACCAGCCGGCACGGTCCGCGTGACCAGCGGTGAAGGAAGGGACCTGGAGGGACGCCTGGTGGGTCTCTCCGGTTCGCGCCGCTGGCCGGGTGGTGTCTACGCACCTGGAGGCTTCGTCGAGTTCACTGCCGCCGATGGCAGCACACAGCGTCGCTGTGTGCAGTTGTCCACGCTGGAACGGCTCGACCTGGTCGGTTGACGGTGTCGGGGACCCTGCCTGCCGCCCTCCTGTCCTGGCGTGGCCTGACGACGTCGGCCGCATCGACCCAGGCACTGGCGGCGGCCCTGGCCGTCGTGGCCAGGCCGGGTGACCGACTCGCGCTGGTCGGCCCCCTGGGCGCCGGCAAGACGCAGTTCGCCAAAGGCTTCGCAGTCGGTCTCGGCATCACCGATATCGTCAACAGCCCGAGCTTCACGCTGATGGCGGAGTACCAGGGGCGCGTGGCGCTCTTCCACCAGGATCTCTACCGACTGGACGGCACGGCCGATGCGCTTGCCGGAGGGCTGCTGGACGAGCGCCAGGACGAAGGCGTGACCCTGTCCGAATGGGCCGACCGGCTCGATGACGCGCTCGACCCAGGGCGGTTGACCGTGGCCATCGAGCCCATCGGCGACGAGGTGCGCGCCATCCACTTGCGCGGCGGGGGGGAGATGGCGCAGCGCTACATCGCGGCCGCCCGGGCCTGGCACGCGGTGGCCCCATGAGCGGGCTGGTCGCACCCTCCTCGATCGCCCCGCGGGGCCTCTGGCTGGTCATCGACACAGCCACCCGGACCAGCGTGGTGGCAGTCGGTCGCCTCGAGCCGTTGGCCAGCAGCCTGCGGGCCGTCCGCCACCGCCACGGCTCGACTTTGCTCGAGCAGGTGGACGAGGTGCTCGCGACGGCCGGTGCCGCCATGGCGGACGTGGCCGCCATCGCCGTGGGGACCGGCCCCGGCTCCTTCACGGGCCTGCGCGTGGGGCTGGCCACGGCCAAGACGGTCGCCTACGCGGCGGGTCTGCCCCTGGTCGGGCTGCGGTCCTCCGATGCCCTCCGCCGGGCTGCCGTGGCCTTTGCTGCCGCGCCGAGGGAGGTCGCGGTCGTGATGGCCGCCGGAGCCCGCGACCACTACCTGGTCCGGGCCGGTGAGGACCCGGCCCTCGTGCCGCCGGGCGGCCTCCTGGCGGCCCTCGGTGGGCAGCCCGCCATGACCGTGGACCTGGATGACGCGCCGCTGGGCGAGGCCGCGGCCAGCCTGGGAGCCGCTGCCGTGGCCGCCCTGCCAGCCGCCTTGCTGGCCCTCGCCGGGGAGCGCCTGTCGGCCGGCGACGTCGACGCAGCGGCCGAGCTGGTGCCGGCCTATGTCGTCCTGCCACGCGGCGTGCCGCGCGGTCCCGAGGAGCTGGGATGGTCGCCCGACCTCCGGTAAGGCTCCGCGTGGAGCGCATGCGAGCGGCGGACATCCCGGCCGTACACGCCATCGAATCGGCCTCGTTCCCGACACCCTGGCCGCCCTACGCGTTCCGCGGTGAGCTCGAGTCGAACCGCATGGCTCACTACCTCGTGGTCCGCGCCGGCGAGCGGGTCGTCGCATACGCTGGCATCTGGCTCATGGTGGACGAGGCTCACGTGACCACCTTCGCGGTCCTGCCGGCATACCGGCGGCGCGGCCTGGGCGGCCATCTGCTCTGTGAGCTCATGTCGCTGGCAGCGGACCTGGGAGCGACGCTGTTGACGCTGGAGGTGCGCCTCAGCAATGCCGCTGCGCGCCGCCTCTACCAGCGCTTCGGCTTCCGGCCGGTGGGCGTGCGCCCGCGCTACTACTCGGACAACGGCGAGGACGCCCTCATCATGACCACCGAGCCGCTCGACCTGCCCGACATGCAGGACCTCCGCCGACGCCTCGCCGAGCGGTACGTTCGCGACGTGCTCACCGACGACCCAGGCTGGGCGCCCGACGACGACGAGGTCGACGACCCGGACGAAGACCCCGCAGGGGCCCAGTCATGAGCGGTCCGGGAGGCCTCCTCCTGGCCGTGGAATCGTCCTGTGACGAGACCGCCGTGGCCGTGGTCGAGGGTGGACGCCGCATCATCGCCAACGTCGTGGCCAGCCAGGTGGCGCTCCATTCGGCCACCGGCGGCATCGTGCCCGAGGTGGCCGCCCGTGCCCACCTGCGCTGGATGATCCCCGTGCTCGAGGAGGCGCGTCTGCGGGCAGGCCTGGTCAGTTGGTCGGAGCTCGATGCCGTGGCCGTCACGGAGGGCCCGGGCCTGGCCGGGTCCCTGCTGGTGGGCATCACGATGGCCAAGACGCTGGCCTGGAGCCAGGGTCTGGCGCTGGTGCCGGTCAACCATCTGGAGGGCCACATCTACGCGGCCTGGCTCCTCGACCCGGGCGAAGAAGAGCGGCCGGAGCCGCCCTTCCCGCTGGTGGCCCTCGTGGTCAGCGGCGGCCACACGTTCCTCGTCGAGATGACCGACCACCTGCGCTACCGGCTGCTGGGGCAGACCGTCGACGACGCCGCCGGAGAGGCCTTCGACAAGGTGGGCCGGCTGCTCGGCCTGCCCTACCCGGGTGGCCCGGCCATCATGGCTGCTGCCGCCACGGCCACCGCCCGCGAGCGACGCTTCCCGCGAGCCTGGCTGGGCGACTCCTACGACTTCTCGTTCAGCGGTCTCAAGACCGCGGCCCGCCGTGCCGTCGGCGAAGCCCTCGGCGGCTCGCCTGAGGACCGCGAGCTGGACGGCTCGCGACTCGCGACGGCCGACGTCGCCGAACTGGCCTGGGCCTTCCAGGAGTCGGTCGTCGACGTCCTCAGCAGCAAGACCCTGAGGGCGGCCCGGGAGCTTGGCGCGCGCGGCATCGTCATGGGCGGCGGCGTGGCCGCCAACGGCGTCCTGCGCGAGCGCATCGCGGAGGGCGCCCGTGGGCTTGGCATCCCGCTCGTCGTGCCGCGGCCCGGTCTCTGCACGGACAACGGCGCCATGATCGGGGCCGCGGGATGGCACCGCTTCGTGACCGGCGCCCGCGCCGACCGCTCGCTGGACGCGCGGCCCTCGCTGAAGCTGGCGGTCTGAGGCCGCACATGTCGAGCGGCTCTGAGCTCGACGCGCAACACCTCGGCCCGGAGTCCGTGGCGCGCTACCTGCGGCGCCACGGGCTTGCCGCGCGACGGTCGCTCTCACAGAACCATCTGGCCGATGGCGACGTGCTGGAGCGCATCATGGCCGTCGCACACGTGGAGCCGGGCGAGCGCATCGTGGAGGTCGGTCCGGGCCTGGGCATCCTGACCGCACGGCTCCTCGACGCCGGGGCCTCGGTCACCGCCGTGGAATTGGACGACCGGCTCACCGAGCACCTGCGTGAGCGCTTCGCGGACGTGCCACGACTCACGCTTGTGGCGGCCGACTTCCTGGACCTCGAGGTCGCGACCGTAGCCAGTCCGCCATGGGCGCTGGTGGCCAATGTCCCGTACCACATCACGAGCCCCATCCTGCACCACGTGCTGGGTGAGGAGCCGCGGCCGGGACGCTTCGTCCTCATGGTCCAGCGCGAGGTGGCCGAGCGTATCGCGGCGCCCCCGGGTGCCATGAGCTACCTCTCCGTCTTCGTGCAGTATCACGCCGACGTGCGCGTCGCCTTCACCGTCCCCGCCACGGCTTTCGAGCCGGCGCCGGCGGTCGACTCAGCCATCCTGGCCGGGGACGCGCGCCCGCGGCGCCTCGATGCAGCCGACGAGGACGGGCTCTGGCGGCTGGTGCAGGCAGCCTTCCGCGAGCGCCGCAAGATGATCCACAACGTGCTGCTGCGCCAGCTTCCCGGCTTGGACCGCGACCGCCTCGGCTCAGCGCTGGCAGGCTGCGCCATCGCTCCTGACCGGCGCCCGCAGACCCTCTCCGTGGACGAGTGGTTGGCCCTGCGCGCCGCCCTCGGTCCGCTGCCGTGAGCCGTCGCCCATGACGCGCCGCTCCCTGGCGGCAGCCTGGGCCGAGGCTCCCGCCAAGGTGAACCTGGGCCTGGCCGTGACCGGCCGACGCGAGGACGGCTACCACGCGCTGCGCTCGGTCTTCCTGCGCCTGGCTCTCCACGACCACCTCGAGGTCCGGCCGGCCGCGGAGCCCGCCGGGACGGACGAGTTGACCCTCGAGGGTGCGCCCGGACTGCCCGTGCGGGACAACCTCGTCCTGCGAGCCGTGGCCGAGCTCCGCGCGGTGGCCGAGCTGCACGCCTTGGCCCCGCTCGGCGCTCCGTCCCGTGGGGACCCCCGGGCCTCTGGCCCCCTCGATGCCGGACCACCCGCCCCGATCGGCCCAGCCCTGCCCGCGCTGCACTTCCGCCTCGACAAGCACATCCCCGCCGCGGCCGGCCTTGGGGGCGGCAGCTCGGACGCCGCCGCGGCCCTGGCGCTGGCAGCCGGCGTGTGGGGCCTCTCGCTCGACCGTGCCACGCTCCTGGGCGTGGCCGGCCGTGTCGGTGCCGACGTGTCCTTCTTCGCGACTGGACATGGAGCGGCGCTGGTGAGCGGCGTCGGCGAGGTCGTCGAGCCGCTGCCGGAACCCCGCTCGCCGGCTGGTGTCCTTCTCGTCACGGCCGCCCAGGGGCTCGCCACGGCGGCGGTCTTCGCGGAGCACGACCGGGATGCCCTGCCACCGGGCGCCACGACTGCCACCTCGGTCGAGCAGGTCAGGCGCATGGCGGAGGCTCTGCGCGACGGGCTCGACGGGGCCGCGCTGGCCGCCCTGGCCGGGGGGCTGCGCGATGCCAACGACCTCTGGCCGGCTGCTGTACGCCTCTCGCCGAGCCTGGCTTCGATGCGCGAGGCCCTCGAGCGGCGGCTCGATCGTGCCGTCCTGCTGACCGGCTCGGGCCCCACGCTGCTGGCCGTCTATCCTTCGCCGGAGGCTGCCGCTGAGGCGGCCGCCCATCTTGAGCAGGACCGTCCGCCGGCCCTGCGAGGCGCCACCATCCTGGCCACGTCGAGCAGCACCCGGAGAGGACCACCATGAAGGAACGCATCCAGACGGACGCCGCACCCAAGCCCATCGGTCCCTATAGCCAGGCCATCGCCGTCGAAGGTCTTCTGTTCACCGCCGGCCAGGGGCCCATGGACCCGGCCACCAGCCAGCTCGTGGCGGGCGGCATCATCGAACAGACGGAGCGGACCCTGAAGAACCTGGAAGGCATCCTGGAGGCGGCCGGGCTGGATCTCGGGGACGTCGTCAAGACGACTTGCTACCTGGCCGACATGGACGACTTCCGTGCCTTCAACGAGGTCTACGCGTCCTTCTTCAGCGAGCCGTTCCCGTCGCGCACGACGATCCAGGCCGCTCGCCTGCCCATGGACATCCTGGTCGAGATCGAGGCCGTCGCGGTCCGTCGCTGAGGCGCGGCTCACCGCCTCCGGGCTATGGCCAGCCCAGTGAGGTTTGACACCCCGCCGACCCGACCCCTACAGTCGTGCCACCCGATGCCCTATCAGCCTCCTTCACGCCCGGGCGGCCCGGCCCTGACGTGAACACGGACCCCTCCCGGCCGCTGGTCGCGGTCGTGCTTGCGGCTGGCCTGGGCACGCGCATGCGCTCGAACCTGCCAAAGGTGCTGCACCCCATCTGCGGGCGACCCATGCTGGCCTATGTCATCGACGCCGCTCGCGCGGCCACGGATGCGTCCCCGCTGGTGGTCGTCTCACCGGCCACCGAGTCGGTGTGCGAGGCCTTCGCCAGGCAGGCCGACTTCGCGCACCAGGCGGAGCCGCGCGGTACCGCGGACGCCCTGCGGGCCGCGCTCGAGGTGCTGCCCGGCGACGCCGGTGAGATCCTCGTCCTGTCAGGCGACGTGCCCCTCGTGGATGCCGGCCTGCTCGTGGAGCTGGCCTCGGCCCGGCGTGAGACGGGCGCCGCCATGGCCCTCGTGACCGTGGAGCCGGACGATCCGGCCTCGCTCGGGCGCATCGTGCGTGACGGGCACGGCCGCATCAGCCGCGTCGTCGAGGCCAGCGACGCGGCACCGGATGTGCTCGCCATCGGCGAGATCAACGCCGGACTCTATGCCTTCGAGGTCGCCTGGCTGCGCGGGCGGATCGGTGACGTAGCGCCCTCGCCGGTGACGGGGGAGCTCTACCTTCCGGAGCTCGTGCCGCTGGCGCGAGCAGACGACCGTGCCGTGGCCACCCTGGAGGTGGAGGACGACGGCACCCTGCTCGGTATCAACGACCGCCTCCAGCTGGCCGATGCCGAGGTGGAGATGCGCCTGCGCATCAACGAGGCCCACATGCGCGCCGGCGTCACGCTGCAGGATCCTGCCAGTACCTTCATCGATGCCAGCGTCGAGATCGCCCCGGACGTCACCATCGAGCCCGGCGTCATCCTTCGAGGTGGCACGGTCATCGAGCGTGACGCGGTCATCCGGTCCGGCAGCCAGATCTTCGACACGCGCATCGGCGAGCGCTCCGTCGTCTGGGCCAGCGTGCTGGAGAGCTCGGTGGTGGCATCGGACGTCACCATCGGACCCTTCTCGCACGTCCGTGGCGGCGCCCACATCGGCAGCAGCGTCCAGCTGGGCAACTTCGCCGAGGTCAAGAACAGCGTCATCGGCGCCGGGACCAAGAGCCACCACTTCAGCTACCTCGGCGACGCCGATGTGGGCGAGCGGGTCAACATCGGTGCCGGGACCATCACGGCCAACTTCGACGGCGTGCGCAAGCACCGCACGCGCATCGGCGCCCGTGCCTTCATCGGCTCGGACACCATCCTGCGGGCGCCGGTCAGCGTAGGCGAGGACGCTCTCACCGGCGCCGCCTCGCTGGTCACCCGCGACGTGCCGGCCGGCAAGATGGCGCTCGGTCTGCCGGCGCGCATCCGGGAGCGCAAGCCCCGGACTGACGCCTTGCCGGACGAGAGTGCCCGGCTCGACACGGATCTCGTCGCCGCTCCCCCGGCGTCCGACCCTGGGCTCGCCCAGCCCGCGGAGGACGCCCCGGACCGCTGATGGGCAGCTCCTTTCTCGAGATCGTCGTCATCGCGGTCCTGATCCTCGTCAACGCCGTATTCGTGGCGGCCGAGATCGCGCTCGTGACGGTGCGCCGCAGCCGCATCCGGCAGCTCAGCGACGAGGGTGATCCGCGCGCTCGACGCGTGGGTCGCATGACCGAGCGCCCGGGTCGCCTGCTGGCCACCATCCAGCTGGGCATCACCTTCGTGGGCTTCCTGGCGGCCGCCTTCGCCGGCGCCAGCACGGCCAGCCACGTGGCCGACGGCCTGCGCGCCATCAGTCCGCTGGCGGCGTCCGCGGACATCCTGGCCCTGCTCATCGTGACACTCGTGGTCAGCCTCGTGACCATCGTCTTCGGCGAGCTGGTTCCCAAGACATTGGCCCTGGCGCACGCTGAGCGCTACGCGCTGGCACTCGCCCGGCCCGTCGAGCTGCTGGGCATGCTGCTCGCACCCGTGGTCTGGCTGCTGACGACCATCACGCACGGCATCACCCGGCTCCTCGGCGTCCGCGACGTGCCTGACGACGCCATCACCAGCGAGGAGCTGCGCATCCTCGTTGAACGGGGAGGGGAGCAGGGCACCATCGAGGCCGAGGAAGAGCAGATGATCGGCGGCGTCCTGGAGCTCGGCGAGCGGCGCGTCCACGAGGTCATGGTGGCGCGCGTGGATATCGCGGCTCTTTCGGTCGATGCGTCGCTCGACGAGATCGTGCAGACCATCGTGGCCGAGGGCCACTCGCGCATCCCGGTGTACGACGGCAGCATCGACAACATCGTGGGTCTCCTCTATGCCAAGGACCTGCTGCCGTTCCTGGTCGGCGACGATCGCCCACCCTCGATCCGCGGCCTCGTGCGCACGCCACTCTTCGTGCCCGAATCGATGCTCGTCGATGACCTCCTGCAGAGCCTGCAGCGACGCCGCGTGCACATCGCCATCGTCCTCGACGAGCATGGCGGCACGGCCGGCCTGGTCTCCATCGAAGACCTCATCGAGGAGATCGTGGGCGAGATCCAGGACGAGTACGACGAGGAGGAGCCCATGATCGTGCCGGCCGGTGAGGGCGAGGCACGGGTCGATGGGCGGGCGGACGTGGACGACCTGCTCGAGCACTTCGACGCCACGCTGGAAGGTGACGACCAGGAGGAATTCGACACCGTCGGCGGCCTCGTCTATCACTACATCGGCGGCGTCCCAAGGGTCGGTGACACGGTCGAGGTGGCCGGGCTGCGCCTGACCGTGGAGACCACCGATGGGCGCCGTGTCCGAACCGTGCACGTCGCCCGCGTCACGCGTGATGAGGCCGAGGGCGCACCCGAGGACGACTGATCCGCTGGGCTCGGCGGCTGGCGATATCCAAGGACGACGGAGTAGCCGGATCGACGCTGAGCCCGTGTCCGGACCGAGTGACGCGTGTCAGGCGCTGATGGCCGCTCGCACGACCTGGTCGAGCCGGTCCACGGCCTCGCCGTCGATGAGCGGCACGGAGGCGATCTCAGCCAGGGCTTCGTCGCGATGGCGCCGCGCCAGGCCGCGGGTGAACTCGAGGGCGCCGAGGCGCTCCAGGATGAGCCGCGCCTCCTCGACCTGGCCGTTGCTGGCGGGCTCGTCCGACTGCGCCAGGATGTCCCGCAGCCGGACGGCGTCCGGCCCGGCGGCTTCCTGCAGCGCGTAGATGAGCGGCAGCGTCTTCTTGCGCGTGGCGATGTCCGAGGCTTCCTTGCCCGTCACGGCCGCGTCTCCCCAGATGCCCAGCAGGTCGTCGTTGACCTGGAAGGCCAGGCCCAGCGACCAGCCGAAGCGGCGGTAGGCCGCGATGACTGACTCGTCGTCTGTGGCCAGGATGGCGCCGGCCTCCGCTGAGCCGGCGATGAGCGACGCCGTCTTGCGGCCGATCATGTCGAAGTAGTGGTCCACCGACATCCACGCGTCGTGCTCGGAGCCCCAGATGTCCATGAACTGCCCCTCGCAGAGGGCCAGGCAGGTCTCGTCGTACAGGCGCATGAGTCGCAGCACCCGGGCGTCCTCGAAGCCCTCGTCCAGGAGGCGGTAGAGTGCCATGCGGCTGAGGGTGAAGAGCGTGTCACCGGCGTTGATGGCCTGCGGGATGCCGGCCACCATCCACAGCGCCGGTCGGTGGCGGCGCTCCGGCCCGCGGTCCTCGATGTCGTCGTGCACGAGGCTGAAGTTGTGGCCCATCTCCACGGCCGCCGCGCCCGGCAGGGCGCGGGCATGGTCGCCCGCGATGGACTGATAGGCCAGCAGCCCGATGAGCGGGCGCATCCGCTTGCCACGGGGCGCATCGCCGTCCAGGCCGAGGTGGTAGCGCACCATGTCGTACAGCTCACGCGTGCGCTCGTCTTCGGCCTCGGCGATGACGGCGAGGATGGCGCTCTCGGTATCGGTGATGAGCCTGTCAAGGTCGATGCCGGTCAACACGCGAACATGGTACCTGTCGTTAGCAAATCCTCCCGCGCACCCGTCCCTCCGCGCGCCAGCCCACCGGCTGGGCTAGGCTCGCGCCTGTGCCTCGTCCTCGCAGCTACAAGACGCGCGCCATCGTGCTCGCCCATCTGGATCTCGGCGAGGCCGATCGCATCATCACGCTGCTGACGCCGCAGGACGGCAAGTTCCGGGCCATCGCCAAGGGCGTGCGGCGACCGCGCAGCCGCATCGGCGGCAGCGTGGAGCCCTTCGCGGAGCTCGACCTGGTCCTGGCCCGCGGTCGTGACCTGGACGTCATCACCTCCGTGGACGTCGCCCACGCCTGGCTGCGACTGCGCGACCAGCTCGAGTCGACGGCCACGGCCTGGTACCTCGGCGAGCTTGCCGACCGCGCCGTCGAGGAGCGGGCGGGCGCCCACCCCGTCTACGGCCTGCTGCGACGTGCCTGCCAACTGCTCGATGACGGCATGGCGCCGGGGCGTGTGGCCCGCTGGTTCGAATCCGGCCTGGCAGATGCGTTGGGCGTGCGGCCGGAGCTCGATCGCTGCGTGGAGTGCGACCGGCCCCTGGAGGTCGACGACGCCTTCCGCTGGGTGCCGGCCCTCGGTGGCGTGCTCTGCGCGGCGCACCCCCGCCCGCCCGCCGAGACCTCGCCTCTTTCACTCGATGCGCTCAAGCTGATGCGGGCCTACCGCCGGCTGGACGTGGAGGCCATCGCCGCGCTCCGCCTGCCTCCGACGGTGGAAGCCGAGGTGGAATCGCTCATGCGCCGCTACACCCGCTTCATCCTCGAACGCGAGGCGCGCTCCCTGGCCTTCGTCGACGAGGTGCGGCAGCGACACCAGACCCGACACGAACCTGGGGGGTGACAGGACGACGCCGCTGCGCCATGATGCGGCCTCGTCGCTGTCGGGGGGTGGACCACAGGGAGGTTCTGCTCATGACCGTTCGCTCCATCCGCTCGATGCTCCTGGCCCTCGGGGCGTTGTCGACGGCCCTCGTGATGGGGGCCCAGGGCGCCCTCGGCGCCGAAGCCCTCGTCGAGAAGGGCACGCGCGGAGCCTGGACCGTCGTCGACACGGACTCCCAGCCAGGCGCGTCCTGTGCCTACGACGTCGACATGACCCTTGACCTCGACATCGTCGAGGCGCGCAGCCCGCGGGCCTTCGCCCGCGACCGGTCGGCTGCCCGCGATGCCCAGTGGGTGGGCATCCGTTTCCTCTTCCAGAAGTCGAAGGAGGATGGCGGGAACGGCGGCTGGGAGACGGTCTCACGGACGCCCATGATCAAGAAGCTTGCCCACGACGACAAGGCCGTCGCCATCGGCAAGCGCGGCTGGCAGGCGGTCTACTCGGGCACGCCGCACTTCCGGGCCCTGGCCGCCATCCGTTGGTACAAGCCGGGCACGACGTCGAAGGTCCAGGGCGCCACGACCCTGCGTTACCAGTGGTACGACATCGGGTCGTCGACCCCCGAGATGGACCGCTGCCTGCCCAACCCGTAGCCCTGCCGGCGGCGCCGGGTCTCCCGGCGCTGCCCCTGCTCGAGCAACGACCCGGCCGGCGCGGCCGGGTCGTTCGTTTCTGCCACAATCCGCGCAGCCGACCGGCACTGCCACCGCCGGCGCCCCTGCAGGAGACCCCGCCATGAACCAGCCGCCCGCTGCTGCCGCGCCCCTCGAACCAGACGCCCCGCTCGACCCGGGCCCCGCCGTCGTCGACCTCGACACCATCGTGTCGCTCTCCAAGCGTCGCGGCTTCATCTTCCCGTCCTCGGAGATCTACGGCGGCATCAACGCCGTTTGGGACTACGGGCCGCTCGGCGTGGAGCTGAAGAACAACGTCAAGCGGGCCTGGTGGCGAGCCATGGTCCAGGAGCGCGACGACATCGTCGGCCTCGACGCGGGCATCCTCATGCACCCGCAGGTGTGGGTCACCTCCGGCCACGTGGGCTCCTTCTCCGACCCGCTCGTGGAGTGCGCCAGCTGTCACCGCCGCTACCGTCTCGACGAGCTGCCCGGAGCGGAGCATCTCTCCGCCACCGACCTCCGCGACGAGACGGTCATCGAGCGGCTGGGCCTGGTCTGCCCGGCGGACGAGGGCCCGCTGTCAGCACCGCGGCGCTTCAACCTCATGTTCAAGACGCACATGGGCCCGCTCGAGGAGGACGCCGCCGTCGTCTACCTGCGCCCGGAGACGGCACAGGGCTCCTACGTCAACTTCAAGTCCGTGCAGCAGTCGAGCCGCAAGAAGGTGCCCTTCGGGATCGCCCAGATCGGCAAGTCCTTCCGCAACGAGATCAGCCCCGGCAACTTCGTCTTCCGCATGCGCGAGTTCGAGCAGATGGAGATGCAGTACTTCGTGGCGCCGGGCGAGGCCGCCGCGGCGGCCTTCGAGACGTGGCTGCCGGCACGCCGGGCGTGGTACGAGCGCTATGGCGTGGAGCCCGCCCGCCTGCGCCTTCGCGAGCACGCCAGCGACGAGCTGGCGCACTACGCCAAGAAGGCCATCGACGTCGAGTACCGCTTCCCCTTCGGCTGGAAGGAGCTGGAGGGCATCCACAACCGTGGCGACTTCGACCTCGGCAGCCACGCCCGCTCCTCGGGCGAGAACCTCGAGTACTTCGACCCGGCCACGGAGGAGCACTTCGTGCCCTGGGTCGTGGAGACGGCAGCCGGCGCGGACCGCGCCGCGTTCACCTTCCTCATCGACGCCTACCATGAGGAGCAGGTTCGCGATGAGAAGCGGGTGGTCCTGCGCCTGCATCCGGACCTGGCGCCCTACAAGGTGGCCGTCCTGCCCCTGCTCAAGAAGCGCCCCGAGATCGTGGAGCTCTGCCATCGCATCAAGGTGGACCTCAAGAAGGACATGATGGCCGTCTACGACGACACGGCCGCCATCGGCAAGCTCTACCGGCGCCAGGACGAGATCGGCACGCCGTGGTGCGTGACGGTGGACGTCGATTCGCTCGAGGATGGCGCCGTGACCATCCGCGACCGCGACAGCATGACCCAGGAGCGCGTGCCCGCGGAGAACGTCAAGCGCGTCATCCTCGAGCGCATGGAGGCCGCGCGGGGCTGACGCGGCGCCAGGCCGTCGGGCGGACCCGCCCGGCCCGCCGGCTGATCGCTTCCCGGTCAGCCTGCGCTGGGCAGCAGCTCCGCGACGGTGTCCAGGTAGCGCTCGATGGCGTGCGCCGCGCGCTTGCCGTCGCCCATGGCCAGGATGACCGTGGCCGCGCCGCGCACGATGTCGCCGCCGGCGAAGATGCCGGGCACGCTGGTCATGCCGTCCTCGTCCACGACGATGTAGCCCCACTCGTTGATCTTGAGGTCCGGCTCGCTGGAGGTCAGCATCGGGTTGCTGCGCGTGCCGATGGCCACCACGACCATGTCGCAGTCGACGACGTAGTCGGAATCGGGGATGGCTCGAGGCCGTCGCCGCCCGGATGCATCCGGTTCGCCCAGCTCCATCATCTGGCAGCGCAGGCCGGTCACCCAGCCCTCGTCGTTGCCGATGACTTCGACCGGGGAGGCCATCAGCTCGAACTTGACGCCTTCCTCCTCGGCGTGGTGGACCTCCTCACGCCGCGCCGGCATCTCGTCCTTGCCGCGACGGTAGACCACGATGGCCTCTCGGCGCCCATGCGCAGGGCCGTGCGCACCGAGTCCATGGCCACGTTGCCGCCGCCGACGACGACCACCCGCTGGCCCTGCAGGACGGGCGTGTCGGTGTCCTTGCGGAAGGCGCCCATCAGGTTGACGCGCGTGAGGTACTCGTTGGCGGAGTAGACGCCCTTGAGGTTCTCGCCCGGGATGCCCATGAAGACCGGCAGCCCGGCGCCCATGGCGATGAAGACGGCGTCGAAGTCCTGCGCGCAGCTCGCGCAGCGTCCAGGTCTTGCCCGACGATGGCGTTGACCTCGATCCTGACGCCCAGGTCCTTGAGCCGATCGACCTCCTTCTGGACGATCTCCTTGGGCAGGCGGAACTCCGGGATGCCGTAGACGAGCACGCCGCCGGGGGCGTGGAAGGCCTCGAAGACGGTGACGTCGTGGCCCGACTTGGCAAGCTCGCCGGCAGCCGTCAGGCCAGCCGGCCCGGAGCCCACGACGGCCACCCGCCGCCCCGTGTCCGGGTCGTGACGGCCCTCCAGCTCGTCGAGGTGCTCGCAGGGCCCAGTCGGCCACGAAGCGCTCCAGGTCGCCGATGGCCACCGGCTCGCCCTTCTTGCCGCGGATGCAGAGCCCCTCGCACTGCGTCTCCTGGGGGCAGACGCGGCCCGTCGACGCAGGGCAGGGCATTGTCGTCGAGCAGCGACTCCGCGGCGCCCTTGAGGTCGCCCGCCGGCGAGCAGCTCGATGAACTCGGGGATGTTGACGCGCACCGGGCAGCCGTCGATGCAGCGCGGGTTCTTGCACTGCAGGCAGCGCTCGGCTTCCTGCATGGCCAGCTCCTGCGAGTAGCCCAGGTTGACCTCGCGGAAGTCCATGGCGCGGATGACCGCGGAGCGCGCCGGGACCTCTGCCGCTCGATGCGCATGCGCTCCTGGGGGGAGAGCTCGGGGCGCTCCATCGGTCATCGCGGGCTGTCCACGCCCCGCGATGACTCGGCCAGCTCCTCGCATGTGGCAGCGGCTGCCTTCGAACGACTGGCGCTCGATGTCGCGGTACATGGCCAACCGGTCGGCGAGCTGCCGGAAGTCCACCTGGTGGCCGTCGAACTCCGGTCCGTCGACGCAGGCGTACACCGTCTTGCCCGCCGACGTTCACCCGACAGCCGCCGCACATGCCCGTGCCGTCCACCATGATCGTGTTCAGCGACACGGTGGTGGGCACGCCCTGCCCGCGCGTCGTCTCTGACACGGCGCCCATCATCGGCACCGGGCCCACTGCGTAGACGTGATCGACGCTGTCGGCCTCCAGCATGTCCCGCAGCTCGTCGGTGACGAAGCCGTGCCGGCCGTAGGAGCCGTCGTCGGTGCAGACGCGCACATCGCCGTAGCGGCGCAACTCGTCCTCGAAGATGACCCACTCCTTCGCCCGGCCCCCGATGATGCTGGTGACCTTGACACCGCGAGCAGCCAGACCCTGCGCCAGTGGGTGGACGACGGCCGTCCCCACGCCACCACCGACGCAGACGGCATGGCCGGACTCGATGAGCTCCGTAGCTCGTCCCAAGGGCCCCGCCACGTCCCGGATCGCGTCGCCGACCTTCATGACGCACAGGTCACAGCTGGTCTTGCCCACGGCCTGGATGACGAGCGTGATGGTGCCCGCCTCCACGTCCGCGTCGGCGATGGTGAGTGGGATGCGCTCGGCTCCCTCCTCGCGGCGCACGATGACGAACTGGCCCGGCTGACGTACCTGGGCGATGCGGCTGGCCTCGATGACGAGCCGGGTGACGTTGGGCGAGAGGACTTCTCTCCTGACGAGTGGATGCATCGGTCCCTTCAGCCTGCCTGGCGACGTGTCTTGACCATGATCTCGGCAGCATGGACCGATGGAAGACAAATGAATACCAACGAGCGCATCATTCCTGCCGTGCCAAAGGTCATCGCTTGCGGCCTAGGGTATGCCATCCCGCTCGGGATGACAGGCGTGAGCTACGCGGCCGGCTTCTTGCCCTTCGGCCAGTAGAGCTCCTTCTTGACGTGGAACTCCGGGAAGCCGGCGCCCATGAGCACGTTCTCCACGTTGAGGATCATCTCGGGGTTGCCGCAGAGGTAGACCACGGTCTGCTCTGGCCTCAGTTCATACGCCCGGCAGACGTCCCGCACGACAGCCTCCGCGCGGCCCGTGTGGCCGGTCCAGCCTGCGTTGCGGGGATCCGAGGGTCGCGAGATGGTGGGCACGTAGGTCAGCGGATAGCTGCCGTCCCGCTGCCAGCCCTCGAGCAGGTCCCGGTAGCCGAGCTCGTCCTGGTAGCTGCAGCCGTGCAGCATGATCGTCTGCCGTGGTGTGCCCTGTGCCAGCAGGTGCCGGCACATGGCGATGAACGGCGCGATGCCCGTACCGGTCGAGACGAAGAGATGCGTGCGACCGTCATCCGGCTCCAGCATGAACCGGCCCTTGGGTCCGATCATGCGCATCTGGTGTCCGATCGGCAGGCGCCATAGCAGCGTCGTGAAGCGCAACAAGGTCACCAGGCGCACATAGAACTCGTAGCCTTCCTCCCCCGTGTCGGCCGGGGCCGATGCCACCGAGTAGGGGCGCTGGTAGAGCATGCCATCCGCGTAGACACCGATGGTCATGTACTGCCCCGGCTCGAAGTGAGCCGGGTCGCCATCCGCGCGGACCCAGAAGCGCGCCAGGTCGCTCTTGTCATCCTCGCGCTTCACCAGCGTGGCGTTGTACTGCTCCGCCTCCGGCGCGATGACACGTGTGTCGTGGGCGTGATCGGTCATGCCTGCCAGTGTAAACGTCGTCCCGCCAGCCACCATCGCGCCAGGCGGGCCTGCATCGACGGCCACTGGGACCGCCCCACGAGGGGCCGGATGGCAGGTCGGTCCGGGCACCGGCTTGGGGTACCATGCAAGACGTCCACATCCCGACGCTGCGGCCCCCCATGCCCGACAGCCCACATCCTTGAGGTTTCCCTGCCCATGTCTGCTCCGACCCGGACCCAGCACGCCACCAAGCGCTACATCTACTCCTGGGGCGACGGCCGCGCCGAGGGCGATGGCTCCATGAAGGACCTCCTCGGCGGCAAGGGCGCCGGGCTGGCCGAGATGACCAACGCCGGTCTGCCCACCCCGCCCGGTTTCACCATCACGACGGAAGCCTGCAACGACTACTTCGCGGCCGGCAAGCAGCTGCCCGCGGGCCTCTGGGAGGACGTCCTCGAGGCCGTCAAGGAGGTCGAGGCCATCTCCGGGAAGGGCTTCGGCGACCCCGCCAACCCGCTCCTCGTGTCGGTCCGTTCGGGCGCCAAGTTCTCGATGCCCGGCATGATGGACACCGTCCTCAACCTGGGCCTCAACGAGCAGACCCTGGCGGGCCTCGTCGCGCTTTCGGGCAACGAGCGATTCGGTTGGGATGCCTACCGTCGCTTCATCGGCATGTTCGGCCGCATCGTGATGGGCGTGGACGCCGCGCGCTTCGACGAGCCGCTCGAAGTCCGCAAGCACGCCCACGGCGCTGACGCCAAGGACACGGACCTCACCGTCGACGACCTCAAGTCCCTCGTGGCCGACTTCAAGGCCGCCGTCAAGACGGACACCGGCACCGACTTCCCGAGCGATCCCTACGAGCAGCTCGACCTGGCCATCAAGGC
>CAWDUR010000031.1:0-11860 GCA_963805585.1 uncultured Chloroflexia bacterium | reverse complement strand
GCCAACGCGTTCGACACACTCGCGTCTGGCTGCCATACCCGGGCGCTGGAGGAGGCCACGCCCTGTGACGCGCCGACGGGCGGCCCCCGGCCTCTACCGGCCTCCGCGGCGACTATCCGCTGAGGGCCGCTGCCCCCGAGGTCCGCTGGGCGTCGGCGTGCAACCCCGTTTCCTCCTCGTGCGGCGCCGGCTTCAGGTCGAAGACCACCTTGTTCACCGTCCCCGTGAACGCGTACGGGGCCTTGTTCCGGTAGGCGGGATCGACGGTCATGCCGTTGTCGCGCCCGACGTCCAGACCTGCATAGAACGAGAAGCGCATGGCCACGGTGCGGTCCATCCGCCCCTCGCCCACCTGCGAACCGTTCGCCCAGAGCGTGACGTTGCCGCCCGTGCCCGGCCTCGTCGCATCGGCATCGAACTGCATCCGCACGCTGACGGCGCCCGTGGGCAGCGGGTCTGCCGAGACCTGCACGTACTGCTCGATCCCCATGAACGAGTAGGTGTGGTGCAGCCGTCGGTCGACGTCGACCCAGAGCGAGAAGCCGCCCATCTCGTCGGCCTCCGCCACGATGACGCCCTCGGCGCCGTCCTCCGGGATCACCAGCTCGGCCTCGATGGCGTACGAGCGCCCGTAGACCCGCGGGATCATGCCCGACGCGATGTTCTGGACGTCGCCGTAGAACGTCGTGCGGGTGACGGTCGGCATCGGCGGCAGGATCCCGAAGAAGACGCACAGGCCGCTGAGGAGCGGCAGGACGTGGTTCCGCTCCGCCTCCTGCCAGAAGAGCTCCTTGAGCTCCGCAAGCCGCTCCGGGTGCTCCGCCGCGAGGTCGTGGGCCTGGCTGAAGTCGTCGGGCAGGTAGTACAGCTCCCAGGTGTCCTGCTCCGGGTCGTACTTGCCGGGCGCGAACCGGGCGATGGTCGCGGGCGTCCCGTCCCACGGGATGCGGTCGAGCTTCGCGCACGCCCACCAGCCGTCCTTGTAGATGGCGCGGTTGCCGAACGTCTCCCAGTACTGGACCGTGTGCCGCTCGGCGGCGCCCGCGTCGTCGAACGTGTAGACGAAGCTCGTCCCGTGCATCGGCTCCTGCTCGATGCCGTCGACGGACACCGCCTGCGGAATGCCGGCCGCCTCGAGGATCGTGGGGCCGATGTCGGTGCAGTGGGTGAACTGCGAGCGGAGCGAGCCCCGGTCACGGATGCGCTCGGGCCACGCGAGAACCATGCCGTCCCGCGTCCCACCCAGGTGCGAGCCGACCTGCTTGCCCCACTGGAATGGGGCGTTGCCCGCCCAGGCCCAGGCGGCGGAGTAGTGCGGGGCCGTGGCATCGGTGCCCCACGCGTCCAGGCCGCCGTACTGGCCGATGAGCGAGAGCTGCTGCTCAGGGGTGAGCGGGATGCCGTTGCCCATCGTCATCTCGTTGAAGGAACCCGTGACGGTGCCTTCGAGGCTCGCGCCGTTGTCGCCGAAGATGTAGATGACGAGGGTGTTGTCGAGCTCGCCCATCTCCTCGACCGCGTCGAGCAGGCGACCCACGTTGGCGTCGGCGTTCTCCTGGAAGCCCGCGTAGACCTCCATCTGCCGCGCGTAGAGCTGCTTCTCGTTGTCGGACAGCGTGTCCCACGCCGGGAAGAGCTCGGGCCTCGGCGTGAGGACGGCGTCCTGCGGGACGACCCCGAGCAGCTTCTGGCGCTCGAAGGTCTCCTCACGGAGCCGGTCCCAGCCCTGGTCGAACCTCCCCCGGTACTTCTCGCTCCACTCCGCGGGCACGTGGTGCGGGGCGTGCGCGCAGCCTGTCGAGTAGTACATGAACCACGGCTTGGCCGGATCCTGGGCCCGGACCGTGTGCAGCCAGGTCAGGGCGTGGTCGGTGAGGGCGTCCGGCAGGTAGAACTCCTTGCCGTCCGTGCCCTCGGGGACCCCGATGATCGTGTTGTCCTGCGTGATGAGCGGGTCGTATTGGCCCGACTCGGCGCCCAGGAACCCCCAGAAGTGGCCGAAGCCCCAGCCCATCGGCCAGCGGTCGTGCGGACCGGCGGCGCCCTGCACGCGATCCGGCGTGAGGTGCCACTTGCCGAACCCGGCGGTGGCGTAGCCGTTGTCACGCAGCACGCGCGGGAACGGGGCGCAGGTCTTGGGCACGGACGCGGTGTATCCCGGGAACGGCCCCGGGAACTCGCCGATCGAGCCGAAGCCGACGAAGTGATTGTTGCGCCCGGTCAGGGTCGCCGCCCGTGTGGGCGAGCACATCGCCGTGACGTGGAAGCGGTTGAAGGTAAGCCCCTGCTCCCCAACCCGGGTCATGGCCGGCGTGGAGACCGGTCCGCCGAACGTGCCGGGGTTCCCGAAGCCCGAGTCGTCGATCAGCACGAGCAGGACGTTGGGCGCGCCCTCGGGCGGCGTCGGCTGGAGGTTGATGCTCCAGTCGGCCACGGACTTGTCGAGCGTCCGGCCGATGGCGCCCCCGAAGTCAGGGTCCCGGATCGGGAGCACCGTGCGATCGGGGCTGAACTTGCCCATAGCATCCGCGAGCGAGCCCTTCAGGGCGCGGACAAGACCCGATTCGTCGGAGTGCACGAGGGACTTGGCGACGGCCCCGGGCAGCGCCTGGCCGATCGCCAGCCGGTACGACTCGTCGAACGCCGCGATGATCCCGGCTGATCCGGCGGGCAGGGCCGCGCCGATCTTGTCGCCGATGCCGGACTCGAGCTTGCGCTTCGCGAACGTGCCGACGATCGCGCCCGCCGCGGCACCCACTGCGACCGAGGCGAGCAACGGGGGCGCGAACAGGCCGACGAGCACGCCGACCCCGCCGCCCCAGCCGGCACCCTTTCGCCCGACGTGGTCGCCGGTGTCGGCGACCGTGACGTTGCCGTCCGCGTCATGGGTAACGAGGATGATCCCCTCAACCTTGATGCTCTTCGCACGGACGAGCTCCGCGAGCGCGTCGAAGTCCTGCCTGGCCGCGTCGACGTTGGGGTACGCGGCGACGAGCACATCGGTACGGGACTCAGTCACGGATCCTCCTCGGGTCCTGAGGGCGACGACCCGCGTCGGATCCGGTTCTGACCGGCGCAAGCCATCGGGAGCAGCAGGGTCGGGCGCGCAGTCGGGCGCGCGACCCCCACTATGGACCTCCCCTCTCGATGCGTCTTGGCCGGCGCGTGGTGGAGCGACCTCGTGGCCACGACGACCAGCACGACCGCCGCCGAACGAGCCATGGGGTGGGGAGACACCACGGTAGTGCCACACCAGGATCCCGCCAGCCCAGTCCACTCGCTCTTGACGTGGACGGCGACCCGCACATGCTCACGGGTTTGGGCAGGGGCTGGCGCCCCCGGACGGACTCCGGCCCCCAGCAGCAACGCAGCGTGCTGGACTACTACCTCGAGGTCGGGTGAGCGGGTTCCCTCCCATGTCACGTACGTCCTGAGTGACGTTCATCGGGCCTCGGAGATCGCGTGGGCGGATGACGGGAACCGCGCTCAGCCGTGACCGCCTCCAGCCCTCAGGACCGTTCGTTGTCCCCTCGGCCCGCATGGCGTCACTCGCCTGGACCTCGTGGGTGACATGGAGCCGGCGCCAGTCCATACTCCCGGTCACCACACTGGGTCGGCGTCCCTGCCTTCAGGCATCCAGACGCGCCTCCCGAACCAGTCGGTATCCATGATCGAGGTGACGACGATGCTCTCCGAGTTCTTGGCGGTCACGACCCTGGTGGTGACGGACCTCGACCAGGCCAAGCCGTTCTACGAGGAACAGCTCGGCCTCACGCTCCTCGAGGAGACCCCGGCAGGCTGCCGGTTCGGTGCCGGCAAGGGATCACAGGTGTCGATCCGGCGTGGGCAGACCCCTGCCGGTGGTCTGACGGTCATGCACTTCGAGGTCGAGGACATCGAGGCCGTCGTCCGCGATCTCACCTCACGGGGTGTGATCTTCGAGGAGTACGAAACACCCAAGACCGTCAACTTCATCGCCCAGTTCGGTCCGGCACGCGGTGCCTGGTTCAAGGACCCCGCCGGCAACGTGATCGGCCTGCGCGAGGGGCCAGTCCCCGCCGCCGGGTAGGGTCGCCGCGCCAGTCGCTCGAGCGTCCGGTCGCGAAGCGGGGAGGGTCGGTCCGGGGCGAGAGTCTGGCGCCGACACACCGTCACCATCGCTGATCATCCCCATCACGAACGTCCCGAGCTACGTCCACCGGGCCTCGAAGACCGCGTAGACGGCGGCTGCCCTCTCATCGGGGTCTGGGCGCGAGGATTGTACACGTTGTACAAGGAGTTGGACATGTACAACTCGTCGTGCCTGACCAGCCAGTCTGAGACTCCGTCCGCCCTCCATGGTGCCCCGGCTCAGTCGTCCAGGCGGCGCGGTCGTCGCGGGATCGGTGACTCCTGCGGGGCTGGCTCGGCCAGCCCACGGGTCCGCTCGATGAACTCCTGAAGGGCATCGACGGGGAGCGCCTCCGAGGTGACGGTGAGGCCCTGGTGCTGGCTGATCGACTGACGGCCTGGCGAACAGCACCTGGAACCGGTCGATGAGGAGGCCACGTCCTTGGGGCCGATCAGCATGACGGGCACCTCGACCCACTCACCGCCGATGAGCTTCTTCTCCGTCCTCTGCATGTCGGAGCGGAACTTGGTGATGGCCTCATCGATGGCGTCGAGGGCATGGTCGCGGACCTCGGCCTCGCGGGCAGCCATGCGGTCGGCGTGCTTGGTCGATGAAGGACTCGGACTCGCGGGCGCGGTAGGCCTCGCGCTTCTCGGCCCACTTCCCCTGCTTGGCCTGGACCACGACGAGCGAGTGGGCGCTGATGCCGTGGCGACGGCACAGCTCACGCAGGCTGATCTGGGTGGTGATGTACTCGCGCTCGAGGGCGCGGTAGTCGCTGGACCTTGTTCATGGTGACCGCCTTCGGGCTGTCCCGGCCTCCGCGTAGCGGAGTGACCGTCTGTTCTAGATGGTAGCCGTCGCGAAGGTGGACGCATGCGCGGTCAGGTGGGCGATCCGGTCGCGGGCGCGTGGTGGCTGCGTGCACCGAGCATGTCTTGCCGCGGGGCAACCTGATGCGCGGCGGTGGGCTGGCTCGGATCGCGACGACGGTGCGGCGAACTGCACCGGCCTGGTCAGGCGTGAGTCGCGATCTTCCCCGAATCGAGAGGAGGACCGCCCCATCGCGGGACGGTGCCGGGAGCCGGCGATCCCGGGCTGCTGGTGCGCCGCGATCCTCCTCCGACTCGAGAAGAGGCCCGCCCCAGAGCGGGACGGGCCTCTCCAAGCCGAGTGACAGGAGACCGCTACTTGCCAGCCTCCGACTGCGTGGCGAAGACCGTCGGTGCGGGACCCTCGTAGATGACACCGTCGAAGGTGCTGTCGTCGCCGAAGGGCGAGCCGCCCTCGAAGCTGGCGTTGCCGTGCTGGAAGACGTAGGTCAGCCCCTCGAAGCCGCCCGTCCCGGGGCACACGCCGCTGACCATGAAGCCACCCAGGTCGTTCGGGTAGCAACGCCCCGGCCCAGGAGCAGTCCCAGCCACCCTCGGGTCCGTCGAGGACATGGGTCCCCCACAGCAGGCACATACCGCTCGGATAGCAGTCCACGTTGAGGGTGTTGACGTAGGTCCCATCGACCCGTGGATCGCTCATCGTGTTGACGCACTCTGCGACCCACCCACGGTCGCTGCTGACACCACCGAGGGAGGTCGAGGTCCCCCCGGAACGATCTCCGCACACCTCGGTCCCGGTCACGATGATCGGGGACGCGGCGGTCGGAGCCTCAGCCGGGACCGCCTCGCCTGCCGCGAACTGGTCCACGTTGTCCGCGGTCACGAGGATCGTCTCGACCGGGATGAACGGCTCGACCGGCTCGCCCGCCACCACCGCGAGAGCGGCCTCCACGGCCCGTCTGACCCATGAGCAGGGGCTGCTGCGCGATGGTCGCGTCGATGCTGCCGTCGCTGATCGCCGTGAGGATGGTCGGTGACGTATCGAACCCCACGACCCTGACCTGGTCACTCATGCCGGCCGACGCGACCGCCTGGGTCGCGCCCTCGAGCATGTCCAGGTTGGCCGCGAAGACGCCAGTGATGTCGGGGTCCTCCTCGAGTGCGTCGCGGGTCGCCTGCGAGGCCAGTCTGTAGCTGAAGTCGGCCGGTGCCTGGACAGCGAGGGTGATGCCCGGTGCGGCTTCGAGCGCCTGCTGGAATCCCTCGCTGCGATCCTTGCCCGTTGATGCGGCCATGTCGCCCTGGATCTCGACGACCTTGCCGCTGCCACCCATGGCGCGAAACAGGGCCTCGCCCGCCATCCGAGCAGCAGCCACGTTGTCGGAGGCGATGAGCGAGGTGATCATGCCCCCACTCGCGGTGCGGTCCACGGCCAGGACCGGGATGCCAGCGGCGTTGGCGGCCTCGACGGAAGGCACGATGGCATCGGGGTCGACCGGCGCGATGATGATGGCATCAACACCATCGGCGATGAAGCTCTCGACCTGGTCCGCCTGCATGGTGGGATCGCCGTATGCGTTGAGAGCGATGAGCTCGACGCCGGCCGTCGATGCAGCCTCCTGCGCGCCACGCCTGATATCACCGAAGAAGTCGATGTCCGTGTAGAAGCTGCTGAAGCCGATGGTCGTACTCGCAGCAGACGGTTGTTCTGACGACTCCTGCCCCGCGACCGGCAGCCCGCCCAGCGCCAGGCACACCACGATGGCCGCACTCGCGGCCCACATCCTGCGCATGACGTTCCCCCCACTGCTCGCGGGTCGGGTCCGCCAGTGGCTCGGCGCGGTCCCGGCGGCCAGGGTGTGGGCCGCGTGTCAGAGCCTCCCGCTTCACCGCGTATGACGGGGCGCGGAGTCGGAGGGTTCAAGAGTCGGAGGTCGTGAATCGCGGACCGTGTCGCCAGCAGCCACGTGAGCCGCGATCATCCTCCGACTCGAGAGGAGGCCCGCCCCTCGCGGGACGGGCCTCTACTCGCGAGGCGAAGCTTGGTCAGGCGGCTGGCGACGGTGCCGGGGACGGCGACCCTTCCTCGAGACCACCCTCCTCCTCCGGGGAACGGGACCGACTCGCCCATGGGCTCGACGGTGATGCGCTGACCGATCACGGTGCCCGGACCGACCTGCTGGCCCACGGGGAGGCCCATGGCCTCGGCCATGGCAGCCGGGAACTCGATGTGTAGGTCCCCGCGAAGGACTGGCCGTCCTCGGCCACCTCGATGCTGGTGCGGATCGTGGCGTACCCGACGAGGCCCCGCCCTCCGGGTCATCCTGCGAGGCCAGGAAGGTCGCATCCAGGCTCCGCTCGCCGGTCGCGGCCCACGGGCCGTAGGCGGTCCCATCCGAGAGATGGAGACCGTGACGATGCCGCCCGGGGCGATGGTCATCAGATCCAGGGGGTCCGTGGCGTCATCCGGGGATCCATCGGTGAGCCAGACCCCGACCGCCGGGTGTTCGACCGGGGCCTGGGCCGAGACGCCGGGCGCGGCGGCCAGCATGGCCAGCAGCAGGGCCATGAGGACGATGGTGGTGGACGAAAGACGCCGCATGGGGCTGACTCCTCTCCTGTCCCCCCATGGCACCGTCCCGAGCCCTCCCTGATTGGCGGGAGTGCCTGTCTGGACGGCGGTCGGATGGCTGTATGGGTGAAATGGCTCGTGGCGCCGTCAGGACCGTGCGTGGGGAGGAAGTGCCAGGACTCGTCCCCGGACCCTCGAGGCCCGCGAGGCTGGAAGGCTGGACCGCCAGATGTGGAGTGTTCGCGTCATCGCTCGCCATGTCGGGGCGCACAACTCGACCGTGTCCAATATCTGGACACGCCATCACCCTCCGGGCGTTCCTGCGAAAGGAAGGACTGGACGCCGACGCCATCGACGCCACCAAGCTCCACCCATCGTCACGCTGGGTGCCGGTCGGAACGACCGGCTCGCGGCTCACCCACGGTGGAAGGACCCCGCTTTGGTGGACGGTCGGCGGTAGGTCAGGCGGCGATCGTCTCGGAACGGTACCTCCTCTCGAACTCGGCCGGTGACAGGTAGCCGAGCGCGGAGTGGCGGCGGTGCGGGTTGTAGAAGGCCTCGATGTAGTCGAAGACCGCCAGGCGGGCATCGGCGCGGGTCCGCCATGACGGTGCGGTCGATGAGCTCGGTCTCGAGGCTGGCGAAGAAGCTCTCGGCCATGGCGTTGTCGTAGCAGTCGCCGACGAGCCCATCGAGAGCGGCGATGCCGGCCTCGCGGACAGCGCCGCCCGAAGGCGATGCTCGTGTACTGGGTCCCCCGGTCGGAGTGATGGATGAGGCCTGCGCCCGGGCGACGCCGTGCGATGGCCATGTCGAGGGCGTCGAGGACGAGCTCGGTGCGCAGGTGGCCGGCCATCGACCAGCCGACGACCCGGCGGCTGAAGGCGTCGACGACGACCGCGACGTAGAGGAAGCCCTGCCCAGGTCGGGCACGTAGGTGATGTCGGCGACCCACAGCCGGTCGGGGCAGCTGGCGCTGAAAGTGCCGCTCGACGAGGTCGGGGGCCGGGTGCCGCGTCGTGGTCGCGGACCGTCGTGCGCACCGAGCGCCGGCGGTGGACGCCCGCGAGGCCAGCGGCCCGCATGAGCCGGGCGACCCGCTTGCGGCGAACAGCGCGTGCCCGTGTCGCGCAGCTCGGCGTGGACCCGCGGCACGCCGTACGTCCCCCGGCTCCGGGCGTGGATGTCGCGGATGGTCGTCGGTCAGGGCGGCATCGGCGCGGGCCCGCGCCGAGGGCGGTCGCTTCGACCAGGCCCAGTAGCCGCTGGGCGAGACACCGAGCACCCGGCACATCGTGGCCACCGGGTGGTTGGCCTTCTCTCGCTCGACGAAGCGGTACACGATCACCGGGTCTCGTCGGTCTCCCGTGCGAAGAAGGCCGCGGCTTTTTTCAGGATCTCCCGCTCGGTGCGGAGAGTCCGGTTCTCGCGCCGCAGCCGCACGAGCTCGGCCCGCTCGTCGCTCGTCAGGCCCTCGGCCTCGCCAGCATCGACCTCGGCCTGGATGACCCAGCGGCGGAGCGTCTCGTTGCCGATGCCGAGATCCGCGCCACCTCACGCGTGGAGTGGCCCGGCGCCCGGGCCAAGCGCACGGCCTCGGCCCGGAAGTCAGCTGGGTACGGCGCTGTCCCTCGTGGCATGTGGACTCCCTTCTCGGGGGCTCGATGCCCCAACTCTCAGGTGTCCACAGAACCGGGTCAACTCCACACCAGCGGATGATGGCCCGCGAGCACGATGTCGTAGCGGTCCTCGACAGCGACGAGGTCCGGGTCGCGGGACTCCTCGACGGCAGGCACGATCGTCGCCGCCACGTCGGCGAGCTCGGGGATGGTCTCGTAGCCATGGGTCACGCCGCCCGCCGGGTCGCGGACCTCGACGGGGGCCTGGATGGCGACGCGGGTGCGGTAGCGCATCAGACGGCCCTCGCGCGGTCGAGTAGGGGACTGCGCGCGGCACCGGCGGGTCGGCGGGACGGATGGCGCGCAGCAGCTCATTGCGCTGGCGCAGGTACGTGCCGTACGTCTCCGACCAGGGACCCGGCGCCCTGCGCGGCCATGCCCGGGCTGGACGTTGAGCTCGAGCTGGCAGAGCTGGACGAGGACCGTCCGGCGGACCGCCGAGTCGTCGGTCGGCGTGTAGTCGACGGTCGTCCACTCGCCCCAGGCGCCGCCAGGCGGCGCAGGTAGCGGTCGACGAGGCGATACGCGGACGTGTCGAGGAGCGTCTCGATGCCGTCGTGGACGTCGGTGACACTCGTGACCGCGGTCGGGACCTGGTGGAGGCGCAGGAGCGCCCGACCCGGCGCCCACAGCCGCTCGGTGACGTCCGCGACGACGCCAGCCTCGTCGAGCTCGAGCGGACCCGCCCACGGTGACGATGGCCTGCTCGTCAGCTCGCGAGGATGCGTTCGAGGGCGGTGTCCGGGAGCGACGTCTCGACGTGCTCCCGGAGCTGCGCCACGGTCAGGAGGCTCATCACACGCGGTACGCTCTGGCGGAGCCCGGCGCACGGACCGCGGCCCGATGGAGAGCCATGGACCTCGCCGACCTCGCCGCGCTCGCGTACCTCGCCGCCACGCTCGTCGTGGTCGGCTTCCAGGTCGCCTTGGCGCTCGGTGCGCCCTGGGGTGCGTACGCCATGGGCGGTCGCTTCCCGGGTCGCTTCCCACCTCGGATGCGGCTGCTCGCGGTGGTCCAGACGGTCGTGCTCGGCCTGCTCGCGCTCGTCGTGCTCGAGTCGGCCGGACTCATCTCCCGCTCGGTCTGGCGCCCTGGCTCGTCTGGGTGGCCGTCGCGGTCAGCGCGCTGAGCGTCGTGATGAACGCCGCGAGCCGAAGCCCGGGTGAGCGACGCCTCTGGGTGCCGGTCGGGCTCGTCATGCTCGCCAGCAGCCTCGTCGTCGCCCTGGCCGGGTGACCCGTGTCGAGGGGCACCGTCATCACGGCGCCGCCGGGGCCAGGACCGCGAAGGGGAAGCGGGTGGCCTCGGTGGGGCCTGGAGGCTGATGGGGTTAGCCACCGCGAAAGCGGCCCGCATGACCGCCCGCATCGCCACCGCGTCCTGCTGGGCCAGATTGAGGATGACCTTGCCAAGCGGCGGTGAACAGCTGGCAGGAGGACCGGCGGGTTCACTTCGTACTCCTCGACGATGACGTCGAGCACGATGACCACGACGGCCGCGATGAGCAGGACCGCCGAGACCTGGCGGGGCCCAGCCGGGTGCTCGGACGCCGTCTGCCGCTCATCGCTCATGCCGGCGGACCGGGAAGAGGCCCCGGTCCACGAGCCAGGGATGAGGACGGCGCCCGAGACGAGGCCGAAGAGGTAGCAGAGTGACCCGAAGAGCAGGAGTTCCAGTGGGCTCATCGGCCAGGGCGCGTCGGCCGGGTCGCTGGGGTGCCGACCCGGCCCGACGCGCGAGGAGGAGGGGAGGACGTCCGTGCCCGTCCTCTGGTCTACGGGGCGGTCAGGCGGGCGTCAAGCGAGGAGGCGTACGGGTGTTCGGGAAGTCGCGCAGAAGGAGGGTGGCGCCAATGTCAGGTCAGCCCTGCAGGTGCGCCTCGAGGAAGTAGAGGTTCTTGTCCCGCCGCGAGTCGGGTGGCGACGCAGCCCTACGGCCGCGGGGGACGTGCCGCAGGGCTGCAGCCTGACGACCTCGTCGGGGGGGCTCTACCGCTTGACCCCTTCGACGGCGTCCTGCGCCTTTTCGAGCGTGTCCTGGGCGGCGTCCTGCGCCTTCCCGAGGGCCTGCTGGGCCTGGCCCTGGACCTGCTTGGCCTGGCCGCTCGCTTCCTGCGCCTCGTTACCGGTCAGCTTGCCGGCGGTCTCTTCGGCCTTGCCCTTGACGTCGGTGATGGTTCCCTTGGTCTTCTGGTCAGTCATCGCTGCGCTCCTTGTCCTGTGTGCGAGTCGGTGTGGTGGGTGAGAAGGGGGTGCGCCGGCGGTCAGGCCGTCCCACGGTGCGCCCGGTGCCTATCAACAGGTTGGCGACGAAGACCACGATGATCGCGCCGATGGTGGACACGACGATGGTCTCGAGGTTGAGGCCCATCGGCTCCTTGAGGTTCAAGAGAGCCCCGGCGAGGAAGCCCCCTACGACCGCTCCGACGATGCCCAGGATGATCGTCACCAGGATGCCCTCGCGGCTCCCGGTGACGAGCGTGGCTAGGAAGCCAGCGATGGCACCAACCACGATCCAAGCGATGATCCCCATCAGGGTGCTCCTTTCCGTGCGCCGCCTGTCGCGGCGGACGTATCCTGAATCGAATCATCCCGGACCGCCCGTACCAGCCGTCTGCCCAAGGGTGGCCCGCGCCTGACAGACTCGTTGCGACCGAGATCAAAAT
>CAWDUR010000030.1:0-12596 GCA_963805585.1 uncultured Chloroflexia bacterium | reverse complement strand
CGCTCGCGCGATCCCAAGACGGACGGCGAGGCATGCGCGAGGATGGGGGTTCGTTGCCGCGCCCGACTCGGGAGTGCTCCGCTGTGAGCGTACCGGGTGAGGGCGGGCAGGAACTCCCCGAAACCCCTCGGGGAGGGCAGGCAGTCGAAGAGTCCCAGCCAGCTCTGGCGAGACGTAGCCGAGGCGGACTCCAAGAGGCGCAGCGGCCCTGTCGTAGCGCTCCGGTTCCCAGGGCGCGCCCGGCCCAGGTCGACCACGGCGGCGGATCCGAGCACGAGCCGGTCCGCGGTGAACCCGATAGGTCGAGCCCGAGGTGGTACGCGGCAGTGGTCCGGTGACCCGGACCCCCGACGGTGCATAGGCACAGCGTCGGGCGCCAGCCACAGTAGGTCGTCACCGGTGTCGAGCAGATAGATGGCACGTGAATGGGTCGCCAAGACCGTGCCGCCCGAGACTGCGGCCGATGCGGCGCGCCATTCTCCCACCGCAGCGGCATGGCGTGAGCGCGAGATCGTGCCACTCGACCCTTCGGCGGCGTCACCGGAGGGCGAGGCCCGCCGATGACCGATCCGCGTCCCGCGAAGCGCTACTTCGGGCTGCCGACCACGCCCTTCACGAACCAGTCCACCGAGGCCATGGCGTCCGCGCGAGCACCTCGCCTTCGGCGACCCGACGGTCCCGTCCTGGTCCACGATCGGGCCCTTGAAGACGACGCGCCGGCCGCGATCTCGTCTCGGGCCTGCTCGACCGGTCCTTGACTCCTGCGGAACCTTGGGGCCGAACGGCGCGATCGCCATGCAGCCGTCCGTGATGCCGCAGCGCAGGAAGATCGGCTTCCAGGTGCCGTCGACCACGGTCGAGGTCAGCCAGGTGAGCTTGTCGCCGAGCGTGAAGCCGGTGCCGCTGATCCAGTACTCGGGCGCGAACTGCTGGGCGGCCAGGTTCTGGTAGCCGATGGAGTCACACGCCGCGCGACTCGGCGGTCGAGATGACCGTCGACGGCGAATCCACGTGCATGGTGATCACGTCCACGCCCTGGTTGATCAGCGAGTTCGTCGTGTCCGCCTCCTTGGCGCGGTCACCCCAGGCGAAGGTGTAGGCGACGATGGTCTCGCGCATCGGGATTCACCGACTGCGCGCCCAGGTGGAAGGCGTTGACGAAGGTGAGCGTCCAGCCCAGCGGGAAGGCCGCCACGAAGCCGAGCTTGTTCGACTCGGTCCTCTTGCCCGGCGGCCACGCCCATCATGTACCAGCCATCCGGCGGGGTGCCGAAGAAGTTGGCGAAGTTGGCCCCATCTCCCAGCCGCCCGCGTGCTCGAAGATCACGTCGGGGTACTTCTTGGAGAGCTCGAGCGCCGGGTACTGGTGGTTGAAGGCCGTCGCGATGATCAGCTTCGCGCCCTGCTGGATCATGTTCTCCATCGTCGGGTGGCGCCGGCCTCATCGGGCACGTTCTCGGCCTCGATGATCTTGCACGCAGGGGATGTTCTCCTTGATCGCCATCACGGCTTCGTGCATGGCCTGGTTGTAGCCGGCATCGGTGATCGGCCCGCCGTACAGCGCGCCGACGATCAGGCACGGCTCTTCGGCGGCGGCGGACTCCGGCGGCGGACGCGGCGGCAGCCGCACGCTGGCTGCGGGGCAGCGCCACGGCAGAGCGCGGCAGCAGGAGTGCCCGATCCGGTGCGACGGGTTCCACATGTTCATGGTCTCCTCTCTGCTTCGTGCCGTGGCATGCGTGGATCGGGAGGATGGCCGGTCGCGCACATGTCACGGTCTGCTTGGACGCGAGTATCTCACGTGCGTCACTCGGCCTGATACACGCGGCCGAGGCTTGCGGGGGCAGCAGTCCTGCGGCGCCCACCCCAGACGGCCAGCACCAGCAGCGTGAGCAGGTACGGAATCATGTCCAGCAGGAACGGCGACACCTGGACCCCGCTGGACTGCAGCAGGAGCTGGAAGGCCACCGCGCCGCTGAACAGCAGTGCGCCGGCGATCGCCCGCAGGGGGTGCCACCCGGAGAAGATGACCAGCGCCACGGCGATGAAGCCGCGCCCGGCCGGTCATGTACTCGGTCCAGTTCATGGTGTAGGCGATCGAGAGGTGCGCGGCGCCGAGGCCGGCCAGCATGCCGCCGAGCCACAGAGCGCCTGGTAGCGGATCGCCGCGGGTTGCGGCCGGAGGCGAAGACCGTGTCCGCACTCTCGCCCATGGCGCGCAGGCCCAGTCCCCAGCGCGTGCGGTAGAGCAGCCACCAGACCAGGAGCGCGACGGGGACGGCGAGGTAGATCAGGAGGTCGAAGCTGAAGAGCGACGCGTACACCGCGGGCAGGTCCGGCGAGCCCGGGCAGGGCGATGCGGGGCAGCCCGTCGATCCTGGTGCCCACGTACGTCCGCGCCGATCAGGCGCTCAGGCCGAAGCCGAAGAACATCAGCGCCAGGCCGCTGGCGAGCTGGTTCGCCTTGCGGTTGATCACCAGGTAGCCGAGGATCATGTTCATCAGCCCGCCGGCGATCGCCGCCACCAGGACGCCCAGGTAGGGGTTCCCGGTGAGCGCCGTGACGGCGAAACCCGGCGCGGCGCTCACCAGCAGCACCCCCTCCAGGCCCAGGTTGACGATCCCCGAACGCTCGCCGACGACCTCGCCGAGCGTGGCGTAGAGCAGCGAGATCCCCGAGAAGATGGCGCTGGACAGCACCCCCAGGATGGCCAGGCACTCATGCTTCCGCTCCTCGAACGGGAAGTTCGGGCGGGCCAGGACGACGAACAGCGTGAACGCCAGCAGGATGTTGATCACCGCGTAGGGCAGGTCGCGCGTCAGCTGCAGCAGGTTGCCGCCGGTCGAGGATGATCGCCACGACGAACGACATCAGCACGATGCCGAGCGGCGAGCCGCCCGCCAGCCAGCAGATCAGGAAGCCCATGAAGCCGAGGCCGCGCGAGAAGTTCAGCAGCAGGACGCCGTAGTAGCCGGAGACCTGGGCCATCCCGGCGAGCCCGGCGACCGCCCCGCCCACGCACATCACGACGATCATGTACCGCGGGCCGGGATCCCGTTGAGCCTGGCGGCCTCGGGGTTGCCGCCGAGGGCGCGCATCTCGAGTCCCCAGCGGGTCGACCGCATCATGAACCAGAACACGGCCAGGAGCACCAACCCGATGATCAGGCCGAGGTGGATGCGCGTGTCGAAGAGCGTCGGCAGGCGGGCCGACTCCGACGAAGATCGGGGTCTTGTCCGTGTCCATCGGCGAATGCCAGTAGCCGAAGATGAGGAACGACACGATCTGGGCGGCGACGGAGTTCAGGAGCAGGGTCGAGATGGTCTCGTTGACGAGGCCGCGCGCCCGCAGCTGGCCGGGGATCCAGGCCCACGCGGCCCCGCCGAGCATGCCCAGCACGGCCATGATCGGCAGCAGCAGCCAGGCGGGAGCTCGGCGAACGTGAGCGCCCCCCACGTGGCGAGGCCGGCTCCCATGTACAGCTGGCCCTCGCCGCCGACGTTGATCAGGCCGACGCGCGAGGGAAGCGCCACGGCCAGGGCGGTGAGCAGCAGCGGGGTCATGGTCACGACCACTTCGGACAGCCCGTAGGTGCTGCCCAGCGTCGAGACCAGGATGTCCCGGTACGACGAGATGGGGTCCTTGCCCGAGATCAGCAGGATCAGCCCGAACAGCACGAAGGCGAGCAGGGCCATGGCGCCGTAGCGCAGCAGGACGGGCGCCAGGGAGGCCCGGACGGAGGCACGGCGCCTCGCTGCTCAGGAGGCGACATAGGTGGCCTCGGAGCCCGTCATCAGGCGCCCAACCTCGTAGATGTCCGTCTCCGCCGTCGGGAACTCACCGACGATGCGCCCCGCGTACATGACCACGAGCCGTCGCTGTACTCGAACAGCTCCTCGAGATCCTCGGAGATCAGCAGCACGCCGGCGCCCTGATCGCGCGCCTGGAGCAGCGCGTCGCGCGCCGCCTGCGTGCTCTGCACGTCCAGGCCGCGCGTCAGGTAGGAGGCGATGATCAGGCGCGGATCGTGGAGCAGCTCCCGGGCGATCACCATGCGCTGCAGGTTGCCCCCCGAGAGCGACCGGGCCGGCAGGAACGACGACACCCGGAAGCCCAGGCGCTGCCAGGAGCGATCGGCGTCCGCCTCCACCGCCTGCCAGTCCATGCTCAGGCCGCCGCGCCGGGCGTAGGACGACGTGCGCGTCACCGCCATGTTCTCCAGCACCGTCAGGTAGGGGATGGCGGCCATCGCCAGCGGGTTCTCGGGGATGTAGCTGACGCCCGAGCGTCGGATGTCCCCGATCGGGCTGGTTCGTCGAGAGCGTGCCGAACAGTCGCTTGGTCCCCTCGACGCACGCGACGCTGCCCAGGATCAGCTCCCCCAGCTCCTTCTGGCCGTTCCCGGAGACGCCGGCCACGCCGACGATCTCGCCCGGGTGGACCACCAGGTCGATCTGCTTCAGGCTGACCTCCGCCCCTTCGCCGCGGGAGCTCGCCTGGAGCAGCTCGAGCACCGGCGGTCCACCACCGGCCTGCGCTGCCTGCCGGGCCGCTCGGGGATCGGTCAGATCCTTGTCGAACATGAGCCGGACCAGGCCGGCCTCGGTCGCCGCGGCGCGCGTGACCTGCCCGGCCACGCGGCCTTGCCGCAGGACGGTGATCCGGTCGGCGCATCTCCAGGACCTCATCGAGCTTGTGCGTGATCAGGATCACCGCCAGGCCGTCCTCGACGAGACGCTGGATGACCTCGAAGAAGCCCTGGATCTCATGCGGAGCCAGCACGCGCGTGGGCTCGTCAAGGATGAGGACGCGAGATCGCGCCATGAGCAGCTTGAGGAGCTCGGCCTTCTGCTGCTGGCCGATCGAGAGGTCCCGGACCAGCGCCCAGGGATCGACCTTCAGGCTGTACCGCTCGCCGAGCGACTCCAGAGCTCCCTGGCGATCGACTTCAGATCGGGGACGGGCGGGAGGTCCGGGAGGAAGAGGGCGACGTTCTCGACCACGCTCAGGGCCGGGATGAGGGTCAGGTTCTGGAACACCATGCCGATGCCCTGGGCGCGGGCATCGTGGGGGGATCTGGATGTCCTGCGGCTGCGCCATCCACGAGGAGCTCTCCTGCGTCCCGCCGGTAGAACCCGTAGATGCACTTGACCAGCGTGCTCTTGCCGGCGCCGTTCTCGCCGAGCAGGGCGTGGACCTCTCCCGGGCAGGACGTCGAGGCTGATCGAATCATTCGCCAGCACGCCGCCGAAGCGCTTGGAGAACGCCCGCACGCTGAGCACGGGCCGAGGGCCGCCGGGGCCCGCGCCGCCAGGGTCCATGGTCCTCTCGCCTCCGTCCCACGCGAATTCAGGTCTGGTGTGTGCCCAGCCCGAGGGGCCCCGTGGATTGTAGGCATGGTCAAGTCCCCGGCGCGGAGTCTGTCGTCAGCCAGACCATGAAAGAGTCGGCTGATCACTCGCCCGAAAGTGGGCCGGAACGGGTATCATGCTCAAGCTGCCGTCACGGACCCGAGGGACCCGACCCTCGTCACCGATCCGCTGCGCCTGAAGCTCGTGATTGAGGGCGCCGGCTTCGGGCCACGTCACGCTCGGTGTCCGTCAGCAGATGCTGCGACTGGCATCGGGGAACGGGCTCTGGGAGTGGAAGGCCACGGGCGCTCCGGGAACGCGATGTTCGCGGAGGCGCTGGCAGAGCACCGCCGGTCGAGGGTGCGCGACGCGCTGCTGAAGGCCATCGCCGAGCGCTACGACGACCGCTTCGACCAGCTCCCTGCTAGAGGTCATCATCGGCATCGGCCACAAGGCCTGAGCCGATCCCGACGCCGAGAGCGGCCCCGATGGATGCCGTCGCGGCACTAGTGACGGTCACGATCAGGCCATCGTGTCCCGCGATCGGCTACCTATCGCCAATCGACGTGCCGTACATCCACCGGATCGGTGATCCCCTTCAGCTTCATCACCCGCAGCTCGGACAGCGGGAAACGCAAGGGGCCTGTCGCCTCGATCACGGCACCGGAGACGAGGATCTCCTCGCCATCGGCGGCGGCTTCGATCCGAGCCGCGACGTGCACGCCTCGACCCGAGTAGTCGCCGCCCTGATGGGTGGCCTCGGCGGTGTGGAGACCGATGCGGACCAGCGGAGCGAAGCCGTGCTCCTCACGATGCCGGGCCAGTCGACGCTGGATGTCCACCGCGCACCCCACCCCGTCGACCGCGCGCTCGAAGGCCACGAAGAACCCGTCCCCGGTGTGCTTGACCTCCTCCCCTCCATTCTGGGCGAAGGAGGCCCGCAGCTCCCGGTCGTGCCAGCGCAGCAGCTTCTCCCAGGCCTCGTCACCGATGAGCCCGACGAGGTCGCTGGAGGTCACGATGTCCGTGAACATGAAGGTCCGCACCAAGCGAGGGGCCTCCGAGACGGCGCGTCCCTCGTCGTCCCCTAGGAGCCCTGCCACCCTACGGAGGTCGAGCGATGCACCGAGGCGCTCGAACGCACCGCGGGCTGCCCTCAGGTCGCGACGAGCCGCGGTCTCGTCTCCCGATGCCAAGAGGGCCTTTCCGTAGGCTTCCCGGGCTCGGGCACTCTCGTAGGGCAGATCGACCTCCGACCAGCGTCGCCACGCTCGCCCGAGGACGGGCACAGCCTCTGCCGGCTCGTCCTGATGGACGAGCAGCTCGCCGCGTGCCGTGAGTGCGGCGGCCTCGAATGCCGGTCGGCTGACCTGGGCGGCGATGGCCTCGAGCTCCTCGACCGCGTTGCTGGCGGTCTCCGCGTCCCCCCGCGCCAGCGCGATCTCCACCTGCGCGGGCAGGAGTCGGGCGCGCCAGACGAGCGCAGGGGTACCGTCGGTCGCAGCCATGGCAGCAAGGCTGCGCGTGATCGATCGGGCCGCTTCCTCGACGTCGCCCTGGGCCAGCTGGAGGAGGGCCAGTCCGGGCTGGGCATCGTGTCCGTGTTCATAGGCCCGATCGAACGCCTCGGCGGCGGCGGCCAGATCGCCCATCCGAAGCCGGACCTCCCCCACCTCGTAGTGAGCGAAGCCGACCGCGTCCATGATCCGGAACCGCTCGAGCTCCTCGCAGGCATGGCGGGCTTCCTGCTCCGCTTCCGGCCACAGGCCGCGCAGCATCTTCAGCTCGGCCCGATGGACCCGGCACACCCCTGGATAGCCGCCCGCGGATCGGCGCTCCATCCAGCGCTCGGCCTCGTCGGTCCACTGCCCAGCCCGCCCATAGTCACCCAGGTCGCGACACGCGGCGATGGTGTTGCAGTAGATGTCGCTCGCCGTGCGGACACCGATCTGTCCCGACGAGGCGGCCGCGGCAGCCTCGTCGACGAGCAGCAGTCCCTGCTGCCAGCGTCCCTGCGCGATCTCGGCCAGTCCCTTGAGGCTGAGGGCCATCCCGTGCGCGTCGGGGACCCCGTGTTCACGCGCCAGCTCGAGGGCCCGGTCAGCGTGGCCGACCGCGTCGCCGAGGCGGCTCTGCATGAGCGCCATGACCGTGTAGACGACCTCGAGCCAGGCGTGGGTCGCCGATCCCGGCGCTCCCTCGAGCAGTCGCTCGGCCCGCGCCAACCAGCCGGCACCGACCGAGCTGGCCAGCCTTCGAAAGGCGAAGTACGTGAGGAGGAGGGCGACCCGCGCGGCCAGCACGGGACGCTGCGCCTCGACGTGCGACGCGAAGGCGCGCTCCAGCACCTCGGTGGCGGCGTCGGGTCGCCCGCTCCACCAGGCCGCCTCCCCCTGGAGCTCGAGATCCTCGGCGGCGAGACCTTCGGCACGATCGACCGTGGCGAAGGCCTCCATCGCTTCCATCCAGGCGTGGCGGCGGATCGCGTCCCTGCCCAGCTCGAGCGTATCGACCGACATGGGTCCACCAGCGGTACGAGGCTTGAAGACCACAGTATGGGTGGGCATGGCAATACCCGGACGACGCGCAAACCGAGGCCGTTGAACTGGTCCAGTAGGTCGTTCTCGGACACCACGAAGTCGGCGGGCATCTCCCGATCGTTGCCGGGCACGGGTACCCGCCTCCACTCCGAGCAGTGGGTCAGGGCAAGATGGTTCGTGGACCGGCGACGATCGCGGGGCTGCCGACATCTGATGCATCCGCCTGGCGAAGGCACCAGTCGGGCAAGATCGGTACCATCGACGCAGTCCGGTGCACCACCCCATGACAGGAACGGGGCAGGCCGATGAGCTTCATCTCGAGGGGATTCCGGGGGCGACGCGGCGCGGATGCGTCGGCCGGGCGCGTGCCTCCAGGTCAGTATCTGACCGACGGGTTTCCGGTACTCTCTGCCGGCCCCACGCCTCGTGTCGACCTCGCCGAGTGGCGGTTCGAGGTCGAGGGTGCCGTGGCCAGCCCTCGCGCCTGGACCTGGCAGGAGTTCATGGCACTGCCAGCCGAGGACGCGAAGCGTGGACATCCACTGCGTGACCAAGTGGTCCAAGCTCGACACCTCGTGGCGGGGCGTGTCCGTCGACGTCCTCCTCGGGGAGGTCGGCGCCGCAGGGGGTTTCGTGCTCGCCCACTCGTATGGCGGCTACACGACGAACCTGCCCCTCGGGGACCTGACCGGCGGCAAGGCCTGGGTCGCCTTCGAGTACGACGGCCAGCCGCTCGACCCCGAGCACGGCGGGCCTGCCCGACTCCTGGTGCCACACCTCTACCTCTGGAAGAGCGCCAAATGGGTCCGCGGCCTGGAGGTGCTGGCCGAGGACCAGCCCGGCTTCTGGGAGCGCTACGGCTACCACGACTACGGCGACCCTTGGCGCGAGCAGCGGTACGCGGGCGACTGACCGGACATGCCGGATGCGACGCCGCGGGGGCGCCTGACCTGGCAGGTTGCCACCGTCGTCGAGCGCATCGACGAGACCGCGCGGACACGCAGCCTGGTCCTGGAGGTACCCGATTGGCCGGGGCACCTGCCAGGCCAGCACGTGGACGTCCGTCTCACGGCCGAGGACGGCTACCAGGCCCAGCGCAGCTACTCGATCGCGGCGCCGGCCGATGGCGGCCGCGTGACGATCACGGTGGAGCGCATCGCCGACGGGGAAGTCTCCCCCTACCTGGTCGACGAGCTGCGGGTCGGCGACGGCTTGGAGCTGCGTGGTCCCATCGGTGGGTACTTCGTGTGGCATCCCGGGGATGGCCGGCCACTGCTCCTAGCCGCGGGCGGCAGCGGCCTCGTGCCGCTCATGGCCATGCTGCGAGCGCGGGTCGCGGCCGGGTCACGGATACCCGTCCATCTGCTGCTCTCCGCGAGGTCCGCCGACGAGATCATCTATCGGCGCGAGCTCGAGACCATCGAGCGCGAGCAGGACGGTATCGCCATCGTCCGCACGCTGACCCGCAGCCAGCCGCCAGACTGGACGGGCCATCGGCGCCGGGTCGATCGCGACATGCTGGCCGAGGTGGCCTGGCCGCCTGCGCAGCGACCTCGGTGCTTCGCCTGCGGGCCGACCGGGTTCGTGGAGACCGTCGCATCCGGGTTGGTCGAGCTGGGCCACGCGCCGGAGGATGTCCTGACCGAGCGGTTCGGTCCGAGCGGAGGGTGACGATGGACGACGATCGGCATGTCGACGGCAACGCCATCGGCGGTCTCATGTTCGAGGTCTTCGGCAGGGAGATGACGTCCGTACGCGGCTGCTGCTCGGCTTGCGGCGCCGTGAATGCCATGGGCGCGCTCACCGTCTTTCGCGGTGGCCCTGGCGATGTGATCCGCTGTCCCGCCTGCGAGACGGTCGTCTTCGTCATCAGCTCGTTGCCGGATGGCCCCCGCGTGTATCTCTCGGCGCTGCGCTGGTTCCAGCCGCCCGTCTGAAGGGCACGAGCGTCGCCGCAGCGCGATTCGCACCGCCCGAGCCTCGCGCCTGCGTGCCTCATAGCGTCGACCGTCCGATGCTGCCGACCCCCTAGCGATGCGATGTGGGTCTCGACGATCACACGATGCCGCGATGGTGTGGCCCAGAGGGTGTCGTCGGCTCGGCGCAGAAAGTGCCTGCGCTCACTCGGCCCGCTCAACGGGTCATCGAGCACAGGCTCTTTGACGCTTGTGGAAGCCTCCGTCGCGTGCAGGCACACCGGCGCGGGCAATCTCAAGTCGACGCTGGTGTTCAGGATAGAGACCGGCCAGGCGGTCTCTTCCGCCAAGTCGCGCGGCTTGGGATGAGGTCCCCGGAAGCACGGTGACCGGGCGAGACTGTGCCCAGCAGCCAACTGCGTCGTCGCGCTGGCAAGGCAGCACCTGTCGGGGCTGCATCGGCGGACCGGCTGCCTGAACGCGGCGCAGGCGGCGTGCCTGCTCGGACGGACGGAGGTCGAGCCAGGACGGGCGCTTGGACGGTCGGCGACCGCTACTGCCTCAGGGTGGGCAAACTGGCTCACTGGGCAATAGCGAGCTTCCCCTGGGGGGCCGAGTGATCCTGTCAGGTCAACTGCCGGGTGATCCTGTCAGTCGCTGGTAGCGCTTGCGGTCCGGTGTGATCCGCTTCCATGGGTGGTCGGCCGGCGGGATCCAGGGCATCGTAGCGGGTGCGGGCACGAGACCGGGTGCGGCTCGCAGCACGTGCTGGGCTCGCAGCTGGACGGGCTCGGCTGGCGCTGGCAGGGCGGCCAGCTCGCGCTCGCCGTCGAAGGCGACGATGGAGCCGTCGAGCCGGACGTGGACCTCCACCCGCCTGCCGGCGTAGCTGGGACCCGCGCCCCAGCGCGGCAGCTGGAGCACGCGCCCATCGAGGCGGACGGTGTGGTCCTTGGCCACCTTGCGCAGGTACTTGAAGACGAGGACCCGCTCGAGGCGCAGTCCCGGCGGGATGGGCCGCCAGGCCGGCACCGGGTCCGCGGCCGGCACCGCGAAGCGCTCGTCGTAGCGGGCCAGGAAGCCGGGCAGGAAGTCGTTCGCGGCCGCGAGGTCGGCGATGCCCGCCAGGCGCATCTCGACCACGAGCCGGTCCTGGAAGGTGCCCCACAGCCGCTCGATGCGTCCCTTCGCCTGGGTGAGCGGGCGGCGATCGACCCGATGCCCAGCTCGCTGAGCGCCCGACCCACCTGGCTCAGGGTCTCCTCGTGGGGCGGCCCGTCCTCACCGCGGCGGCGCCTCCGGGTCGGTCCGAAGACGCCGTGGCGGTCGCGGTAGACGGCCTCGGGAAGGCCCTTCGTAGTGACGATGGCGTGGAGCACCATGAGGTATCCGGCGGCGTCCTCCTGGAACCGGAAGACCGCGGCCGGCACCCGGCCCGTGGCGTCGTCGATGGCTCCGAGGAGGCTGAGCCGTGGACCGCGGGCCTCGAGCCAGCCGTGGGGGCTGCCGTCGAGCTGCAGCAGCTGGCCCTCGGCCACCATCCGCGGTCGTCGGCTGCGGTGCCTGGGCGGTCGACGTCGGCGCGAGCTGGCGAGGCCCTCGGCGCGCAGGATGGCCCGCACCGTCTCGCGGCTCAGGACGATCTCCTCCCGCTCCGCGAGCAGCTCGGTGAAGTGGCTGTCGTTGAGCTCGCCGTATCGCGTGCGGCGCAGCCCCACCACGCGGGCCCGGACCTGCGGCTCGACGCGACGAGGTGACGTCGACCCCGGTTGCCGTGGACGAGGGCCGCCGGACCGTCCCGCTCGAAGGCGGAGCGCAGGCGCCAGAGGTGGCGCTCGGAGAGGCCCAGCTCCCCGAGCCGCCTCAGCCATCGTCAGGGCACCCTTGAGCACCCTCGTCAGGGCCCACGCCCGTCGTTGCTCCTCGACCGTCATCGTGATCGTCTCCATCTCGGGAGACTGACGGTTTCACTCTGCAGTCGGCCCTGACAGATTCACGCTGCTTCGAGAGCTTCCCCTGGGGGTGTTGACACCGCGCCCTATACTCGCGCGACTCCGTCGCCGGACAGCGCGTTATGGGGGACCCGGACGACGCGAGGCTCTACGGACCGGAGGTCCTTGAGTTCGGGGGCCACGGTGTTGACTGGAGGAGACCGATGAGCCCCCTTCTACCCAGCGGATGGCGGATGGCCATCAGCATCTCCGTGAGCGCCGTCCTCCTCGCCGCGACCCCAGCGTTAGCGGGCTCAATCGTCCCCGGGATCAGCATCGACGGCGTGCGCATCGGCCAGAGCGCCGACCAGGTGAAACGTGTCCTGGGCCCGCCGCCCCACACGGCGAAAGGGAGAGAGGGCTTCGTCCGCTGGGACTACACGGCGCACAACCACCTCACGGTGAACCTCGTGAACGGCAAGGTGGTCTCGGTGTTCGTCTCGATGGTCCCCGGGCAGGGCCGGGTGCTCGACCACACCGCGGAGGGCATCGGCCTGCTCTCGAAGATGTCCGCCGCGAACAAGGCCTATCCCGGTCGAGCGCTCGCTCCTGCTGGGATCCGCGGTCGGGAACCCGCCCGGCTGCGGGTTCCAGAACTACTGGACCACGCGCATGGGATTTCAGCGCCTCCGGTCGCTATGGCACCGGCTGGAAGGCGCCGATCGAGACGGTCAGCCTGGAGCTGGTCACCGTCGCATCGCGCAAGGAATACTTCTTCAGCGGCTCGAAGAGGACCACGCCCAAGGGCTCCTCAGCGACGAGGAGTATGCCGCCCGGAAGGCTGACGTCCTGGCCAC
>CAWDUR010000029.1:0-75713 GCA_963805585.1 uncultured Chloroflexia bacterium | reverse complement strand
CATCGCCACGTATTGCTGGCGGACTTGAAGGAGCAATCGGCGAAGCTGAAGGCGCAGTGGCAGAACGAGAAGGACGCATTGAACGGGATCAGCAGCATCAACGGCAAACTCGAGGAGGCGAAAACGAGATTGGAGCGCGCGCAACGGACGGGGGATTTGAATGCGGCGGCGCAATTGCAATACGGGGAAATTCCCGAGTTGAAGAAGAAATTGGGCGAGGCCGAGAAGCGGCTGCAGGATTTATCCAAGGGCAAACGGCTGTTGAGCCAGGAGGTGACGGAGGAGGACATCGCCAAGGTGGTGGCGAACTGGACGGGGATCCCGGTGACCCGGATGCTGGAAGGCGAGCGCGAGAAACTGGTGCACATGGAGGAACGGATTCACCAGCGGTTGGTGGACCAGGAGGATGCGGTGCCCCGCGCCCCCCGCGTGGAGCAAGGTTCGGCGGCCGGTGCCCATCTACCAGTCGGCCACGTTCCACGCTCGTGACGTGGACGACTACGCGGACCTCATCGCCTTCCGGCGGCCCGGCTACACCTATGCCCGCATCGAGAACCCCACGGCCGACGCCCTGGCGGCAGCCTTCGCCGAGCTCCACGGCGCGGAGGCTGGCTTCGCCTTCGGCTCCGGCATGGCTGCCATCCACGCCGCCATCCTGTCCGTCGTCAGCGCCGGCGACCGCATCGTCTCCACGCGTGCCATCTACGGCAGCACGCGGGCGCTGCTGGACAACGTCTTCGGTCGTCTCGGGGTGGAGGTCGTCTACGTCGACCCGACCGACCTGGTCGCCGTGGAGGCCGCGCTGGCGGCGGCACCCACACGCCTGCTCTACGCCGAGACCATCTCCAACCCGACGATCGTGGTCGCGGACCTGGCACGTCTGGCGGAGCTGGGTCACGCCCACGGAGCCGTCGTCGCCGTCGACAACACCTTCGCCTCGCCGTACCTCTGTCGGCCACTGGCGCTCGGCGCGGACCTGGTCGTGGAATCGGCGACCAAGTGGCTGAGCGGCCACTCCGACGTCATCGCCGGGGTCGTCGCGGGGCGCCGTGATGCGCATCGATGCGGTCCGCCGCGTGAGCATCGACACGGGCGGCATCGTGGCGCCCTTCAGCGCCTTCCTCGTCCTGCGTGGACTGCAGACGCTGCACGTGCGCATGGACCGACACACGCAGTCGGCGGCGATCGCTGGCCGCGCACCTCGAAGCCCACCCGGCGGTCCGCTCGGTGGCCTGGCCGGGCCTGCCCAGCCATCCCCAGTCGGCCGTGGCGCAGCGGCAGCTCCGCGCCGGCGGCGGCATGCTGGCCATCGACCTCGGTGCGCGGGAAGTCGCGGCCGGCTTCATCGACGCGCTGCGCCTGCCGCCCGTCACGGCCACGCTGGGCAGCGTCGTGACGTACGCCGTACATCCGCCGACAGCGACCCATCGGCAGCTCAGCGCGGAGCAGCTGGCAGCGACAGGGATCCCGCCCGGACTGGTGCGCATCTCGGTCGGGCTGGAGGACGTCGACGACCTGCTGGCCGACATGGACCAGGCGCTGACGGCAGCCACGGGGACCGGCCTCCGCGACCGGGCATGACGCCCGCAGTCCCCAGGGGTGGCGCACTGAGCCATGCTGCTGGCACGCATCGGCGCTGCCGCTCGGCGCGTGGGCGCAGCCGTCTGGCGCGTGCTCACCGATGTGCGCTTCGCCGTCCTGCTCATCATCCTGCTGGCGCTGTCCGGCCTGGTGGCGACGCTGGTGCGGCAGTTCCCCGTCACCGCGGCCGACGACCCGACTCGGCTATGCCGCCGAGCTGGCCGCCGTGCACCAGGCCTGGGATCCCATCGCGCCGTTGAGCCTGCCCGTGGGCTCCCTTCTCGTCGGCGCCTTCGACCTGGCTCGGTCTCTTCAACGTCTTCGCGAGCGCCCTGGTTCCTGCTGCTCATGGCGGTCCTGACCGTCAGCATCGTGTGCTGCACCCTGGATCGCACGCCGCGCCTCTGGCGGGGAGCACGCGAGGTCCGCGTCGACCAGTCAGAGGCGTTCTTCGATCCGACTCGCGGCCAGCGGGCGGTCATCGAGCTGGGCGGAGGCGACGCCGAGGCCGCCAGCACCCTCAAGGCGGTGCAGGATGCCTTCCGGGCTCGCCACTTCCGACGCCAGCAGGTCGAGCGGGCCGCGGGCGCGACCTTCGTCTACGGTGATCGCAACCAGTACCAGAAGCTGGCCACGCTGCTCACGCACGCTGGCCTGGTCCTGTTCCTCGTGGCCGGGGCGGTGACCACGGCGGCGAGCTTCGAGGCGGTCGTCTTCGTGGGAGAGGGGCAGACGGCCCCGGTGCGGCCGATCGGCACCCCGGGCAACCTGCTCCTGAAGGTCCACGACTTCGCCGCGCCGCGGCGGGCCGACGGCTCCTTCATCGACTACAGCACCGACCTCTCCGTCTACCGGGACGGTCGCGAGATGGCGCGCCGGACGATCCGGGTCAACGACCCGATGCACGTGGACGGCTACGCCTTCCACCAGAACACCTTCGGGCCGGCTGCCGAGCTGACCATCCACGACGCTGCCGGGGAGCTCGTCTGGGACGGCCCGCTGCTCCTCGACGACCTGCTCCTGGATCGGCCGCAGGGCTTCATGACCATCCCGGGGGCCGATGTCGGGCTGGTCGCCGTCCTCAACGAGGGCGCCGATGGCGTGGCGCAACTGGTCCTGCAGGGCGTCGGTCCGGCCGACCCGGTCAGCGGCGAGAACGAGACCCTCTTCCTCGTCACGATCCCGGTCGGCGTGACCACCGACCCCGAGGTGACCGCCGGGCAGGCCATCACCTGGGATGGTCTCGGTGCCTGGAGTGGCATGGTCATCCGGAAGGATCCGGGCCAGCCCCTCATCTGGGTAGCCTTCGCCCTGCTCATCGTCGGTCTCGTGCTGACCTTCTACTTCCCGCGGCGGCGAGCCTGGGCGCGCATCGATGATGGCCGCATCGGCCTTGCCTTCCTGGCCGACCGATACGTGGACAGGGACCGCGAGTTCGGCCAGCTGCGCGACGAGGTCGAGCGTCGGACCGGGGGCGGCGCGGCCGGGAGCATAGTCCTTTCTGGACCGACCGGAGTGAGCTGATGAGGGCCATCGCCATCCGGCCCGGCGTCCCCGACTCGCTGCACCTGCGCGACGTGCCGCGCCCCTCGCTGGATGAGGTCGCGGGCGGTCGTGGCGTTCGGGTCGGGATGGTCCGGGCGGGCCTGTGCGGCACGGACGCGGACCTTGTCGGCGGCGAGTACGGTCGCGCACCGGAGGGCGCCGACTTCCTGGTGTTGGGCCACGAATCGCTGGGCCGGGTCCTGGAGGTCGGTCCGGGTGCCGCCGGCGAGATCGAGACCGGACAGCTCGTCGTGATCACCATCCGCCGACCCGGTGGCAGCTCGTACGATCGCATCGGTCGGCCGGACCTCTCCACCGACGAGACCTTCATCGAGACCGGCATCAGCCGGGCCCACGGCTTCCTGACCGAGGAAGTCGTGGCCGACGCCCGTGCCCTCGTCCCGGTCCCGGATGACCTGGAACCGGTGGCCATCCTGACAGAGCCCCTGGCATGCATCACCAAGTCGTTGCGCCAGGCCGAGCAGGTCCAGGCTCGGCTCGACCTCTGGCAGCCGCAGCGGGCGCTGGTGACTGGAGCCGGCACCATCGGGCTGCTGGCCACGCTGGCCCTGCGACTGCGCGGCCTGGAGGTGACCACCTTCGGTCGGCGGCCGGCCCCGTATCGCAACAGTGAGCTCCTTGACCGTCTCGGGGCGCGATACGTGAGCGCTCCTGACAGCCGACCTGGCCGAGGTGACCCGGCGGCACGGCCCCTTCGACATCACCTTCGAGGGCTCCGGCGCAGCGGCGCTGCTGGAGCCGGCGGTCGCGACCCTGGCTCCCAACGGGGTCCTGGCGCTCTTCAGCGTGACGCCCGGGAGCCACCCGCTGAGCGTCGACGTGGCTCGCCTCAATCAGGCGGTGGTGCTCTACAACCGCGTCATCGTGGGCAGCGCCGCGGCTTCCTGGGATGACTACGCGGCGGCCGTTGCGATGATCGGCAGGGCCGAGTCCGAGCCCGCCACGCGCGGCTGGCTGGGGCAGCTCATCACGCACCGCATCGACGGCCTGGATGCCGCTGCCATCTCCCGACAGCTGGCCGATCATCGGGACGTCATCAAGGCCGTCGTCGAGATCGCGCCGGGCACAGGGGACGTGTAGGCCCACACCCTCGGGCCGCTCGGCCCGAGCCTTCGACCAGGTCACCGGCGTACAGTCGGCGGTCTGATGTCGATCCCATCCGAGAGTCCCGGCTCGCCCGAACCGCGCATGCCTGGAGGGCGGCTGCGGGGCTTCCGCGCGCTCCACTGGCCGGGCTTCCGCATCTATTTCGTGGGCATGCTCATCCGCGGCCTGGCCATGTGGATGCCGCTGGTGGCCATCCCGTGGCTGGCCGTGGAGCTGGGCGCCACCGCAGCGGAGATCGGGCTCGTGACGGGCGCCTTCTACCTGCCGACGCTCTTCGTGGGACCGCTGGGCGGCGTCCTGGCCGACCGGGTGGAGCGTCGCAACGTCCTGGTCGGCGCGCAGCTCTCCGCGGCACTCCTTGCCGGACTGGTGGCTCTTCTTGTCATCCTGGACCTGCAGACGCTGCCCATCGTCGGCGCAGCCTCCTTCGGCCTGGGCCTGGTCATCGCCATCGAGGTCCCTGTCCGGCAGGCGTACATGACGGAGCTGGTGCCAGTCGGTGACATCAGCAGCGCCGCTTCCCTGCACGCCACGGCCTGGAACACGACCCGTTTCGTGGGTCCGGTGGTGGCTGGCGTCATGATCGCCGCCATCGGTCCGGCCTCGCCCTTCGTCTTCGCCGGCCTCGCTTCGCTGGTCGTCTCGCTCTCGTTCCTGTGGATGGACCGCTACCGGGAGCGGGGCCGACAGCGCGTCGACCGGTCCCATTCCATCCTGGCCGACCTGCGCGCCGGCACCGCCTTCGCCCTTGGCGAACCCGTGGTGCGCTGGTGCCTGCTGCTCATCCTCGCGGGTGGCGTGTTCGGGACGGCCACCTTCTCCACGCTGGCGCCCATCTACGCGCGCGACGAGCTCGGCGTGGGCGCGGAGGGATACGGGGCCTTCCTGGGCGCGGCTGGTGCGGGCGCGCTGACAGCGGCGCTGCTGGTCACCACGTTCGCCCACGGGGACCGTCGGCCCTGGCTCATCCTCGGCGTGCTGGGCATGGCCGCCCTCGTGGGCGGCATCGCCCTGGCCACGTCGGTCGGCGTCGTCTTCGTCCTGGCCTTCCTGCTTGGCGCGGCCCAGATCACGCTGGCCCAGAACGCGCTGGTGTCCGTCCATTCGGCCACGCCGGACCTGCTGCGTGGTCGGGTGATGGGCCTATGGGTCACCATCTTCCAGGGCTCCGGCCTCATCGGCTCGCTGCTCTCCGGCTGGCTGGCGGAAGACCTCGGTGTGCGGCCAGCCATGCTCGTGAGCGCACTGGCCCTGGCTGGCGTCGGCCTCGTGGCCCTCGTGGCCATCCGCCGGGTCACGTGGCGGCTGGCGCCTGCCGGCGCGACCGGCTGACGCCTCTCGGGGCGGCCGGCTGATCCGCGCCGGGCCACGCCGGGCGTGACTCAGATCGAGCTGGCGCGGCGATCCACGGCCCACCGATCCACGTAGTCGCGGTCGAGATCGATGCCGAAGCCCGGCCGCTCCGGCAGGTGGCAGCCGCCGTCCCGCAGGAACGATCGACAGGTCCGCAGAGCTGCCAGAAGAACGGATCGCGCTCCTCGTCGAAGCACTCCACGAAGGTGTGGCCGGGCACGCTCGCGAGCAGATGCGCCGAGACCTGCGGCTCCTCGTGGTGGCCCAGCTGGACGCCGAACGCGGCGCACAGGCCGGCCGCCTTGCGCCAGACCGTGGGGCCGCCGGCCCACGAGGCATCGAAGTTGCTGACACGTCGATGGCGCCGTCCACGACCAGGTCGCGCAGCCCGCTGAGCGTCACCTCGCTCTGGCCGGCGGTGACCGGCAGGCCGGTCTGGAAGCGCACGTCGCGCATCCAGCGGCGGTCGTTCGTCCAGCGGCAGGGCTCCTCGAACCAGCGGATGTCGAGGTCGGCGACGCGCCGCCCGAAGTCGACCGCCTCGGCGCGGTCGTAGCCCTGGTTGGCGTCGACCATGAGCGCCAGGTCCGGGCCGGCGGCCTCGCGGGCGGCGCGGACGCGCTCGGCGTCCTCGGCCGGCGTGCGTGCCGCCGACCTTGAACTTCACGCCGCTGAAGCGCGCTCGCGTAGTCGGCCATGACGTCGCGCGTCTGGCGTCGGCGTCGAGGTGGTAGTAGCCGCCGATGACGCTCATCGGGCAGCGAGTCCGTGACGGAGCCCCAGACGCGGTGGAGCGGCAGCCCGAGCGCCTCGCGCGAACACGTCCCAGATGGCCGTGTCGAGGCAGGCGATCGCCTGGAGGGCGAGGCCCCGGTCGCGCAGGATGTCGTTGGTGCGACGGCTCCATGGCCAGCCAGGCGCCCTCGGGGTCGGTCGCGCTGCGGCCGAGCAGCGCGGGGCGCCAGCTCGTCGTGGATGATGCCGACGACGATGCGCCTGCTCGGCGTCCGTGTCGCCGTTGTAGACCTCGGCTGACGAGGCCGTCCGCGGTGTGCAGCCGCGTGATGATCGTGGTCCGGTTGACCATGGAGTAGGCGCTGCCGGCGAAGCGCCGCGCGAGCGGCGCCCGGAGGGCGATGCGTCTCGATGCGCTCGATGATGCAGGGCGTCGCGATCGAGCCGATGGGCCGCCGGCCGGGCGTCGGCGTCGCCGCCGGGCCCGTGGTCATCCGTCGACGCTGGCGCTCGCGCCGCCGTCGACGATGCGCTCCGCGGACGGGAGGATCGTCGTCCTCGAGCGGCGGGCTGTAGGGGATGAGCATGTCGTCGGGCAGGCTGACCGCGCGCGGGCGGCGCCGTCACGGCCACGCCGGCCTGGGCCAGGTGGCTGATGACGCGTGGCGCCCCAGCCGCCGTCGTGCCACTGCTCCTCGGCGACGACGAGGCGGCCCGTCCGCGCGACCGAGGCGCCGATCGGTCTCCAGGTCCAGCGGGCGCACCCAGCGCAGGTCGATGACCTCCGCGTCGATGCCCTCCGCGGCCAGCGTCTCCGCCGCCTGCGAGGGCCCGCTCGACCATCAGCAGCGTGGCCACGATGGTCACGTCCGTGCCCGGCGCGCTCGACCGCGGCCTTGCCGATCTCGGCGACCGCCCCGCGTCGCACGGGGCCCTTGCGGCCGTAGAGCAGCCTTGTGCTCGTGGACGATGACCGGGTCGTTGCGCGCGGATGGCGGCGCGCAGCAGCTCGTAGGCCGCCGCCGGGCGTGCCCGCGACCGCGACGCGCATGCCCGGCTGGGCCATGAACCAGCTCTCGCCGGTGGCGCTGTGCTGGGTCCCGAAGCGGCCGCCGCCGCCGGAGATGACGCGGAGCGTCACCGGGCACCGCGAACTGGCCGCCGCGACATGAAGCGGTACTTGGGCAGCTGGTTGACGATGCGCGTCGCCGGCGCGTGGGCAGGAAGTCGGCGAACATGAACTCGACGATCGGGCGCATGCCCATGACGGCCATGCCCAGGGCGACGCCGGTGAAGCCGTTCTCGCAGATGGGCGTGTTGAGGACGCGCTCGCCGTACTTCTCGGCGAGGCCCGCGTTGGTCTTGAAGACGCCGCCGTCGTTGGCCACGTCCTCGCCCATGAGGAGGACCGCCGGGTCGGCCGCCATCGCGTCGTCCATGGCCGCGTTGATCGCCTCGCGGTAGGTCATCTCGACCGGCGTCGGCCGCCGGCGGCCGCCGGCGCGGCCTCAGTCAGCGTAGACATAGCTGCGGGTCTCCTCGAGGGTCGGGTAGGGCGCCGCCGCGGCGCGCTCGGCGGCGGCGTCGATCTCGGCCTGGACCTCGGCTCGCGAGCGGCCTGCCTGGTCCTCGGCGGCGAGGAGCCCTCGGCGGCGAGCCGGGCGCCGAGGATGCAGGATCGGGTCGCGCGCCTTCCAGGCCTCGAGCTCGCCGTCCGGCCGGTACTTGGCCGGGTCGGAGCGCGAGTGCCCGCGGTAGCGGTAGGTCTTCATCTCGAGCAGGCTGGGGCCGTCGCCCGCCCGGGCCCGCGTCGACGGCCTCGGCGGTCGCGGCGTGGACGGCCTCGACGTCCTGGCCGTCCACGATGACGCCGGGCATGCCGTACGGGTCGGCGCGGCGGGCCAGGTCGTCGATGGGCGTGGTCATGCGCAGCGGCGAGTACTCGCCGTACAGGTTGTTGGTGATGATGAAGACGACCGGGCGCCTTCCAGACGGCGGCCATGTTGAGCGACTCGTGGAACGTGCCGATGTTCGTGGCGCCGTCGCCGAAGAACGTGAGCGCGACGTGCGGCTCCCGTGCGCAGCTTGAAGGCCATCGCGGCCCCGACGGCGATGGGCAGCCCGGCGCCGACGATGGCGTTGGCGCCGATGTTGCCCTTGGACGTGTCGATGAGGTGCATCGAGCCGCCGACGCCCTTCGAGCCGCCCGTGCTGCCGGCCCATCAGCTCGGCGAAGGCGACCTCGGGCGTCCATGCCCAGGGCGAGCGCCTCGCCGTGGCCGCGGTACGTGTTGGTCTGGACGTCGCCGGGCCGCATGGCCGCGATCGCGCCGACCGAGACGGCCTCCTGGCCCTGGCAGAGGTGCGTCGTGCCCTCGATCTGGCCGCTCATGAAGAGCTCCTGGACCTTCTCCTCGAAGACCCGGATCAGCAGCATCCGCCGATGCCAGGCCAGGCGGCGCTCGTCAGCCTCAGACATGGGCTCCTCCGGTCAGCAGGGGAGACGGTCGGCCCCGTCGTCCGTTCGACGAGCCGATGACCGCTCCCTGTTCGGAGCGCAGGATAGCCTCCCGCGACCATGGCTCGTCGCGGCGCGTCTCGTCCATCAGGCGCTGATGGGCTCGAGCCGGCCGCTTGCGGCAGAGCGATAGGCCGCGTCGAGGATCTCCACGGTGCGGGCCCCCAGCTCGGCGGGCGAGTTGTTGGCGGGCGCCCTGCCGAGCGCCGCGTCGACCACGGCGTCGATGGGTCCGATGCAGTCGTAGCGGCCGGCATCGGCGGCCAGCGGGACGCGGACGTCGTCCCCCGGGCCTCGGTAGCGCCACAGCACGTTGTCGCGCAGGTCCACGTGGAACATGCCGCGGTGGCCGACCACGTGGACCTCCACGGCGTGACGGTTGTCGGCCGCGCCCACGTGGGACGACGCGCCACCCATCGTGCCGATGGCTCCGTTGGTGAATCGCAGCGCGACCGCGTCGTGGAGCTCCACCTTGGCGTCCAGCGGCGCGTCATCAGCGCGAAGGCTGCGGCGCCGCGCAGGTCGGTCAGCCACAGCGTCACCCCGAGCAGATGCGTCAGCTGCGCCTGGCCGTAGCCGCCGCCGGAGGTCTCCGGCCGCGACCACGTCTCCGGCCGGGGTGCCAGCGCCGCGTCGGCGTCGTGGTAGGAGCCCGTCTCGGAGAGCAGCTCGCGCGTGAGCGAGTCCATGTGCATCGCGACGTGCTCGATGTCGCCGATGCCGCCGTCCTCGTGCATCAGCCGGTGGGCCGTGATGACCATGGGTCGGTAGTTCCAGCCGTAGGCGATGAAGAGCTGACGCCCTGTCCGCCGCACGGTCGCCTCCAGGTCCCAGGCGTCCGCCGGATCGATCGTGAACGGCTTCTCGCACATCACGTGGGCGCCGGCCTCGAGCGCTGCCTTGGCCTGCTCGTGGTGCAGGCCGGGCGGACTGGCCACCACGACGATGTCCGGCTCGTCGGCGATGACGTCGTGCCAGTCGGTCGTGGCGCGCTCGATGTCGAAGGCCTCCTGGATGCTGCGCCAGCATCTGCGGGTCGCGACGGTTCACGATGGTGAGCTCGATCTCGCCGGCATCCCGCCGCCGCACCAGGTTGGGCAGGTGGGAGCTGACCGTCCACGAGCCTGCTCCGATGATGCCGACGCGCAGCTTGGCCATGCCCTCCGCCTCCTTCTCGACCGCCGGATGATAGCCGCGAGCCCGGCTGCCGGCGGATGATGCGGCGGCCTCCGGAGCCAGAGGCGCTGCCGGTACACTGGGCGAGCCGCTCGCGCACCCAGGGCCACACTGGAGGGACGGAACCCCGTGCACCGGATCGCTCGTGTCGAGGCCATCCCGGTCAGCTACCCGGAGCCCAACGACTTCGACGCGCTGCGCCACCTGTGCCTGGTGAAGATCACGACCGACGATGGCGTCGTCGGCTGGGGTGAGTCGATCACCCAGTTCCCGGAGGCGAACTTCGCGATCAAGGCGATCATCGAGGGCATGGCCGAGCGGCTGGTCGGCAGGGACCCGCTCGACAACATCGCCATCTGGCACTGCCTGCGCGACCAGAGTGGTGGTACGGCTACAACGGCGGCATCGCCTCGTTACGCCGTCGCGGCCATCGACATCGCGCTCTGGGACATCAAGGGCAAGCTGCTGGGCATCCCGGTCGTGCACCTGCTGGGCGGCGCCGTCCACGAGAAGCTGCCCGCCGTCGCCTCCTGCCACGCCCACTACGAGGACATCGGCCGGATGGTCGAGGAGGCCCAGGAGTGGGTCGCGCCCGGCCTCCACGGCGTCAAGGTCGGCTTCGGCAAGCGCGGCGACGCGCGCCTCGGCTACGAGCACGACCGCGACGTCGAGTACATGCGCCGGATGCGCGAGGGCCTGGGCCCCGAGCAGCTGATCATGATCGACTGCGGCTGGAGACGTCAAGTGGGACGTCATGACCGCCGTCCGTCGCGTCCAGGCCTTCGAGGAGTACGACCTGCACTGGATCGAGGAGCCGCTCGGCGCCTGGGACCCGGAGGGCTACGCCAACCTGCGCAGCAAGACGACCTCGCTCATCGCCTACGGCGAGAAGGAGTGGGACCTCGCCGGCTTCGAGCGAGATCCTCGCCACCGGCACCGTCGACGTCGTGGGCATCGATCCCGGGCGCGCCGAGGGCATCACCGGCTTCAAGAAGGCCGCCGAGCGGGTCGAGTTCTACCGGCGCCAGGCGAACGCCCACGCCTGGTCGATCGGCCATCGTGCCGGCGGCCAGCCTGGCCATCAGCTTCAGCCGCCGTCGGCGCCAAGCTGTTCGAGTTCAAGCCGCTGCGCAACCCGATGCAGCACGACCTGGTGGCCGAGCCGTTCGAGCACGTCGACGGCTGGGTCTACCCGCCGACCAGGCCGGGCCTGGGCATCGAGATCATCGAGGAGGTCGTCGACCGCTACCGGCAGCGAGAAGGTCCTGGCCGACCCGGCCTCGGTGGGAGCGCGGCACTAGGAGGAGGGTTCGAGGATGACCTGGAGCGTCGGCGCCGGCCTCGAGGGCCAGGGCGTCATCGTCACGGGTGCGGCCGGCGGCATCGGCAAGGCGGTCGCGCGAGGCCTTCGCGACGACGGGCGCCAGGGTCATGGCCGTGGACCTCGACCAGGGCCGGTCGACGAGGTGGTGGCCGGCCTCGAGGGCAGCGGGCACGTCGGCGTCGGCGCCGACCTGCGCGACCTGGCGGGCCACGCGCCGCTCGTCGAGCGGGCGCGACGGGAGCTCGGCAACCTCTACGTGCTGGCCAACCTGGCCGCCGTGCTGCGTCGCCGCGGCAGCGTCGACGAGGTCACCGAGGACGACTGGGACTTCCAGCACGACATCAACCTCAAGGCCGCCTTCTTCCTGGGTCGCGCGGCGCGGCAACGCGCATGATCGAGCCGGGCAGGGCGGCCGGATCATCCTGTTCAGCTCGCAGGGCTGGTGGACCGGCGGCTTCGGCGGCTCGGTGGCGTACGCCGCGACCAAGGGCGGCGTCACCTCGCATGTGCCGCGGCCTGGCGCGCACGTTCGGACCGCACGGCATCACCGTCAACGCCGTCTCGCCCGGCCAGGTGCACACGCCGATGCTCATGACCGGCCTGTCGCCCGGAGATCTACGAGTCGATGAAGAAGCAGACGCCGCTGGGCTACGTGGCCGAGCCCGAGGAGCTGGCCGGCCCGGTCGTCTTCCTGGCCTCGGACCACGCCAGCTACATCACCGGGGCGACCCTCAACGTCTCCGGTGGCTTCCTGATGTACTGAGGCACAGCCATGGACCCGACCATCAGGCGACCGCTGGGTCGCAGCGGCGTCGAGGTCACCCAGCTGGGGCTGGGTGGGGCGACGTATGGCTCGATCTATCGGGAAGTGTCCGAGCGGGACGCCCTTGACGCCATCGACGCCGCCTGGGAGGCCGGCATCCGCTACTTCGACACGTCGCCCTGGTATGGTCGGGGCCTGTCCGAGCTGCGCACCGGCGCTGGCCTCCGCTACCGGCCACGCGACGAGTACATCCTCTCCTCGAAGGTCGGCCGCTGCTTCGATGCCGCCAGGCCGGGCACCGTACCGGACCTCGCACCGTGGGTGGCGCCGGCACCGTTCCTGCACTACCACGACTACTCGTACGACGGCGTCATGCGCAGCTACGAGCAGAGCCAGCTCCGCCTGGGCATGGCCTGGTACGACATCGGCGTCATCCACGACCTCGACTTCTGGACCCACACGACCGAGGACAGGGTGCAGCACTACCTCAGCCAGCTGGAGTCCAGCGGCTGGCGGGCGCTGGAGGAGCTGCGCCGGAACGGCCTGCTGAAGGCGATCGGCGCCGGCATCAACGAGCTGGGCATGATGCGGCGCTTCCTGGCCTTCTGCGAGCCCGATTTCTGGCTGGTGGCCATGCCCTACACGCTGCTGCGCCAGGAGATGCTGGACGAGGAGTTCGGCATCTGCGCAGAGCGGGGCATCAGCGTCGTCATCGGGGCGCCCTTCCAGTCGGGCATCCTGGCCACTGGCGCGGTCCCCGGGGCTCGCTCCGACTACCGACCCGCGGATGAGGCCACGCTCGCGAAGGTGCGACGCATCGAGACCGTCTGTGCCCGGCACGAGGTCCCCATCGCGGCGGCCGCGCTGCAGTTCGTGATGGGCCACCCGGTCGTGGCCGCGGTCATCCCCGGCGCAGCATCGGGGGCCCAGGTGGAGCGCAACGTGGCCACCTTCCGCCACCCCATCCCCGCCGACCTGTGGGCGGAGCTGAAGCATGAGGGCCTGCTTCGCGAGGACGCGCCGGTCCCCGCCTGAGCTGGCCGGAGGTCAGGACAGCCTCGCATCAGTCCTGGTGGTAGACCTCCGATGCCCTGAAGTTGCGCCCGTCCGCATCGGTGAAGGTGGTGATGACGCCGTCGAGGGCCTGGCCCCAGCGCGCCGCGACGTCGGTGGCGTTGATGCGATCGATGACCGTCTGGAAGTCGGGGAAGTAGTCCCCCACGTAGACGACGTGGGCACCACGGCGGAAGCCGCTGTAGTTGCGGTAGCCGGCCGCCGCGATGGCGGCCAGCATCTCCGGCCAGGGCTCCGCATGCAGACGGTCGTACTCGTCGGCTCGCAGCGGATCGATGACGAGGCTGAAGCAGGCGCGCTCGAAGGGCCCACCGGGTGAGGGAGCATCGGTATGGAAGACCTCGTCGTACCAGATGAGGCCGCCGTCGGGCGCCTGGAGCTCGGCCAGGACCCCGCGCAGCAGGTGGCGCCGCGCCCGGCTGGCGGGCAGGTCCAGGTAGCGCCGATAGGCCTGTTCGCGGTCTCCCTCGACCTCTGCGTAGCGCCACACGTCGGTGCCGCGGCGGAACGCGGTGACGTTGTGGAGGCCGGCCTCTGCCATGGCCTGGGCCACCTCGGCGGGGATCTGGGCATGCAGTCGATCGAACTCGGTCTCCGTCCCTGGATTGAGGCGGAAGTAGTGCAGGCAGCGCTCCATGGTGCTCCTCAGATGCGGAAGATGCGCTCGGCGTTGGCGCTGAACAAGGCGGTCTGCTCAGCGACGGAGAAGCCCGCGATGATCTCGGCATAGGCATTGACGACATCCGGATATGACGAGAACAGGCGATCGACCGGCCAGTTGGTGCCGAAGACGGTGCGCTCAACGCCGAAGAGGTCGATGCAGGTCAGGACCAGGGGTCGCAGCGATCCGAGCGTCCAGCGCGGGTCGCCCATGCCCAGGGCGGAGACCTTGACGATGACGTTGGGCGCCTCGGCGAGGCTGGCCAGCTCACGACGCCAGAAAGCCAGGTACTCCTGGTCACGGCGCAGCGGAAGCCCCGCGTGGTCAAGCGAGATGACGGTATCGGGGAAGGCCCGGGCGAGGTCCTTGAGGCGCGCGTAGCGTTCGGGCCGCGAATCCATGCAGGCCACGAGGTCGTGCTCACGCAGCCGGGCGAAGCCCCGTCGCCAGGCCGGGTCGAGCTCGTAGTCGCCCTCGCCGAAATCGCGCACGCCGCGCAGGTTGGCGAAAGCCAGGTGCTGCTCGATGACCTCGCCGGCATCAGGCCGCGCCAGGTGCACCTCGGCGACGATGCCGTGGGGATGCCCGAGGCGGTCTGCGAAGGCCTGCAGCCAGCGTGTCTCCTCGACCGGGTCGGGCGTTCCCACGGCGCACTCGACGTGGATGGACTTGACGACGTTGCTGAAGCGAGTCTCGGCCATCCAGTCGTCGGCCCAGTAGCGTTGTGCCTGGATGGGTTCCACGGCCTCGAGGATGTGGTGCCTGACGCCCGGCTTCAGCCAGCCGTACTCCAGGCTGGGGTGCTGGAGGTCGTAGAAGTGGACGTGCGTGTCGATGAACGGGATGGCTGCCACGGGTGGCTCCTCTCCTCGCGACGGACGATGCACCCATCGTATCCACTGGCCAGGGGGTTCGGGATCGCCCCCGGGTGACGTTCGGCCCAGCCGTCCCGACAGCTCGGGCCGCATGACCCGCTCTCGCGGGGTCTGGTGCTCGGCTATCCTCCGACGGATGACTGGGCGAGACGAGCAGGCCGCTCCGGGACCCATTCCAGGCTCGGAGGACGGGAGCGCCGCTGGCCCGGTCGATGGTCCCGCGACGGTCGCGCCTGTCCGTCCGGTCCTGGAGATGCGCGGCATCTCCAAGCGCTTCGGCGAGATCCAGGCGCTGGACGACGTCTCGCTGGACCTGCGGCCCGGCGAGATCCACGCACTCCTGGGCGAGAACGGCGCGGGCAAGTCCACGCTCATCAAGGTCATGACCGGCGTCGTGCAGCCGGACATCGGCACCATCCACATCGATGGGCAGCCGGTCCACATCGGCAGTGCCTTCGACGCCCAGACCTACGCGGTCGCCGCCATCTACCAGGAGCCCATGGTCTTCCCGGACCTCACGGTGGCTGAGAACATCTTCATCGGCCATCGGGACCGCGGTCGCGTGGTCAACCGCCGCGCCATGCGCAGGGAGGCGGAGGAGGTCCTGAGCCGTCTCGGCGTCCGCCTCGACGTCCAGGCGCCGGCTTCGGCGCTCACGTTGGCGGAGCAGCAGACCGTCGAGATCGCCAAGGCCCTGTCGCTCAACGTTCGTGTCCTCATCATGGACGAGCCGACGGCCTCCCTATCCGCCCATGAGGTGGCCCAGCTCTTCGGCATCATCAAGCTGCTGCGCTCTGAGGGCGTGGCCATCCTCTTCATCTCCCATCGTCTCGAAGAGGTGTTCGAGCAGGCTGACAGGATCACCGTCATGCGGGACGGGGCCTGGGTATCGACCTCGCCGCGGGCCGAGCTGACCATCCATGAAGCCATCCGCAGGATGGTGGGGCGCGAGGTGGTGGAGTTCTACAAGCGCGTCGAATCGATGCCCGGCGAGGTCATCCTCCAGGTCGAGGACCTCGGCGTCGAAGGTGCCTTCGAAGGTGTCAGCTTCGAGCTGCGCAAGGGGGAGGTGCTCGGCTTCGCGGGTCTCGTGGGTGCTCGCCGGACGGACGTGGGCCTGGCGCTCTTCGGCATCCATCCGGCCGACAGCGGTCGCATCATCCTTGACGGCCACGAGGTCCGCATCAGGAACTCGCACGACGCGCTCGCCCTGGGCATCGCCTACGCGACCGAGGACCGACGTGGTCTTGGCCTGATCTTCAACCAGTCCATCAGCGCCAATATCACGCTGCCATCCCTGGGCCGCTACCTCGACCGTTTGGGTCTCATCCGTCGAGCCATGGAGCGGGCGACGGCCATGGACTACCGGGAGCGTCTGTCCATCCGCGCGCCAAGCGTGGATACCCCGGCCTCGTCGCTCTCCGGTGGCAACCAGCAGAAGGTCGTGCTGTCCAAGTGGCTCGATACCAGGCCGCGCATCCTGGTGCTCGATGAGCCCACCCGCGGCATCGACGTGGGCGCCAAGGTCGAGGTGCACCATCTCATCGACGACCTGGTCAAGCAGGGCATCGCCATCATCCTCATCAGCTCCGACATGCCCGAGCTGCTGCCCATGAGCGACCGCATCCTCATCATGCGCGAGGGCCGCCAGATGGACATCGTCGATGCCAGGACGACGACGCAGGAAGCGATCCTCGCCCAGGCCATGGGCCAGGCCGAGACACTCTCGCCGGTCAGCGGGCCCGGACGATGAGCGACGCCCTGATCCGCCGCCTGCGACCAAGCCAGGTCCGGGAGCTCATCACGCTCCTGATCATCATCGTCCTGGTCATCTTCTTCGCCTCTCAGATCGACAACTACCTCAGCGGCCGCACCTTCAACCGCATCACCACGGACTTCCCCATCATCGCCGTCGTCGCCGTCGGGCAGCTGCTGGTCGTGCTGACCCGCAACCTTGACCTCTCGGTGGGCTCGCAGGTCGCGCTGGTGGCCTGGTCGACCGGCTGGATCGCGACAGAGGCGCCCGATCTTCACCCGCTGATGCTGGTGGCCATGGCCATGGGCATGGGCGTGATCATGGGCGGCATCAACGGCTTCATCGTGGCCTATGGTCGCGTGCCCGCCATCATCACCACGCTGGCCACGCTGGCGATCTACCGCTCGTTCCTCATCACCATCGCCGAGGCGCAGACCATCACCACGCGAGGGCTGCCCGAATGGATGGTCAACTTCCCCGGCACCACGCTCGTCAGCGTGGAGGGCTTCGACCTGCGGCTGATCTTCCTGGTCGCCCTGCTGGTCGTCGCCGTGGTGCAGCTGCTCATCACCTTCCTGCCCTATGGACGGCGGCTCTTTGCCATCGGCTCCAACCCGGATGCCGCGCGCATGGCGGGCCTGCCGATGCAACGGGACGTCTTCCTCGCCTACCTCGGCTGCGGTGCGCTGGCCGGTCTGGGAGGCCTGATGCAGATGGCCAAGTTCGGCACCATCACCGTCGACTCGGCCCGCGGCCTCGAGCTGGCCGTCATCGCCGCGGTCGTCGTCGGTGGGGCCAACATCTTCGGTGGCAGCGGCTCGGCCATCGGCGTGCTCCTCGGCGCCGTGCTCATCTCGATCCTGGACCAGTCCCTCAACCGCTGGATCGGCATCAGCGACTTCCAGCGTGACTTCATGCTGGGGCTGCTCATCCTGCTGGCCGTGGCCAGCGACGTGTTCGTCTCCGGTCGTCTGCAGAAGCGGTGGCTGCGGGCGCGGCAGCGCGATGAGGCGAGGGCGGCTCCACCGGGCGCGCCCGCGGGGGTCAGCGATGGATAGCGTCGCCGCCCTGGGCTCTCCGAGCATCACCGAGCGTGTCGTCCGCCGCCTGCGCTCGTGGGAGGGCCTGCTGCTCCTCATCCTGGGCGTAGTCATCCTGCTCAACACGACACTCACACCGAACTACCTGATCGGCGATCAGGGCGTGCAGAACCAGGTCAACCTGTGGTGGATCGGCATCGAGAAGGCCATCGTCGTGCTGGCCATGGCCTTCGTCATCATCAACGGCGAGATCGACCTTTCGGTGGCATCGGTGATGGGACTCTCGGCGGTCATCGTGGCCGTCCTCTGGGAGGGCGGCGTGCCCATCGAGATCGGCATCCTGGTGGCCCTGCTGGCCGGACTGATCGTCGGTCTCTTCAACGGCTTCTGGATCGCCGTCGTCGGCCTGCCGTCACTGGTGGTGACGCTGGCCAGCCTCATCGCCGTCCGGGGCCTCGCCTACATGCTCATCGAGGACCGTTCCATCGGGAACGCCCCGACTGCCTTCCCGACCTGGTTCGAGGACCTCGGCCAGCAGCCCTTGAGCGGCGTGGTCGGGGCGCTCGATGCAGCCCCAGTCCTCGATCGTGTCCCCTTCGTCATCTTCGTCTACATCGGGCTGCTCATCCTCGCCGCCGTCGTGCTGGGCTCGTCGGGCTTCGGCCGACGGACCTACGTCATCGGCAGCAGCAAGGACGTGGCGCTCTACTCGGGCGTCGGTGTGCGCCGTCACAAGATGAAGATCATGGTCATCAGTGCGGTCACCGCCGCGTTCGCCGGCATCCTGCTGGCCGCGCACCTCGGGGCCGTGCGCGGCAGTACGGCCATCGGCTGGGAGCTCGACATCATCACCATCGTGCTGCTGGGCGGCGTCAGCATCTTCGGCGGCTCGGGGACGATGCTGGGCGTCTTCCTATCCACCATGCTGGTGCTCAACATCCGCAACGGCCTCGGCCTGGCCAACGTGCCCGGTCACACCCAGACCGGTGTCGTCGGCCTGCTCCTCATCCTCTCGGTCCTCGTGCCCAACCTCATCGAGCGCTACCAGGCCTGGGCGCGCCGCCGTTCGTTGGCACACGAAGCGGCCTCCAGGAGCAAGGGCGCCGGGAGCTGGCGGGTCGGCAACGCATCCCCGCGGTCCGACGGCTGCATCAGGGCTGGCGCCGGCTTCGTCAGCACCGTACGATGGCCCCGATCGATCTCGGGCTCCAGCCCGGAGGACATCGTGAGTGGAGGAGTACGGTGCTCATGCGAAACAAGACCCTCGCCGCGCTGACGGCGGTCGCGCTCACGGTCTCGGCCTTCTCTGGACCTGTGCTGGCGCAGGATCCCGTCCAGGCTGAGCCCGGGCAGGACGTCAACGTGCTGCTGCTGCCCAAGTTCCTGGGCATCACCGTGTTCGACCAGGCCAACCAGGGTGCCGAGGAGGCGGCTGCCGAGCTGCAGAACCCGACCCCCCTGACGTTCACCGGCCCCACGGCGGACAACAGCGTCGCCGGCCAGATCGAGATCGTGACCAATGCGCCGACCCAGGGCGTCGACGCGCTCCTGCTGTCGAACAACGCGGGTGACCAGATCGCGCCCGTCGCGGCCGCTGCGCAGGAGGCCGGCACCAAGGTCGTGACGTGGGACTCGCCGATCCCGTCGGCCGAGGGCGAGAGTGTCTTCGTGGCCCAGGTCGACTTCGCCGAGACCGGCAAGGTCATGGCCGACATGGCGCTCTCGCTCGTGGGTGAGGACGGTGGCCAGGTCGCGGTCCTGTCAGCCTCCCCGGATGCTGCCAACCAGAACGCCTGGATCGAGTCCTACCTGGACGTCCTGGCCAACGACGAGAAGTACGCGGGCATCGAGCATGTCGAGACCGTCTACGGCAACGACAAGTCCGAGGACAGCTACAGCGCCGCCATCGCGCTCGTCGACAAGTACCCCGATCTCGAGGTCATCATGGCCCCCACGACGGTGGGTATCGCTGCCGCCGCCAAGGCCATGCAGGATGAGGGCCTCTGCGAGCAGGTCAAGGTCTCAGGCCTGGGCCTCCCGGGGGAGATGGTGGACTTCACGCTGAACGGCTGCGCGCCCGAGTTCGCCCTGTGGTCCTTCGTCGACCTGGGCTACCTGGCCTACTACGTCGGCTACCTGCTGTCCACCGGTGCGCTCGAGGGCGTTGCGGGTGAGACGTTCGAGGTCGGTCGTCCCATCAGCGGCAACACCACGTTCGAGATCACCGCGGACCCGACCCGCCCGGACGTCGAAGGTGCGCTTCGTGTCCTGATGGGCCCCTTCACGGTCTACAACGCCGAGAACGTCGAGGCTGCCGCGGGCTGACCGCGCGCTGCGACGAAGCGATGACCCCGGTCCGCCTCGGCGGGCCGGGGTCGTTTCGTATCCGGGAAAGGGTGTCCGCCCGCTCAGGCGTAGACGCCGTGGCGCCTGACGGCCTCGATGAAGGCCTCCACGTTCTCCACCGGCGTGTCGCCCTGGAGGATGTGCGCCGGCGCCACCATGTAGCCGCCACCGGACCCCAGTGCCTCGATCTTGGCCCTGACGTCCGCGTCGATCTCCTCGGGGCTGCCATTGGGCAGGAGATGCTGCTGGTCGATGGCACCCCAGAACGAGAGACGATCCCCGAACCTGGCCTTGAGCTCGTGCGGCTCATGGCCCGGGACGTTGGGCTGCACCGGATTGAAGACATCGAGGCCGATCTCGATGAGGTCGTCGAGGATGGGTGCGATGGCCCCGTCACAGTGGTACATGACCACGACATCGGGGTTGATGGCGCGGAACTGGCGGAAGACCTCCGCCATGCGCGGCTTGAAGAGGCGCCGCCACATGTCCGGCGAGATCATCATGCCGTTCTGCGCGCCGAAGTCGTCCCCGGTCCAGATGCCGTCCACGCCCAGCTCCACGAGTCGTCGCCCGATGGCGATGCTGAACTCCATGGTGCGGTCGAGGAGCGCCTCGATGTACGGCTCGCCCATGGCCATGTCGGTCATGAACTTCTGCAGCCCGGTCATGTGCCAGGCCATCTCGAACATCGTCAGCTCGACGTCGCCGATGATGAAGTACTCGCCTCGGTATCGGTCGATGTAGCGTCGGGCGTCGGCGAAGCGCGCCTCGTCGGCCGGATCAGGGAAGGGCAGGTCCCGGACCTCCTGCACGGTGCTGGCCTGCTCCAGGGGCCCTTCGACCACGTCGTACCAGGCGAGGCCCATCCGCATCTTCATGCCGAACTCGTTGACGATGCAGCCGTCGTCGGTCTGCTCCGGCTCGAAGCCGGCAGGCACGCCACCGCCGACCAGCACGCAGTCGCTGCCCATGGCCACCCGGATCTCGTTGCCCGAGGTGCGGTACTTGAGATCCTCGTAGTAGTTGGGCTGCCAGCCGATGGGGATGTCGAGCTTCTGGCTGAAGGCCTCGAGCAGGGGACGAGACAGGTCGAACTGGAGGGGGACCCGGTCCGGCAGGCCATCACGACGCAGGGCTCGCAGGACGCGCTCTCGTGAGTTCATGGTTCGACTCCACTGACGGACGCAAGGTGTGCAAACGAATGCTACCGGGCGCGCTGGGATTGGTATGGTACGAGGCAAGGAGAGACGCCCGCCCCCGGACCGCCTGTCGGCCCCGGTGTCGCGCTGGCGGAGGGGAGTAGGACCGAGACCGCATGACCGCGCTGCTCGAGCTCGAGGGCATCAGCAAGCAGTTCCCGGGTGTCCGGGCCCTGGAGGACGTCGTCCTTCGCGGTCGCTGCCGGAGAGATCCACGCCCTGGTGGGCGAGAACGGCGCCGGCAAGTCCACGCTCATCAAGGTCATCTCCGGGGTCCACAAGCCGGACACGGGCACCATCCGCATCGACGGCCAGGAGGTCACCTTCGACAGCCCGCACCAGGCGCAGGCGGCGGGCATGGCCACCATGTACCAGGAGCTGAGCCTCTACCCGGAGCTGTCCGTGGCAGAGAACATCTTCATGGGCCATGCCCCGCGGCGGGAGGTCGGCCGCATCGGCGTCGTGGACTGGGGCGCCATGAACGACCGTGCCCGCGAGATCCTGGCCTCGCTGAACATCCACGACATGGACGTCCAGCGCAAGGTCGGCACGCTCAACGTGGGCAACCGCCAGCGCGTCGAGATCGCCAAGGCCCTCTCCATCAACGCCCGCGTGCTCATCATGGACGAGCCCACGGCGGCCCTGACCGAATCGGACGTGGAGCGCCTCTTCGGCATCGTGCGCCTGCTCAAGGAGCGCGGCGTGGCCGTCATCTACATCAGCCACCGGCTCCAGGAGGTCTTCGAGCTGGCCGACCGGGTGACGGTGCTGCGCGACGGCCACTTCGTCGGCTCGAAGCCCGTGGCGGAGGTCAGCGAGGGCGAGCTCATCCGCATGATGGTCGGTCGGACCATCACGGAGCTCTTCCCCAAGCTGCCCAGCGAGGTGCGCGGTGACGTGCTGGAGGTCCGCAACCTCACCCGCAGGCCGACCACCCAGGACGTCAGCTTCACGGTCCGCGGCGGGGAGATCGTGGGCATGGCGGGCCTGGTGGGATCCGGTCGCAGCGAGACCGCGCAGCTCGTCTTCGGCATCCTGGCGCCGGACTCGGGCGAGATCCTCATCGAAGGCCAGAAGGTGGACATCCGCTCGCCCGGCCAGGCCATGAAGCTGGGCATCGCCTACGTGCCGGAGGACCGCGGCACGCAGGGGCTGGTCCGGGAGATGCGCATCCGCGAGAACATCTCGATGGCCATCCTGGGCTCGCTGACGCGCGTGGGCATGGTGGACAAGTCCGCCGAGCGCCGCGTCGGCGCGGACATGATCACGCCAGCTCAACATCATCGCCACCAGCGGGGAGCAGGTCGTCAACAAGCTCTCCGGCGGCAACCAGCAGAAGGTCGTGGTCGGCAAGTGGCTGGCCAGCAAGCCCAAGCTGCTCATCGTCGACGAGCCCACCCGCGGCGTGGACGTGGGCGCCAAGGCGGAGATCCACCGGCTCATGAGCGAGCTCGCGCAGCAGGGCCTGGGCATCCTCATGATCTCCAGCGAGCTGCCCGAGGTGCTGGGCATGAGCGACCGCGTCCTGGTCATGCGCCAGGGTCGCCTGGTGGCGGAGTTCAGCCGCGCGGAGGCCGACCAGCACAACGTCGGTGCGGCCATGATGAGCGACCAGGTCGTCATCGCTCGACACGCCGCCAGCCAGCCCCGCGGCCGGAGGTGCCGCATGAGCGCCGCCAGCCCCGGCCCAGGCGACCTCCCAGGGGCAATCGCTTCCTGGGCACCGCCCGCCGGCTGCTGGGCACCCAGGAGGGCCTGCTCCTCGTCCTGCTGGTGGCCCTCTTCGTCGGCGTCGGGCTCTACAACAACCAGTTCCTGGCCTGGAACAACGTCAGCGACCTCTTCAACGTCAACGCCTACATCGCCGTGGCCGCCATCGGCATGTCGATGATCATCATCACCGGCAACATCGACATCTCCGTCGGCGCCGCCATCGGCGTGCTGGTGACACTCTCCGGCTACGTGGCCCTGGGTCTCGCCGACGCCGGCTGCCGCTCCATCGCTCGTGAACGTCGCGGCCTGGGTGGTGCCCGTCCTGGGCGGCATGCTCATCGGCGCCATCAACGGCTTCTTCGTGGCCTACCTGAAGATCCCGGCCATCGTCGTCACGCTGGGCATGTTCAGCATCCTCAAGGGCGGCCTCATCCTGGTCGCCGGCGGCAACACCCTCTACAACCTGCCCGAGGGCTACAGCTTCGCCATGGAGGACTTCCTGGGCATCCCCATCCCGGTCTGGATCATGATCGTCCTGACCGCCGTGGCCTTCCTGTGGATGCGCTACAGCCGCACCGGCCGCTCCCAGTACGCGGTCGGCGGCAACGCGGAGGCGGCGCGCCTCTCCGGCCTGGACACGCGCCGCATCCTGATGACGACCTTCATCCTCAGCGGCCTCTTCGCCGGCATCGCCAGCGTCATGTACGCGACGCAGTACCAGACCATCCAGGCCGTCGTGACCCCGGGCCTGGAGCTGCAGGTCATCACCGCCTCCGTGGTGGGCGGCGTCTCCATCCTGGGCGGCGTGGGCACCGTCATCGGCTCCACGCTGGCGGCCATCCTCATCCGCTTCATCGGCTCGGCGCTGGTCTTCGTGAACATCTCGCCCTTCTGGGTGAAGGCCATCCTGGGCATCCTGATCCTGGTGACCGTGCTCTCCGATGTCGTGCGCCGCCGGCGCCAGGAACGGCAGTAGGCAGGCCGAGATGACGACCGCGAACCCCGCCCACGCCCAGCTCCGCCGAGCCCAGCCGCCTGCAGCGCATCCTGCTGCGCCAGGAGACGATCCTCTTCGTCATCCTCGTCGTGGGCGTCCTGCTGCTGTCGATGCAGTCGGACAAGTTCCTGACCGTCGAGAACCTCCTCAACCAGGGCCGCCTGGCCGCCGAGATCGCGCTCATCGCGCTGCCCATGACGCTCATCATCATCACCGGCGGCATCGACCTGTCGGTGGGCTCCATCATGGGCCTGGTGGCCATCATGCTCGGCGTGGCCTGGTACAACTGGGGCCTGCCGCTGGAGCTGGCCATCGTCGTGGCCCTCCTCATCGGCACCGCCTGCGGCCTCTTCAACGGCCTCTTCATCACGCGGGTGGGGCTGCCGCCGCTCATCACCACGCTGGCCACGCTGGCGCTCTTCCGCGGCCTGGCGGAGGGCATCGCCCAGGCCCGCTCGGTGCGCGGCTACCCGGAGTGGTTCTACATCCTGGGCCAGAAGAACTTCCTGGGCGACCTCACGAGCATCCCCAACCAGCTGCTCATCGTGGTCCTGTCCATCATCGCCATCGGCGCCGCCCTGGCCTGGACGCCCTTCGGCCGGTCCCTCTACGCCATCGGCAACAACGAGACCGGGGCGCGCTTCAGCGGCCTGCCCGTGCAGCGCAACAAGCTCATCATCTACACGCTCTCGGGCTTCATGTCCGGCCTGGCGGCCTGGGTCTACGTCTCGCGCGTGAGCACCACCCGCTCGGACATGGGCAACGGCATCGAGCTGACCGCCATCACCGCGGTCGTCGTGGGCGGCACCAGCATCTTCGGCGGCAGCGGCACCATCGTCGGCACCGTCCTTGGCCTGGCGCTCATCCAGCTCATGAAGAACGGCCTGGCGCTCTCCGGCGCCAAGGGTGACTCCACGACCATCGTCGTGGGCGTCATCCTCATCGGCGCCGTGCTCCTCAACCAGTTCATCCAGAACCCGCCGGCGCGGCTGAAGCGGCTTCTCCCCGGACAACACTAGGCCTACCATGTTCGTCGAGAGGAGGTGACCCGGAACTCGACCAGGGTTAGGCGGTCCCCATGGACCGGCACGCACCGTCACAGTTTCGACCACACGAGGAGATGGACTGACAACATGCGCAAGATCATCGTGCTCACTGCCGCGATCGGCCTGACCTTCGGCTCGTTCGCCAGCGTCGCTGCGCAGGACCGCTGGGCCGGCGGCGACGACCTGCCGACCAACCCGCTGCCGTGCACGGCTGACGAAGCCGCGCCTGCCCCGGCAGCCATCGACTACGACGGCGGCCAGCCGACCAACCCGCCGGATCTGGCCGGCCAGCCGATCACCATCGTCGACATCCCCAAGCTCATCGGCATCGGCTACTTCAACGCCACCGCGCAGGGCATGCAGGAAGCCGCCGCTGAGCTGGGCAACGTGGAAGTCATCAACGACGGCCCCACGGCCGGCAACATCGATGAGCAGATCGCCTTCATCGACAACTACATCACGCAGGGCGTGAACGGCGTGCTCTTCGCCGCCAACGACCCGGTGGCCATCGCCCCGGTCCTGACAGAAGGCCCTCGAGGCCGGCATCCATGTCGTCGGCTATGACGCCAACTCCGTGCCCGAGGCCCGCGAGTGGTTCGTCAACCAGGCCGAGTTCAACGGCATCGCCAAGGCCATGATCGACAGCCTCGTGGCCGAGCAGGGCGACGCCGCCTCCTTCGGCATCGTCACCAGCACCTTCACCACGCCGAACCAGGCGCGCTGGATCGCCGAGATGGAAGCCTATGCCGAGAAGTGCTACCCGAACCTGACCTGGCTCGAGACGCTCGAGGCCCAGGAGGACGCGCCGCTGTCCTTCAGCCAGGCCCAGACGCTCCTCAACAAGTACGGTGATGGCATCCAGGGCATCCTCGGCATGACCAGCGTGGCCACCCCGAGCTCGGCTGACGCCGTGACCCAGGCCGACCTCTGCGGCAAGGTCTCCGTCATCGGTCTGGCGACCCCGAACGCCATGAAGCCGTACGTCGATGCCGGCTGCGTCAAGTCGGTCGTGCTGTGGAACCCGGTGGACCTCGGCTATGCCGCCACCTACGTCATGCGTGCCGTCGTCGACGGCACGTTCAGCCCGGGCGACACCTCCGTCAGCGCCGGCAAGCTCGGTGACCTGCAGGTCGTCAACGGCAGCGAAGTGCTGCTTGGCGCGCCCTTCATCTACACCGCTGAGAACATCAACGACTTCGACTTCTAGGTCGGACGGCGCGGGCCCGTCCGTCAGCAGACCGGGGCCTGACCACTCGAAGCTCGCGAGCGGCGGGGTCGCCCGGATGCGGTACCGCGCGCCGGCTGCCTCGATGTCCGCCTCGCTGTTGCATCGCCGTGAGCCGGCCGATGCCCCGATGCGCCGTCCCCGCCGATCAGCCCTGGGCGGCCGCCTCCATCTGGGCGGCGATGTACCCGCGGGCCTGCTTGGCGAGGTCCATGCCGTCCGTCCAGACGTTGCGCCAGATGCGCAGGATCGTGGAGAGGTCCTCGTCCACGACCGCCGACGAGAAGGACTCGAAGGTGATGGTGCCCGTCGTAGCCGATCTCCGCGAGCGCGCGCGAAGAGCTGCGGGAAGTTGACGTGCCCGGAGCCCAGGTAGCCGCGGTGGTTCTCGCCGATGTGGACGTAGCCGATCTTGTCGCCGGCGGCCACGATGGGCGTCCGGAAGTCGTTCTCCTCGATGTTCATGTGGTACGAGTCGGCGTGCACGACCACGTTCGGCAGGCCGACCTCGGCGATGAAGTCGACCGTCTGCGCGGTCGTGTTGAGCAGGTTCGACTCGTAGCGGTTGACGAACTCGAGGCCGAGGGTGATGCCCAGCGGCGCGGCCTTCTCCGCGAGGCGGCGGATGGCGTCGATGGAGTTCTGCCGGCTGCGCTCCGTGGGCATGTCCGAGTAGGGCCCGAGGGCGCTGAAGATGACGCCGCCGAGGTACGGCGAGCCCAGGTCACGGGCGGCCATGAGGGCGTCGTGGAGGAGCGCCTCGCCGCGGGCCACGCAGTCCGGGTCCTCGCTGTTGATGTCCTTGTCGAAGCGAGAGGCCCAGCGAGCAGGTGGCCGTCATGCCGTTGGCCGAGAGCGCCCGCTGGATGGCCTCGATGTCCATCGCGGCCGGCTGGAAGACGGGGAACTCGACCAGGTCGTAGCCCGCCTCCTTGCTGCTGGCGACGGTGTACTCGCACTCCCTGGCGCCCCAGCTGCCGGCCCAGACCAGCGCATGGATCCCGATCTTGTTCATCGATCGCTCCTTCCCCTCCTCGGCCCTCCGGGCCGGGAGCTATCGCTCGACGGAGCTGCCGCTCCCACCGAGTCTACGCGCGCCTCACGCCTGCGAGCGTGAGGCCTGCATGGCTGCGTACCTGGCGCGCGCCTCCGACCAGTCGCCCCTCGGCTCGTAGATCACCGTCGGGAACGAGCGGGCGATGAGCTCGCGCGCCTGGCCGATGTCCGCGCAGCTCGCCCGGTGGCGATGGCCTGGATGGCGATGTTGCCGATGGCCGTGGCCTCCACGGGCCCGGCCACCACCTGTCGGCCGCTGGCGTCCGCGGTCAGCTGGCAGAGCAGCGTGTTGTTGACGCCGCCGCCCACGATGTGGATCTGCTCGATGGGCTGGCCCGGTGACGGTCTCGAGCTCATCGAAGACGACGGCGTAGCGAAGGGCCAGCGACTCGAGGATGACGCGCAGCAGGGTCGGCGTGTCCTGCGGCACGGGCTGCCCGGTCTCGGCGCAGAACTCGCGGACGCGCGTGGGTATGTCGCCGGGCCACAGGAAGCGGCCGTCGGTGGGATCCACGAAGGCGGTGCCGGAGGGACCCGCGGCCGGCCATGGTCGAGAGCTCCTCGTAGGAGGGGCGCTCGTCCGGGCTCCACAGTGCGCTGCGGCACTGCTGCACGAACCAGAGGCCCATGACGTTCTTGAGCAGCGTGATCGTGCCGCCGTAGCCGCCCTCGTTGGTGACGTTGGCGGCCAGCGCACGCTCGTCCACGACCGGCTGCCGTGACCTCCAGGCCGACCAGCGACCAGGTGCCCGACGAGATGTAGGCGGTCGATGGACCGGCCAGCGGGGTGCCGGCCACGGCCGATGCGGTGTCGTGCGCGGCCGCCGCCACGACCCTGCGTGCCGGTGAGGCCGGTCTGTTCGGCCACGCCGGGCAGCAGCTCGCCGAGGACGGTGCCCGGCGCCACGACCTCGGGCAGGAAGTCGGTGGGGATGCCGAGGCGATCGAAGAGCGGCCGGGCCCAGTCGCGCGTCCAGGGGTCCAGGCACTGGCTCGTGGTGGCCTCCGTGTACTCGGCCACGACGCTGCCGCAGAGGAAGTGGTTGAAGAGGTCCGGCATCATCAGCAGCCGGTCCGCCTGGCGGAGCAGCGGGTCGCCCGCGCGCACTTCGCTGAGCAGCTGGAAGAGCGTGTTGATGGACATGAACTGGATGCCGGTCGCAGCGTAGATCTCCGCTCGCGGCACCATCTCGAACGCGACCTCCGGCATCTTCTCGTGACGGGTGTCGCGATAGTGGACCGGGTTGGCAAGGAGTCGCCCGCGCGCATCGATGAAGCCGTAGTCGACGCCCCAGGTGTCGACCGCCACCGAGGCCACCGGCCCGTCCACGGCGGCTCGCTCCAGGCCGCCGAGGATGTCCCCGAACTGGCGGGGGAAGTCCCAGAAGAGGGTGCCGCCCATGCGCACCGGGGTGTTGGGGTAGCGATGGACGGGCTCGATGGAGAGCAGGTCGCCGTCGAAGCGTCCCACGATCGTGCGGCCGCTCTCGGCCCCGAAGTCGAGCGCCACGTAGCGCAGGCCTCGCTGGTCGGTCATGTCAGTCCTCCTGGGCCGCGGCGCCCGCGGCGCCGGCATCCACTCCGGAGCCTGGTCCGGCGGCAGCCAGCAGCGCTTCCTCGGCGGCACGCGTCCAGAGCCCCTGGTCCAGCGCGGCCGCCACGGCGGGCAGGCTCGAGGCCAGCTCGGGTAGCTTCAGCATGCCCACCCCGGACAACATGGGGTAGATGACGATCTTGCCGCCGGAGGTGCGAGCCTGGACCGCCGCCAGCGCGTCGGCCACGCCTTCCAGGCCGGAGATCGCATCGACGCTGATGTTGGTGTCCAGCACGCCCGACTCCAACTTGGCCAGCACGGCCCGCATGTCACTGATCATGGAGCCGCTCGTACCGATGAGGTAGACACCCTTGCGCACCAGCTCGTCAAGGTCCAGGGGGGCGCGCGTGCCGATGGCGAACCCGGCGAAGAGGTCCACGATGGCGCCGTCGCCGGCCAGTCGCACGGCCTCTGCCGCCAGGGCGGGGGAGGGCACCATGACCCCGACCCGGGTGAAGCCGGGCTCCGGCTGCGTCACTCGACTGTCGAGCCAGGCGAACGACAGGCCACGGGCATCGGCCAGCGGGATGGCCACCTCTGCCAGGTGCGCCAGTCTTCCTTCGTCGATGTCGATCGCGGTCACGGACAGCCCGGGCCGGCCGGAGGCCAGCGCGCGGATGACATGCATGAAGCCCATCGGGCCGGCAGCGCCGATGATGCCCACCCGCTCACCGTCACGCAGCTCTCCCGTGCCGGGCGCCATGGCGTAGCCGTCGGCGGCCGAGGGGCCGGTCGTGCCGAGCCAACGGGTGAGGTCGTAATGGATGCGCCCGACGTCGACCTCCACGGGCCGACCCAGCCGCTGGCCTCCCAGGACGAGGTCGATGACGCCCTTCGGGGCGAGCAGCGCCTGGAGCTCTTCGATGCGGGCCGGGTCCGCGCCGAAGTAGACGATGTCGTCGAAGGAACCGGCCGGCAAGGACGCCAGGTCGTTCGTCTCGACGATGCCGTCGATGCCGGACCAGGCCGCCGGGCCGGAGGCCAGCTCGGCCACGAGGGTCTCACGCTGTGCGCTCTCTGCCAGCACCGCGGCCACGCCGGCGGGCGCCGACGCGGCGACCAACTGGGCCAGGCCGACGACGACGTGCCCGGCCTCCGCGACGACCAGGAGTCGGCCGCCCTGCGTCAGGGTGGCACGCTCATCCGTGGCGTAGGCGCGCTCCACGCAGGCCCACGGCTCCAGCAGCGCGACCGCGGAGGCGCTGGGCGATTCGGCCACGGGGATGAGGAAGCGTTCGCCGGTCTCCGGGTCCAGGATGACGCGCTCATCCATGACCACGTACTCCTGCAGCCCACCCTCGAAGTCGTAGCCGAAAGAGGCGTTGGAGGTGGCCGTGGGCAGGTGCCGGTAGTCGGTCTGCACGAGCACGCGCTCGCCGACGCGGTGCTGCGTCACCGCGGATCCAACGGCCACGATGCGCCCGCAGCACTCGTGGCCCGGCACGGTGGGCAGCTCGCCGGGCACATAGCTGGGGATCTCGGCGAGGACCTCCGGGTCCAGGCCGCTCTGCACCTCGCCCTTGCGGGGATGGGCCGTGAAGGCGTGCAGCAGCTTCGTGTCCGAGAAGCAGATGCCCACCGCCTCCACCTTCACCAGGACCTGCGTGGGGCGCAGCTGCGGGACCGGCTTGGCCGGGTTGAGGATGACCGTGTCCGCTGCCACGAACTGGATGGCCCGCTGGGTGGCGGGGATGGGTCGCGTGGTCATGACAGCATCACCTGGCCTCCGGTGACCGGCAGGGCCTGCCCGGTCTCGTACTGCTGGGCGACCAGGTAGAAGATGGCTTCCAGGACATCTTCCGGCGTGCAGCCGCGGCCCATCGGCACCTTGGCCTCATAGGCGTGGCGAACGTCGTCCACGGTCTCCGCGCCGGGCACCTTGCCCTCGCGCAGGTACTGCACGAAGAGCCCGTTCTGCGGGTCCGACCAGAGCGGCCCGTCGAGGTAGTTGCCGGGGCATATGGCGTTGACCTTGATGCCGTCCTCGATGAGCTCGAGGGCGAAGGACTGGGTGAGGCCGATGCCCCCGAACTTGGAGCCCGAGTAGGCGAAGTTGCGCTTGGAGCCCTCGAGGCCCGACTTGGAGTTGACCTCGATGATGTCGCCCAGGGTCTCCGGGCGGGCGGCGTGCTGGCGGGCCATGACGGGTGCCACGGCCCGCACGGCCAGGAAGTAGCCGCGATAGTTGACCTGCGTGACAAGGTCGAAGTCGGCCAGTGATTGGCCCGCCACCGATCCCGCCCGCAGGACGCCGGCGTTCGAGACGAGCAGGTCGAGGCCGCCGTAGCGCTCGACCACGGCACGAACGGCCGCCGTGGCCGAGGCCTCGTCCGAGACGTCCATGGCCACCCACCAGGCGCGGCCCGGTCCGTGGGCGGCTTCCAGCTCCGCGGCTCGCTCGGCCGCGAGCGCGGCGTTGACATCGGCCAGGATGACGTGCCCGCCAGCAGCCGCGAGCCCCCTGGCGATCTCCAACCCGAAGCCCTGGGCGGCCCCAGTCACCAACGCGATGCGCCCCCCGAAGCGGCCGCGGCCGCGGCTGAAAGCGGCGGCGTTGCGCCGGTAGGCCTCCACCTCCCATGTCTCGATGAAGCTACGCTCCGAGTCACTCAGGGCTCGCACCTGGCCGATGGCATCGGCGCCCTGCGACACCCGCATGGCATCGAGGTAGATGAGCCGTGCCAGATCGGCTTCCTTGTAGGTGTCGCCGGCGGCGAAGATCCCGAGACCCGGCACGACCGTCAGGATCGGAGGCGTGCCGTGGTCTGCCAGGTTCTGGGCGAGTTCCTCACGCAGCAGGGCCGGGATGGCCTCCGCCGGCGCGTCCGCTGGCGGCTCGAAGAGCAGCGGGAAGGAGCCGGCATAGACGATCTGGTCTGGTGAGAGGGGTCCACCCTTCACGGCGGCCCTGCCGGCTTCCGATTCGAAGTATTCGGCGGCCCGGGAGGCCGGGTCGTAGGACACGACCTTGAGCGGTCCCTCCGCGGCCAGCAGGCCCCGCAAAGACGGTGCGATGGCGGCCACGAGCTCGGCGGCCACAGCCGGGTCATCGGCCACCCGCCGGGGTGGGCGGCCGGTCCCATCGACCGAGATGCCGTTGCGCGACAGCTCCGCGCGGACGGTGGCCATCACGAACTGGCAGCGCTCGGCGACCTCGTCGATCGTGTCCCCGGTGACGATGATGCCGTGATTGCCCATGAGCGTGACACGCGGGGCGGGCCTGCCGGTGCGCGCCTCGAAGGCCGCTCGCAGGTCTCGGATGGCACGTGCCAGCGGTAGCCCCGGATTCGTGTAGGGCACCCATAGCGCCTCATCACCGAAGATACGCGCCGCGATCGACTCGCCCTCCCGGTTGCAGGTCACGCTGTTGGGCACGATAGGGTGCGTATGGAGCACGAAACGCTCCGGCAGCATCGAGTGGAAGAGCAGCTCCACGGAGGGACGTCGGCCCTTGGCCTCGGCCAGTCGGGCCCGCGCGGCCATGCGCATGACGGGGTCGGGCTGGCCCTCCAGGCGGGCCTCCGCCTCCGCACCGGCGCGTCCATGGAGCAGGTCCAGCAGCGGCGCCATCTCCAGGGGCACGAGGTCGTTCGCCTCGAGTGTTGCCAGGGGCACGCCGCTGGGCTTGATGTAGACGACGCCATCGGCCTTCACCGACGAGTTGCCGCCGCCTCCTCGTGAGTACTCGCTGTCACGCCCGAAGCGCTGCGACATCTCGACGGCTTGGCGGATGACCGCATCAGAGAGGTCGAGCAAGGGCCGGGGTGCGCGGCCAGGTTCGGTCATCGGGTTGCCTCCGAGATGGCCTCGACGAGGACGTGCTCGCCGAGCTGCGCGAAGTAGCGGATGCGGGACTCGCCATCCGGAAAGCCGGGGTTCAGAGCGCCCTGGCGGTCGACGTAGCCGGGCTCCCCGGCTGCGCGCAGATGCTGGTGCGCGGCCACGATGCAGGTGCCTTCCCAGCAGATGTCCAGGACCTCCGGGGAGAGGGGCACACCTTGCAGGCAGGTGGGGCCGACCGGGATGCGCTCCTGCGTGTTGTGCTCGGTGCCGACCATGGCGAAGATGCCGGCGTCGCGCCAGGCACGCACGTAGCGGTCGACGACCTCCGGCGTGTTGCGGATGGGGATGAGTTCCGCTCCGTGGATGCCGTAGCCCAGGATGCGCTCGATGAGATCCTCCACCGGGTCCTCGAAACCGCAGATGGGGATGACGCCGTCGGCCAGGGTGGGGTAGACCGGGATGGCGTCGAGGCCCAGCACGAAGGCGAGGCCCTCGGTGAACGGGATGGGCGTCTCCTCCACGAATGCCGGGCAGCCCGCCTTCATGAGGCGGGAGCGCAGCTCGCCCTGGGTCGCGACCGCGTCATCCGGGGCAGCCTTGGGGGGCGTGCCGTAGACCTTCTCGAGGAGCGCGGCGCGGCGTTCGGTGGGGACCTGTGCGAAGAAACCCAGCTGGAAGCCGAGGGCCACGTGACGCTCCTGCAGCACGACCCACTCCTGGGGGACCTGCGCGCGGCCGGCGACGTCCGCCAGGATGGAGACGTAGCTGACCTCGAGGGGCAGGCCGGCAGCGGCGAAGATGCCGCCGATGAGGTCCACCATCTGGCGCGTGCGGGCCTCGTTGGAGGCCTTGGCGGTGTCCATGAAGGCCCGCGTCGCGGCGCTGGGTGCGGTCGGCGCCGGGATGCCCTTGCCGCAGATGTAGGCGCGACCGGGGTTGCCGGGGTCGTTGATCTTGATGCCTCGGCGCTGCTCTTCCTCCAGGACGGAGATGAACTCCAGGCCGAAGAGGGCCGCTACGCCGTGGGCTCGGGCGGCGGCGGCGAATCGGTCGTAGACGCCGAAGTCGTGGAAGTTGGAAGAACCGATGATGCGGACACCTTCGCGGGCCGCCGTGGCGACGGCGTCCTCGACCGTGTCGAAGGCCGAGAAGTTGGGTGGCAGGTGGACGTGGGTGTTGAAGGCCGGCCGCTCCTCCACCGGGAGGCGACCGCTCCGGGTCAAGCTGATCACACTGGCGAGTCTAGCCACCCAGCAGTCCCAGGGGCGGGCGCGGAGGTCAGGTCGCGACGGTCCGTTCGGCAGGTCGTCGAGGTGCTGGCGGGGGGGTGCGGGTACGGGTATGGGTGAGCGCCAGCGGATCGGGCGTCCGTGCCAGCGGGTCGCATCTCGGGACGAGCATCGTGTCCCGGGGCGGGGGCCGGGCTGTCGCGCACTACCCCGTGTTCTGCAGTCCCGCGGCGACACCGCTCACGGTCAGCTGGACGAGGCGCTGCAGACGGGGGCGATCAGGGTCGTCCGGCGTCATGGCGCGCAGGCGACCCAGCAGCATGACCTGGATCTCCGACAACGAGTCGACATACGGATTGCGCAGCTGGATGGAGCGTTGCAGTGAGGGCGACGCGTCGAGCAAGTGCTCGCGGCCGGTGATCCGCAAGACGGCGGCCACGCTGCGCTCGTACTCGGAGCGGATGGTGGCCCAGATGCGCTCCCCGGCGGGCGCGGCGGCCAGGCTGGCGTAGAGGCCCGCCACAGCCAGGTCGACCTTGGCGAGGGCCATCTCCACGACGTCGATGACGCCCGTGAAGAAGGGAGTCTCGCGATAGAGCGCCTGGAGCTGCCCGGTGGCGCCTCGGCCATGGTCCGCCTCGTAGACCTGCACGGCCGTGCCAAGGCCGTACCAGGCAGGCAGGAAGGCGCGCGACTGGGCCCACGAGAACACCCAGGGGATGGCGCGCAGCTTCGCCAGCGAGACGCCGCCGTCCCCGCGCGCAGCTGGCCGCGATCCGAGGGTCAGCTCGGAGAGCTCGGCGATGGGCGTCGCCGCCACGTAGTACGTCTCGAACTCGGGATCCTCCCAGACCAGCGCCCGGTAGGCCCTGGCCGCGCGGTCTGCGAGCTCCTCGATGATGGCGTTGGCGCTCCGGCGCGCCGTCTGCACCATGCGCTCGTGGCCGCTGGAGGAGGCCATGAGCACGGCGTTCGTGAGCTGCTCGAGGTGTCGCAGCGCGATGTCGCGGTTGGCATAACGGTCGGCCACGACCTCACCCTGCTCGGTGATCTTGATGTGCCCGCCCAGCGAGTGCGGCGCACCGGCCAGGATGGCGCGGTTCATGGGTCCACCGCCGCGACCGATGGCTCCGCCCCTCCCGTGGAAGAGCGTCAGCCGCACGTCGTGCCGGATGGCCACCCCCGCCAGCTTGGATTCGGCGCCATGCAACAGCCAGGCGGCCGCCAGCGCGCCCGACTCCTTCGTCGAGTCCGAGTAGCCCAGCATCACCTCCTGATGATTCCCCCGCTCCTGAACGTGTCGGCGGTAGGCCGGGTTCCCAAGGAGCGCGTCGAGCAGCCGATCGGCGTCCTTCAGCGCATCGGCCGACTCGAGAAGCGGGACCACGTCCAGGGTGGCCTGTTCGAGGCCGGCCCTCCCGGCCAGGGCCAGCACGTCGAGGACGTCCTGGGGACCACGCGTGAAGCTGATGACGTAGCGCTGGCAGGCCTCCGGCCCGAAGCGCGCCTGGATGTCCGCGATGGCCCGGAAGGTCTCGAGCACCTCGGCGGCGGTCACGCCGTCGGTCACCTCCGTGACATCGAGGTCGGCGCCCGATGCAAGCACAGCGAGCGTGGCTGCGTGCACCTCGCTGTGTTGACGCACCTCCAGCGACAGGGCGTGGAAGCCGAAGGACTCGACCTGCCAGCGCAATCCCTGGACCTCCCCATAGGCAACACGTTCCATGTGGTCGGTCACGAGCAACGATTGGAGCTCGTCGACTTCCTCGAGCAGCTCCACGGGCGAGCGATAGCCAGATCCCAGCCCGCGCCCATCCACGAGGTGATGGCGGGTCTGACGCAGGCGCTCGGCCATGGACCCCAGGCGGCGTCGATAGGGCTCGTTGGGGAAGTGGCGCGCCAGTTCCTCGTAGACCTGGCCGAGCTCGTGCCGATCCTGCTCCAGCCGCGCCGCCAGTCGCGGCTCCAGGTCGCCGTCCAGGTGGGACCCCGCCACGGTGTGCATGAGGCGCGTGGTCACGGCCTCCAGACCCCGCAGGACATGGTCGGCGCCGATGGCTGCCGCCCGCCGCGTGGTGGCCGCGGTCACGCCGGGGGTGTCCGTCACGGTCCGAGCCGACCCACGAGCCCCAGCGCAGGAAGGCGTGTGCGGCCGGTGGACGGGTGCCCGTGCGGCCGCTGTCCGTGGCAGGGCCGCCGCGCACGGCAGCGGCGTGCTCCCCGCCGATCCAGGGGGCTCGATCAAGGGCCCGGTCAAGCGCCCGGTACAGGCGTGGCGTGACCACGAAGAGCGACTCATCGAAGAAGAGGAGCGCGTTGCGGACCTCGTCCAGCGGCGACGGACGCTCGAGGCGCAGCGCGGAGGTGCGCCACAGCAGCGAGATCTCCTCCCGCAACCGTCGCCGGATCTCGGCATCCTCGTCCGGGGTGATGCGCTGGTCGTCGAGTCGGTCGAGGAGCGCGAACACGCGCCGCAACGCCACGAGCGTCGTGCGCCGCCGGGCCTCGGTGGGGTGGGCCGTCAGCACGAGGCCGACCGAGAGGTCGCCGATGAGCGCTTGGTTGCGCTCGGCCGTGTCCTCGCGAAGGAGCCGGCGCACGGCCTCCTGGATGGAACCCTCCGGGCCACCGGCGCTGGCCGTCCGGGCGCGCTTGCGCACGCGACGGACCCGTTGCTTCTCCTCGGCCAGGTTGGTCAAGTGGAAGTAGAGGCTGAAGGCCTTGATGAGAGTCCTCGACCTGGTCGTGGGAGAGCCCCTCCAGGATGTCGCGCAGGCAGCGTTGACGGCTCAGGCGGCCGGTGGCGCGGATCTCGATGGTCAACCGGCGCACGCGCTCGACGAGATGCAGCAGTTCCTCGCCGGCCTGTTCGGCGATGACCTGGCCAAGCAGCGAGCCCAGCAGCTTGACCTCGCGCGAGAGCGGGTCGCGCGCCCGCGACGATCCGATACCGGCCGGCTCGGCGCGCACGGCCGGGTTGGTGGCGGCGCGTTGCGTCCGCGTGGACGGTCGTCGGTCCGTGGTCGGCTCGGGCATGGCGACGAGACTAGCGCCGCGTGGCGCTGCGGTGAAGAGGGCGGAGGGGCGGCGCGACCCTGCGACGATCGATCAGGGGATATCCGCTGATTCGCGCGAGCCCATGATCTCGCCGCCGTCGACGCCGATGACGCTGCCGGTCATCCAGTGGGTGAGTGGGCCGGCCAGGGCCACCAGGGCGTCGGCGACATCCTCCGGTCGGCCCATGCGGCCGTGCGGGTTGCGCATCAGCGATGCCTGTACGAGCTGCTCCCAGCCGGGGATGCGGCGCAGGGCCGGCGTGTCCGTGACGCCGGCCCGGATGGTGTTGACGGTGATGCCGGCGTGGGCCAGCTCCACGGCCAGCTGGCGGACGTGCGCCTCCAGGGCGGCTTTGGCGGCACTGACGGCGCCGTAGGTCGGCACGGCCAGGATGGCGCCCTCACTGGACATGGCGAAGACGCGGCTGCCGCGGCCCAGGAGGCCCGCGTGGTAGAAGATCCGCGTCCAGTACAGGAGCGAGTGGGCCATGACGTCGACCGTCATCTCCATCTGTCTGCGCGAGAGCTCCTTGCGGCCGGGGTCGTCGGTGATGTAGTGGAGCGTGGTGCCGAAGGCGAGGGAGTGCAGCATGGCCCCCAGGAGCGGCTCCTCCCCGGCGGCGCGGCGCTCGGCGAAGAGGTCGGAGATGGAGGCCACGACCGCGGCGCGCTTCTCGTCGTCGGCCGCGTTGACGTTGTGGAAGACGACCGGCACGCCCAGCGCCTCGATCTCCGCTCGCACCGCGTTGGCGGCGGCGATCGATCCGCGCAGGTCGAGATGGACGCCGATGATGCCGAATCCGGCGCGTGCCCATGCCCGGGCCGTGGCCGCGCCGAACCCGCTGCTGGCGCCCAGAACGAGCGCCCAGCACTCACGGCCATCCCATTTCAGCGACATGGTCACCTCCCGACCGGCAGTGTACCGGCGCCCCGACCTGGGGTCGTCGGAGCGCCCGCTTGGACGACGGCCGGAGCGGATCGAGCGGGTCAGTCGTCGTCCCCCGCCTCGTCCGCGTCGCGCATGGCCATCCCGAGGCTGATGAGAGTACCTGGGTGCCGATCCATTCGTTGGCCAGCATGATGCCGCCGGCGTCCAGGACGGCATCCCGGAAGGGCACCGCCCAGGCATGCTCGATGATGAGCAACACGCCGGCGCTGCCTTCCGGCAGCTCGTCGATGAGATCCTCCGTGATGTCCTCGACGAGACCGAAGCCGCCTTCCTCCGCGATCTCGGCGCCCGCCTCGGCACCGGCGATGTAGCCATCCAGGCCAGCCGCACCGAGGCCGATCAGCGAGCCGATGTGGGCCCCGAGCGCCTGACGCTGCTCGTCGTCGAGGTCTGAGACACGCAGGATCTCCACCTCGTCGCCCTCGGCCACGACGGCCAGGGCGTCGACGATGCGGATGATGCCGGCGTCGCTGAGCCGGATGAGCTCCTCGGCGACGCGGCCCTCCATGCGGTCCGTGGAGGGGAAGCCGAAGGCGAAGATCTGGATGGGTCCGAAGGCCATGATGTGCTCCTCGTTGCGGCTCGCGATCGCTGGAAGGCGTGGTCCGTCGCTGGCCGGCTCGGCTCGCGAGCGCCAGGGACCCCGTCATGGTAGGGCATCCACCACCCGGACTCGGGGGCCGGCGTGTAGTCTGCAGACATGACCGAACCCGTGAAGGACATCGTCAGCTGGGAGGACCTGGAGCGACTCGTCGCCGACCTCGCCGACCAGCTCGCGGCAGGGCCTCAGCCGGATGTCGTGCTGGCGATCTCACGCGGTGGCCTCGTGCCAGCGGGGATGCTCGGCTATCGGCTCGGCTGGCGTGACATGCTCCTGGCGGCCGTCGTGGTCTACGACGACGAGCAGGGCTTCCGCGGTCACGCGGAGTTCCTGCAGTTCCCTGCCGACGAACTCCTGCGTGGCAAGCGCGTCGTCATCATCGACGAGGTCTGGGACTCGGGCACCACCATCGCTGCCGTGAGCCAGCGCATCTCCGCGGCCGGGGGGCAGCCGGTCACGGCGGTGCTGCACTACAAGCCCGCGCGCTCGCGCGTGGACCTGGTGCCCGACCACTTCGTGGTCGAGACCGACGCCTGGGTCGTCTACCCCTTCAAGGCCGGCAAGTGATGCCCGGCCGGGTGCCCACGACCGGTGGGCAGGTCACGACTGCGGACATGCGCCGTTCGCAACGCCACAGCGCTGTCTGACCGCACCCAGACCCGACCATGACGCCGCGTCTCGCCACGCTCGTACTCTTCTTCGTGAATGGGGTCGTGCTGGGCACATGGGTGGCCTCCATCCCCGGCGTCCAGGCCCGGCTGGGTATGTCGGCGACGGAGCTCGGGTTGGTGCTGCTGGTGGCGGCGCTGGGGTCGCTCATCGGCCAGCAGGTGACGGGCCAACTCCTGGTGCGCTACTCGAGCCGGCGCATCGCCATGGTGGGGGCGCTGATCTTCCCCCTCATGGTGCCCCTCTTCCGGCTGGCTCCGGACCCCGTCGTGCTGGCCGGCGTCATGTTCGGATTCGGCTACGTCAACGCCACCATGGACCTCTCGATGAACGCGCACGGCGTGGCCATCGAGACGAGGGATGGGCGCTCCCTCGTCTCCACCCTGCACGCGGGGTGGTCGCTGGGTGCCTTCAGCGGCGCGATGGCCGTGGCCCTGGCTACGAGCGTCGGGGTGGACGGCGTGCTCGAGGCGGTGCTGGTCGGGGCGCTCCTCTGGCTCGTGGTGGCACTCGTCGTCCGCCGCATCGGCACAGGCTCCCGGCGCACGGAGGGCGCCAGCGGCATCCATCTGCCTTCGCGGCGGGCGCTGCCCCTGGCACTCCTCATCATCCCGGTCGCCTTCGCGGCCGGCGGGATGGGCGACTGGGGCGGCGTCCTGCTCCGCCAGGGCCTGGGCACGAGCGCGCAGCTGGCGGCTTTCGCCTTCGCTGCCTACTCCCTGGGGCTGCTGCTGGGCCGCTCGGCCGGCGACCTGCTCAAGGACCGTGTCGGCTCGGTGCGCCTCATGCAGGTCGGGACGCTCATCGCGGCTGTCGCGATGGCCACCTTCCTCATCGTGGGCAACCCGTACCTGGCGCTCCTCGGCATGACGGTCACGGGCATCGGCCTCGCCAACAACTACCCGCAGATGTACGGCGCAGCCGGCCGCATCACGCCGGTCGGCCCCTCGCTCTCGGCCGTCTTCGCCTTCTCCACGCTGACTTTCATGGTCGAGCCGGCAGTCATGGGCGTCGCCTCCGACGCCATCGGCATCCGGGCTGCGATGTGGCTGCCGGTCGTGGCCGTCCTGCTCGTGGCCTTCGGAGTCGGCCGTGTGCCAGCCGTCGAGACCAACGCGCGCTTCGCCCCGCGCATGGCCACGGAACCGCTGGTCTAGTAAACCGCCGTGACGATGTCGCCCCGCCTTGCCACCTTCCTCATCTTCGTCGTCAACGGCGCCGTAGTGGGCACCTGGGTGGCCGCCATCCCCGGCATCAAGACGGACCTGGGCGCGACCGCGACCCAGATGGGGCTGGTGCTCTTCAGCGCCTCGCTGGGCGCGCTCATCTCACAGCAGATCACAGGCCAGCTACTGGTGCATGTCTCCAGCCGGCGCATGGTCCTGGCCACCGGCCTGATCCTGCCCTTCCTGACGGTGCTGCCGATGCTGGCGCCCGACGCGCTGGTGCTGGCCGCGGTCATGGTCGTCTTCGGGGCCTTCAACACGGCCCTGGACGTCTCCATGAACGCCCACGGCGTGGCCCTGGAGACGAGGGGCGGCACGTCCATCCTGTCCGGTCTGCACGCGGGCTGGTCACTGGGCGGCGTCATCGGCGCGGTGGGCATGGGCGTGGCCGTCTCGCTGGGTATCGACATGGCCGTGGAGGCGCTGCTGGCTGGTCTGCTGCTGTGGCTCGTCGTCCTCGTGGCGGGTCGCTCGCTGGGGCAGGGATCCGTGCGCACGGAGGGGGCCAGTGGGATCCACCTTCCCACCAGGGCCGTCCTGCCCATCGCTCTGCTCATCATCCTGCTGGCCTTCGTGGAGGGCGGCCTCACGGATTGGGGCGGCATCTATCTGCGCCAGGGCATCGGAACGTCCCCGGAGATGGCCGCCTTTGCATACGCGGCCCTCTCGCTTGGGCTCTTCGTGGGGCGCATGGGCGGCGACTGGGTCAAGGACCGCGTGGGCTCCATCCGGCTGATCCAGTGGGGCATGCTCCTGACGGCTGGCGCTATCGCGGCCTTCCTGGTGGTGGGCAGCGCGGTCGTGGCTCTCGTGGGGCTGGTCGTGGCGGGTATCGGTGTGGCCAACGCCATCCCGCAACTCTTCGGTGCGGCCGGTCGGATCCCGCCCCACGGGCCATCACTCTCGGCAGCCTTCACGTTCCTGACCCTGACCTTCATGGTCGGTCCGCCGTTCATCGGGTTGACCTCGGATTCGGCTGGCATCTCGATGGCCATGGGCCTCTTCGCCGTAGCCTCGGTCGTGGTGGCCTTGGTCGTGCCGTACGTGCGGTCGGCGGAGACCAATCCGCGCTTCGCGAGCGCTCGCTCGGCGGGCGCCGCGGCGGCTGGCACGACCGACTGACGAGCTTACGAACCGAGGCCCGACGTGAGGGTCCAGTCGCGCGCGGTGTCCTATACTGCTGACTCCCGCAGGCGCCTGCCGCCGCGGGCTCTTCGGTCGGGGCGTGGCGCAGTTTGGCAGCGCGCAGCGTTCGGGACGCTGAGGTCGGAGGTTCAAATCCTCTCGCCCCGACCAAACTCACCGAAATCGAGTCTGAAGACCTCGGGTAACGCTGTCTGGAGCCCGAGCTCGACATGGACCTGAGCGTGCACCCGGAGGGCTGGGCGGAAACAGGGGGCGAAACCCGACTCTTATGGGCGCAAATGGGCGCTTATCCCCTCGCTGGGAGATCCCGGCCCCGTGGGCTACGCCGGGGGCAGGCCGAAGCGCCGCAGGAGCCTGCGGAAGTGGTCAGGGTCGATGCCGTGCTCGCCGTCGAGGCCCCGGAAGCGGCGGGCGACCTCCCTGTGGGCATGGGGCGGGCCCGCCTGCTCGCAGGCTTCGTGGTGGCGCGCCCAGAAGAGCTCGGCGGTCCAGCCGGGCCGCCCGCTGCGCCTGACGGCTTGGGCGTCGTCCGCTCCCGCCGGCCTGGCCGTCCTGCGCCGGCCGGCGCTCGCCTTGGGCGGCAGGCCGAGCATCCCTCGCAGCGTCGGCTCGTCGGTCGGTGGTCAGCTCCGCGACGTACGCCCGGAACTCCTCTCGGGTCGGTTGCCCGGGCCGCACCACGAGGAGGTGCTGGCAGATGCGCTCGATGAGGTCGGGGTCGAGCGCCGCGAACTCGGACTTGACCCGGTTGATGTGGCCGCGCATGCGGATGTAGTCAGAGTCGTCCGGCATCGATGCCCCCCAGAAGATGACGACGTCCCCGTCATCCTCGGGCCCTGGGGACCTGGGCCGGCCGTCGCGGGCCTCCACCCGTCGAGCGGGCCAGCATCGCAGATTAGAACGGACGTTCGCTAGGGGACCATCCACGAAGTTGTCCACGAAGTGACTTCGTGAGGCCGGGGTCAACGGGATGGAACTGGCACTCCGAGGAAGGCCTGTGCCGCGGTCCAGGTGTCGAAGAATTCCTGGAAGCGAACGACCCTCCCGTCGCGGACCTCGATGAGATGGACGAAGTCCATCTCGTACGCTGCTCCAGTCGCACGCACGACAACCCGCATGAAGCCGATCACGACCGCCAGGTCGCCGTCGATGACGGTCCGGCGCGGCTGCATCTCTTGGACATCCTCGGTTGCGTTGCCGATCTGGAGCCACTCGACGACGCCTGCGACCCCGTGGCGCGTTCCCGCGGACGGGATGTGCGGATTGTCCGGCTGACCCCACGTCACGTCGGGCGCGAGCACGTCGAGCAGCGCCGGCACGTCGCGGGCGGCGAATGCGCGATACGCAGCCGCGACCACGGCGCCGGTCGAGGTGAGGTCAAGCCGAATCGATGCGTCCACCACTGCCTCCATCACTTCTGGTCCGGGCATACGGGGGGTGCCGGGCGCTCGCGCCGGGACCGGACATGGGCGCAGGCATCGGCCCGACTGATCTCGACAGGCGTAATGACGCTTGGCAGAAGCCTGTAGCCTCGCGAGGATGGTCTCGATCCGTCCCGCGGAGCATCAGTACGCATCCGCGGCCGCGCGGAAGCCGGGCGTCCCGCCCCTTGCGCCTCGAGCCCGCGCTAGCCGATCGCCGATGGCTGGAAGAGGCCGAAGACCGCCTCGTCCGGATCACGAAGGACCGCAACTCGACCAGTGCCGGGGATGTCCAGCGGTCCAAGCAGCACGCTTCCCCCGAGCGCCTCGGCGCGGCGAGCGGCCGCGTCGACGTCGTCCGAGGCGAAGTAGGCGACCCAGTGGCCGCCCGGACCGCCCGACGGCCACACGTCGCTGTCCGGACGCGGCCCGGTCAGGCCGCCGACCGGACGATCCCCCGCGAGCAGAAAGCGGTAGGCGCCCGGGCCGTCACCAAGGTGCTGGACACGCAGTCCTGCCACCGTTTCGTAGAAGCGCTCCGAGCTGTCGGGGTCGCGCGACATCAGCTCATGCCAGATGAAGCCGTGGGGCGCCGCGGTGTCCATGTTCTACTCCGATCGTCTCTGCTACCGTCGAGCGTCGCGCGGCCGAACAGGGGGCCGGCGAGCGGCGAGCCCGGGGCGGGGAATCCCCCAAACCGTTAGCCCGAAGGTAGCGGCGCGGCGCGGCAGCCGCCCCACGCCGGTTGTCCCTTATCCCCGTGACAGAGGGCATCTTGCCGGTCGCTGCGCCTCTCACGCGGACTCAGTTCGTGCTCGGCGGCGCCGCATTCGCAACGAGCGCCTCGTTGAGCCCGCCGGTCATGGCCCAATCGGCCAACTAGTAACCGCGCCCCGGGACCGCGACCCAGGGTGCATGACGGCACGCTGGTCCGATCCACAGTGACTCCCGGCCTGTTGCGACCCGTGAACATCCGCGCCGTCACCGCCGGTCCGCTTCCCGTCGAGCGGGTCCTGGCACAACCTCTGAGGCCGTCGCCGAGGGTCATCGGGCCCATCCGTGCGCAGGCGGAGACCGGAACGAGCGCCGTCCTGCATGAACGGGATCTGCCGACCGTCCGGTGATGACGTCCGACCGGACCAGGCCGCGGCCGCGGCTGGCCTGCGTGTCGGCCACGGTCTGGATCGGTCTGGAGGCACCGCCTGGGCCGATGACAGAGACCCGCCGCGATATCCTGAGCACCCCATGCCCGCCATCGGGCGACCCGTGGACCGGCGAGGAGGCGCCCGCATTGACATCCGCCCAGCCGCCCGTAGATGCTTCGTCCGCGGGCCGTCGTCCAGAGGCTTCCGAGCGGTACCTCATCCTCGCGGACATCAGCGGGTACACCGCCTTCCTGTCCGGCGTGGAGCAGACGCACGGCCTCGACTTCAGTGCGGGCATCCCGGCCGGATACCCGATCATCGCCGCGCTGCTCGATGCCGTGGTCCGCGGCCTGCAGCCGACCTTCACGATCGCCAAGATCGAGGGTGACGCCGTGTTCGGGATCACCCCCGTGGCGACGCTCGACGCCTTGGGCGATCAGCTCGTGGCAGGGCTGCGGGAGGTCAACGCCGCGTTCCGGGAGGCGCAGAGGGTGCAGGCGTCCAGCGCTTCCGACCACGTCTGCACCGCGTGTCCGGTGGCTGGCAACCTCTGGCTCAAGATGTTCCTCCACCGGGGGATGGGCGTCCAGGTGGCGGGCGGGTCCCACACGGAGCTCCACGGGCCGGCCGTCACCCTGGTCCACCGACTGCTCAAGAACGGGGTGGTGACCCGGACGGGTCCTCGACCATACCTGCTCGTCACCGACGTCGCGGCCGAGCGCCTTGGCCTCATTGACACAGGGCTCGAGCACCACGAGGATCACCCCGACGCGGGGCGGGTCCAGGGGCGCATCATCAGCCTCGAATGACGGGCACGCGCGCAGCCGAGGCAGCAAGGACCGCGACATCATTCGACGGGCCTCGCGAGCACGTCGCCGGCCGCTTGGACCGCGCGCTCGCTGGCGGCGTCGAAGGCGGGTCGGGCCGATGGTTGGGCGGGCCGGTCAGCATCCCGAACTCGAGGCGCGCCGCATAGGGGGACGGCTGAGCGCCATCGGGCAGCCCCGGTACCTTCCGCGGGGCGACGGAGCCCGACGCACCGGCCTTCGTCTTGGCCGCCCGCTGGGCTCCCTCGAGGGAGTGCTGGTAGTTCGCGTCGAGGACGGGGACGCGGGCCTGCCATTCCTGTGCAAGGACTCCACCGGCGGCGTGGAGCGCCTCCTTCGACGCCTTCACGCGGACCGCGTCGTCGAGCCGCGAGAGCGCGGCCGCCAGCTCCGGACCGCCCTTGAGGGTCGCCTGGAACTCGTCCGCCGGCATGGAAGATGCCCGGTCTACGGCTCGGTCAGGCGGGCGTCAAGCGAGGAGGCGTACGGGTGTTTGGAAAGTCGCACAGAAGCGATACGCCGTGGGACGCGGACCCCGCGGTCGACGCCGTCGGCTACCTCTCATCCTTACGATCACGCCTCAGGGCAGTGCCGCGAGGATCTCGCTCAGTCCCGGTTCCTCGGCCTGCACGAGCCACAGCACCTCGCCTGCCGGATAGGCGTAGAAGGGGGTATCCGCGCCCACGAGCGTCACGTCCTTCCCCCCGACCTGGGCCGGAGTGAGCTCCACGTCGGGACCGGCCATCGATCCCACGACCAGGGGTAACAGGGCGGACCCATCAGCGCCGGAGACCTTGTAGGCGGCGACGGCGCCCGGAGGACGCGAACGCGAAGGCGGCCGTCAGGTCGTCGAAGCTCTTGCCGATCCCCGCGAGGGCCTGCCCCACGGCGGTCCGATCCTCGGGGTCGAAGATGGCCTCCTCCCCGGCGACCGACTGGACGTCGACCGGTTCGCCCCCGATGGTCGCGGGGAACAGCGCTTCCAGGGCGGGGTCGGCGTCCATGGAGGGCACCGGAGCCTGCCTGCGCGGGAGGCGGCAGTGAACCGGAGCGCGGCACCGCCAGCTCCCCGAGCTGTGTGAGCGCCGCCTGCACGTCTCCGTCGTATCCGGTGAGCGCCAGGTGGAGGACGCCTCCGTCCAGCTCGATCAGCAGCTCATTCAAGAAGTCACCCGGGGAGTAGTACGCGGTGTGACCGCCGATGGTGACGTCCGAGCCGTCCGGCCACATCTCCTTCTGCTCGGCGATGCTCAGGCCCGACCATTCGGCACTCACGGCGGTGAACTGGTCCGTCTTCGTCGCTGACCAGACGCACCCTGATGGTCCGACCGAGCTCTCGACCTTCGTGGCGAGGACGTCGCGGACCTCCTTGGCCGTCAACAGGGTACAGAAGGCATCCCCCACGTCGTCCTGGGCAACGGTGCCCGAGCTAGGGATCGCCAGCATCAGGGGGAGGACCAGGCACATGAGCCATCGGGTCCGGGCGCGGCGCATGACGACACTCCTCATGCGACGGCGTCGAGCGCCGAGGAGGGCTCCCGGTCGCGACGCCCGTCTCTGGCCGGAGTATGGGCGGGGGTCGGCACCAGCCGCAAGTATGTCGATGACGGGGAGTCCCTGGGCGCCCGTGGCTCCTCGATCCAGATCTCGACTGGGGGTGTGACTGCCGCCGGATCCCCTACATCGTGGCCAGGACGTCAGCCTTCCGGGCGGCATACTCCTCGTCGCTGAGGAGCCCTTGGGCGTGGTCCTCTTCGAGCCGCTGAAGGATCTCCTTGCGCGATGCGACGGTGATCAGGTCCAGGCTGATCGTCTCGATCGGCGCCTTCCAGCCGGTGCCATAGCGACCGGAGGCGCTGAACCCCATGCGCGTGGTCCAGTAGTTCTGGAACCCGCAGCCCGGGGGGTTCCCGACCGCGGGATCCGGCGGCGAGCACTGACCGGGATAGGCCTTGTTCGCGGCGGACATCTTCGAGAGCAGGCCGATGCCCTCCGCGGTGTGGTCGAGCACCCGGCCCTGCCCGGGGACCATCGAGACGAACACCGAGACCACCTTGCCGTTCACGAGGTTCACCGTGAGGTGGTTGTGCGCCGTGTAGTCCCAGCGGACGAAGCCCTCTCTCCCTTTCGCGGTATGGGGCGGCGGGCCGAGGACACGTCGCACCTGGTCGGCGCTCTGGCCGATGCGCACGCCGTCGATGCTGATCCCGGGGACGATCGAGCCCGCTAACGCTGGGGTCGCGGCGAGGAGGACGGCGCTCACGGAGATGCTGATGGCCATCCGCCATCCGCTCGGTAGATGGGGGCTCATCGGTCTCCTCCAGTCAACACCGTGGCCCCCGAACTCAAGGACCTCCGGTCCGTAGAGCCTCGCGTCGTCCGGGTCCCCCATAACACGCTGTCAGGCGACGGAGTCGCGTGAGTATAGGGCGCGGTGTCAACACCCCCAGGGGAAGCTCGCTATTGCCCAGTGAGCCAGTTTGCCCACCCTGAGGCAGTAGCGGTCGCCGACCGTCCAAGCGCCCGTCCTGGCTCGACGTCCGTCCGACCGAGCCCATAGGCTGCCTGCGCTGCGTTCAGACATCCCGTCCGCCAGTACAGCCCCGAGAGATGCTGTCGCGCCGTCGTCTCGCCGATGCCCAGCTCATAGGCCGCCGCGACCGACCCGCCGCGACGCAGGCGCGCAGGACCTCGAGCTGGCGCTGGGTCGGCCGCTGCCGGGGAGGGGATGCTGCCTTCACGGGGCCTCCACCGTGAGCACGACCCGATGGAACCCCATCGAAGAGACCACCTGGCCGGTCTCTTGGGTCGACGTCAGCATGGGCACGACACCGGTTGAATGGACCGACCGACCTGGGGTCTTGAGCCGCCGGTCGCATGGGGCGAGGGCCCCGCACCATTGCTGCATCGTGTGCGCCGTGGGTTGAACTCGACATCGGACAACCCCGAGAGAGCGGGTCCGTGCCGCAGCACGATTAAGGATCGCCACGGCTGCGTCACCCTGAGCGCTGGTCGTTCTGGGACTGCGCCGCCAACTTCGCACCGCTGGGCCTCAATTAGCCCCGGTGACGTCCCCGGCCCAGCACCGACTCCGTCCAGACGCCTACCCCTTGGCGTAGACCTCTGCACTCTCGAACTCGTACCCGACGACCGGCTCGTCCCCGACCACCCAGGCATCATGCCCGGGCTCGATGACGTAGGCCGCACCCGGTCCCAGTTCGACCTCGCTGCCGTCGTCATGGACGGCGTGCAATCGGCCGCTCGTGATCGTCCCGATGTGTCGCACTTGGCACGAGTCGGTGCCGACGATGGGCCTGATGCTCTCCGACCAGCGCCAGCCAGGCTGGAAAGTGATGCGGGCGACGACCTGGGGGCCGAGGCGTATGACCGCCACCGTCGCCTTGTCGGGAGTCCTCGTCTCATCCGGCTGGTCGAACGAACCCTGTGTGATCCCTGCCATGGGGATGCCCTCCTCTCGCTCCTCCCCCGGTGGTTGGTGAGTCTACGCAGACGGCCAGCAGGTCGATCGAGATGCTGTGACCGGACGGCTGCAACTCCCGGTGACCCGTCCGGTCACTCCGCGCGTCCGACAGGCCCAGGTGGTACGCCGCCTGCGTCGTCCAAGCGACCGGTCGGAGGGCGGCTCTATGCCTGCTGGTTGTAGACTTCGAAGACGGTCTCATCGGGCGGCGTCGGGAAGCCGCCTGGGATGCCCGCTTGCATCTCGGGCATCAGCTTGCCGTCGCGGAAGCGCTCCCAGCTTTCCTTGGACTCATGGATCGCCACGATCGTCCAGCCGCCAGCCGATTGGCCAGCCGCGTGGAAGATCTGCCCGTCCGGGAGGCGATCCCTGGAGGGATGCACCACCGCGATCGAGGCCTCGTATTGCTCCTTGGTGCCACCTGGGAAGTGATGGACGACCCCGTACGCCATCGTGTCCTCCTCTCGGTACAGAGGGCCTCGTGGGCCCGAGCCTGTGAGTGTACTGCTGGCGCCCAGACCGGCGCGACGACGCAGTTGGCTGCTGGGCACAGTCTCGCCCGGTCACCGTGCTTCCGGGGACCTCATCCCAAGCCGCGCGACTTGGCCGGGAAGACCGCCTGGCCGGTCTCTTCGCTGAACACCAGCGTCGACTTGAGATTGCCCGCGCCGGTGTGCCTGCACGCGACGGAGGATTCCACAAGCGTCAACAGCCTGTGCTCGATGACCCGTTGAGCGGGCCAAGTGAGCGCAGGCACTTTCTGCGCCGAGCCGACGACACCCTCTGGGCCACGCCATCGCGGCATCGTGTCATCGTCGAGACCCACATCGCATCGCTAGGGAATTGGCAGCACCGGACGGTCGACGCTATAGGCACGCAGGCGCGAGGCTCGGGCGGTGCGAATCGCGCCGCCTCGACGCTCGTGCCCTTCAGACGGGCGGCTGGAACCAGCGCAGCGCCGAGAGATACACGCGGGGACCATCCGGCAACGACCTGATGACGAAGACGACCGTCTCGCAGGCGGGACAGCGGATCACATCGCCAGGGCCACCGCGAAAGACGGTGAGCGCGCCCATGGCAGCCACGGCGCCGCAAGCCGAGCAGCAGCCGCGTACGGACGTCATCTCCCTGCCGAAGACCTCGAACATGAGACCGCCGATGGCGTTTCCGTCGACATGCCGATCGTCGTCCATCGTCACCCTCCGCTCGGACAGTCATCGGGGTTGTTGTCGTGGACGCGAGGGCGGCTTGCGACCGGGGTTGTGCCCGCCTCGACGGACCTCCACGAAGAGGGGGTCCTCGGGCCGCAGGGTGACCCCGGCGCCTGGCGCCGAAAGAACGACTTAGACGACAACGCTATGGACTACATCCGCGCTCGTGGACGGCTTCGTGGTCGAGAAGCGGGGCCTGGACGAGCGTCCCGGCCACCACGAACCGATCATCGATGAGGCGACGTACAACGCGGCCCTCATCGGCGCCAGACGGAGGTTCCGACCCGGACAGCGCCCCAAGGCGCACCGCTTGTATCTGCTGAAGGGCGTCATCTCGTGCGAGAACGGCCACCCGATGCACGGGGCATGCCGGGTCTCGCGTGGGCAGGAGTGGCGCTACTACGTCTGCCGCAAGTGCCGCACGCCCTCGGTCTGGGCCGACGACGCCGAGCGCCTCGTGCTTGAGGCGATCAAGACGATGACGCTGCCGCCGAAGGCCATCGACGAGGCGCGGGCCGAGCTGGCACGAAGGCTTCAGGTCCCCGATGCCGATCTCGTCGGGGCCAAGCGCCGCCGCCTCGAGACCAGGCTGAACCGGCTCACGCAGTTGTTCGGCTGGGGCGACCTGAGCGGCGACGAGTACCGCCGCCAGATGACCGAGACGCGGACGATGCTGGCGGAGCTGCCCGACCCCAACAAGCTCGTCGCCTTCGACCGCAACCGCCACATCATGGTGACGATGGCCGAGAACGTGGAGCGGGCCACCCGGCCCCAGCTCGCGGACCTGGTCCAGCTCCTCGTGGAGGGAGTCCAGGCGAAGGACAGGACCGTGGACCCGGCGTCCATCGACTGGACGCCAGCGGCTCGACCGTTCTTCGAGCCATGCTGCGTTGCTATGGCGCCCCCGGACGGACTCGAACCGCCGACGCGCACCTTAGGACGGTGCCGCTCTATCCACTGAGCTACGGGGGCGCAGCGGAATCGTAGCGCCGCCGTAGAATTGCGGCACAGCCATGACCGACCTGCACGAGCGACCCACCCTGACCGTCTACCGTCGACCGGGATGTCACCTCTGCGATGACGCGGAGCTTCTGCTGCGCGACGAGCTCGCCATCCGCGCCCGAGCGGGCCTGGCGCCCGTCACGGTGATGCGCGTGGACATCACCGGCGATCCGGACCTGCAAGCACGCTACGGCCGGCACATCCCGGTCTTCGCCGTGGGCGGCGCTGAGACGGAGCTGGTGACGACCCAGCGCCAGGTTCGCGAGTTCCTCGAACGCGCCCTCGCCACGCCGGGCGCGTGATCGACCCACGATCGTGGACCTGACGCTCGGGGCAGCCCTGCTGGCCGGGCTTCTCAGCTTCCTCTCCCCGTGCGTGCTGCCGGTCGTGCCTGCCTACCTGGGTCAGCTCGGCATCATCGCAGTGCGAGCCCCACTGGCCGCTGCGGCACCAGCATTGCTGGCCGCCGGTGCGGTCGGCGTGGCCGGGGCAGGGACAGCCTCCGGAGGCACCTTGGGGCCGGTGGACGGACCAGCCAGCATCAGCACATCACGTGCTCGCGGCCGGCTCGCCGGCTGGCGTGCCATGCCCAACGCCTTCGCCTTCGTCTTCGGCTTCACGGTCGTCTTCACGGTGCTGGGCGTGGCCGCCTACTTCGTGGCCGGACCCCTGCGTGACAACCTTCCGCTGCTCCGCCAAGTGGGCGGGATCATCCTGGTCATCCTCGGGCTCAACCTCATGGGCGTGCTCCGCCTGCGCACCCTGGCACGTTCCTGGAAGCCGCTGGAGCGCTTCGGCGGTGAGCAGCCGGGCGTCCGCCGCGGTGGGGTGGTCGGAGGCTTTGCCCTGGGTTCCGTGTTCGCCCTCGGCTGGACACCCTGCATCGGGCCGACGCTGGGTGCCATCTTGACGATGGCGGCCGTGGGAACCAGCCCGCAGGTCGTGAGTCTCCTGCTGGCCTACTCGATCGGCCTGGGCATCCCCTTCATCCTCATGGCCCTTGCGGTAGACCGCGCCCCACTGGTCACTCGCCCACTGCTGCGCTACAGCCGCCAGATCGAGATCGCCGGCGGGGCGCTCATCGTCTTCCTGGGACTGGCCCTCATCTTCGACTGGCTGGGCATGTTCGCGCGCAGCTTCAGCTTCCTCTGGCCGAGCGTGTGACGGAGCAGATGCCTACACCGGACGCCGGCGCTCGGGCCGAGCCCTGCCCAGGGACCGAGCCCCGCCCAGGAGCCCCGTTCGCGCTGGGCACGTCGGGTCATCGGGCCCTTCAGCCTCGGCCATCTGGCAGTGGCGGTCGTCGTCCTGATCGCGGCCGCCGTCGATCCTGGTCGTACTGGGCACACCGCTGGGCGACGAGGGCAAACCTCGGGCGCAAGTGCCCGGCTCCGGGTTCTACCAGATCGAGGCGCCGACCACTGGGCTCTCCATCGGCCAGCGCGCTCCGGAGTTGGAGGGTGAACGGGATGGCGAGATCGTCGGCCTTGAGGACCTGGATGGCGCGCCGTTACGGCTGGCGGACCTGCGAGGTGCGCCCGTCTGGCTGAGCTTCTTCGCTACCTGGTGCCCGCCCTGTCAGGAGGAGACGCCGGTCCTTCGCGAGGCCTGGGAGCGCTACGGGCCCCGCGGACTGCGGATGATCGCCGTCAGCGTCCAGGAGACGACGCCTGACGACGTGGCCGACTGGGCCCGCACCTACGACCTGCGCTACCCCATCGGTTTCGATGCCACGAGCGCGGTGTTCCGCACCTACGCGGGCTTCGGCCTGCCGACCCACGTCTTCATCGATCGGGACGGGGTCATCCGCCACCTCCAGTACGGTCCGCTCGACCGCGAGCAGGTGGCTGCCATCGTGGAGCCGTTGCTGCCTGACGAAGGCGAGCTCATAGATCAGCCGGGCGGCTGTCCGTGACATCGTGTGGGGGAGTCCACCGCCTTGGCAGGGCGTCAGATCATCGGCTCGAAGTGGAAGCGCCCTCTCTCTCCGGTGAGCCGCCCCACGGGTCGGCGCGGCTCGTGCGAGAGCACGATGGTCCAGCCCTCCTCCATCGCCTCCGCGAAGAGCCTCGTCTTGACGGCCACGCTGGTGAGCGGGAAGTCGTCGAAGGCCGTGACCCACTTGGGGTTGGCCGACCAGGGTCGCATGAAGAGGTCGCCGATGAAGGCCACCGTGCGGTCCCGGCCGCGCACGATGATGGCCTGGTGCCCGCCCGAATGACCGCTCGTGCGCCGCACCTGCACGCCCGGTATGAGCTCCTCGTCACCCTCCGCAGAACCAGGCCGCGCCCACGGCTCGGCGATGCGCAGCTCGTCCTGCTCGTAGGAAGCCGCCAGGCGAGCGTTGTGGTCGAGCGCGAACGTCCACTCGTCGACCTGGGCCACGATGCGAGCCCGCGGGAAGGCCGGGCCGCCATCAGCGGTGAGAAGGCCCCCGGCGTGGTCGAAGTGGAGGTGTGACAGGACCACGTGGTCGATCGACCCCGGATCGAAGCCGGCCGCGCGAAGCGACGGCAAGATAGGTTGGCCGCGCACGCCACGGCTCGCCCGCCGGTGGTCGTCCATGCGCTCGCCGATGCCCGTCTCCACGAGCACGCGCCCGGAGGGCGTCTCCACGAGCAGGCAGTTGAGGGCCTGCGTGAGCGTGTGGTCGCCGGGATCGAACTCGTCCTCCACGAGGTGCCGCCACATGACGCGCGGCACGGGACCCAGGATCGTGCCCGCGTCGGTCGTGAAGCTGCCTGCCTGGACGAGGGCGATGGTCGTGCCGCCGCCAAGGTCAGCGCGCCAGTCGGCGCTCGGTTCGATGGGCATGGCTACGTCTGCGGTCCGCCCTTGGAGCGGCGACGGTTCGCCTCGAAGTCCCGGAAGGCGCCGGAGGCGGTGGGCGTCGACTGGCCCTGGTAGCGCGAGCCCAGGCCCTTCGAGCCGTAGGGCCGCTCGACCGGTCCGGACATCGTGAAGAACGAGATCTGGCCGATGCGCATGCCGTGAGTAGAGCGCGATGGGCAGGCGCGCGACGTTCGAGAGCTCCAGCGTCAGGTTGCCCTTCCAGCCGGGATCGACGTACCCCGCCGTCGAGTGGATCAGCAGCCCCAGCCGGCCGAGCGAGCTCTTCCCTTCGATGCGCCCGACGATGTCGTCGGGCAGCTCGACCCACTCGAGGGTCTGGCCCAGCACGAACTCCCCGGGATGGAGGATGAAGGGCTCATCGCCGTCGATCGAGGTGACCTCCGTGAGGCCGGGTTGCTCGACGCGTGGGTCGATATGCGGATAGCGGTGGTTGTGGAAGACGCGGAAGTCACGGTCAAGGTGGAGGTCCACCGACGAGGGTTGCAGGCAGTCGGGGTCGAAGGGATCGACGCGGATGCGACCGGCCTCCAGCGCAGCGCGGATATCCCGGTCGGCGAGGACGCTCACGATGTCAGCCTGAACGGGGCGGATGGGGACGGCGTCGTGGTGCTCCACCGGGACCCGTGCGACCCGGGCTGCCCGGACCGACCGGTGCCAGGCCGCCATCCTCGACGACCAGCCGCAGCGTGGTCTGGCCGGGCACCTGCTCGGTCCGCTCGGCGTAGAGGACATCGACCTCGTGCTTGAGCTGCTCGAGATCGTCGAAGGACTGGTAGACGCTCATGAACCGGATGAAGGCGATGTGGTCGAGCTCGCGCAGGTGGTCCATGGCCATCTCGCCGATGAGCGACGAGGGCACCTCGTTGAGCCCCCGAGCGCGCAGGCTGGCCTCGATGGCATCTGCCGCGTCATCGACAGCGTCGTCCCCCACCGGTCTGCGCGTGAGGGCCTTGGCCAGGCCCGCGGCCAGCTTGTCTCGGTCGAACTCCTCGCGGGAGCCATCCGACTTGAGCACCACGAGTCTCGCCGATTCGACGCGCTCGTACGTGGTGAAGCGCGCGCGGCACGAGGAACATTCGCGGCGGCGGCGGACGGTCGTCGAGTCGTCGAGATCCCGGGAGTCCACGACCCGGCCGTCCAGCGTCCCGCACTTCGGACAGCGCATCGCTCGGAAGGGTACACCACGACCCGGCCAGGACCGGGCCAGGCGGCAACGAAGCTCAGGGGTGCGCGGTTCGTCCGGCGATCATGCGCAGGGCGTGGTCGAGGATGCCCGCCACGGCGTCGAGCGACTCGGCGGCCCCACGAGGGCTGCCCGGAAGGCAGAGGATGAGGCAGCGCCCGCGGACGCCAGCCAGCGACCGGGAGAGCGACGCCAGCGGCGTGTGCGTCCGTCCCTCCGCCCGCATGGCCTCCGCGAAGCCCGGAACGAGGTAGTCGACGATGGGCACCACCGCCTCCGGCGTGCGATCTCGAGGTCCGAGACCGGTGCCACCCGTGGTGACCACGAGCTGTGCCTCACCATCCGCCGCGCCGACGACCAGCGCGGCTGATGTCGTCTGGCTGGTCGGCCGCGACCCGGCGCTCCACGGCAAAGCCGAGCGCCACGAGTCGTGCCTCCACGACATCCCCACTGGCATCCTCGCGCGTGCCGGCCATCACCCCGTCGCTGACGGTGACGACGACGGCCCTCGACCCGGGCGGCACGCCGGGACCCGGCGCCGCTTCCAGGTCCTGGCTGGGCGCGGACTCCGGGTTCACGTGGCGCGGGTCCTGCGCAGACGCGCACCCGGCGGCACCGTCGGGGCCGGTCCGTCATCTGGCCCGCCCTCCGCCGACTTGGGGGCGGGTCGGCGCCAGTCGCCGCTCGTGCCGCCGCTCTTCTGCATGAGGCGGACGCCGTTGATGGTCACGAAGCGGTCGGCCGACTTGACCATGTCGTAGACGGTCAGGGCGGCCACCGACACCGCGGTCATGGCCTCCATCTCCACGCCGGTCTGGGCCGTGGTGGCACAGCTGGCGGTGACGACCAGCGTGCCCGTCTTGCGGTCGGGCGTGATCTCCACCGTGATCTCCGACAGCGGCAGCGGGTGGCAGAGGGGGATGAGCTCCGCTGTGCGCTTGGCAGCCATGATGCCGGCCAGCTCGGCCACGCTGAGCACGTCACCCTTGGGGCCTGCCCCGTCGATGACGAGCGTCAGCGTCTCCTGATCCATCTTGACGGTGGCCTCGGCCACGGCGCGCCGGAACGTGGCCGGCTTGTCGGTCACGTCCACCATGCGCGGCCGACCGAGGCGGTCCACGTGCGTGAGCCGCCTGCGCACCTGGCGCAGGCTCGGCGCCGGCTTGCGGGGCTGCGCTGCTCCCGCTTGACCTGGTCTGGGCTGTCCGGGCCACGTTTCACGTCGATCTCGACGTCAAGCCTGATGACCTCCACTTCTGCTCCGGCCGGCAGGGCGGCCACGCCCTCCGGGATGACTGCGAGGCCGTTGGCGACGGCGAGTGCGGACAGGACGTGCGAACCTTGCCCGCCGGCCAGTAAGGCATGGTAGCGGCCATCTGCGCCGGGCTCGTCGGAGAGGCGCACCCTGATGAAGGCGCGGCGACCTTCCGACTTGCTGACCGGCTCAGCCAAGATCGCTCGGACGCTGGGGCGGCCCTGCGTCGGCGCTTCCCCGCGCAGCCGACGGAGCACGGGACGGACGAAGAGCTCGAACGTCACGAAGCTGCTGACGGGGTTGCCGGGCAGGCCGAACAGCAGGCAGGTCCCACCGTCCGGGCGGACCGCACGGCCGAACGCGAGGGGCTTGCCGGGCTGGACGGCGATGCGCCATAACTCGAGCGAACCGACCTCCTCGAAGACCTCTTTCACGACGTCGCGCGCGCCGACCGAGACACCTCCGCTGGCCACGAGCACGTCCGCGGCCAGGATGCCCTCGACGACCCGTTCCCGGACCGCCTCCACGTCGTCGACGGCGATGCCGAGGCGGAGGGGCTCAGCTCCTGCTGCCAGGACCTGCGCGACGATCGACTCGCTGTTGCTGTCGGGGATGGCAGCCGGACCGAGGGGCTCGCCTGATGGCCTCAGCTCATCTCCGGTGGCCATGACGGCCACCCGCGGCTGGCGGTGCACCGTGACCTCCACGTGCCCGGTGGCGACGAGCGCCGCTACCGCCGCGGGTCCGATGCGGGTGCCCGCCGGGAGCAACGGCTCCCCGGCTCTGATGTCGCTGCCGACGCTGCGGACGTGGGCTCCCGGGACGGTCGGCACGCGGATGCCGACATGGTCGGGCAGGTCGGAGACACCGGCGCCGCGTCCGTGTCCTCGACCGGGACGACGGCGTCCGCGCCCGGCGGCAGCATGGCGCCGGTGAGGATGCGCACAGCCGTGCCAGGCACCACGTGGGCGTCCGGCACATGGCCCGCGGCGACCTCTCCCACGACCACAAGCCGCACAGGCACGGCCTCCGGACGCTGGGGCGACGTCCTCGCTACGCACGGCGAACCCGTCCATGGCGCTGTTGTCCCACGGCGGCATCGTCAACCGTGCCGTCGTGTCAGCAGCCAGGACGCGGCCGAGGGCCTCACCCAGCGGGAGCATCTCCGAGCGCAACGGCTGCACATCAGCCAGGATCCGGCGGCGGGCATCCTCGAGGCTCAGCAGCGCGTCGACAGGCATCGAACGAGACTAGCCGTCCGGCGCCAGTGGTGCCGGTGACGTGATGGACCCTGGCCGGGATAGCCGGCGGCCCAGCCACCAGGTCGTCGTTCCGAAGACCACGATGAGCAGCCCGAGAGCGGCCGAGGCGATCTGCCAGAAGGCGAAGGGGTAGAGCTGCACGAGGCGTTGCGTGGCTGGGTCGAAGGCCCAATTGCCGCCCGGAAAGAAGACCTGATGGAAGAGCGTGAACAGTGTGTCGAAGGCGACTGCTGAGATGAGGGCGACGCCGACGACGAGGACCGCGGCCGCGCTGGCACCGGCGCGAGAGATGACCCGCCAGGTAGCTCGCCGACGATCCTCGCCGGCGCGGACCATCAGGCTCCCGATGCCGAGCACGGAGACCGCTCCACCGACGAAGCAGAGCCACAACAGCAGCCGTGCGTCGGACAGGTGACCGCGCTCGGCGCTGTCATAGAAGGGAGCGCCGCCGGGTCCGTCGAAGGCGAAGGTTCCCGGGCCGAGGACCAGCTCGGCGACCGACTGGTCGGACCATCGATGGGCATCGGCGGCCTCGACGCCCAGCCGCTCGGCCGATGCGGCGGCGTCCAGAGCCGGGTGCATGAAGAGCGGCGTCAGCAGCGGCAGGATGGCGATGGCGATGATGGCCAGGATGGTGCCGGCGAAGACCGCCGCACCTGCGACGCGACCCGGACCAGGGCGCCGGCCCTGGGAGACAGCCATCGTCTCGGGTCAGTCCTCGGCCAGCGTCTGGGCCTGCTCGTACCAGCCCTGGATGGTGAGATCGGTGGGGCTTTCCAGACCCAGGGTATAGGCCGCCTTGACGACCCCGTCGTGGAAGCCCACGGGGCTCAGTGTCAGCAGGTCGGAGAGACCCACCACGCCTGCCTGCGCCAGGATGTGCTGCTGCTGCGGACCGAAGTTGGCGAGGTTGAGCAGCAGGGCCTCATCTCGCCACTCGTCGATGTCGTTCGTGGAGACGCCGATCTGGTCTGCCAGTGTCATGCGCCTCGTGGGCGTCTCAGAGACCTCCAGGAAGAGGCCGGTCGTGAAGAGACCCTGGCGTTCGAGGCGATGCAGCGCACGCTCCGGGACGCGCTGCAGGTTCTCGATGGGGGGCATGGGTACGGGACGCCTCCTGGCCACGTGACGCGATGGACGGCGCCACTCTAGCAGGGCGTCGAAGACATGGGCACGGCCCCGCCGGAGACCGGCGGGGCCGTGTCGCTCGTGAATCGTGGCCGCGGCCGGTTACTGACCGAGGCCCACCGGGCGGGTGCCCAGCGTGAGTGGCAGTTGGACGGTCTCGCCATCGCGCAGCACGTCAAGGGTCACCTGGTCACCGGCGGCGAAGCGCAGGACCTGCAGGTCGAGCGGATTGTCGCGGTCCACGGCAAGGCCGTCCACGGCCGTGATGATGTCGCCGTCCTTGAGCCCGGCCTCAGCCGCTGGGCTGTCCTCGACGATGGGGCTCTCACCGTTGTCCTGGCCCGTGATCCACGCGCCTGCCGCGACGGGCAGAGACTCGTCCTTCGCCACCTGGCCGTCGATCTCCCGGAAGAGGACGCCGACGTAGGGCCGCTCGATGGGCTGGCCGGCCCTGGCCTGCTCGATGATGGGCTTGGCCAGATCGATGGGGAGCGCGAAGCCGATGCCGTCACTCATGCCGGCTTGGGCGGTGGTGATACCGATGAGCTTGCCGTCCCCGTCCAGGAGCGCGCCCCCGGAGTTGCCGGAGTTGACGGCGGCGTCGGTTTGGATGAGGTGGTTGAGGCGCTCCGCGCCACCAACGCCCCCGAATGCGGAGAGGCTGCGGTCAAGGCCGCTGACGATACCGACCGCTGCACTTCCGGGGAACGTCCCCAGCGGGTTGCCCACCGAGACGGCCATCTGACCGACCCGCAGGCCGGACGAATCTCCGAGCTCGACCGCCGGCAGGTCCTGGGCCTCCACCCGGACGAAGGCGAAGTCCGTCAGCGTGTCCACGCCCGTGACCTCGACCATCGAGGACGGTGCCGTCGTCAAGGATGACCGTCACATCTGTGGCCTCACCGACGACGTGGCCATTGGTGATGATCAGCCCGTCGCTGCCGATGATGACCCCTGAACCGCTACCACCGGGGAGAACGAAGCCGCCCTCGCCACCGAAGGGCAAAGCACCGCCGGGGATCTCGAACCCCTCGGGGAGCTCGAAGCCTTCAGGCAGGAGGTCCTGGAACTGCTCCGATCCCTCCGGAAGCTGGGCACCTGGCTCGGCCTGGGCACCTGGCTCGTCCTGGGCCCCTGGCTCGTCCTCGGGCACCGGCTCGGCTCCGGCGCAGGCGAGGCATCCGGCGCGGGACCCGCGGCCTCGACGATCTGGGTCGGATCGGTCTGGATGGTGACCACGGACGGCGTGGCCCGCTCGATGACGCTGATGACGACCTCATCGTCGCCCTGCGCGGCAAGCGTGGTCGCGGGGGCAGCCAGGGCGCCGGCCGCGACCAGGGTGAGGGTGGCCGAGGATGCCAGGAGTGCGCGGCGGCGCCTCGATGTGGGGGGAAGGGAGGATGTCATGTGGATCGCCTCTCGTCGGGTCGGCGACCGCGTCACGGCGTGACGCGGTGAGGCCGCAGGCAGCGTCGCGAACGGATCGCGGCGCGACCACCCTAGTTGTACCCAACAAGCGGTGAATGCGGGGTGTTCCGGATGTGAAGTCTTCGCATCCCAGCCCGCGCGTCGGGCCCGGCTGGCGATCGATCGTGGAGGCGGGGTCGGCCGGGCCTGGTGAGGCGGGCCCGGCGGATCGGCCGGGCCCGACTGGTCGAGCGCTCAGGACTCCAGGACGGCGTCCAGGCTGATCGCGACGGAGCCGCTGATGGCCCTGGAGATGGGGCAACCGCCCTTGGCGGCATCCGCCTTCTCCAGGAAGGTCGCCTCATCCACGCCGGGCACCCGAGCGCGGACCGTGAGATGGCTGGTCAGGACCGTCCAGCCGGCACCGGTCTTGTCGGCCGTGATCTCCGCCGTCACGTCGACCCGCTCGGGCGTGTGGCCGGCCTTGGCCAGCTCGTTGCTGAAGGCCATGGAGTAGCAGGCCGCATGGGCAGCCGCCAGCAGCTCCTCGGGGCTGGTCTTGCCCTCCGAGGCCTCCGTACGGGCGCGCCAGGTGATGGCCTGCTCGCTGAAGATGCCGCTCGAGACTGCACTGACGGCGCCGCCGCCGGCGAGGAGGTCACCGCTCCAATGCGCGTCTGCTCGTCGAACCTGGGCCATGTCTCTCTCCTTCTGGCGGGTGGGGAGGCTAATGTTCGCATGGAACCGGCTATCGGCCGGTCGGCGCGATCTCCCACCAGGCGTCATTGACGGTGAGGCCCGGGCGCTCCACGCCGAAGCCGCCAACGTCGAAGAGCAGACCCGTCACGGCGTCCTGCAGCTCCGCGACGCGGGCCACGCGGTCGCTGCCGCGCAGATCGGCCTGGGCGTCAGCATCGAAGTAGCCGGCCGCGGCCACCACGCCAGCCGGCGACACGCCCATGTCCCGGCAAGGCCGCAACTCAAGCTCGGCACTGACCGGGCCGCCACAGGTCCAGGCGAGCTCGTCCTGGTCGTGACTGCCGATGGCCTCGAAGGCCGTCCATCGTCCCTCGCCCGCGGCCGGCAGGGCCAGGAACTCCGCCCACGCCAGCGGCTCGGCGAAGGTGACGACGGCCCCGGCCTGCGACGGTCCCGGGCGCGCATCCCCGCAGGTGGCTCGCGTCACCGCTGCGTCGAGCGGCGGACGGACCTCGACGCGTGGGTACGGCGCCGCGGCGTATGTCAGCGTGTAGCGCTCCGCCTGCCACTCACCGAGGAGCTCGCGTGACAGCTGGGACAGGATCTCCGCCTGGCCCATGCGCCGGTCCCAGGTCCACTCGCAGACGCCCTTCTGACGCTTGCCATGCCATCGGGAGAATTGCACGAGCGAGGTGTAGACCTGTCCGACGTCCGGGCGGCGCGCACCAGCGATGATCTCCGCCTCCTCCCAGCGGCCGTCCCCGTCATCATCGTCACGGTCGTAGGCCGGGTCGGGGTGGTTGGTGGCCCAGTAGCCCGTGGCGCTCAGGCGGCCGGAGCGATCGTTGACCTCATGCGTGTAGCGCAGGCCCGCTCCCAGGTAGCTCGCCAGCCCATCAGCCTGCGTACGGTCCCAGGTGGCATCGGTCCGGAAGACGAGAGCATCGTCTGCCACCAGGAGACCGGCGGGCTGCACATTGGTCGTCGAGGTCGACGGGGTCCACGACGCATCACCCACGCCCTGGGCAAGCGCACGCCCGCCGAGTACCGGCAGCGCCGTGATGGCAAGCGCGAGCGCCGCCCCGGTCAGGGTCCAGCCTGCCGCAGGGAACCTCCCGCGCGTCATGCCACCGCGCTGTCCGACTGCGCGGCCAGCTCACGCACCAGCCGCCAGGCAGCCTCGACGTGGCGTCGCTCGGTGCGGATGTTGCCGATGGCCATGCGCAGGCAGAAGCGGCCCTCCACCCGGGTGTGCGAGAGGAATACCCGGCCGGTCTCGTTGAGCCGATTCATGAGAGCGCTCGTTGGCGGCGTCAAGCTCAGCGGCCACGAGCGCCTCCCCTTCCCTGCCAAGGAGTCGCGCCGGGCGCCATCGGAAGCAGACCAAGCCAAAGGGCGCCGGCGCCAGGCGCTCGAAATCGGGATCGGCGTCGATCGTGGCCGTCAGCTCGGCGGCAAGCTGGAGGTGCTCCTGGAGCCGGGCGCGCAGGCCGGACAAGCCGAAATAGCGCAGCTGCATCCACATCTTGATGCCCCGCGCCCGCCGGCCAAGCTGCGGGGTGTACTCGTTGTAGTCGCGCCCCGCGTCCTTCCCGTCCGTCGTGCGCAGGTACTCCGGCACGAGGCTGAGCGCGTCCCGCAGCGTGCTCATGCGGCGCGTCAGGAGGAGCGAGCAGTCAAAGGGTGTGAACATCCACTTGTGGGGGTTGACGACGATCGAGTCTGCCCGCTCCCAGCCCGCGAAGTAGCCGCGCATGGCCGGGATGAGCGCCGTCGGCCCTGCGTACGCCGCATCCACGTGCAGCCACAGGCCTTCCGTCGCGCAGACGTCCGCGATGGCCGCCACGGGGTCCACGGCCGTGGTAGAGGTGGTGCCCACGGTGGCCACGACGCCGGCCGGCAGCCAACCCGCGGCCCGATCGTCGGCGATGGACTGCTCCAGGGCCCCGGGGATCATGGCCCGGTCGCGGTCGACGGCGACCTTGCGCACACCCTCGCGACCGATGCCCAGGATCATGGCCGCTCGCTCGATGGAGGAATGTGCCTCCGCAGAGGCATAGAGGCGAAGCGGCGCCGAGACCTGCAGCCCCGCCTGCGAGGCGTTGCCGGTGGCGTGCTGGCGGGCCGCCGCGAGAGCCGCCAGGCTACTGATCGAGGCAGTGTCGTTGAAGACGCCGTCGAAGTCGGCGGGAAGGCCCAGACCCTCGCGCAGCCAGCCCACGGTGATGCCTTCCAGCTCCGCGCTGACCGGCGACGTGCGCCACAGGAAGGCGTTGGCGTTGAGACCGCTGGCGACCATCTCGCCGAGCAGACCGATGGCGGACGCGCTGGCCGGGAAATAGGCGAAGTAGCTGGGATGCTGCCAGTGCGTCACGTTGGGCACGACCTGGGCGCGGACGTCACGCAGGATGTCTGCCAAGGGTTCGGGATCCTCAGGCGGAGGCCCGTCCAGACGGCGCGTCAGCTCGCCGGGCGAGACGGGCGGAAAGACGGCGTAATCCTCGACGTCCTCGAGATAGTCGGCCACGAGATCCGCCGCAGCATGCAGGGCGGCCCGCAGGTCAGCGGCGGGCATGTCGCCCGTGGCGGCGCGCTGCGCAGCGTCGAGCCCGGCAGAAGGGGTGTCGGCTGTGGGGAGCTCGCGGGGATCCACTGCCCGCGATGGTACTGCTCGATCGCCAAGTCGGCCGTCGGGTGCGTGGCCACCGACGTCACGCCGGCCCTTCAACGCGTGGCGGCGGGTCCGGCGCCAGCGAGGCGCTGCGCGATGTAGACGGGCACGATGGACACGGGGATGGCGGATATCCGGGCATGGTGCATGCTGTCGCGACACCAGTGGAGGCGCACGTGCATCGATCGTTCATCCTGGCGAGCTTGACAGCCCTGGTCGTCGCCGCGATAGCGGCCTCTCCCGTGGCGGCACGCCCGCCCATCGCGCTGGGCGTCTCGAACGCCGCCAGCACCGACATGGCGGCCGTGGATGCCTTCAGCACGAGCATGGGCGTGGCTCCCGGCGACCTGGACGCTCTGGAGCTCATGGGGGGACCGCGGGGGCCAGGCCGACTGCAGCGAAGGAGTCGGGACCTGCGCCTTCCCGCGCGGTCCGGCGGACGGCCTCCGGGAGCGAGGCATCACGCCGCTCGTCTACTGGCAGCCGACCGACCCGGCCGACCCCGGAGCGGGTCGCTACGAGCGCTACCGCACCATCATCGAGGGCCGGCACGACCGCTACATCCGGGCCTGGGCCAGGAGCGCCCGCGACTACGGCAGGCCGGTCATCGTCCGCTTCGCTCACGAGATGAACGGCACGTGGTTCCCCTGGTCGCTCACCAACTTCGACAACACGCCCGGCCGTTTCCAGGATGCCTGGCGGCACATCGTGAGGCTGTTCCGGCAGGTCGGCGCCGACAACGTGGCCTTCCTGTGGAGCCCCTTCCAGACCTGTCCGACCTGTGCCCCCTGGGACTACGAGGACTTCTACCCCGGGAACGCTTACGTCGACTACGTCGGCGTCACGGCGCTCAACTGGGGCGACGTGGCGTGGACATCTCTCGATGGGCTCCTCGCCGAGCCCCTGACCATGCTGCGCCGCCTGACTCGCACACCGGACGATCGACTGGGCAAGCCGGTCATCCTGCCCGAGACGGGCTCCAACCACATCGGCGGGGACAAGGCGGCCTGGATCCGGGACGGGTACCAGTCGGCCTACGCGGCCTGGCCGGCTCTCCGCCTCATCGTGTACTTCGACTACGACACCAGCTTCGCCGCACAACCCGACTGGCGCCTGGTCCAGCCGCCCGACGGCTCGGCCCTGGCGGCCTTCCAGTCGCTGGCCGTGCTGCCGGAGTTCCGCGCTGCCTTCCCCGTGCGGCAGGACCCCCTGGCCGGTGGATGGCGTCTCAGGCCGCTGGAACCGCCCGAGCCAGTGCCGTCCAGCGCGCCGGTTCCGTCAGCGGGACCGCTCTCATCGGCCGCGCCAGGGCCGTCGGGGCCGGCTCCGTCGCCGGCGCCCTCTCCCAGCGCGTCTCCGGCCCAAGGCTGACGCTGAGCCACTGGTCGTAAGCGCCTCACGAGCGCACATCGATCGACCGAGGCCGTTCGCCGGCGTCGCCCAGGAGGCTCGCGGCGCGCCGCGACGGGGCCACGCGATTCGACCTCGAATCAGCCTGAGTCGCGCGAAGGGGTACGATGGGCTCGATGGGATCATTCCTCGACCACCTCGAAGACTCCGAGCGGCAGCGCCGCACCCTCCGCCAGCGCGAGCAGCGGGAGCGCGACGAGATCCACGCGGAGTACAGCAAGCGGAGCGCGGCCCGCCGACAGGAAACCGTCGTGCGCTCTTCGAGTCTCCAGACGCGCCCGTCTCAAGAAGGCTCCTGACCTCCGACCTGAGACCCGGAGCCGGGCCGGCAACCCAGAGGCAGCGCGGAGATCCCGGGGGTGGGCAGCACCGCCTGATGAGCCGCTCCAAGCGACTCGTCCCAGGCCGCGAACCGTATGCGATCCGCAAGGGAACCGTACCTGCTGGTATCGCCGTGTGAGCGCGCTCGAGCCCACGATGACCCAGGCCCGCCGCCGCGTCGACCGGACATCCCAGCCGTGGTCCGGACGGCGGCGGCGGACGAAAGACGGGATCATGGCCAATCCCCAGACCGACTCCCGAGCCAGGAGAACCCCACCATGTGTCTGACCTGTGGCTGCATGCAAGCTCACCTGGAGATGGGCGATAACGTGACCTACGAGGACCTCAAGCGCATCGCCGACGGCAACGGCAAGTCCGTCGATGAAACGCTCGAGATCGTCAGACGGACCGCGGAGATCGACCGACAGCGCCATGAGAGCGAGTACCTCGAATCACCGCCGAGCGGCAAAGGCTGACGCAGCGGTCCTCCCGATGTTCGGTAGCATCCCCGGCGCCGCGCGCTTCCAGCTTGAGGCCACACTCGTGCTGGCCGGCATCTCCGTCGCGCGCCATCTCGGCCCCGATGACATGAGGATGTCGGGCGACCGGTGACGGCCCCAGCGTGCATCTCGCGATGACAGCATCACCACCGTGGTCGGGAAGCTAGGGCAGTCGGTCGCCGCGGTACGGGGTTCCTCGCTTCCGGCGTCCGTGGCCGTGCCGAGGACCCGGGTCCCACTTGCGGTCATCGTCCTTGGCATCGCCGGCTTCACCGGGCTCACGGCGCTGGTTCGGCGGAAGCGCCTGGAGGCCATCGACGTCGCGGTGACCATGCGGCTCCAGGCGATCCGCCGTCCCTCACTCGAGCACGCCATGGCCGTCGTTTCGTGGTTCGGCTTCCCGCCGCAGAGCCGTCTCCTGCCACCGATCGCGGTTGCGACGCTGTGGATCGGGCGCTTCCGGCTCGAAGCCACGCTCCAGCTGGCCGCCTGGGGGAGCGCACTCGTCTCGACGGTCATCAAGTGGTTCATGAAGAGGCCACGCCCCGTCGCTGGCACCGATCTCCGAGTCGTGGCCGCCAGGTTGGGTGGCTCGAGCTTCCCGAGCGGCCACGTGCTCACCTACGTCGGCACCTACGGCTGGATGGCCGTCCTTGCCGATGTCCTGATCCGACCGCCGCTGCTGCGCCGGCTCGTGGTCACGACCTTGACAGTCCTCGTGGCAGCGGTGGGTCCCAGCCGGATCTACCTCGGACACCATTGGCCGACGGACGTTGCCGCCTCATACCTCCTGGGGTCGAGCTATCTGGCAGCCCTCGTGGTCGCCTACCGACGGCTCAAGTCCGATCGGACCGCCCCATGACGGCCGCGCGACCGGAGCGCGACAAGCGTCGCATCCGCGTGCTCTGGAACCCCGCTTCCGGACGCAAGGGCGGCCTCCCGACGAACCGCGCATCGCGCGAAACGCTTATCGAGCTGATGGCACGCCACGGTCTAGGTGACGAACTGCGCGAGACGGGCTCCGAAGATGAGGCGATCGAGGCAACACAGGACGCGGTCGCCCAGGGCTACGACGTCGTCGTCGCGGCTGGTGGCGACGGGAGCATCGGGCTGGTGGGCCGGCAGCTGCTCGGCACGCGGACGGCCCTGGGCATCCTCCCACTCGGGAGCGTCATGAACATCCCACGCATGCTCGGGCTGCCCCGAGACTTGGATGAGGCGGCGCACGTACTGAGCGCCGGGCACCTGCGGCTCATCGACGTGGGCCAGGTCGGCGACGGGGTCTTCTACGAGGCTGGGTCCGTGGGGATGCATGCGGCGATGTCCCGGGAAGTCGCCAAGGTGGATGAGGGCGATTACGGGGCCATCCTTCGGTCCATCGTCGTCGCGATCCGGTATCGACCCTCTCGGATGACCATCGAGCTCGACGAAGGGCGGATCATCGAAGTGCGAGCGCTTCTCGTTGTCGTCGCCAATGGCCCCTTCATGGGCGCCGGGTTCACGGTGGCCCCGCAGGCAGCCATCGACGACGGGCTCTTCGACGTGCGCATCTTCCTGCATTATTCGAAGCGGGAGCTCATCCGCCACTTCATGAGCATCGCCTTCGGCCGTCGCGCGTACGAGCCGCACGCTCGGACCGAGCGAGCTGCGTGGGTCCGCGTCACCGGTAGGAGACCGCTCCCGGCTCGCGCCGATAGCGAGGACCTCGGGACCACCCCTGTGACGTTCGAGATCCGCCCACGCGTCCTCCGCGTGGTCGCACCAGAGCCATCGGCCGCGTCCGGCTGACAGGTCGTGGCCGCGAAGCATCGATCCTGGACATCCGCGCGCCTAGGGACGGTGGGTTGGTGGGCCTGGTCCGGACGCCGGGGGCTGTGGGTTCGACCTGATGCGCCACCGGGCGCTGGCGAACGCGGCGCTGACGACGAACAGCCACACGATGCCGGCGAGGAAGCCACCCACCACATCGGTCAGCCAGTGGGCACCGAGGTAGATCCGGCTCATGCCGACGGCGATCACCAGGACGAGGGCCGGCACCATGACGACGATCCCTGCGCGACGGCCCCACAACTGCCAGGCGATGAGTGCGAGCGCGAGGTAGACGACGATCGAGTTCATGGCGTGACCGCTGGGGAAGGCGTGACCGAGTCGTGGCTCGGCCCAGGCTTGCTCGACCGGCGGGATGATCCAGGCGCCCGTACGACGGGTGCCTACCTGACCGACTGGCTCGAGGCCTACGCCAAGCCCACCGTCCGCCGAAGCACGTACGAGAGCTACAGCGCCGTGGTCCGCCGGCACCTTATCCCCGAGCTGGGCCGCGTGCCGCTGGCGCAATTGCAGCCGGAACACGTCTCCAAGGCGCTGTCGCGCATCACGGAGCGCGGCACCCTCTCCCCGACCACCGTCCGGTACTGCTACAAGGTGCTGCGCATCGCCCTCGGCCGGGCCGTGAAGCTCGGCCGCGTCCACCGCAACGTCTGCACGCTCATCGACCCGCCGAAGGTGCCACGCCGGGAGCTACAGCCCATGAGTGCCGAGGAGGCGCGCCGTTCCTCGAGACGTGTCCGCGGCGACCGACTCGAGGCCGCTGTACCGGCTGGCGCTCGTCACCGGGCTGCGACAGGGCGAGCTGCTGGCGCTCCGCTGGCAGGACGTAGACCTCGAGGCCGGCACGCTCGTCGTGCGCCACACACTGCAGCGCCGCACCCTGAGCTCGTGGAGCCCAAGACGGCGAAGGCACGACGCTACGCCGCGCTGGACGACGCCACCGTGGCCCTCCTGCGCGCCCACAGGGCGGCTCAGAGCTTCGTGCGGCTCGGAGAGGACTACTGCTTCACGACGGCCACGGGCGGGCCGCTGGACCCGCGCAACGTGCTCCGCTCGTTCCACGCGGCCACGGACCGGGCCGGCCTGCCACGGCAACCGTTCCACCATCTGCGCCACGCCTGCGCGACCCTGCTCCTCGAGAGCGCCGAGGAGCTGGCGAACATCAGCAAGCTGCTGGGCCACGCCGACCTGGGCACGACCGCGGACCTGTACGGCCATCTGACGCCGCAGATCGCACGCCGCGCCAGCGAGCGGATGGGAGCGATCCTAGCCGGCTGACGCAGGGGCCGGGTGTTCGTCGAGCCTCTTCGGCTGCTCGCTGACCCTTGACGATGTCGACTTCGCGCTCGCCCTACTGCCAGGGGCGAGACGGCGGGCTTGAGCCTCGGGTACATCATGGCCGCAGCCACGGCCCCATCGGTACGGCGCGATTTGAGCCACCGCCGGTCGGCCTATGAGGGAGTTCCACCATGCGGCAACTCGTCTCCACGGCTCTCGTGGCCGTCATCGTGGCGTCTCTTGCGGCCGTCACCGTCAGCACCCTAGCCCAGACACCCCGCAAAACGTCCGTCAACGCCGCGGCGGTGAACGCCGACACCGTGGATAGGCTCAGCGCGGTCGAGGCCACTAACAACAAGGAAGCTCGGAAGAACAAACTGGTCGCGACCGACGAGAAGGGATTCCTGCCCGCCAACATCGTCAAGGCAAAGTGGGCTCTCATCGCCGAGAAGCCCGCCTTCCTAGCAGATGCCCAAATCGGCTGGAACGAAATCTCCGGCATCCCCGCCCGGCTTCGCCGACGGGGTCGACAACGGTGCATTCGTCATTCAGGTCGTGAAGTGGGTTACCACTCCCGTGGCGCCTGGGCAGTCCGTCTTCGTTGGCCTGCCGACCAAGAGTGGGGACATCGACGTTGCCTTTGAGGTAATCCCGACGTCCACGGGTGCACCCGTGGCGATTGAGGAGAAGATGATCGAGAACGACTCCAGTGCGTATGGGGTCACCATCAACCACTACGCCAAGGTGACCAACCGAAGTGCCACCACGGCCGCCACCTTTCAAGTCCGGGCGCGGCTTTACGACATCGGCACCACGACCGCGGCTGTGAGGAAGGGAATGAAGTCGGCCGAGTACGACCGTCTACAGGAAACGACCCTATCGCTAGCCGCGAGCACGGAAGTCATATTCGTCGGTTGAGTGGGTATCGAATGGGTACGCGACCCAACAGCAAAGCCCTCGGAGTCTCCTCCGAGGGCCGTTTCACGCTCAGTGAAGTGGTCGGGGCGACTGGATTCGAACCAGCGACCTCTTGACCACCAGGTTCGCTCGAACGCTTCCACCCGCCGGGCTCGGTGTGAAGGAGGCCACCGACTCCATCAACCAGCACGTGGGCGTCACCCGGTCTAGCCGTTGGCTCGAGAACAGACCCGCCCCGAGCGGGACGGGCCTGTTCCGCCATCCACCGAGGACGTGGCGCCTGGCCCGGGCGCTTCACGTCTGGGAGATGGCGGAAGTGAGCCTCCCACCCAGGCTCGCGCAGTCGACCTTCTTGGTGCCGACGTAGTCACGCGCCTCGGTCCGTGTGGGGAAGGACATGGCCGGGTAGCCCTTGACCATGCCGATGCCCCCGGCTCGACCCACGCGCACGACCCCGAGGGTTGATACGTAGCGCCCAGCACGGGTGCGACGACGAAGAGGCTCGCGAGCACCGAAATGGCGAGCGCGGCCGCGATCATCCGTCTCATGGTCCCCCCTTGTGCCGTGCGTGCACAGGGCTTCATACGACGCGGGTGGGGTCCGCCAGTCGCTCAGCTACGGTCCCTTGAGCCCCTCAGCCAGGGTAGGGCTCCGGTTGAACCCTCGGCGGTGTCGGGTGACATCGAGGATGTCCTCGGGCTCCCTCTCGTCCGCGCTTCGAGATGGGTCGTGATTAGACACGACAACTGTGCCGGGAATGCTCTCCGATGCACGCTTCACCCAACAGCGATGGTGCCTTGAGCACCTGAGAGCCCCCTGCTCTGACCGCTGGACTACCGACGCATAGATACGGTGCCTTCAAGCTCCGGTTGAGCACCACATGGAACGATGCCACATCGTTGATGGGTTCCATGAGCAGGGTTGGACAGCTTCGGGCTCTACCTGCGGGGCACGAAATGCGCGTGCCCATCAAACACGGGTAGGTCCTTTGTAACCAACGCCTATTCGTTCACCCGAATGATCGTCTTGACCTCGGTCGCGAAGTACTCCTTGTCCGGTCCACGCCGTGATCGCGTCCTTGAAGGGCAGCCGGCGGGTGACCAGGTCGTCGACCACGTACTTGCCCGCTGGCGATGGCGCTGATGACCGCCGGCCAGGTGAACCGGTAGCGCATGACGCCGACGATGTTGACCTCCCGCTCGATGACTGCCGGCATCGGCACGGAGCGCAGCCTGGAGGCCAACCCCGATGAACACGGCGCGACCTCCGGGAACGACGAGCAATGCGGCGTCGTGTCTGACGTCTTCGACGCCGGTGCACTCCATGTAGCACGTCGAACGGCCCGACTCGCGTCCGAGAGCGCCGCGACGGTCTCCGCGCCGAGGCGTGCCGCCCACTCGCGTCGCGACTCCTGAGGCTCCACGGCCACGACGCGGCCGGCGCCCCGGATGCCGCGCGACTTGGATGGCGAACAGGCCGATCGGGCCCGACCCCGTGACGAGCACGGAATGCCCCGGCTCGATGTTGCCGCGATGGCCGCCCCAGAGCGACACCGAGATGGTCTCGACGACAGCGGCAGCATCGTCGCTCACCTCGTCTGGGGATCGGGAACGCGTTCTCGATGCGGCACCACAAGGTACTGCTGGAGCGCCCCGTCGGTCCCGGGGACGCCGAAGAATCGCACGTTCGGACAGAGGTTGTACAGGCCCTCGCGGCATTGCCTGCAGGTCCTGCACGGCATCTGTGGCTCGACCGACACGCGTTGCCCGAGCATCTCTTCAGGGACGCCAGCACCCAAGGCTGACGATCCGGCCGCCGAACTCGTGACCGAGGACGACCGGGCCCGTCACGATCGAGCTACTGGCGCGGCCCTCGAAATAGAAGTGCTTGTCCGAGCCACAGACGCCGACGGAGCGCACCTCGAGCAGGACGGTACCGGGTCCGGGCACCGGGACTGGACGCTCCTCGAATCGGAGGTCCTCCTTGCCGTGAAGGACCAGCGCGGTCATCGTCTTTGGCAGCGCGAAGCTCTCGACCATGCGAGTCCCCTCCATACCTACGTGCTGGACGCGACCGACCGTCAGGACGGCTGCACCCGGCGGAATTCGATGCCGAGCAGATCGGCGAGGATCGCGATCTCCTCGGCGCAGTGGCCCACGCCCATGGACCAGTGGTGCGTGGAGCCGGACATGCTCCACGCATCGCACCAGTCGGCCGGATCGCAGCCGAAGTCCACTCGGGATGTGGTATTGCCGATCCGCATGTGCGGGCCGGGAACGACCGTGCCCTCGGAGGCGATGAAGCGGAGTCTGCCGTTGGCGAGCTCGCCGATCGAGAACTGGGTCGTCGGGCCCTCAGCGAGGTCGACCTCGACCGAAACGCCCCCACCGGCCTTGCCGTGGTAGACGGCCAGGCTCCGGAGTAGCGGCTTGCGCGCAGTGATGGCCATGTCGGCCGCGTCGTTGTGGCCGATCTCGGCACACGCCCGCATCGAAGTCGAGCGCCTGGCCCTCGGTTAGCGTGCCGCCCATCCCGAACTGGTCTGTGATGAACATCGCGATCGCGGCGCGGAGCTCGAGCTCCGTGACCGTCGGGATCCCGCGTGACGTGAGGAGGTTCGCGCCGATCGGGAATGCGGCGCCGAGGCGCTGGTGGATCTCGCCTGCCTGTGCCCGAAGTGGAAGTACGCGAGCGTGTCGAGGTCGATAGTCCTCGACCAGGTGGTCGAGCGCGACAGCCACCTGCGACTGGAAACGGATGTTCTCACGGTCGGCGTCCGGGTGGATCTCGAAGACCTGCTCGACGATGTCGAGCATCGCTTGGGTCTCCTGTTCGGTCACACGTTCGAAGCGAACCCGCAAGTCGTCCAGCTCCATGATCTCGACGTGACCACCGAGGGCTGACTCGACCGCGGTGATGTTGGTGGCGATGTCGAACATGCCCGGGTAGAGGTGTCCCATCATCCCGAACCGTGCCCGCCGGAGCGCGCGAACGACGCCTGCGGCTCGCACCCACTTGGCGATCTTGTCCCAGGCTCGCTCGTCCTCAAGCCAGCCCGAGATGCAGCGCACTGGCAGGCCGAGGCGCTCGAGGCCGACGCAGATCTCGGGCAGTCCGGCGAAGCCAGCGTGAGCGAGGAAGATCCCCGTGTCCTCGTGCGACGGGCGGCATCGCCTTGTTCGGCTGCAGGTTGATAAGCAGGACTGGCGCACCGCCGTACTTGAAGATCGGGATGACCTGTCCGGACGTCATGTACGTCGATACGAACAGGATCGTGAGGTCGCAGTTGGCCTCGCGGATCCGGATCGGCGGTCGCGGAGCCCTCGATCGCGTCCGAGACGAAGCCGGCGTCGAAGACGTCGGCACCGAGTTCTGTCAGGCGCTCGCTGATGCGGACGGCCGAGGCCTTCAGGGTCAGCCAGCAGCTCGGGGAACTGCGGCCAGTAGGCACCGAGGCCTCCGGCCACCAGGGCGACCTTCGGCTGGACGAGCGGGACTCGCTCCAGACGGGGCGGGCGCCGAGACCGGTAGCGTGACGTGCCGGCTGCGGGCATTCGATCGTCATTCGTGACCTCTCCTCTGGGCTCATCAGCTGCTAGACCTTGACTTCGACGAACGGGACGCCGAGCAGATCCGCGGCAGCGCGGAAGTCGGCCGATCGGTGACCGACGGCGAGCGCCCAGTGATGGCCGACCCCCGAGGCGCTCCAGGCGTCGGTCCAGCGCCGGGGTCGCAGCCGAAGTCGACCCTGCGAGGTCGTGTTGCCGATCGCGAGCAGCGGGCCGCCGCACGACCTCGCCCTCGGACGCGATGAAGGTCAGGGTGCCGTCGCGCTCCTGTCCGACACCCAGCGTGGTGACCGGGCCATGCGTCACGTCGAACTCGACGCTCACGCCCCAGCCGCGCTTGCCGTGGTACACGCCGAGGCCGCGCAGCAGCGGCCGCGGAGCTGATGGCGAGGTGGGCTGGGCCGTCATGGCCCATCTCGACGACGCCGTCCCTGAAGTTGAGCGCCTGGAGCTCGGTGAACGAGCCGCCCGCCCCGATGCGGTCGCAGATCGAGCATCGCCAGGCTCGTGCGGACCTCGTACTCCCCGGCCATCGGGATGCCGCGAGCGGTCAGCAGGGACGAACCCGAGGATCATCCCCGCGCCGAGGCGCTCATGGATCTCGCCGTCGAGACCGCGGTGGTAGTAGGCGACCGATGTCGAGAGCTGAAGTCCTCGACGAGACGGTCGAGCCCAACCGACACCCGTGCCGCCCAGTCGAAGTCCTCGTCGTTCACGGAGTCGGCGAGCTCGAAGATGTCGCCGCGCGAGCCCCTTGCGAGCGGCGACCTCATCGTCGGTGCACCTGCTCGACGCGAACGCGCAGGTCGTCGAACTCGAGCACCTCGACGTGCCCGCCGAACTGGGAGGACACGAGGGTCATGTCGGTCGAGACGTCGAGCATCCCCGGGTACAGGTGCCCCATGAGCCCGTGACGCGCGTGCCGCAGCACCTGGCGGACCTTGGCCGCGTTGACCCACTGCTCGATGCGACGCCACGCCTCCTCGTGGTGCAGGTGGCCCGACACCGATCGGAAGGCGATGCCGCTGCGGCGGAAGACGTTGGCCACCTCGGGCAGCGGGCACTGACCGCAGTAGGCGAGCCACTTGCCGGTGTCGAAGGTGGCGTGGTCCATGTGCTCGGACGGCTGCATGTCGATCACGAGTACCGGCGCGTGCGCCGCGCTGGGCGATCGGCAGGACCATGCTGGACGTCAGGTACGTCGTCAGGTAGATGATGATCATGTCGCAGTCGGCGGCGCGCAGCCGCTCCGCGGCGGCTGCGCCCTCCGGCGGGTCCGGAGATGAAGCCGACATCGACGACCTCGCAGTCCATGGCCTCTGAGCCGGTCGGACACGACCCGTGCGGACTCCTGCAGCTGCTCGAGGAGTCCAGGGAACTGCGGCCAGTAGGCGCCGAGGCCTCCGGCGACGAGACCGATGCGTACGGCCCGGTGCCGCTTGCGCTCCAAGATGGAGGACTGCTGGCCGGTTCGCGTCATCCCCTCATCTCCTCAAGCCAGGGCGGGTTACCTGTCAACCGTTCGGCCGGTACGTTCTTCGGGACAACAATACGCCTCCCGAAGCCTTGCTCTCGGTCTGTGCAAGGGTGAACACGCGCTTCATCTGACTACCCTTGATCCGATGACGCGACCGGCGACTGACCATCCTGCGGGGGCCGGTCACGGCGCCCGACTCGCAGCCACGATGGGAAGCGGCGGTCGACCTTGAAGATGACGTCGAGCGCCACGACGGTGACCAAGAGGAACCCGAGGATGGTCTGCTGCCAGAACGTGTTGATGTTGTTGATATTGAGTGCCACCCCTATCACCACGACGATCGCCGCCCCAGCTGTCGTCCCCAGCACCGTCCCTCGGCCGCCGGCAAGGCTGACGCCGCCGAGGACCGCCGCGACGATGACCTGGAACTCGAAGCCTTGCCCGATCGTCGGCTGGCCTGAATTGAGCTTCGGAGGCGGAGAGGACACCTGCCAAGCCCGTCGCTGCGCCTGCCAGAACGAACAGCAGCACGCGTAGACGGCCGACGCTGATGCCGGACAATCGGGCACCCTCGAAGTTGCTACCCAGCGCCACCGTGTACTTGCCAAGGAGCGTGAATCGCTCCAGGAACACGAAGACCACGACCACCGCGATCATGATCATCACTGAATACTGGAGTCCGTACGACGAACCTGTGCCGAGGACCGCGAAATTGGGATCGTCGACGATGACCGACGAACCGTTTGACATCAAGTTGGCGGTCCCTGTGGCAACGTAGGCCGTGCCCAGCGTGGCGATGACCGCATTGATTCCGAGGCCAACCACGAGCGCGCCATTTGTCAGGCCGATGCAGGCGCCCGTGACAATTCCCAGGCCCATCGCTATCGGGAGGGGCAGGCCTTGGCTGGAGAGCCACGCGGCCATGACGCCGCTGAGCGCGAGCGTCCCGCCGATGGACAGATCGAGCGAGCCTCCGACCATCACGAGCGTTACAGCAGCCCCCGCGATTACCACCGGTACGAGCTGGACGAGGATGTTTCGAAGGTTGCCGATCGTCCCGAAGTTCTGGGTCGTGAACGCGAAGAAGAGGAGAGCAGGAGCAGGATTCCCAAAGGTTCCCCACGTCGCAGAAGTCGGGACGCGCTCACTGGACCTCCTTTCGCTCGGGCTGGGCCGTGGAACCGGTGATCGACTTCCGAATGAGGTCCTCGACGTCGCTGCCGACCGTATCGACGCAGCTGACGATGCGTCGGTCGTGCATGATTGCGACCCGGTCGGCGAGCCGCATCAGCTCCGGCAGTTCGGACGACCAGACGATGACGCTTGTGCCCGTGCGGGTAGTCTCATGGATCAGCCGGTAGATCTCTTCCTTGGCGGCGACATCGACGCCCACTGTCGGATCGTCCATCAGGAGGATGGAGGCGTCTGAGACGAGCCAGCGTCCGATGACGACCTTCTGCTGGTTGCCGCCGCTCAGTGCCGTGATCGGGGCCGTGATGCTGGG
>CAWDUR010000028.1:0-9368 GCA_963805585.1 uncultured Chloroflexia bacterium | reverse complement strand
GTGAAGCCTCCCCGCCGACCGCCACCCGGCCGCCGTGTACCTCTCGCAGCTGGCTCCGGGCAGCCGCCGCACGATGCGCCAGGCCCTCGACACCATCGCGGCCGTGCTGACCGGCGGTCTGGCCGATGCCGAACGGATCGACTGGAGCTGCGCGGCTGCAAGGGCCGCGTCGCTTCAGCGTCGACCCGCACGAGGCGCCCGTCAGTGAGTTCCCGAAGCAGCCCAGTCGCACGGATGGCCTGGGCACGATGTGCGCCGAGCACTGGCGGGCGTACGTGAAGGGACTGCGGGGGGCACGGGAGGCCGCGAAGACATCGGACCGGGGCACGACGGCCAGCGCGAGCAAGGAGACGGACGCCGCATAGTCCTGCCCTTCCAGGCCAAGCGCTACCTGCCCCAGCACTACCATAGCCGGCTCGTGGCTGGGCATCCCGGGCACGTCCCTCGCCGGGCTGCTGAAGGAGGTGTCGCCGTCTGAGAGCCGTTCCTGCTGAAAGCCGTATCGTGATGGGACACGACCCCGTCGGATGCGCCAGCTCGGACCTGACTCAGCTGGACGTGTCGCTCGAGACTGATCGGGTCCGACCCAGGCTACTCGAACCCGGGCACTCAGCCGCGCGCCTCGAGGACGGCGCTGTTCGTCCGGAGGTCCTTGAAGTCTGGGCATCCGTTGAGGCGCATGGTGCGCATGAAGAACTCATGGGTCTTCTTCGTGCTCCAGCCCGACGGGTCGTACTCGATGATCCTCGCCTTATCGCCCTTGATCTCGATCGTCATCCCGGGCCCGACTGTGAACCCTGGGCCCCGCCCGCGGGCTGCGATGTCGACGAAGCCACCCTGCGGGGAGGTGATGATCCGACCCTCCCTCATGTAACGCTGCCTGTTAACTTGAACCGGCTGGTTCGAGTCGGGGTCGACGGTGAAGACCTGTCCAGGTCCCCACCGGTTGACGAGTGCCGGCTTGCCTCGCAAGTCGAGGCCCGGTAGTGGCAGGTCGAGCTTGACACCACGTGGCTTGGCCTGCTTGAGCTCGGCCCTCGTGTAGAGGGTTTCACACGAAGGTTCTTTGGGCTTCGTGTCCTTGGGCTCCGTTTCCCTGTTCACCCTCGAGCGGACGATCTTGTAGGCGCCCTCGAAGGCGAGGATCGCGTCGGCGCAGCCGGCCCCGGTGCTGTAGCCGGAGAGCGCGAACCAGTGGAAGCCCTTGTGGACTTTGAACTTGGCCGGGTAGTCGGACCAGGTGTCGTCGGGGAACGGTGGCCCCGAGAAGGTCCTCCGCGTGCCGTCGCGAGTGTTGAGGACCGTCAGCTCGTACTTCGCGCCGGGGATCTCCGGGAACTCCGCGAAGGCCCAGGCGACGCAGCGGTTGGGGTCGTTATCACCGGGCAGGGGCACGGTCTCGATCGTGATGTGGCTGGGAAGGTCGTATTCCTTGACCGCCCAGGCCGGGGTCGCGGCCCCGGCACACAGGACCACGGTGCAGATCGCCAGGAGGGCCATCCTCGATGTGCCTCTGGGGCCCATGTCCCTTCCTCCATCGAAGCCGAGTCGGGGAACGCTCTCATGACGAGCGCTCCGCGTCAATCCCTGGACTCCAGGCTGTGGAGGGACCGCGATCCCGTCACCTATAGGCGGCCAGCGACTTTGTCACCCGCGACGCTCGCCGCTCGGCGTTCTTCGGCGAAACTCGGCCGCGCGCGTAAGCGGCCACGTGGGTCTACGTGCGTCGATGTCCTACAGATGTGGGGCACCCCGGGCTCACCGGAGCGAGGTCGAAGGAGGACGACCCGGTCAGTCCAGCCGCGGCGACAACCCTGTCGCGCAGCCGTCGTCGACATCGGCTCCACCGATGCCGCACCGGCCACCATCGAAGGGGCGGGCGGGGGCGCTCGTCGAGAAGTGGTGATGAACCCCGAGTGGGTAGCGCTCTGCGATCGCCCGAGGGCATTCGTCGTGGCCCTGGTCTGGCCATGTCCTTGGGGCCCACGGCACGCTCCCGAGAGAGGCAGGCGGCCCAGGAGCCCGTGGCCGCCACGGCGGGCTGCCTGTTGTGCATCTGGTCGGATGCAGACCTCAGCCCTGCTCCTGGAGCTCAGCGGTTCCCTGCCCGTGCCGCACCTCGGCTCGTTCGCGAGCTTCCCGGTACAAGTCGTGCGCCGTGCGCTCGGCGTCGAGCGCCTCCTGCTCGAGGACGCGCTTCGCCTCGCCCTCCTCACGGGTAGCCTGCACGACCTTCCGGGCGGCCTCGGCCGTCGCCTCGGCGGCGCGGGACGCCTGGCTCGCGGCCTCCAGGGCAGCCTGGGACGCGGTGGCGGTCGCCCAGGCTGCGTCCTCGGCGAGCTTCGCGGCCTCGATGGCGACTTCGGCGGCCTCTCGCTGCGCGGTGGTCCGGATGGCGTGGCGTTCGGCCTCGCGCCAGTCGCCCAGTGACTCCGCCACCGTCGGGTCCCGATCCTGCTCTGCGCTCACCGATCCTCTCCCGCTCCGGGTCCGCATTCTAGGTCATCGTCTGAGCGCCCTGGACTGGCAGCCGGCCTCGCGCTTGTCACGTCCGGATGCCGGGTGTCACCGTGAAGACCCACCGCGGCCCGGCTGCGGTGCCAGAGTGCGTGCGACGGGAGGCGATGACGCACGGCCCACACCCTGGCCGCGGAGTCGTGCGGAGCCACTGGCGAACCCGGCCCGCGCATGAGGGGAGGACGACCCTGCGCACTCCGGGACTGTCCGTCGGTTACGGACGGTGAGAAGATGGCGCCATGGCTGAATACGGGCGCATCGTCGGTCAGGGGACCGGGGCGGGCGGTCGCAGCGTCAACTCCGGCGACGTGACCGGCCAGATCGATGGCCGCCGTCTCGGACATCGTCGACAAGATCGCCTCGCAGCCGCCGGAGATCCTGCTCGGCTTCGCTGCGGTCATGATCATCGGAGGCTGGCTCCTGATGCGGCGCTGACCCACGGCGCGTCCGGTCCGCGTGCAACCGTGGCGGGCCTCGAGGGTGCTCGCAGGCCACCTTCACGACCTCCGACTCTTGAACCAAGTAGTAGCCCTGTGGCGTCATACGCGGTGAGCGGGAGACGATGACACGCGGCCCACACCCTGGCCGCCGGGACCGCGCTGAAGCCACCTTTGGAGAGCAGGGACAGGTTTCGGCTCGCATGGCCCCCATACCGTGTAGAGGGCTGGAGTAGGCTCAGTCCCTCCCGCCGACCTCCGGGCCGGTGCAGCACCACGAGAGTGAGCATGGACCAGCACGTCGTTGCGGAAGCACGACGGGGGGACACCGGCGCATTCGAGAAGCTGGTGGTCGGTCATCATCATCGCCTCTTCCGAGTGGCACAAGGCATCCTGCGCGACCGCCAACTCGCCGAGGATGCGACGCAGCAGGCGTTCCTCGACATGTGGCGGGGAATCCGCCGCCTGCAAGACCCGGCCAAGTTCGAGGCGTGGTCGTACCGGGTGCTCGTCCGTGTCTGCCATGCCGAGGTCAAGCGGAGGCCCGACTGGGTGCCAGACAACGAGTTGCTGCCCACCGACGTTCCGCTGGCCGCAGACCCATACGGGGCCGTCGTGCACCGTGACCAGTTGGAGCGTGGGTTCAGGCAACTATCGCTTGACCACCGCACCGTCATCGTTCTGCACCACCTGCTGGACATGACGCTGGAGACCGTGGCCGAGACCCTCGACATCCCGCTCGGGACGGCGCACTCCCGGCTCGACCGAGCCATGCAGGCGCTCCGAGCGGCCATGCAGCAACCGACCCTGAGCACCTCACCCCCGGCACGTCAGGAGGTGGCTCCATGAGCGACCCCATGACCCCCGAAGTGAGGGAGTGGATGAAGCGCACCGATGCCGAACCGCCCGATGCGCAGCGGAGTGCCCGTCAGGTCATGACTCGCCTGCCGGAGGTCCGCCAGCGCAAGCGGTGGTGGCCCTTCCCGGTGAGGTATCGACCGGCGAAGGCGCCCACGACCACCAACAACGCCGAGTACCAGACCACTCCCATCCCGGCCACGAACGGCCAGTCCGCCACCGTCACAGGGAGGACCCAGTCCATGTTCAGTCCCGCCAAGGCCCTCGTCGCGGGTGCCCTCGTCTTCGCCGTCGGAGGCGTGCTGTTCGTCGCCCAGCCTTTCGGCCAACCGGGAGACAGCGTTCCGGGGGCAGTGACAGATGCGGAACCCGCTGCCCAGTCGGAGGAGCCGACCGATCCGATGCGACCGAGGGCGGCGAGCATCGACTTCGGGGAGTACCTCTCCGGCTCGGACGGCACGCGGCGGGCGGACGACCCCGGAGTCGTCCACTACGAGGGCGACCACAGTGAATTCCGCTGGGAGTCGAGCGACCCTCGCCTCTCCGGCACGGTGACCACCACCGGCAACCGGGACATCTACCAGGGTGCCCCTGTCACGGTCGAGTCGGTCACGCTCGAGGTCGTGAACGACGGCGGCCGCTGGAGCGGGCCGCTGACTCAGGGCACCGTTGGCTCGGACAGCAGGGGCACCGCCGTGCTCCGTGGCGAGGGCGACTACGAGGGCCTGTCGGCGCTGATCTTCCTGGAATGGAACTCCACTCCGCCGACCGCCTTCGCAGCCATCTTCCCCGGCGAGATGCCCCCGGTGCCCGAGCCTGTCAGCGGGGAGTAGCCGAGCCGCGTCATCCGTTTGGAGGCCCGTCCCGCGAGGGGCGGGCCTCTCCTCATCTCGGAGGTGGATCGCGGCGACCAGCAGCTCAGCGTCGGTGACCAGCATCTGGAGTCTATGCGGTGGCCCGCCTTCACGACCTCCGACTCTTGAACCCCGTGCTAGCCGATGTGGCGTCATACGCGGTGAGCGGGAGGCTGATGACACGCGGCCCACACCCTGGCCGCCGGGACCGCGCCGAGCCACTGGCGGACCCGACCCGCGCATGAGGGGGACGACCATGCCTGGGGTCGGCCGTGTCCGGCCTCAACCCAGGGCGTCGTCGATGAGGTCTTCCGCGATGTCGCTCATCACCTCCGGCGCGACCTCACCCAGGCGCCGGGCGACGCGCGCGAAGAGGGCCCTCGCACGCTCCGTCCAGCGCTCCGGGTCGCGGTGCTCATCGCAGGTGTCCGCCTCACACGCGTGGCCGTCCGCCCGTGCGCGGGTCATCCCGGTGGCCGGCTGAGGGCAGGCGAAGCACGTCGGTTCGCTCATGCGGACCATGGTAGAGGCTCACCGGGTTCGACGGCCTCGATGAAGCCGTCGAGCGACACGTTCAGCGAGTAGATCAGCTTTCCCATCGGCGCATCGCACCTCCGTTTCGGGCGAGACGAGCGCCAGAATGGGGGAGCGATCGGACGATGTCGGGCTCACCGCCGCCGCTGGCTGAGCCCCTTGCGGGCGTTGCAGCTCGAGCACAGCACGCCGAGCCGAGCCGGCAGCGGCTCGCCACCTAGGATGAGCATGTCGGGATGGTCGGCGGCCTCTGTGCCGATGCGGATGAGCCCAAGGCGGTGGCGACCATCATGGCGCCGACGATCAGGAGACTGCGAGCCGTACCCATGAGGGGACCCTCCGGACGCGACCGCGGGTCGGTGAGACCGCCCCGTGCCGATCTCGCCGGGGACGTTACGCCGCCAGACTCCCCCTACATCGTGCGCAGGACCTCAGCCTTGATGGCGGCATACTCCTCGTCGGTGATGAGCCCTTGGCCGTGGCGCTCGTCGAGTTCGCGAAGGACGTCCTTGCGCGATCCGATGGCCTTCAGCTCCAGCTGGATGTTTTCCACTGGCGCCTTCCAGCCGGTGCCATAGCGACCGCTGGTGCCGAACCCAAAGGCCGTGGTGTAGGTCTGCCACGAGCAGCCCGGGGCGGATCCGGGGGTCGGCCCCTGGCAGTGACCGGGATACGCCTTCTCCACGGCGGATATCTTCGACCCCAGGCCGATGCCCTCGGCCGTGTGGTCGAGGACCCGGCCCTGCCCGGGGATCATCGCGACGAACACCGAGACCACCTTGCCGTTGACGAGATCCACCGTGAGGTGGTTGTGCGCCGTGTAGTCCCAGCGCACCAGGCCCTCTCTCCCTTTCGTCGTGTGGGGCGGCGGGCCCAGGACACGTCGCACCTGGTCGGCGCTCTGGCCGATGCGGACGCCGTCGATGCTGACCCCGGGGACGATCGATCCCGCCAGCGCAGGAGCTGCGGCGAGGAGGACGAGGAGCGCCGAGATGCCGATCGCCAGACGCCATCTGCTCGGTGGAAAGGGGCTCATCGGTCTCCTCCCATCAACGCCGTGGCCCCCGAACTCCAGGGACCTCCGGTCCCTCAGGAGCCCCGCGCCGTCCGGGTCCCGCACACCCCTTCCAGCGACGGAGTGGCGTGAGTATAGGGCGCGGTATCAACACCTCAGGGGGAAGCCGTGCCGTTGGCCAGTAGGCTTCGTCGCTCACCCCGATGCCGGTGCGGTCGCCGACGGTCCACAGCGCCTGCTCCTGGCTCACGTCCGTCCGCCCCAGCTAGAACGCCGCCTGCGCCGCGTTGAGGCACCCTGTCCGCCGGTACAGCCCCGACAGGTGTTGGCGGGCCGTCGTGTCGCTGATGCCGAGCTCGTGGGCGACCGCTCCGAGCGAGCCACCGCGGCGGTGTAGGCGCGTAGGACCATGAGCTGGCGCCGGGTCGGCCCCGGGCCGACTCGTGGGGCCGTCCGGACATCCGCGGCCGCGCGGATTGACGTGGCCTGGCTCGGCCGGTACCATCCGCCGCTCCAGCCGGTCGCTGGGGGGATCGACAGGCCCTGAGGCCGGGTCACGCCCTCGGACGCAAGCCCCGGGAGGTGGCCCGCCACGTCGGAGGAACGGTCCACAGCCGGCGCTGATGATGGCGCCGGTCGAAGCCCAGGAGGTGCCACATGATCTCCCGTCGCACCATCGCAGTGCTGCCGTCGATCGTCGCGCTGCTGGCCCTGACGTCGAGTGGCGTCGTCGCCCAGGACGAGTCGGCGTCGCCCGCTGTCGCCGCCGGCCCGGTCATCGCGGTGACCGCGCAGGACTACCACTTCGAGGGTCTGCCCGAGCAGCGTGCCCGCGGGCACGAGCCTGACCCTGACCAATGCGGGCCATGAGGTCCACGAGTTGCTCGTCGTGCGCAAGAACGACGGGGTGACCGAGTCGTTCGACGAGCTCCTGGCGCTCCCGGAAGAGGAGGCGCTCCAGAAAGCTACGGTCGGCGGGCATCCTGTTCGCAGCGCCCGGCGAGCCGGCCGCCATGGGGATGGATGCCACCGGCGCCCCGTCGCCGATGACGGCCATCACGGTGGCCCAGGAGGGCGAGTACATCGCGCTCTGCTTCATCCCCCAGGGGACGACCGAGATGCCTGACTTCAGCGCGCAGGCGGCACCGCCATCAGGTGCCCCTGCCGCGTCGGCGGCGCCGCAAGGGCCGCCGCACCTCCTACTCGGCATGAAGCAGGAGTTCACGGTCACCGCCGCGGGGAGCGAGATCGGCCGATCCCGTCGGGAGCCCCTGCCCCCGCCATGCCGGCCGAGTCGCCGGCGGCCTGACACGCCGGCAGGACCGCCACCGCCAGACTGCACCCAGCTCCGAGCCATCGCCAGCTTGACGGCGGGGCCGCCCGTGGCCGTCGGGTCGGGGATCGAGTTGGCTCATGCCTAGCCAGCATGCGGCCGCCCTGGGATATCGGTCGGCCGCAGCCGGCCCTCCTGGCGTTGGCCCGAGCCGGCGCGCTCGTCGGGCCGGTCCTGGACGTCGGCTGCGGCACCGGGGAGCACGCCCTCATGGCTGCTGAGCTCGGGCTCGAGGCGACGGGCATCGACGCGGCTCCCTCGGCCATCGCGATCGCCGAGCGGAAGGCCGCAGAGCGCAGCCTCTCGGTGCGGTTCGTCGTCGGAGATGCGCTCGACCTCGGCGAGCTCGGGGAGACGTTCGAGACCGTGCTCGACAGCGGGTTGTTCCATGTCTTCGACGATGCCGAACGGACCCGCTTCGTGGAAAGCCTGCGGGCGGTGGTCGTGCCCGGTGGCCGCTACTTCATGCTCGCCTTCAGCGACCGTCAGCCTGGCACCGCCGGCCCGCGCCGGGTGCGCGAGGTGGAGATCCGTGCGGCCTTCGGCGAGGGCTGGCGCATCGAGGCCATCGAGCCGGCTCGCATGGAGACGACGCTGGCTGAGCGCGCGATCGAGGCCTGGCTCGCGACGATCACCAGGATCTGACGGGCGCGGCCGGCGGCCCGCTCAGGCCACCATTCCGACCGCTTCCGAACATATCGATGTCGAAGTGGTGTCATCGCGCCCCGACGCCCTGCATCACGGCGCATCAGAGCGACTCATGGCTGGCATCACGCCAGATGCGCGTGAGCGACCGGACAGGAGTGAACCGTGACCGCCAACACCAGCACCATGACCCGCCGCTGCATCCGCTCGACCCGCTTCGGCATCGAGGCCCATGACGCAGATCCCGCCGACTTTCCCATCCAGCCCAGCCAGAAGGACGGCCTCGGGCGGATGTGTCAGCCCCACTGGCGTCTGTACACGAACGCGCTGCGAAAGGCCGCGGTGGCGCGGAAGGCCACGGTGGGCACGGCCGCTCCGTTCCCCGCTCCCGAGCCCGAGGTGGCCGAGACGGTCGTCGAGCTACCCGCCGGGCCAGAGCCCACGGCCACATGCCGGACCAGGGGCGTCAAGGCGCAGGCCGGAGGGACAGACCAGCCAGACGCTGCGTAGCCACGAGGACGAACGCGGCCAGGCAGGGTGGGGCTCTAGGCGAAGGCGTCGATTCGCCACTCGTCGAGCCAGTCCATCCGCACCGCGCCGTCGTCGAACCGCATCGGCAGCCACACGTAGGTGGCCCGCGATGTGTCGACGTGGCCTCGTGTGCGGCGAGTGCCACCGAGCCGTCGCCAGTGTGTGCCGGCATCCATCGATCGGCGAGGGCGATGTACAGGTCCTGCTTCGATGGGCGACGGACGACGTGCGAGATCTGAGAATGCAACGACGTGCGCGTGAGGTCGGCGGGGTGCGGGTCGCCAAGCACCGTCCACGGCCCATGGAACGCAGGAGCCGTCGCGACCTCAGAAGGGTTGGGGCAGTAGCCCGTCGACCCCGACGTGATGAGGTAGTGCTGGCCCCATCGGCGGAAGTAGGCACGCCTCGCGGACGAATGGGGGTCGTTGGCGGGGGAAGTGCGTCTTGTAGTAGCCCGTGACATCCGTGGAGTCGTCCGTCAGGTCTGCACAGATGAGCTCCGAATGGACGCGCTCGAAGAAGTAGTAGGCCTTGCCATCGGTCGGGTCGACGACGAGACCGAAGTCGCCCGGGTTCATCCTCAGAGACGATGAGGCCGACGGCCCGGCTCCGGCGCCGTCGACACGTCCGACCGTGGCCGCATC
>CAWDUR010000027.1:0-125459 GCA_963805585.1 uncultured Chloroflexia bacterium | reverse complement strand
CGCGGCCGCCGGCAAGGGCACGGGTCGCAAGGATCTGGGCGCCATCGCCCGGGCCTACGGCAACGTCTACGTAGCGCAGATCGCATGGGCGCCAGCGATGCCCAGACCAACAAGGCCATCCTCGAGGCAGAGGCCTGGCCGGGACCCTCGCTCATCATCGCCTACAGCACGTGCATCGCCCACGGCATCGACATGTCGACGTCGATGAGCCACCAGCGAGACGCCGTCAAGAGTGGCTTCTGGCCGCTCTACAGGTACCAGCCCAGCGAAGCCGAGGGTCAGCCCTTCAAGCTGGACTCCAAGGAGCCCACGATGCCCATCAAGGACTTCGTGGCCGCTGAGACGCGCTTCGCGATCCTGCAGCGCACTGACCCGGAGCGGGCGGCCCTCCTGGCCGACCTCTCTCAGGCCGACGCGACCGAGCGCTGGCGTTACTACAGCCAGCTGGCTGACCTGCAGCGCAGCATCCCGCACCGCGAGCATGAGCCGGCAGCGGCTCCGGTCGATGGCGCGAGTGCCGAGACCGGCAATGGGAAGGGGGACATCCAGTGACCGTCGATCTGAGCACGCGCTACCTGGGCCTCCAGCTGCGATCGCCCATCATCGCCTCCGCCTCCCCGCTCACCCGCGACCCGGAGAGTACGGCCAAGCTGGAGGCGGCCGGGGCCGGCGCCATCGTCCTGCCCTCGCTCTTCGAAGAGGAGATCGAGAACGAGCAGATCGAGCTGGCGGCCTCGCTGGAGGCCGGCTCGGAAGGCTTCGCCGAAGCGCTCGACTACTTCCCGAGGTGGACACCTTCATCGGCGAGGGCGAGCGCTACCTGCGTGCCCTGGAGCGCATCAAGGGGCAGGCCGCCATCCCCGTCATCGGCAGCCTCAACGCCAACTCCGTGGGTGGCTGGGTCCGTTTCGCGCGGCTCATGGCCGAAGCGGGCGCCGATGCCATCGAGCTCAACCTCTATCGCATCAGCGTCGACCGGACGCGGACATCGGTGGACATCGAGGAGGAGGATCTGGAGCTCATCGCCGCGGTCCGGGCGGCCGTCAACCTGCCCCTGGCCGTGAAGCTGAGCCCCTACTACTCGGCGCTGGCGAACTTCGCCGGCAAGGCCGTGGAGGCGGGCGCCAACGGGCTGGTGCTGTTCAACCGCTTCTACCAGCCGGACATCGACCTCGAGGAGCTGGCCGTCGTGCCCAAGGTGAGCCTGAGCCACCCGTCGGAGCTGCGGCTGCCCATGCGCTGGACGGCCATCCTGCGGCCGCAGCTTGGTCCGGAGGTCGGCATCGCCGCCACCTCCGGAGTCCACCCAGCGGCCAGGACGCCGTCAAGGCCATCATGGTCGGGGCGGACGTGGTGGCCCTGGCCTCTGCGCTGTTGCGGGACGGTCCCGGCAAGATCGCCGACGTGGAGTCGGAGATGCGGGCCTGGCTCGTGGAGAACGAGTACACCTCGATCAGCCAGCCTTGCGCGGCAGCGCTAGCCAGGGCAAGGTGGAGGACCCCGGCGCCTTCGAGCGGGCGCAGTACATCCGCACACTGCACTCGTGGACGACGCCAGCGGGTCGCACCGCCACGGCCTGACCACCATCGGCAGGCGGCGGCGCCCGATCGCTGCCATCTTCCTCTCGCGCACATGAGCGCCCGGTCCTCCGCCGGGCGCTCATCCTCGTAGCGCGAGGGTGGCAAGCGGGGCCGGCCCAGCCAGATGGCGCTGCATGATGTCATGCCTCCCCGATCCCGCGAGGTCCACCTAGAGGCCGAAGGTGAGCAGGATCAAATTCCCAGTTCATCGACAGATCCCACAGTCCGGCCACGATGAGCAGCACGCCGGAGAGGATCTCGATCTGGCGGTGATGCCGGGCCAGGAACCGCACCACGCCGTCTTGACGTGCACGTGCCAGCAGCGACAGCAGCACCAGCGGCAGGCCGAAGCCGAGGCCGAAGGCGAAGAAGGTCGCGAGCGCGCCGACCGTCTCGGCGGCTCCCACGGAGATGGCCAGGAGCGCCACCAGGAAGGGCCCGGCGCAGGGCAGCGCGATCGGGCCCAGGAACATGCCATAGACGAACGCCTGCGACAGTGGCCCCCGGGCGCCCGGCACGCGAATCGTCCGTACACGCATGAAGGGATTGATGCCCGCCAGCAGCATCACGCCGAGCGCGATCAACAGCAGATCGATGAAGGGGATGGCGAAGCCGAGGACCTGCCCCATCGGCACCGCGATGGCGAAGACGATGAAGCCGATGAGCATCATCGAGGTCAGCAGGCCCAGCAACACCGCGAGGCCCAGGAATCCGGAGATGCGGCGGGCCTCGGTGCTGCCGGCATCCACCCCCGAGGCGCTGGTCAGGTAGGCCAGAAAAGCCGGGTAGAGGGGTAGCAGGCAGGGGCTCGCCGCTGCGGCCAGTCCTGCGCCAAACGCGACCACGAGTGCTTCCATCGGCCGTCAGCCTAGTGCCCGGGTCCGCCACTGGTTTGCGGCCCGCACACGGACAGGCTCACGGTCCTGGGCGTGCCGCCCAACCTGCCGGAGCACAGCGGCGGCCTGGGCCTGCAGTCCAGCGCACGGGTCAGGTGGCGGGCCGGCTGCTCTCGCGCACGATGAGGTTGGGCTGCAGCCGGGTCGTTCGGGGTTCCAGCGAACTGGGGGAGGTTCGGCGCCGCGCGAGGCGTCGGATGGCATCGTCGACGCTTTCGACGGCCAGCACGCCGGCATCGCCGAGGGGCTGGTGGACCGTCGTCAACGGCGGCCAGAAATGGGAGCCTTCGGGGATGTTGTCGACGCCGACCACGGACAGATCTTCGGGAACACGACGTCCCAGCGTGTGGGCGGCGTGGAGCACGCCCAGAGCCATCTGGTCGTTGCTGGCGAAGCACAGCGTCCATGGCCGGGGAGCGCAGCCAGCAGGCGATGGAGACCCTCCTCGCCGCTGGCCGCCGTCCAGTCGCCCTCGAAGATCGGGCCGACGGCGTCGCCGAAGGTGCTCGAGCGCTGCCGTCTCTTGCCAGCCCGCTTCTCGTTCACGCCCCTCCACCAGCTCAGTGGCCCGGTGATCAGCCCGATGTGCCGGGCGCCGCCGGCCAGCAAGTGCTCGGTGGCCAGCCGGCCGATGGCGCGGTTGTCGATGCCGATCGAGGGCAGCGATGCTTCGCCGGCCATGCCGCCCACGAGCACGACGGGCACGGGCAGGTGTTGCGCGCGATGATGCGACCAATCCAGGTTGCTGCCGACCTGTGGGATGGCCCAGATCACGCCGTCAACCTGGCGCGCGAAGAGGCCGCTCAAGATCTCCTTGACGTCATCGGTCTCGGGTCGGTGGATGAGATTGAGCGAGATCGCGTAGCCCATCTCGGCTGCCCGCTGGTCGATGCCCGTGAGCACGCGCGACGGTCCGAAGTAGTCGAGACCGAAGGCCACCACGCCGAGGACATGGCTGCGGCCCTGCGTCAGGCCGCGAGCCAGCATGTTCGGGGAGTAGCCGATCTCCGCGATGATGCGCTGGATCCGGTCGTGCGTGTCCGGTGCGACGTCTGGGCGATCGTTCAGCACCCGCGAGACGGTCTGCGTGGACACGCCCGCCGCCTCTGCGACCTCCCTGATCGTCAGACGCCCTCGTTGCGACATGAGTCCTCCTCAGCCGACAGTGAACCGGCACTCCGAACGCGACATCGGAGCCGACCGGCTCAGCCGATCTGCGCCAGTCGGCCTGACTCCCACGGGCACTCCCGATCGCCCAGGCTGGGATGTGGTCCGACCGGCGCGCGGGCCGTCTGGCCGTGTCCTGCGCGGTTCGACCGGAGAGCTGCTGCTGCAACCCGGATGTTAGCGTTCCCGTTAGCGGTAACAGCAACGGTACCAGAGACGCGGAGGGCGGCGCAAGAGGGTGCAGACCGATCGAACCAGCTCCTCGAGACAGGATCGATGGGCGCGCTGCGGGCCAGGAGTCCGCCGACGCCCGCGACATGATCGCTCGAGGATGCGCTCCGCTGGGTGCCCGACTGACAGACGGCCGATGCGCTGCGAGGCTGCCACGCATCTCATGGGAAGCGGTCGACACGTTCGTCGCCCACCGGCTCAGGTGCCGCGCGCAAGACGCTTCGCCACTTTTTGGCGCAGACGTATTGACGGCCCACCCGCGACGCTGCTAGGTTGTTAGCGTTCCCGTTAGCGGTAACGGGACGGCAGCTCAGGTGCCATCCCAGGCGACGGGGCTCAGCCGGGCGAACGCCGCATCCACAGGGAGGTGTCGAGCGCTGCGGAGCCGGTCGTGATCCGTTGGGGTGGGCACTGCACCGGAGGACCAGAGGTGCCGCCACAGCAGCATCGTGTTACGAGGAGGAGCCGATGGTGTCGTGAACCGCTTGTCAACCGAGCCTCAGGCCGGCAGCAGGCGGCCAATCCGGCCGGTGGGATCCAGCGTGGCTCTGCCGCAGCAGGTGCCCCCACGACCTGGCCTACTAGAGCGTTTCAGGGAGGAAACCCAGGATGACGACACGAGCACTCGCTCGAACCGGGATGGCGTTGGTGACGGTGGCCGCAGTGGCGGCCCTGTGGTCGGGCAACATCGCAGCACAGTCGGAAAGCCCAGCCGCAGGGGCTTTCACGTACGAGGACATGACCGTCGGCTTCATCCAGACCGGCTCCGAGAGCGGCTGGCGCGCGGCCAACACGGCGTCCTTCAAGGAGACCGCGGAGCAGCTGGGCATCGACCTCAAGTTCTACGACGCCCAGAACAAGCTCGAGAACCAGGTCTCGGCGTTCCACCAGTTCAACCAGGACCCGGCGGTCAACGTCATCATCCTGGCCGCGCTCGACGTGACCGGCTATGACGAGGTCCTCCAGGAGGCCAAGGACAACGGCAAGATCGTCGTCCTCGAGGATCGCCGCATCGACGCCGACCCCGCGCTGTACGCCACCTACATCGGCTCCGACTTCGACCTCGAGGGCCAGAAGGCCGCCGCCGCCATGTGCGACCTGCTGGCGGACAGCGAGAACAAGAAGATCGTGGAGATCACCGGTGCCGTCGGCGCGTCGGCCGCCATCGACCGCGCCAAGGGCTTCCGCGAGGCCATGGGCGACTGCGGCATCGAGATCATCGACAGCCAGACCGGCAACTGGGGCGTCGCCGAGTCGAAGGCCGTCATGGAGGCCTTCCTCAAGAACCACGAGGACATCGCAGGGCGTCTTCGGCCACAACGACGAGGAGGCCATCGGCGCCATCCAGGCGATCGAGGAGGCCGGCCTCGTCCCCGGCAAGGACATCAAGGTCATCGGCGTCGACGCGACCGCCCACGGCTTCGAGTACCTCATCCCGGGCAAGATCAACGCCCTCATCGAGTGCAACCCGCTCCTCGCGCCGCAGGTCTACGAGGCGGCGCTGGCGGCGATGAACGGCGACAGAGCTGCCCACGTGGGTTCCCTCCCAGGAAGGCGAGTTCTTCGCCGCCCAGGGCGCCGACGAGCTGGAGGCCATCCTCGAGACCCGCAAGTACTAGCCGGCTAAGCGTCCGGTCGATCACGGGAAGCGGCCTGCCCCGCTTCCCGTGACCCGGCGCCAGTGCGACCTCTCTCGAGGGCCATCGACCGTGTCCGACCCAGCGCCGCTGCTCTCCATGCGGGGCATCGCCAAGGCCTTCCCGGGCGTCCAGGCCCTGACCGACGTGGACTTCGACCTCAACGAGGGCGAGATCCACGCCGTCGTCGGGGAGAACGGCGCCGGCAAGTCGACCCTCATCAAGATCCTGACCGGCGTCGAGCGCCCTGACGCCGGCGTCGTCACGTACGCGGGACAGAGGTTCGAAGTCCACTCGCCGCAACACGCCCAGCAGGTGGGCATCAGCACCGTCTACCAGGAGGTCAACCTCTGCCCCAACCTCACGGTCGCTGAGAACGTCCTCATCGGTCGGGCCCCGATGCGCTGGGGCTCACCGTCGACTGGAAGGCGATGAACAGGCGCGCCAGGGAGATCCTGGCCGGCCTGGACATCGACATCGACGTGACGCGTCCACTGGGTTCCTATTCGGTCGCCATCCAGCAGATGACGGCCATCGCCCGCGCGCTCGACATCTCCTCGGCCAAGGTCCTCATCCTGGACGAGCCCACCTCCAGCCTGACCGTGCGCGAGACGAGGCAGCTCTTCGAGGTCATGCGACAAGCTGCAGGAGCGACGGCCTCGCCATCGTCTTCATCACGCACTTCCTCGACCAGGTCTACGAGGTGAGCGACCGGGTCACGATCCTCCGCAACGGGGCAGTGGTCGGGACGTACGACCCGACGTCCCTTCCGCGACTCGAGTTGGTCTCCCTCATGCTCGGTCGGTCGCTGACCGCCCTCGATGACATGGCCGAGCACAAGATGGCGACGCGTGAGCACATCAAGGACGAGGCCTTCCTGCGAGGCCGAGGGACTCGGCCTCAGCGGCTCGATCGAGCCGTTCGACCTGGACCTGCACGAGGGCGAGGTCGTGGGACTTGCCGGCCTGCTGGGATCGGGTCGGACCGAGCTGGCGCAGCTCCTCTTCGGCACTCGACCGGCCGGACGCCGGTTCCCTCGAGATCGACGGCACGGAGGTGAACGACTTCTCGCCCGCGGCATCGATCCAGCGCGGTGTCGCGCTCGCGCCCGAGGACCGCAAGGCCGAGGGCATCGTCGCCGACCTGAGCGTGCGCGAGAACATCATCCTGGCCATGCAGGCCAACCGCGGCTGGCTCAGGCACCTGGGCGCCCGGGAGGCCGGACGAGATCGCTGACCGCTACATCGAGCTGCTGCACATCGCGACGCCGTCGGCAGACCAGGCCGTCAAGAACCTCTCCGGCGGCAACCAGCAGAAGGTGATCCTCGCGCGCTGGCTGGCCACGGACCCGCAGCTGCTCATCCTTGACGAGCCCACGCGCGGCATCGACGTGGGCACCAAGGCCGACATCCAGAAGCTCGTGCTCGACCTCGCCGCCGAGGGCAAGTCGTGCGTCTTCATCTCGTCGGAGCTGGACGAGGTGCTGCGCACGAGCCATCGCATCGTGGTCCTCCGCGACCGCGCGCAAGGTGACCGAGTTCGCCGGTGAGGTCGACGAGAAGGAGATCATGGCGCGCGATCGCCGGGGTGGGCGCGTGAGCACCGCTGGCCGCTCGCTGCAGGGCCGCCGCGGGCGACAGCCGGTTGCTCCGGCCCCTCGCTGTCCTGGCCCTGATCCTCCTCTTCGACCTCGTCTTCATCCCCGGGTTCTTCGACATGGAGATCAGGCAGGGCCACCTCTACGGCAGCCTCATCGACATCCTGCGCAACAGCGCGCCGACCGATCCTGCTCGCGATCGGCATGACCGTCGTGATCGCCACCGGCGGCGTGGACCTCTCGGTCGGCGCGGTCATGGCCATCTCGGCCTCGGTGGCGGCCATCCTGATCGACCCCCGGAAGGTCGGCTTCACGCTCTCGGGTGACATCACCGCGGTCGTCGGCGACCCGACCTACAGCTTCACGCCGCTGCCGGTCGTGTTCGTGGTGGCGATGCTCGCCGCCCTGCTGTGTGGCATCTGGAACGGCGTCCTGGTGGCCTACGTGCGGATCCAGCCCATGGTGGCGACGCTGATCCTCATGATCGCCGGCCGCGGGATCGCCCAGCTGAGCACCAACTCGATCAAGATCAACATCTTCAACGACGCCTTCGCGTTCCTCGGGAACGGCTTCATCTTCGTGCCGTTCTCGCTCTTCGTCGTCGTCGGCCGTGTTCCTGGGCTCCTGGCTGCTCCTGCGCAGGACCGCCCTCGGCCTCTTCGTGGAGTCGGTCGGCGTCAGCTCCCGCGCCAGCCTCTACGCGGGCATCAACGAGAAGCGCATCAAGATGTTCGCGTACGTGTTCTGCGCGCTCTGCGCCGGGATCGCCGGCCTGGTCGCCGTCTCGAGCATCAGGACGTCCGACGCCAACCTGATCGGCCTGTACACCGAGCTCGATGCCATCCTCGCGGTGGTCATCGGCGGCACCGTCCTTGGCGTCGGAGGCCGCTTCTCGCTGCTGGGTAGCGTCCTCGGAGCGCTGGTGATCCAGGCCACCATGACGTCCATGTACCACCTCGGCGTGCCGGCCAGCGCCATCACCGTGGTCAAGGCCATCGTGGTCGTCTGTCGTCATCGTCCTCTACTCGGAACAGGCTCGGGACTTCATCCGGCGGGCCATCGGCCGGACGCGGACGCGCAAGCAGAGCGTGACAGCGTGACGTCAGGCACGGAGCGCCCGGCTCTCGAACAGCAGGCGGTTCCTGCCGCTGGCCGCGACCATCGTGCATGTTCGGCCTGGTCTATCTCTTCGGCGTCCTGGCCTTCCCGGCCATGCGGGACAGCCAGCCGCTCTTCAACCTCCTCAACACGGCGCCGTTCCTGCTCATCGCCGTGGTCGGCCAGGCACTCGTCATCATCTCGGGCGGCATCGACCTCTCGGTCGGCGGCGTCATCGCCCTGACGACCGTCGCCAGCGCTGCCCTGCTCGAGGCGGGCTGGATCCCGTCGTCGTGATCGTGCTGATGCTGCTGATGGGCATCACCATCGGCGGGGTGATGGGCTTCTTCATCACCTACCTGAAGGTGCAGCCCTTCATCGCGACCCTGGCCGGGATGTGGTTCGCGCGCGGCATGTGCTACCTCATCAGCGACGCCGAGATCCGGATCTACGACCCGACCTGGAAGACGCTGTCCGGCACCAAGATCCTCATCCCGGGCCTGGCCGACCCAGTCGCCAAGACGGGCGACTACGTCACGGTCCTCGTGGTCATCGCGCTGGCCGTCCTCGTGGCCGGCCTCTTCCTGGCTCACTTCACCCGCTTCGGTCGAACGATCTACGCGATGGGCGGGAACGGCGGCGCAACGAGCAGTCGGCGCGTCTGATGGGCCTCCCCGTCGACCGGACCAAGATGCAGGTCTACATGGTCAACGGCTTCTGCTCGGCCCTGGCCGGCCTCGTCTACAGCATCTATGTCGGTTCTGGTCACGGCTCGCATGCGATGGGCATCGAGCTGACGGTCATCGCCGCGGTCGTCATCGGCGGCATCGCCCTGACCGGCGGAGAGGGCTACGTGATCGGCGCCCTCTTCGGGGTCCTGATCATCTCGCTCATCCAGGCGCTGATCCTCTACAACGGCCAGCTCAGCTCCTGGTGGACGAGCATCTTCATCGGTCTGCCTGATGCTCCTGTTCATCGGCGTCCAGAGCGTGCTTGCCACGCTCAACACGCGCAGGCTCGCGAGAGCCGGCCCCGGAGGCGCGGGCGATCGCGCAGTCGGCACGTGGTGGCGAGACCGCCGGCTCGTGGCGGGAGCGGTCGTGGTGATCGCGGCCGTCGTCGGCATCGCCCTCGTGGGCTCCGCTCACCACCGCGCCCGAGAGCTCAGTGGACGGCAACGGCGTGGTGACCTCGGGGGCCTGCCAGCCGGGCGAGTCCCGCGAGGAGGAGGCGGCCGGACATGCAGGCCGACGGCGCGGTCATCGTCTTCCAGAAGTCCGGCGGCTCCAGCTGCGTGGACCAGCTCTTCGGCATCCATCCCGACGGCCGCGTCGTCGGCGACGACGGCACGCAGCAGCTCGAGGCCCAGGTGGAGCCGGATGTCGTGTCCGCTCTCGTGGCCAACCTCGAAGGGCTGGGGTGGTTCACCGACGACATGTACACGACGTGGCACCTCCCCTGCGGCGAGTGCTACACCTACTCCGTCACCGTCACCTCCGGGGACCAGACCAAGACCATCGGCGCGGTCGATGGCGGGACGGACGCGCCGGCCAAGTACTGGCTGGTGACGAGCCGGATCTCGGCCCTCCTGCCCGAGATCGATCGGAGCTCCGTGATGCGTTTGATGGCCCGCGGGACGATCGGCCTCGGCGCCGTGGCGCTCTGTGCGTGTCTTGGCCGGCTGCGACTACATCGTCATCCCCGAACAGAAGTCGACACCGCCGCCAGCGGAGGCCGAGGGTGTCTGGACGGCCGTGGCCAACAACGTCGAAGAGACACCGGATGGCCTGCGCGTGGACCTGGCCATCCGCAACGACACCGGCGACTGGAGCGCGATGGAGATCGCCGAAGGAGGATCCGTCTCGCTGGTCGATGCCAGCGGCAGTAGCACTCGATGTGGTACCGCCGTGGTCGAGACCGGTGGCGCGAGCATCCCGCCTGGGTTCATCATGCGAGGCTTCACCGGCGGGACGAGAACGGATCCCCAGATCGAGCTTCTCCATGTCGAGTGCGAAGGGGCGGCGCAAGCCGCTGGCTTGAAGCTCGAAGATCCCCTACTCGTTCACCACCGGCGAGTTCAACTTCTACCGGCCCGACCCGGCCCAGAGCGGCACGCTCGAGGTCGACCTCGACGCGCCCATCGCGGACCTTGCGTATCCCGTCGGAACGGAGACGGATCTTGCCCTTACCAAGGTGGGCGAGCCGATCGAGGCCATCAACGAGATCGCGCTCACGCTCGTGGCCGTGGAGAGGTCGGCTGACGAGATCCAGTTCACCTGGCGCACCGAGAACCCGACGGACTACCAGGCCTATGTCCACATCGGCAACCCGCCGGTCATCGGCTCTGACGGCATCCTCTACGGTCGCTATACAGCTCCGCACCTGGTCGATACGCCGATCACGCTGGCCAATGACTCGGCCGAGTGGACGACCACCGTGGCCGTCCCAGCAGACGTCCAAGGACTGTTCGCACTGCCCGGCGTGGAGTCGAAGCAGCAGAAGAACTACGTCAGCCACGCCATCGATCTCAGGGAGGAATGATCGAGAGATGAGGCCCAAGGGGCCCCGGATCCTGGCCATGCCTTGCCGCGACTTTGACGGTCGATCTTCATCCTGGTCGGCTGTGGCCCGGCGTCCACGACCTCCGATGTCCCTCGCTCCTCGAGCGCTCAGGCGGCCGCCGTCGTCGCCACGCTGGCGCCATCACCCAGCGCCGCAGCGGCCGACGTCATGGCGACGGCGGGACCATCCGCGTCACCCGAGCGGCCGGAGTGGTTCGACCTGGAGATGACCGATGTCCTGACCGGTCAGCCCTTCACGATCAACGATTTCGCTGGCAAGGTCGTCCTCCTCGAGACGATGGCCGTGTGGTGCCCCACGTGCCGGCAACAGGGTGACGAGGTCCTCCGGCTGCACGAGCTCCTCGGGAGCCCGACCGACCTGGTGTCCATCAGCCTCGACACCGACATGGGAGAGGACGCCGCACTGCTGAAGAGGTACGCGGAAACGCTGGGCTACGACTGGCACATCGCCGTTGCGCCGCTCCTCGTGGCGCGGGCACTCGGCAACCTGTACAGCGCTCAGTATCTGAACCCGCCGGTTTCGCCCATGCTGGTCATCGACAGGAATGGCCAGGTCCTGGGCTTGCCGTTCGGCCTCAAGAGCGCTGAGGAGCTCCAGGGCGTGGTGTCACCGCTTCTCGGTCCCTGAGATCCGGCAGGACCTACGGCGCCAGGCGAACGATCCGCCATCCCGGACCAGACGACCCCCCGGCCGCCTCAGGCAGGTAGGCGAACCGATCGTGCATGCGGCTGCGTCGACCCTGCCAGAACTCGATCGATTGCGGCCGCAGCCGGTAGCCGCCCCAGAATGGCGGCAGGGGCACGGCGTCGGGGTAGAGGACGGCGAAGTGCTCCGTGGCCGAGACGAGCTCCACGCGACTGTCGAGCGGCTGGCCCTGCGGCGAGGCCCACGCCGCCAGCTGGCTCCGGCGCGGCCGGTTGGCGAAGTAGGCGGCCGACTCGTCATCCGGGATGACGGAGACGCTCGCCGCTGACACGGACCTGCCGCTCCAGCCGCTCCCAGTGGAAGACGAGTGCAGCCTGCGGGTTGGCGGCCAGGTCGCGGCCCTTCAGCGACGTCCGGTTCGTGTACCAGGTGAAGCCCCGCTCGTCCACGCCGCGCAGCAGCACGACCCGAGCCGAGGGCGTGCCATCGGCGGCGGCCGTGGCCAGGTCATGGCGTTGGGCTCCGGGTGGCCGGCCTCGGCGGCGTCCATGAGCCAGTCGTGGAACTGGCGGAGCGGATCGGGGTCCAGGTCGCTGCAGCTCGAGCGTGTCCCGGGCGTACTCGAAGCGTCGACCGGCGAGATCGCTCACCTGGCGCACGTCCTCCGGGCGCGCCTGCCACTCCGTGCGCCAGCACGCCCATGCTCAACTCGTCGAACCGCTCGCCGTCGCGCAGGATGGCCTCCCGTGCGCGTCCCTCCAGTCGGAAGCCCGACTTCTGGTAGCTGCGGATGGCCCGCTCGTTGAAGCTGAACACGGAAAGGCTCACGCGGTGCAGGCCGATGCGCTCGAAGGCCAGCTCCAACATGAGGCCCGTGGCTTCCGTGCCGTAGCCCTGGCCCCAGGCGTCAGGCTCGCCGATGGTGATGTGGAAGAGCACGCTGCCGTTGTCGGGGTCGAGGTTGCTGAACGTCGTCAGGCCGATGAGGCGGCCCGGCTCCCGCACGTCGATGGCGTAGGCGACCGATTCGGGAGACATGAGGCGGGCGTGGAAGAATCGGTCGACCTCCATCGTCCGTCATGGGCTGCACGGAGTAGCGCGTGAGGCGCGCCAGCTCCGTATCGCGGTACCAACGACGGACGTGCGGCAGGTCGTCGACACGGTGATGGCGGAGGATGACGCGCGAGCCCGCCATGGTCGGCGGGTGCCAGGATTCGCGCGAGCGGTCGGCCAGAAGCATCGGCCAGCGATGCTACCCCACGCCATCGCGCCCGGTGCGGCCGTGCGCATGCGCGAGGTCGGCTGTCTAGCATGGAAGGCATGGGCACGGATCTCGTGGACACCGAAGACGCCGACACGATGCGGCGCTGGGCACAGACAGCCGAGCGGGTCCGCGCCACGCGGAAGACGTCGGAGAAGACGGCCCTCATCGCCGGCTATCTGCGCACGCTGGACGATGCCGACCTCGCCACGGCGGCCGTCTATCCTCGGCGGTCGACCCTTTCCGGAGCAGCAGCAGCGGACGACCGGCCTCGGCTGGGTGGCCATCAGGGCCGTCGTCGCAGGAGGTCGCCGGGGCGGGAGCCGACTCCCTCGCGGCGGCCTACGACCGCTCCTCCGACCTGGGCACGGCCGTCGGTGAGCTCCTTGCGGAGGCCGGACACGTGCCTCCGGCAGACGAGACGCCACTGCGCCTGGCTGACGTCCGGGACGGCTACGCGGCGATGGCAAGGGCTCGACGCAGCGAGGCCAAGCGCGACGTCATGGTCGCGCTGCTGCGGCGTTGCGACCCGCTGACGGCGCGCTACGTGGTGGCCATCCTTGGCGGCGAGCTGCGCATCGGCCTGCGTGCGGGACACCTGGAGGCGGCCATCGCGGCCGCCTTCGAGCGTGACCCGGCCGACGTGCGGTGGGCCGGCATGCTCACGGGGGACATCGGTCGGACCGCCGTGCTGGCCCGCCACGACGCACTGGCAAGCGCCCGGCTGACGCTCTTCCAGCCACTCACCTCGATGCTGGCCTCGCCCGTCGCCGACGAGGCGGAGGCGCTGCGGCGCATGCATCCGCCGATCTGGGTGGAGGACAAGTACGACGGCATCCGGGCGCAGCTCCACAAGGAGGGCCGCCAGGTGCGGCTCTTCAGTCGGGACCTCAACGACTTGACCGGTCAGTTCCCCGAGGTGGTGCGGGCGGCGGAGCCGCTGCCCTGGGACGGCATCCTCGACGGCGAGATCCTGGGCTGGAAGGACGGTGCGGCATTGCCGTTCCTGGAGCTGCAGTCCAGGCTCGGCCGGAAGGCACCGTCAGAAGCCATCCTGGCGCGGGTGCCCGTCATCTACGTGGCCTTCGATGCGCTGGCGTTGCCCGGCGAGCAGGTCGGAGCCGCCCCGGCCGCGTGCGCCGATGTGGCTGCTGCCGAAGACGCGGTCGGCGCCGGCACCCTCGCCGTACGAACCCCTCGTGCACCTGCCCCTGCGCGAGAGGCGCGCCCGACTGGAGGCCCTGGGGCTCGATCGGACGCCCGGTTTCGGGCTGGCGGCCCTCACGGCCGCCGCAGACGCCGACCGAGCTGGCGAAGATCTTCGACGAGGCGCAGGCCCGAGGCAACGAGGGCCTCATGCTCAAGGATCCGGCCGCGCCCTATGCCCCCGGCCGTCGCGGCTACGCCTGGCTGAAGCTCAAGAAGCCGCTCACGACGCTCGACTGCGTCGTCGTCGGCGTGGAAGTCGGTCACGGGCGCCGGCACGGCGTGCTCTCGGACTACACCTTCGCCGTCCTGGACGACCGACCGGGCGCCGCGGAGGGCGCCCTGGTGACCATCGGCAAGGCCTACTCGGGGCTCTCCGACGCCGAGATCGCGGAGCGGACGCGCTGGTTCGAAGCACACACCATCAGTCGGCACGGGCGCTACCGCGTCGTCGAGCCGGGCGTGGTGGTCGAGATCGCCTTCGACGTCGTGCACCGCTCGGCGCGCCACGTCTCCGGCTACGCGCTGCGCTTCCCGCGCATCGTGCGACTCCGCGACGACAAGCCAGCCAGCCAGATCGACCGGCTGAGCACGGTCGCGGCGCTCCACGAGCGGCTGCAGGTCGCCGGTCGGTACGGTGTCCTGACCGCGGGGCCCGACCGAGCATGAGCGATGATGGCGTCATGCCCGGCTCAGCTGCGCGCGCCCTGGTGGGTCGGCCATCCACTGGCCGTCCACCCGTGAGCGGCGGTCAGGCGGACGCCGACCGCGTTAAGGCCCTGCGCCAGGTCCTGACGGCCACCGGTGCCGGCATCTACCTCGCCACGCACGTGGCCGGGCCGCTGCCAGCGGAGACGCTGGCCGCCGTCCACGAGTCGGACGAACTGGAGCTGCGCATCGGGCGTGTCGGTCCCGACCGGGCCGAGGACCTGGAGCAGCGCGAGTGGGAGGCGCGTGCCGCCGTGGCTGCCGCCATCCGGGCGCCCTTCGAGCAGGTCATGCTGGCCCACGGTGCTGCGGAGGCCATCCGTGGCATCGCGCTCGAGTCACTGACGAGTCGGGTCACCGAGAAGCGCCCTGGCAGTCGTCGGGTCGGGGCCGATGGGTGAGCCTCGCGTCATCCTCGTCGATGGACTGGCCGAATCCGTGGCCAGCGGCGGTGGCATCCGTGGCGCGAGCCGTCGGCGCCGAGGTCGACCGACTCCCGTCCGTCCCGCAGATCCTGGGCACCGACGTGGCGCTCGTGGTCATGCCCCACGTCGATCCGCTGGGCCGTCTCCAGGACCCGGCGGGGGTGGCCGCAGTGGTCCACCGTGCCGGGGCCCACCTCGTCGTGGACGTCAGCCTGAGCGTCGGTGCGCTGCCGCTCGACGTCGTCGAGCTGGCGGCTGACGCGGTGGTGGGCGATGTCCGGCACTGGCTGCTGGGACCGGAGGGCCTGGCGCTGGCCTGGCTCTCGCCGGCACTCGGCGAGGACGTGCCGGCCCGGCTGCGTTCGGCCAGCGGCCGCTTCGCGCGAGGCTCCCTGCTCGCCCTGGCCCGAAGCGTCGGCTGGCTGCTCATGTACGTGGAGCTGCCCTGGGTGGTGGCGCGCACCGGTCGCCTGGCGCGGCGGCTCTCCGAGAGCCTCGCCAGCATCCACGGCGTGGAGCTGGAGGATGGGCCGTCCGGCGCACGCGGCCCTGCTGGCCTTCCGCATCGCCGGCTGGGACGCCGAACAGGCCGTCGAGGAGCTCTCGCGGAGCGTCTCGGTCATCGCCGACGTGGACGATGAAGCCGACGTCATCCGCGTCAGCGTCGGGGCCTGGAACCGGGAGGACGAGCTGGACCGCTTCGTGGCACGCGTCGCGGAGCTGGCGGCGCACACCCCGGCCAGTCTGCCGCGGCGGCCGTCGCTGACCATCATCGGCAGTCCGCGGGACGTCGATCGGTGAGCGACGCACGGCCGAACCCGGGCACGGATCCCGGGCCCGGGCCGGTCCCGAGATCGCTGCCGATCCTCGCCCTGCCGCCCGGCCGAGGTCAGACAGCGCTCCGAGCTCGAGATCCGCTGGCGCCAGGCGCGCAACGCGCCGCCGCCCGTGGTGCGGGCCGTGCTCGCCAACGTGGCCGTGGCCGGTATCGGCGGCATCGTGCTGCTTCTCGTGGACGTGGCTGGCGACCCACGGTGTGCTGCCGGAGAGCTGGGCCTCGGTCGCTCCGCTCATCTACGTGGTCGTCGTCATCGTCAGCGGCAGCCTCCTGACGTACCTCTGGGTGGAGCTGCCGACGGGCAGGGCAGGGGAGCGCAGCCGTTCGGGCTGGTCGGCGGTGCTCGGGCCTCTTCGCCAGCATCCCCATCGTCTACCTGGCCCTTGTCATCATCTTCCAGGTCGTGCGCCCGCTCCTCGGGTGACCGTTCGGGCGCACGGCTCTGCGCGGCCACGGACGCGGCCACACGGGTGCTAGCATCGCCGCACAGCGATCGCTGTACCTCCGGCGGGGGAGTAGCTCAACGGTCAGAGCGGTCGGCTTATATCCGACTGGTTCCTGGTTCGAATCCAGGCTCCCCTACCAGCTCATCCCGGCCGCGGCAGCGGACCCTCGAGGCGGGCTCGGCAGCGAAGGCCGCGCGGTCGACCCTGTCTGGATCGGCGCACGCGGCCCGTGCGCGAGCGGTCGGTCGGCTACCGGATTGACGGTCGCCGGCCTCCGCCCATCGTCAACTCGTCGCGGCCTACTGGCAGTTCGGCGAGGTGCCGGCCTCCACCGGGTGCGAACTGGTAGTAGTCGCAGGCGTTCTCCGGGGTGATGAGCACCATGTCGATGGACTGCTTCTCGGGCAGGTCGGTGGTGCCGCCGGCGGTCAGGTAGGCGTCGGCCTGGACCGCAGCCTGGGTCGCCATCTCGGCGACGGGCTGCAGCGAGGTGGCCTTCAGGCTCGCCCTGGTTGATGGACATGATGGCGTCGTCGCTGCCGTCGAAGCCGACCACGATGATCTCCGGCTTGCCGGCGGCCTCGACGGCGGCCTGGGCGCCCAGGGCCATGGTGTCGTTGCCGGCGATGATGCCCTTGACATCGGGGTACTGCTGGAGCAGCGCCTCGGCGACCGTGAAGCCCTCGTCCTGGCTCCAGTTGGCGGTCTGCTGGGCGACCATCTCCATGCCCTCGATGGCGTCGAGGACATCGTGGTAGCCCTGCGAGCGGACGTGCGCGTTGGTGTCGGTGTCCTTGCCGGTCAGCTCGATGTAGGTGCCTTCCTCGCCCATGAGCGAGGCGAACTCCTCGGCCAGGATCGTGGCGCCCTGGTAGTTGTTGGAGACGATCTGCGCGACGGCCACGCCTTCCGACGTGATCTCGCGGTCGACGAGGAAGCTGGGGATGCCGGCGTCCTTGGCCGCCTGCACGGCCGCCACGGTGGCGTCAGCGCCGGCGTTGTCGAGGATGATGGCCTTGGCGCCATCGGCGATGCACGACTCGAAGAGCTCGCAGCTGCGTGTTGGCGTCGTCGTCGTGGACGAGGCGTGTGGTCGTGTAGCCGAGCTCCTCGGCCTTGTCGGCGGCGATGGTCTGCATGGCGCCGAAGAAGGGGTTCTCCACCGGCGGCACGATGACGCAGATCATGCCCTTGTCCTGGGCCGCGGCCACCATGGCCTGCGACCCGATCGCGGCAGCCACGACGGCCACCATCAGCAGGCCGCGCATGCCCTTGTTGCGATTCATTCCGTCCTCCATGGTGTCTCCTGGGTGCCGAAGTCGTCGATCCTGGCGGCCATCGGCTGATGCCGGCACCAGCGGAGTCGACCGCTGCGCCGGTCCTGTCTCCGGGTCGGCCCTCCTTTCAGCTGTCGCGAGATGTCGAGGTGGGAGAGTCGCTGGTGGCGCCGACCTGGGCGGCCTGCTGCTGCAGGGCCAGCCGCCGCTCGGCGCGCTGCTGGAGCTGGTCGATGATCAGCGCCAGCACGATGACGGTGCCCGTGATGATCAGCTCCAGGAACGAGGAGATGCCCATCAGGGTCAGGCCGTTGTTGAGGATGCCGATGACGAAGGCGCCGATGAGCGTGCCGACGATCGTGCCGCGGCCGCCGGAGAGCGACGTGCCGCCCAGGACGACGGCCGCGATGGCGTAGAGCTCGAAGTACTGGCCCGTGGCGGGGTGGGCGGCCACCAGCTGCGAGGCGATGATGAGGCCCACCGTCGCCGGCGCAGAAGGCGCTGATCATGTAGACGATCATCTTGGTGCGGTTGACGCGCACGCCGGAGAGCTCCGCGGAGCGCTCGTTGCCGCCCACCGCGTAGACGGCTCGTCCGAAGGGCGTCCGCGTGGTGACGAACCAGGCCACGACGGCGAAGACGACCATGATGACGATGGCCCAGGGCACGACGCCGACGAGCTTCCCCGGTGCCCAGCTCGCGGAAGCCGGTGTTGCCCAGCTCCTCCTTGCCGATCAGGTTGGGGAACGTCTTGCCGCCGTTGATGCAGCCCGGCCAGCCCGCGCGCCACGAGCAGCATGCCCAGCGTGGCGATGAAGGGCGCCACGTTGAAGCGGGTGATGATGAAGCCGCTGATGGCGCCCAGGAACGTGCCCGCCGCCAGCGAGATGACCAGCACCATCCAGGTGTGCGGGTAGATGACGACGCCAAGGACGCCGATCTCGAGGCCCTGGTTGATGAGCAGCCCGGCGATGATGCCGGTGAAGCCCACGATGGAGCCCACCGAGAGGTCGATGCCGCCGGTCAGGATGACGAAGGTCATGCCGATGGCGAGGATGGCGTTGAGGGCCGTCTGCTTGATGAGGATCTCGATGTTGGCGCCGGTCAGGAAGGCGCTCTCGACGAGGGCGAAGAAGACGGCCAGCACGATGAGGGCGATGAAGGCGCGGCCGCGGAGCAGGAACTGCGCGGCCTCGGTCCGGGTCATGCCGCGGGCCTTGAGTGGTCTGGGCGCTGGCTGTCACTTAGATCACCTCGGTCGTGGCTGCTGCCGGTGTCGCTGGCGGCTCCGTGTGCCAGGGCCGGGCCGTGCCCCGACGGCCGACGCGTCCACGAGCTCCTTCTCGGTGGCGCGGTCACCCTCGAACTCGGCCACCACGGCCCCCTTCGAGAGGACCAGGATGCGGTCCGCCATGGCCATCACCTCCTTGAGCTCGGAGGAGACGAAGAGGATCCCGTAGCCCTCGGCTGGCCAGGCGGCTCATGATCTGGAAGATCTCCGACTTGGCGCCCACGTCGATGCCCCGCGTGGGCTCGTCGAGGAGCAGCACCCTGGGCGCGGTCAGGAGGCCCTTGGCCACCACGACCTTCTGCTGGTTGCCGCCGGAGAGCGAGCCGATGTTGGCGCTGGGGCTGGAGACCCGCACCGAGAGGTCGTCGATCATCTTCTCGACCGCGCTGCGCTCCTGGCCGCGCGACAGGAAGAAGCGGTTCAGGTAGCGCCGCAGGCTGGCCAGCACCATGTTGTGGGCCACCGAGAGCGTGGGCACCAGGCCGTCCGATCTTGCGGTCCTCCGGCACCAGCACGATGCCGGCCTCGATGCGGTCGGCGACGCTGGCGCCGTCCAGGCGCGCTCGCCCAGCCAGACCTCGCCGCTGGCCTCCGGGCGGACGCCCGCCAGCACCTCCATGAGCTCCGTGCGGCCCGCGCCCATGAGACCGTAGAGGCCCAGGATCTCGCCGGCGTGCAGCTCGCAGGGAGACATGGTCGAGCAGATAGCCGCCGCCCAGGCGCGGCAGCGTCACGTCGTCGACGCGCAGCAGGGTCTCGCCGATCTGTCGCTCGCGTGCGCGAGAAGAGCGAGGCCGCCGAGCGGCCCACCATCTGCTCGATGATCCAGGGCACGTCGACGTCGGCTGCCTCCGCGTGGGCCACGATGCGGCCGTCGCGCAGGACCGTGATGCGGTCGCCGACCTGGAGCAGCTCCTCCAGCTTGTGCGAGATGTAGACGATCGAGACGCCGCGCGACTTCAGGTCGCGGATGATGCGGAAGAGGCCCTGCACCTCCGCCTGCGAGAGGGCCGAGGTGGGCTCGTCCATGATGAGGACGCGCACGTCGTGGGTGAGGGCCTTGGCGATCTCGACGATCTGCTGCTGGCCGATGCGCAGGTTGCTGACCAGCTCGTCGGGGTCGATGTCCTGCTCCAGGCGCGCCAGCAGCTCGCGGGCCTTCTGGCGCTCGGCCTTCCGGTCGATGGCCACGCCGCGCACGAGCTCCTGGGCCAGGAAGAGGTTGTCGAGGACCGACAGGTTGGCGCAGAGGTTGAGCTCCTGGAAGATGATGCCCACGCCGTGCTGTGCGGCCGCGGTGACGCTGGGCAGCTCCACCGGCTGGCCGTCCATGAGCACGCGCCCGGAGGTGGGCTGTTCCACGCCCGCCAGGATCTTCATGAGCGTCGACTTGCCGGCGCCGTTCTCGCCCACGAGCACGTTGACCTGCCCGGCGTGGACGTCGAAGGTCACGTCGTCGAGGGCGGTCGTGCCCGGGAAGACCTTGGTGATGTGCTCGGCGCGCATGGGCACGTCGGCGACGGCCGTGGCGGCCTCGGCCACGGCCGGGGTCTCCAGCACGGCCGTCATGGGGCCGCGATCTCGATGGGCACGATGGAGACCTGGCTGACATCGACCGAGGGCTGGTTCTGGGTGCGCAGGGTGAAGGCGCCGGTGACGGAGACGGGCTTGCCCACGAGCGACTCGACATCGACCGCCTCGAGGTTCTCGAGGACCTTCTTGTTGATCTCCGCGGCGACCTTGCCGTACTCGGTCTGCTCGCGGAAGTCACCGAACTCGATGAAGCCGGTGGCGTCGCGGATGGACGATTCGTCGCTGGGGATGCGCGAGCCCACGTAGACGCGCACCTTGATGGGCCCCTCGTAGCCGTCCACGGTCAGGCCCAGGGTGCCCTTGCTGGTCTCGGTGTCGACGTCGGTGACGGTGCCCGTCGCGTTGACGCGGTAGACGTGGGCATTGCCGGTCGTGATGCGCCCGAGCTCCTCGGCGATCGGGGTCAGCGACTCCGGTCGTGGCCTTGCCGTTGGCATCGGGCGTGATGCGGTTGAGCACGTCGGCGAGCGGCACCGCCTCGTCCGTGATGACGGTCTGGACCTCGTCCCACGACTCGGCCACGAAGGTGACGGGGTCGAACTGGACGTTGAGGCCGGCCTGCTCCTCGGTGGAGACGGCCGTGAAGCCGAACAGCACGGCGAGGACCGCGAAGACGGCCACCGCGCCGATGGCGACGGCGAGACCTGGACTGATCTTCCGCTTCATGCCACGACCGCTCCTGCGAGGTGGGTCGATGCTCCCGTGCGCTGGCTGTGGTCGCCGGCCGGCGACCTGGGTCGGACGCGCCGGTGCCGCGGGCCCGCCTCGAGCAGGCGCTCGCCGGTGAACCGGTCGGTGATGAGGCAGTTGATCCAGCCGCCCAGGAGGGCCGCCCGGATGGCCACCGTCTTGCCCGGCCCGCCGGCCACCCCGATGGCGCGCGGCACGCGCTTGCAGCTGCTCGAGCTCGATGCCGATGACGCGCTCGTCAAGGGCCGAGCGCACGGGCGCGCCGTCCGCGCACAGGAAGCGCAGGCCGATGTCGCCGATGCCGCCGGCGGCGCGGACGGTGCTGCAGCTCCGCCTCCGAGAAGACGTTGCCGCTGCTGGTGAGCAGGCCGGAGGGCTCCTGGCCGCCGATGCCCACGAGGGCCACGTCGAGGTCGTCGAAGAGCGCCATGGCGCGCCGCACGAAGGGGTCCTCCAGGAGCACGTCCCGGGATGCCTTCGAGCCGACGCTGCTGGGCGCCGGCAGGAAGGTGCCCTCGCCGTGCAGGAGGTCGGCCATGCGACGCACGAGATGGGTGGCATGGCCTTCGGCCGCCGGGTCCCCGCCGCCGCCCAGGATCTGCACGACCTGCGTGTCGCGCACGCCGGCGACCGGGTGCATGGCGTCGACCATGGCCAGCAGCGTGGCGCTCCAGGAGGAGACGCCGATGACGTCGCCGCTGCGGACCGTGGTCTCCAGGTGGTAGGCGGCCGCGGCGCCGAGCTCGCGGACGGCGGCCTCGTCGTCATCGCGGGAGACCTCCACGATCTCCACCTCGTGCAGGCCGTAGCGCGCCTCGATGGCCCGCTCGAGCTCCGGGCTGGTGCCGCTGGGCGGGCGCACCGAGATGCGCACGATGCCGGCCTCGTGGGCCTGCTTGAGCAGGCGCGAGACCTTGGGCTGCGAGAGCCGCAGGCGCCGCGCGATCTCCGGCTGGCGGACGCCGTCGTCGTAGTAGAGCCGTGCCACGCGGGTCATGAGCCGCAGCTCGTCGACGCGGGCCATGTCAGGCGCTCACGAGTTCTCGCGCCGGCGCGCGGCGATGCCCTCGTCGGTGAGGCCGGCCCACTCGAGCAGGAAGTCGATCGAGCCGGTCGGGGCGAAGCCCGGGAAGCCCAGGATGCGCATGGGCACCGGGTGCTCGGTGACGACGACCTCGGCCACGGCCCCGCCGAGGCCGCCGCGGACGATGTGCTCCTCGGCGGTGACGATGCCGCGGGTCTCGCGGGCCGCCGCCACGATGGCCTCGCGGTCGATGGGGCTGACCGTGGCCATGTTCAGGACGCGCGCCTCGATGCCCTCCGCGGCCAGCAGCTCCGCGGCCTCGAGGGCACGGCTGACCATGACGCCGTTGGCGATGAGCGTCACGTCGTCGCCGTCGCGCAGCAGGGCCGCCCGGCCGATGCGGAACCGGTAGTCCGGGCCGTGCACGTCCGGCACGGGCATGCGGCTGGTGCGCACGAAGACGGGGCCCACGAGCTCGTAGGCGGCCCGGATGGCCTGGCTCGTCTCGAGCGGGTCGGCCGGCACGACGACGACCAGGCCGTCGATGGCGCGCGTCCAGGCCACGTCCTCGATGGAGTGGTGGGTGGGCCCCAGCTCGCCGTAGGCCACGCCGCTGCTGACGCCCACGAGCTTGACGTTGGCGGCGCTGTAGGCGGCAGTCGACCTTGATCTGCTCGAGGGCGCGCCCCGTCAGGAAGGGCGAGGCGGCGCAGACGAAGGGGATCTTGCCGCCGTTGGCGAGGCCGGCGCCGATGCCGACCAGGTCCTGCTCGGCGATGCCGACGTTGACGACGCGCTCGGGGAACGCCTTGGCGACCTTGGTGACCTTGGTGGAGCCGAGCGAGTCGTTGACGACGGCCACCACCCGCGGGTCGCTGCCGACGAGGTCCAGCAGCGTGTCGACGAAGGCGTCGCGGCAGTCGTGGCGTGGGGCGCCCTCGAACAGCGTCATGCCGGCACCGACTGGCCTGTCGCGCGAGGTCTGGCGATCGCAGCGCTGCCAGTCGTGCCTCGGCCTCCGCGAGCTGCGCCTCCAGCTCCGCCCGGGCGCGCTCGTACTCGTCGGCCGTGGGCACGTGGTGGTGCCAGGCGACCTGGTCGCTGATGAAGGAGACGCCGTGGCCCTTGTGCGTGTGCGCGATGAGGCAGCTGGGCCTCCCCGGCTCGACGGGCAGCGCCGTGAAGCGCCTCCAGCAGCGCGGCGTGGTCGTGGCCATCGACCTCGCGCACGGCCCAGCCGAAGGCCCGGAAGCGATCCGCGAGGGGGTCGAGGCGCATCGTGCGCTCCGTGGCGTCGCCCTGCTGGAGCCCGTTGCGATCGACGATGAGGGTGAGCCGCTCCAGGCCGAAGTGCGCGCCGGCCATGGCCGCCTCCCACATGGAGCCCTCCTGCAGCTCGCCGTCGCCGCAGAGGACGAAGGTGCGCCGCTCCGAGCCGTCCAGCTGGCCGGCCAGGGCCGCGCCCACCGCCACCGGGAAGCCGTGGCCGAGGGGACCGGTGTTGGTCTCCACGCCGGGCACCTTCTTGCGGTCGGGGTGGCCGTTGAGCCGGGAGAGCGGCGCGAGGAAGGTGTCCAGCTCAGCCACGTCGATGAAGCCGGCGCCCGCGAGCGTCGTGTAGAGCGCGGCCGCGGCGTGGCCCTTGCTGAGGATGAAGCGGTCGCGCTCCGGCCAGTCCGGCCGCTGCGGGTCGATGCGCAGGACCGCGTGGTACAGCACGGTGAGGATGTCCAGGGCCGAGAACTCGCCGCCGATGTGGCCGAGGCCGGCCTCGTAGACCATGCGCAGGTCGCGCAGGCGAGCCTCCGTGGCGCGCTTGCGCAGCTCGATGGCCTGTTCCGCGGACGTTCCCCTCATGACTCCCCGCTGACGCCAGTCCGGCTGCTCGCGGCCTGGTCTGAATGTCTATTCAGGTCCGCATGGACATCGAAAGCATAGCGGCCTCGGTGTGCGCGCGTCAAGTCGATGGCGTCGTATCCGATGCCACCAGTGTCCGGACGGGACGCCGGCCAGGTGCGCCCATGGGCGATCTGAGGGCCTTGGCCGGACGACGTCGCGCGCCATGGACGATCAGCGATCGGCGCCGCTCGGCCAGCCCGAGAGCTCCGCCGCTCTCCGCCGCGGCTTGTGCCGGCTGACGGCACGTCAGTCGGACCGCGGTCAGGCCGGCCGCAGCGTCGCGCGCGCGAGCGCCTCCCGCCAGCCGTCGTAGAGGCGCTCGCGCTCGACGGTCAGCCATGCGCGGCTCGAAGCGGTCCACCGAGCGCGGCAGGGCGGCGATCTCGTCGGTGGAGGCCCACACGCCGGTGGCCAGGCCGGCCAGGTAGGCCGCGCCCATGGCCGACAGCTCCGGCGTGTTGTTGCGCTGCACGGGCACGCCCAGGATGTCTGCCTGGAACTGCATGAGCTGCGCGTTGCGGGTGACGCCGCCGTCGGCCAGCAGGACCCGAAGCGACCCGCCGCTGGCGCGCCTGCATGACGTCGAAGACGTCGCGCACCTGGTAGGCGATGGACTCCACGGCCGCGCGCGACAGCTGCGCCAGGCTCGAGCCGCGGGTCAGGCCGCTCACGAGGCCGCGCGCGGCGTCGTCCCAGTGCGGCGCGCCGAGGCCCACGAAGGCCGGCACCAGGTAGACGCCCTCCGTGCTCGCGCAGCCCGCAGCCAGATCGGCCACGGCGCCCGGGCTCGCCAGGCCCGCGAAGTCGGCCACCCACTGGACGGCCGCACCCGTCACGTAGATGTTGCCCTCGAGGGCGTAGACGATGGTGTCGAGGCCCCAGGCGATGGTCGAGGCGAGGCCGCCGCCGGCCTCGAGGCGCCGGGGCGTCGGCATCATCAGCGAGCTGCCGGTGCCGTAGGTGGCCTTCACGCGAGCCGGGCTCGAAGCCGGCCTGGCCGAAGAGTGCGGCGTGCGAATCGCCGACCAGCGCGCCGATGGGCACGCCCGCCGGCAGCGCCCCGATGGCCACGCTCTCGCCGAAGAGCGCGCTCGAGGGCAGGATCTCCGGCAGCGCCGCCAGCGGCACGCCGAAGGCCTCGCAAAGGCCAGCGTCCCAGGCACCGGCACCGATGTCCATGAGCTGCGTGCGCGAGGCGTTGCTGACGTCGGTGCGGTGGGCCGGCGCCGTCCGGTCAGGTTCCAGAGCAGCCAGCTGTCCACCGTGCCCACGCAGAGCTCGCCGGCGGCGGCCCGCGCCTGGCCGTCCGGCGCCGCGTCCAGCAGCCAGCGCAGCTTGCCGGCCGTGAACATGGGATCGACGGGCAGGCCCGTGCGAGCCGTGATCTCCGGCGCCCGGCCTTCCGCGCGCAGGCGCTCGCAGAGGTCCGCCGAGCGGCGGCACTGCCAGGTGACCGCCGGGCCGATGGGGGCGCCGCTGGCGCGCTCCCAGGCGACGCCGGTCTCGCGCTGGTTGGAGATGCCGATGGCGGCCAGGGCAGGGGAGCCGGCCTTGGTGAGGCACTCGTCGATGCACTCGCGGACGGCCTGCCAGATCGCGCTGGCGTCCTGCTGCACCCAGCCGGGCTGCGGGTACTCGATGGCCATGGGCCGCGACTGGCCTGGGCCACGATCGGGCCCCGCTGGTCGACGAGGATGGCCTTGGTGTTGGTGGTGCCCTGGTCGATGGCCAGGATCAGCGCGTCACTCCCCATGTTCTCAGCGTAGCGGCTGATCTCGGCTGATATCATCCGAGGAATGGTCGACCGGTAGCCCACTTGAGAGGCCACAGGTGTCCACCGTTCCGAACGCTCGATCCGAAGACGTCCGATCCGGGTCTCGGCAGGAGCCGCCAGCCTCACCATCGTCGACGGCACGGTGCGGTGGATCACCGCGGCCGGCGTCGAGACGGTGCGCGGCATCTACGGCGCCGTGAGAGACCCCAACTGGGCCACGATCCAGCCCGTCTTCACGTCCTACGAGGGCGACATCGGGGCGCAGGCCTTCGAGGTCCGCTTCCGGGCGGATTGCGTGCGCGAGGCCGGCGACATCGACATGGTCTGGGAGGGGTCGATCACCGGGACCCCTGATGGCACCGTACGGTTCGTTTTCGACGGTCTCTGCCGTTCCGCCTTCATGACACCGCGCATCGGCGTCTGCGTCCTGCATCCACCGCGTCTGGCCGGCGAGGCGACGACCGTGGAGACGCTCTTCGGGACGCTGGAGGCGCGCTTCCCGGACCTCATCACGCAGTACATGCCCTTCAGCAACATGGTCTCGATCCGACACGACGCCGGCAGCCCGCACGAGACCATCGTCCGCTTCGAGGGCGACGTCTTCGAGACGGAAGACCAGCGAGCCTTCACGGACGCCTCCTACAAGACCTTCAGCCGCCCGCTGGAGATGCCGCGCCCGTACAAGGTGGAAGCCGGTACGGTCGTGCGCCAGGTCATCACCGTCAGCCATCCGAACCTCGCCGGCCATGCCCGGGTCGGCGACGCTTTCGTGACGCAGGCGACGGCCCCAGCCGTCGTCGACGTGGGGGCGGCCACCGGCGCCACCTTCCCCGACATCGGCAGCTGTCAGCCTCCGGCGGACCTCGTCCCCGATGCGCGGGTCCGTGAGGCGATCCGTACCCTGGGCCTGGCTCACCTGCGGGCCAGCATCGACGCGGCATCCCACGATGCGCCTGACGCCATCGACCGCGCCGCCGCCGCTGCTTCCGACGCTGGCGCGGCCCTGGAGGTCCTCCTCGTCGCCTCCGCGGGTGATCCGGCCATCGACGAGCCTCGTGCAGCGGATCGCCCAGGCAAGAACGCCCGTGGTGCGGCTCATGGCGGTCGACCCGGCGGGCAACACCACCTCTGCAGCCTTGGCAGAGCGCGTGCGTGCCGCCATGCGGTCGGCCGGCCTGGTCGCTCCATTCGTGGGCGGCTCGCGCGCCTACCTCTACCAGCTCGTCTCCCGAGGGGTCCCGGGCGACCTCGTTGGACGCCGTCTCGCTTCCCTACCAATCCGCAGGTCCACGCCTTCGACGAGGCCAGCATGGCCGAGACCATCGAGGCGCTCGGCGCGGGCGTGCGCACGGCCGGGGCGCTGGCCGACGGCAAGCCGGTCGTGGTGGGACCGGTCAGCCTGCGACCGCTCTTCAACCCCGACCTGGTCGGGCCGGAGGCCCCCCCGCCGCCCGGCGGTCTGCCCTGGCGCTACGACGAGCGCCAAGTGGGCCGGTTCGCTGCAGCGTGGACGGTAGGGAGCGCGGCCGCCTTCGCCGCGGCCGGCGTGACGGCTCTCACGCTCCACGAGGCGGCCGGCTGGGGAGGCCTCGATAGCCGCGCAGCATCGCGGGCTTCCGGAGATGCCCGCCGCGCCGGGAACCGTGCTGCCCGTCGGCCGGGTCGTCGCGGCCCTGTCGGAGCTCGCCGGCGCGGTGCTGCTGCCGGTGGACAGTGCCCCGCCCATCCACGCCCTGGCGGTCCGGGACGACTCAGGAGCCGCGCGCCTCCTCGTCGCGAACCTCGGGACGGAGAGCCGGCAGGTCACGGTCCGAAGCGGATCGGCGACGCTGCAGTTCGGCGAGGTGAGCCTGCTCACGAGCGACACCGATGGCGGCGCCAGTTGGGCCGCCATCGAGATCACGGGCGGTCACCTGGAACTGCCGCCGTCGGGGGTCGCCCGCGTGGTCATCCGGGCCGGGTAGCGCCGTGATGCCCGCGCAAAGGTGGGCGCCTACCCGTCCGTCGGCTCGACGATCTCCACGCGGACCGGGGTCCCGTCGCGCACCTGGCGCAGCACGGTGGCATCGCCCTCCATCCGACCGACCACGTTGACGGCACTGGCAGCCCGGATCTCGCTGCCTCGCGACGCGGGCGTCGGTCCGAAGAAGAGGCAGAGCGCCGATCCGGGTGGCCAGTAGGCGATGGCGCCGAGCGCGACGACCGCCGTCGCCCCCGGCTCCTCGTCGGCGTCGACCGGGATGGCGAAGTAGACCTCGTCGCCCCAGGTGGAGGCTCGGCCGGTGATGGGCAACGCCGCCCGGATGGCCTCCGCGGTGGGCGATCCGCCGAGTGTCGCCAGGACGGCGACCGGGCCTGCGGTGATGCGGATGTCTGGCATCGTGACTCCCTGGCTGCGATGACCGCTGGCGACCGATGGCTCGAAGGATGACACGATGCGCCGGGTGTCGTATCCTACAAGAGGACGACCGGTCGACCAATCGGCCAGTGGGCTTCGTGGCCTGAACCGGAACCGCGCGCGAGGCTGCATGACCCCGACCCTGGTGCTCCTACATACGATCCCTGGGCTGGTCGGGGCCTTCACGACGTGGTGCGCGGACGAGCTGCCCGGCGTGCGTGTGCTGCACATCCTGGACGAGCCCTTGCTCGAGCAGATCAAGCAGCGCGGCCACGACGACCCGGCGGACGACGCACACCTCCTCGACCACGTCGGCGTGGCCCAGGCCATCGGTGCGTCGGCCCTCCTCGTCACCTGCTCGTCGGTCTCGCGAGCCGTGGCGCGCGTCCGGGACCAGGCCGGCATCCCCCTCTTCGCGATCGATGACCCGATGGCCGCAGAGGCCGTCCGCATCGGCGGGCGGATCACGGTCGTGGCCACGGCTCCCACCACCCTGGAGCCATCGCGGGAGATCCTGGAAGCCACGGCGATGCGCACCGGCCGGGCCATCGAGGTGCGCCTGCGCATGGTGGAGGGAGCACTGCCGGCACTCCTCGCCGGGGACCCCGATCTCCATGATCGTCTCGTCGTGGCGGCCCTCCGGGAGGTGACACCGGAGTCGGATGTCATCGTCCTGGCCCAGGCCACCATGGCCCGAGTCCTGGACACACTCGCGAACGAGCCCCTGGCGATCCCCGTCCTGGCCAGCCCGCAGCTGGCCTTGGCGGCGGTCCGCAGGGTCATCCGTACCTGAGACCGACTCAAGAGGGAGAGATGCACCAGCACACCGACGCACTCGCGCTCGACCTGGCCAGGAAGGCCCAGCACCTGCGGATGGACGTCCTGGACATGGTCACCCGCACCGGGACCGGCCACCTGGGCGGCCCGTTCTCGGCCGCCGAGATCCTCTCCGCTCTCTACTTCCACCAGCTGCGCATCGACCCCGCGCGGCCGGACTGGCCGGAGCGTGACCGCTTCCTGCTCTCCAAGGGTCACGCAGCGCCCATCCTGTACGCGGTCCTCGCCCGCCGGGGCTTCTATCCTGTCGATGAGCTTTCCACCTTCCGGCACTTCCCGACGCGCCTTGAGGGTCACCCAGACCTCAAGCTGCCGGGCGTGGAGATGGTGGCCGGTCCCCTGGGTCACGGCGTGGCGGTGGGCGCCGGCATGGCCTGGTCGCTGACGCGCGGCGTGCCCAAGCCGTCCGCCGCCAGCGCTCCATCCGCCATGGCAGCCCGGGCGCGTGTCTACGTGCTCCTGGGTGACGGCGAGCTGGACGCCGGCATCGTCTGGGAAGGCGCCATGTTCGCGGCCAAGGCGCGCCTCGGCAACCTGACCGCCATCGTGGACGCCAACGGCATCCAGCAGACTGGCGCCACGGCGGATGTCATGCCCAGCGAGCCACTGGCGGAGAAATGGAGCGCCTTCGGCTGGCATGTCCAGGAGGTCCACGGCCACAACGTGCGCGAGGTGCTTGACGCCCTCGATCGAGCCGACGAGGTCCATGCCCGGCCCTCGGTCATCATCGCCCGCACGACCAAGGGTCGCGGCGTGAGCTACATGGAGTACGACCATCGCTGGCACGGCGGGATCGTGCCCACGCCGCAACAGTACGAGCAGGCCATGCGCGAGCTGCGCGCCTCGCTGGCCGAGCTCGGAGAGGACGCAGAGGCATGACCACCCTCACGGCCATGCGCCCGGCCTACGGCGACGCCCTCGTGCAGCTTGGCCGCGACCGCGATGACGTCGTGGTGCTCTCGGCCGATGTCTCCAACTCCGACTTCTCGTTCCGCTTCGCGGAGGCCTTCCCGGACCAATTCATCAACGTCGGCATCGCCGAGCAGTCGCTCGTGGACGTGGCCGTCGGCGTGGCCTCGACCGGGAAGGTCGCCATCGCCAACACGTTCGCCTTCCTCCTGGCCACCCGCGCCCTGGAGATGGTGCGCACCCACCTCTGCTATGGCGGCGTGCCCGTCAAGCTCATGGGCGCCTACGGCGGCGTGTCCGACTCCTTCGATGGCCCGACGCACCACGCCATCACGGACATCGCCATCATGCGCTCGCTCCCCAACATGACCATCGTGGTCCCCACGGACACCACGGCGGTCGCCAAGCTCTTGCCGCAGGTGGCAGCCTGGCCGGGTCCGGTGTACATGCGCCTCAATCGCAACGAGGTGCCGCTCATCCATGGCGACGATTACGCGCCGCAGATCGGCAAGGCCGTCGTCCTTCGCCAGGGCAGTGACGTGACGCTCCTCGGTACCGGGCTCATGCTCAGCCGATGCCTGGAGGCGGCAGAGGTGCTGGCCGGCGAAGGCATCGATGCGCGTGTCATCGAGGTGCACACCATCAAGCCCCTGGACGTCCAGACCATCGTGGCGGCGGCGCTCGAGACGGGGGCCCTCGTGACGGCGGAGGAGCACAGCATCATCGGTGGCCTGGGCGGCGCGGTCATCGAGGCCTTGGCCGCCGTCCGACCCGTGCCCGTGGAGCGCGTCGGCATCGCCGACCGCTTCGGTACGACCGGCCCGTACGACGAGCTGCTGGCGCTCCTCGGCCTCGCCGTCCGCGACATCGTGGACGCGGCCCACCGGGCCGTAAGGCTACGCCTGCAGCCGATCAGCACTGGAGACTCCCGATGAGACGAATGCCTCCGCTGCCCGCGCGCACTGCCATCGGCCCCGGGCAGTTCGACGCGCTGGATGTGGGCCAGCTTTGGACGCCCTGGCGAGCTGACACGCGGTCGCGCATCGACAGCCTGCCCTTCCACGCCGGCCACGCCGACCTTCTGCACAACACGGAGAGGCTGGCGTACCTCATCCGGACCTACACGACCTGGCAGATGACCTGCGCCGGGCTGGGGCACCCGGGTGGCAGCTTCTCTGAGGCGGAGTTCCTGGCCGTCCTCTTCAACTACGTGCTGCGCTTCGATGCCTCCGACCCGGACTGGACGATGCGCGACGTCTTCTATCTGTCCAAGGGCCATGCCTGTCCCGCGGTGTACACGGTCATGGCCCTCTTCGACTACTTCGAGGTCGAGCGCCTCAAGTACTACGGCATGTGGGGCTCGGGCCTGGAGTCGCACCCCGACGCGACCGAGACGCCGGGCATCGAGGTCAGCGGCGGCTCTCTGGGCCAGATCCCGGGCGTGGCCGTGGGACGATCGCTGGGCATGCGCTTCGGCGGACCGGATCACGGCGACCGCATGATCTACGTGCTCATGGGCGACGGCGAGTGCAACGAGGGCTCCGTCTGGAGGCCTTCATGGCGGCCGGCCACTACAAGCTGGACAACATCGTCTTCGTCATCGACTACAACAAGGTCTTCGCCAAGGGGTTCCTGGCCCAGGACATGAGCCTCGAGCCGCTGGCTGACAAGCTGCGGGCCTTCAACCTCACGGTCTATGACGTGCGCAACGGCCATGACGTCGGGGAGTTGGTGGACCTCTTCAACGTCATCAGCACACAGCGCCGCGGCAAGCCGGCGGCGGTCATCCTCAACACGGTCAAGGGCAAGAAGGTCGATCAGGCCCAGTACAACGTCAACTGGCATACCTCCGCTCCGCGCAACGCGGAGGCAGCCGGCCTTTGGATCGACGAGCTCTGGGAGCACGACGGCAAGCGCCTGGGCATCCCGCGCGAGTTTCCGGAGGCGGTCAAGGCCATGACCGAGATCGTGCCGCCTCTCCACGAGGCAGTAGACGTCATCACCGACCGGCAGATGTAGGGGACCGAGACGATGGCTCAATTCACCCTGCCCGACCGGAACGTGACCACAGAGATGCGCTACCAGATGGGCTTCACGCTGGCGGACCTCGCTGTCGAGTTCCCCAGGATCGTGGCCCTTGATGCCGACTTGCGCTCCTCCACCGGGCTGCATATCTTCGAGCACTTCCACCCCGGCAAGCTGGTCAAGTCCGGCATCGCCGAGCAGAACCTCATCAGCATGGCGGCCGGACTCTCGCAGGAGGGCTACATCCCGTTCCCCTGCACGTTCGACGCCTTCAGCCGACGCATGCTCGACCAGCTCTACGTCACTGTGGCCTACAGCAACCTCAACGTGAAGTTCATCGGTGCCTACGTGGGCCTCTTCACGGGCAAGGCCGGTGCCACGCACCAGAGCGACAAGGAGCTGGGTACGCTCCTGCGCGTGCCACGACCTGACCGTGCTGGAGCCCTCCTGCAACGCGGAGATGCGCCAGGTCATGCGTGCGGCGGTGGAGACGCCAGGCCCGGTCTATCTGCGCATCGTGCGCTGCGAGGTGGCGGACGATCTCATCGGATCTGACTACCGCTTCCAGGTCGGCAAGGGCGTCACGGTCTCCGATGAGGGCTCTGACGTTGGCCTCGTGACCACCGGCTTCATGCTTCACACCGCCCTCGCAGCCGCGGACAAGCTCAAGGCGCTCGGCATCGGGGTGCGGGTAGACCACCACCCGAGCCTGAAGCCCTTCGACCGCGAGCTCGTCTACGGATTGGCCAGCAACGTCGAGACGATGGTCACGCTGGAGAACCACTGCACGAGCGGCGGCCTCCACTCGCTCGTGGCGGAGGCCATCGTGGCGCGCGGCATCGGCAAGCGCGTGGGCGCCATCGGCACCGACCCCGATGATTTCATCCACACCGGACACGTCAACGACCTGCTGTGGCGCTACAGGGTCTCCTCGGACGACGTCGTGGCGATGAGCCGAGATCTCCTTGCTGCGGGCAGCTGACGGGCTGCAAGCCTGGTGCGGACCTTCACAAGCGTGGTCAGTGGGTGACCGGTCAACCATCGGAGTAGACTGACACGCGTCAGGCCGGGTCCTCGACATGCGCCGCCATCCCAGAGGCGGATCGGTCCGGTCCGCTGGACGGAGGGTCACAGATGGACGCGTCGGGACGCACGCTGGTGGTCGAGCCATTCCCGATCGACGCCGCTGAGTCCGTACGGTACGAGGTCGTCAAGGACGTCGTCGACGAGCTCATCGACCTGACCCTCAACTACCGCCAGTCGGGCCATCCTGGCGGCTCCCGCTCGAAGGTCCACTTCGTGCTGGGCACGCTGCTCTCCGGGGCCATGCGCTGGGACGTGCTGCGACCCTGGCGCACCTTCTCCGACCGCTTCGTCCTGTCGGCCGGGCACACGGTGCCGCTCATCTACGCCATCCTGGCCGCGCTCAACGAGGGCATGCGCGCCCGCCACGCCCTCGACGGCGATGAGCGCTTCGCCTTCCCGGACGACGGTCGCTGGGCCCTCACCTGGGAGGACCTGCTCACCTTCCGGCACCGCGGCGGCCTGCCCGGCCACGCCGAGATGGCCGGCAAGACGCTGCTCTTCAAGGCCAACACCGGCCCGTCCGGCCACGGCATGCCCGTCGCCGCCGGCGAGGCGCTGGCGCTCAAGATGGCCGGCTGCCCGGAGGTCAAGGTCTTCGTCGTGGAAGGGGAGGGCGGCCTGACGCCGGGCGTCACCCACGAGACGCTCAACTCGGCCTGGGGCCTGGGTCTCGGCAACCTCGTCTTCCTCGTCGACTGGAACGACTTCGGCATCGACCCGCGGGCCGCCTCCTCCGTCATCTACGGCACGCCCGAGGACTGGTTCGGGTCGCACGGCTGGCGCACGCTCGGCACGCCGGACGGCATGGCCTGGGAGCCGGTCCTGCGCACGGTCCTCGAGGCGGCGCGGGGTGACAACCCCGCGGGGCTGCCCACGATGGCCTGGTTCCGGACCCAGAAGGGTCGCGGCTACGGCAAGCAGGACGCCGCCTCCCACGGCATCCCGCATGCCCTGAACAGCCCAGCCTTCTGGGCGGCTCGCGAGGGTTTCCAGGCCCGCCACGGCGTCACCTACGAGGGCGCCGACGAGGCGGCCCCGGACGATGCGGCGGCGCGCCAGGCCCAGGCCGCCGCCAACCTCCAGGTGGCGCTCTCCGTGCTGACCCGGGACGAGGCCACCGTGCGCTGGCTGTCGGACCGCCTTGCCGACCTGGCCGACTCCGTGCCGGACGCCATCCCCGGCTGCACGCTCGGCGGCGACACGGCCGCCATCTTCAGCGACCCGGTCATCACCGACTTCCGCTCCTACCCCGCGGAGCTGTACCGGCGCCCGGGCGAGATGCAGCCCAACCGCGCCGCGCTGGGCGCCTGGGGCTCGTGGGTCAACGCCTACGCTCGCCAGCGACTACGGCCGCCCGCTCATCATCGCCTGCTCCGCGGACCTCGCCGAGTCCACCAACGTGGCCGGCTTCGCCAAGGACTTCGGCGACCTGCCCGGCTGGGGCTGGTACGAGCGCGACGCCAACCCGCGCGGCACGGTCCTGCCCCAGGAGATCACCGAGATGGCCAACGCCGGCATCCTGGCCGGCATGGCCTCGGTCAGCTTCAGCCCGGACCCGCGCGAGTCCTTCGACGGCTTCTGGGGCGCCTGCTCCACGTACGCGTCGTTCTCGTACCTCAAGTACGGCCCGCTGCGCCTCTTCAGCCAGATGGCCCAGGACAGCGAGCTCAAGCTGGGCAAGGTCCTCTGGATCGCCGGCCACTCGGGACCGGAGACGGCGGAGGATTCGCGGACCCACTTCGGCATCTTCGAGACCGGCGTCACGCAGCTCTTCCCGGAGGGCGCCGTCATCGACCTGCACCCCTGGGAGCACAACGAGGTGCCGGTCGTGCTGGGCGCGGCGCTGGCCACCGACGTGCCCATCGTGGCCCTGCACCTGACGCGGCCCCCGGTCCCCATCCCCGACCGCGAGGCGCTGGGCATCCCCTCGCACTTCGAGGCCGCCCGCGGCGCCTACGTCATGCGCCCCTTCCGCGACGGGCAGGCGCCCATGGGCACGGTCTTCGTTCGCGGCACGGTGCCCACGGCCAACGTGGTGAAGCTGCTTCCCGAGCTCGACCGTGCCGGGCTGAACGTCAAGATCGTGGCCGCCATCAGCCCGCAGCTCTTCCGGCTGCAGGACGTGGCCTATCGCGAGGCGACCGTGTCGGTCGCCGACCGCTGGGACGCCATGGCCGTGACGAACGGCGCCCGGCGCCTCATGGCCGACTGGCTCAGCGGCCCCGTGGCCGACGACTACACGCTCAGCGCCGACCGCGACGACCGCTGGCGGACCGGCGGCAGCGTCGACGAGGTCATGGAGGAGGCGGGCCTCGGTCCGGAGCAGATCCTGGTCGGCATCGAGCGCTTCGTGCGCGAGCGAGCGGATCGCGTGGCTCGCATCCAGGCCGTGGCGGCGGCGATCGCCGGCCGCTGAGCCGCAGGAGGGGGAGGGGCGTGGTGACCAGCGTGCGATCGCCGGACGGAGAGCCAGCCTCGGCCGCCAGGCGCCCGAGGGGCCGTTCGAGACGGCCGCTGGACCCCCCTACAATGGCCGCCATGCTGCCTGACCTGGGGCCCGTCGCCCAGCGGAACCCCGAGCCGATCTCCTCTGAGGTCACCCGGCGGCTGCTCGACTACCTCATCTCGGGCCAGGTGAAGCCCGGCGAGCGGCTGCCCTCCGAGCGACAGCTGGCGGATACGCTGGGCGTCGGCCGTTCCCACGTCCGCCAGGCCATCAAGTCGCTGACGGTGCTGGGCCTCGTGGATGCCCGCCAGGGTGACGGCACGTACCTGAAGCGGACGGACTCTCCGCTCCTGCCGCTGGCCATCGAATGGGGATTGCTGCTCGGGGCCAAGCGCTCCCAGGATCTCGTGGAGGCGCGCGCGGAGCTGGAGATCCTGCTGGCCGGTCTGGCCGCGGAGCGCCGCGACGAGGCGGCCCTGGAGGAGCTGCGCCGCTGCGTCGAGACCATGCAGCGCACGACGGACAACGACGAGTTCGTCCGCGCCGACGTGGATTTCCACCTGGGGATCGCCCGCTCGACGGGCAACCAGTCGCTCTTCCAGGTCATGAAGTCCATCCGCAGCCTCATGCAGGTCTGGATCCAGCGCGTCGCCTACGCGCCCGGGACCCGCCCCGCCACCTGGGCCGAGCACTCGGCCGTGCTTGAGGCCATCGAGGCTGGCGACGCCGCGGCCGCCCGGCGGGCGATGGTCGGCCACATGGAGGGCGCCGCTGACCGGCTTCAGGTCACGCTGGCCGAGCAGGAGCACCGCCAGACAGCGCCAGAGGATGACTCTGTCGGTCCGGACGCGGGGAAGCCATGAGCGCGGGGAAGCCATGACCGGGGGACTGCTGCAGCCGCTCGACCTCTCCAAGCGCGAGGGCACGACGATCTCCATCAGTCGCCAGCTGCTGGACTACCTCCTGTCCGGGCGCGTCCAGCCCGGTGACCGTCTGCCGCCTGAGCGCAAGCTTGCGGAGGCCCTCGGCGTCGGCCGTTCCGTCGTCCGTGAAGCGCTCAAGTCACTGACGTTGCTGGGCCTTCTCGAGGTGCGTCTCGGTGACGGCACGTACGTCAAGCGCGTCGACGCGGACATCCTGCCCGAGTCGATCGAGTGGGGCCTGGTGCTTGGCGCCGGCCACGTGCCCGACCTGCTCGAGGCGCGCCGCCACCTCGACGTCATCCTGGCGGGCCTGGCGGCGGTCCGACGGGACGAGCGCGACATGGCCGACCTGCGTTCCCTCCACGCGGCCATGAAGGCGGCGCACCGCGACCCGCCAGCGGTTCGCGGCCGCTCAGGCTGCCTTCCTGCGCGCCGTTACGGAGGTCGCCGACAACGACGTCCTGGCCGGCGCGGCGTCCACGATCCGCTCGCTGCTGCAGTTCTGGGTGGCCCGGGTGCCGCTCTCTCGGGAAGCCATGGACACGCAGGCCGGCGACGCCGCCTCGGTCATCGATTCGATCGCGGCCGGTGACGACACCGCCGCCCGCGCGGCCATGGGTGTCGCTATCGACCGTGCGAACGGGCAGATCCTCAAGGCCCTGCCCGCGGAGGGGCAGGCCTAAGGCTTCTCGATCCGCCAGTCGTCGCCATCGATGACGAGGACCTCGTCAGGCCGCATGGCCAGCGGCACCCGGGTCCCGGTCGTGTCCTGCCGGGGCACCTCGGCCAGGAACTCAGCGATGTCGGCATGGTCGGGGTCGTAGTAGTGGCTGGCGACGGCGTACTTCACACCCAGGAGCTCGGCCGCCATGGCCGCCTCCAGGGGTGACATCTCGCCCGTGACGACCTGGCCGGCGCCCGTGTAGACCTTCGGCAGCAGCTCGTAGGGCTGACTGCAGCCGAGCAGGCCCACCGTGGGCTGGTGCAACTGGCCGATGAAGCGCATGTCGCCGAAGACCGCAGAGTCGCCGAAGTGATAGATGCGCACGCCTGGTTCGGTCTCCACGATGAAGGCCAGCGGGAAGCCGGGCACGAAGCGGCCGTCCCTGAGCTGGGCGCCGGCCCAGTGGCGGCACTCGACGGGACGGATGAGGAGGTCCTCGCCGATGAGGATCTTGATGCCCCAGATGGTGTGCCGGATCTGATCCGGCGGCACGCCCCGTTCCAGCAGCACCATGCGGCTGTCGTTGCCACAGACGATGGGTGCACCCGTGCGGATGGCGATCTCGGCCGCGTCACCCAGGTGGTCGACGGGCGGATGGCTGACCAGGATGACGTCCGGCGTCTCCAGGTCGTCGGGCCCGCAAGGGGCGGCGATGTTGCCGGTCAGGAAGGGGTCCATGAGGATGCGGTGCCGGGGCCCCACGATCTCGTAGGCAGCCACGCCCAGGTAGCGGATCCGTGTCGTCATGTCGATGTGCCTCTCGCGATGTCGTCGATGCAAGGGAACGGCCCCCGGCTTCGAGCCGGGGGCCGTTCAGAGGAGGAGGACCCTATTCCGCGAAGGTGGCCAGCACCTTATCCACGTTGTCGGCGTTCACGACCAGCACGCCGGTGTCCACCGTCGGCGGGATCGGCACGCCGCCCTCGGCGCCGGTCAGGCCGGACGTCTTGAGCTCATTGTGGTTGTAGTCGTAGAGCATCTTGATGGCGTAGTAGATGAAGAGCTCGCGGTTCTGGACGATGATGGAGTTGACCCAGCCGTCCTTGACGGTGTTGAAGAAGTCGGGCGTCTGCTCCATGGCCGTGACGACGACCTCGCCGGGCTGCTTGCCGGCTTCCTGGAGGGCCAGCGCGATGCCGGCGCCGGACTCGGAGTCGAAGCCAGCGATGCCGGCGATGTCCGGGTGGGCGGCCAGCACGGCCGCGGTCACCTCAGCTGCCTTGGCCGAGTCACCGTTGTCGTCCTCATTGGCGACGATCTCGTACTTGCCCTCACCGTTGGCGTCGATGTAGTCGACGAAGCCCTGCACACCCTCGCGCATGTTGTTGGCGTTGATGATGGACATCGTGGCCAGCTTGCCGCCGTCCGGCAGCGCGGCCATCATGGCCTTGGCCTGGGCCTCGCCGATGGCGGACCAGTCCGTGCCGATGTACGAGAGGCGCCCGGAGTCGGGCAGGTCGCCGTCGTCGACGACGGTCGGCACCCCGGCCTCGATGCACTTCTTGACGGACTCCGTCAGCGACGGGTCCCAGCCACCGACGACGGACACGCCGGCGGGCTTCTGCGCGCAGACCTGGTCCACGGCGGCGATGAATCCGGGCAGGTCGAAGTCGGTCGGGCCGGCCACGCGGACCTGCACGCCGAGCTCGTTGGCGATCTTCTCCATGCCCACGTAGTCGTACTGCACGAAGAGTGGCAGGTTGGCCTTGTTGGAGACCCAGTAGTAGACCTCGGTCGCATCCTCGGGGCCGAAGACCGATTCCTGCGCCTGAGCGGGCAGGCCGGTAGCGACGACAGCGAGGCTCACGAGGAGCGCCAGGCGGCTAAAACGCTTCACAGGGGATATCCCTCCACACGTGTGTTCCGTGCTCCGTTGGTGCCGATCGTCGGCGGTGGCTCGTGACCCTGCTCGATGGCTCCTCCTTCCTCTGCGGGGGTCGCGTCGCGGTGGTCCGCGGGGCCGCTCAGGCCCGGCGGGATCTCCGGAAGCGGTCGAGTGACACGGCCAGCAGCAGCACTGTGCCCGTGACGATCGGCTGCCAGAAGACGCCGATACCGTTGATGATCATGGCGTTGGAGACCAAGGCGATGAAGAGCACGCCGAGGACGCCGCCGATGATGGAACCCTCGCCACCGCGCAGGCTGGCACCGCCAAGGACGGCGGCCGTGATGACGGAGAGCTCCACGCCGATGCCGGCCGAGACGACGGCACTGTTCAGGCGGGCTGCCCCGAGGACGCCCGCGATACCCGCCAGGAGTCCCATGAGGACGAAGGCGGTGAATGTCAGCCGCGCCACGCGGATGCCGGACAACTGGGCGGCGCGCGAGTTGCCGCCGATGAAGTAGTACTGCCGGAAGAATGCTGTCCTGGAGACAGCCCAGGCCATCACCACGACGATGATCAGCATGACCCAGAAGGGCGACTGCAGGCCCAGGAAGTCCGTCTGGCCATAGGACTTGAACTCGTCGCTGATGGGCGTCACGCCGGTGCCGGCAGTGACATAGGTGAGGCCTCGGAAGATGGCCAGCGTGCCCAGCGTCGTGATGAGGGCGTTGATGCCCACGCGGGTGATGAGGAAGCCGTTGAAGGCGCCGGCCGCGATACCCACCACGCAGCCGACAAGGATGCCGACAGGTGCTGGATATCCCCACTGTGCTACCACGACGCCGGCCCACACGCCTGAGAGGGCCAGGATCGAGCCCACGGACAGATCGAAGAAGCCCGCGATGAAGAGCAGCATCATGCCCGTCACGAGGATGCCGTTCTGGGCCGCGTTGAGGAGGATCGCGGAGATGTTCGACTCGGTCGGGAAGTTGTTGGGGTACATGACGGTCATCGCCACGATCAGGGCGACGATGAGCACGAAGAGAGTCAGTTCGCGGGACTCGGCCAGCGTGACCAGGATGCGTGTGAGCAGGCTTTCCTGCCTGTGGGCGGGTGCTGGCGGCGCACTCGGCACGGCACCCGAGGGGCCCACGGCGCTCTGCGTCATGCCGCCATCGCCGTCTGGTCGGCCGTGGTCTGGGTTGCCAGGCGAAGCACGTCTTCCTCCGTTGCTGTGGCGCCATCGAGCTCGCCGACCGTGTGGCCGTAGGCCATGACGACGATGCGGTCGGCCAAGGTGAGCACCTCGGGCAGGTCGGAGGACACGACCACGATGGCCAGGCCTCGCTTCTTCAGGTCGCCCAGGATGCGGTAGATCTTCCGCGCGTGCCCCGACATCCACGCCGCGCGTGGGCTCGTCCACGATGAGCAGGCGCGGCTCGGGTGCCAGCCACTTGGCCAGCAGCACCTTCTGCTGGTTGCCGCCGGAGAGCTTCTCCAGGAGTTGCTGGGTCGACGGGGTCGAGATGTTCAGGTCGCCGATGTAGCGCTTGGCCAGCTCCTCCATGGCGCTGCGCGACAGGACGCCATTGCGGGAGACCTTGCCAAGCACGGTGGCAGCGATGTTCTGGGCCACCGAATGCCCCAGGAACAGGCCGGCCACCTTGCGGTCCTCCGGCATCATCCCGATGCCGGCCGCGATGGCGTCCCATGTCCCGCTGAAGTGGACCTCCGTGCCGTTGAGGCGCATGATCCCACCGCTGCGGCGGCGCACGCCGAAGATGGCCTGGCAGGCTTCCGATCGTCCCGATCCCACCAGACCGGAGAGGCAGACCAGCTCGCCGGCGCGGACCTGGAAGGAGACGTCCTCGACCGCCGGGGAGGCCGCGAGGTGCTCGACCTCGAGCACGACCGCTCCAGGCTGCGCGGCCTCGCCGCGCTGGAAGAGCACGTCACGTCCGACCATGAGGCGGATCAGCTCATCCTGCGTGGTCGCCGCCACGTCCCGGGTTCCGGTCACGGCGCCATCCTTGAGGACCGTGACGCGGTCACAGAGCTGGAAGATCTCGGCCAGCCGGTGGCTGATGTAGATGATGGACACGCCCGAGTCGCGCAGGCGGCGCAGGATCTCGAAGAGGCGGTCCGTCTCCGTCAGGGTCAACGAGGCCGTCGGTTCGTCGAGGATGAGCAGGCGCAACTCGTGCGAGAGGCCCTTGGCGATCTCGACGACCTGCTGCTGCGCCGTGGACAGCGAGTAGACGGGCGCCTCCGGCGCGATGTCCACGCCCAGGTCCATCAAGAGCGCACGGGTGCGGCGCGCCGACTCCTTGCGGTCCACTCGACCCAGGGAGAGCTTGGGCGCGTGGCCTGCAAAGACGTTCTCCGCGACGGACAACTGCGGGACCAGCGAGCCCTCCTGGTGCACGATGGCGATGCCCAGGCGGGTGGCGGCGTGCTCGTCGATGCGGCCGAGGACGTTGCCGTCAAGCAGGACCTCACCGGCGTCCGCCTGGTAGACGCCACCGATGACCTTGCCCAGCGTGGACTTGCCGGCGCCGTTCTCACCAAGGAGCGCGTGGATCTCGCCGCGGCGCACGTCGGTGGAGACATCGCGCAGCGCCTGGACGCCCGGGAACTCTTTCCAGCAGGAGCGGACCTCCAGGCGCAGCACCTGGTCTGCCGGGCTCACGTCCGCGGTCATGCTCCTCCCTCCACGTGCCGCCAAACGCGTCTCGTGGCGCGTCCCGGCCTCACTCGAGCGGTCGTTGTGCACGCATCCTGACAGGTCAGGTAGCTGTGGTCAACCGGTGTACCAGTATGCCTGTCCACCATGCATCGTGTCGGGCGATGATGCGGCAGACGGCGCGCCTTAGACCGCGGTCTCGCCCCCGTCCACAGTGAAGAAGGCGCCCGTCACGTAGGACGCCTCGTCCGAGGCCAGCCAGGCGTACATCGTGGCCACCTCATCGGGCTGCCCTGCCCGGTGCATCGGGATCATCGTCTCCAGGGAGCCGAGCCAGGCCGGATCCTCGAAGACCTGTTCCGTCAGCGGCGTGGCGATGAAGCCCGGGATGACGCAGTTGACGCGGATGTTCTCGGGGGCGAGGTCGGCCGCCATGCCGCGCACGAGGCCATGGGCGCCGGACTTGCTGGCGCTGTAGGCCGCCTGGTCGCTGCAGAAGCCCAGCTGGCCGCACGGCGACCCGGTGACGGTGATGGTCCCGCCGCCCGACTCCAGGAGTGCCCGCGTGCCGTGCTTGCAGGTCAGGAACATGCCGGTCAGGTTGATGTCGATGGTCTGCTGCCAGATGGCCATGTCGACCCGGTCGATGCGATCGTCACCGACGCCCATGAGCTCGATGCCGGCCACGCCGACCACGGTGTCGATGCCGCCGAAAGCCTCCTTGATGGCGGCAACGGCACGCTCGACCTGGTCCTCCTTCGAGACGTCGCAGGGGGTCACGAGGCAGATGCCCTCGGCGTCGCGGATGAGCTTCGCCGTCTCCTCCAGCGGCCCGGCACGGCGGCCGATGAGCCCGACCCTCGCGCCTTCCTGCGCGAAGCGCACGGCTACGGCGCGTCCGATGCCCGTGCCGGCCCCCGTCACGAAAGCTCGCTTGCCATGCAGGCGACCATCCGACTCGGCCACCGACCCCCTCCTCCTCTTCCGATGGTCCGGGCTGGTCCGTCAACCCGGGTGGGACTACTGGTCGCCTTCGGCAGCCGGCGCCGGTCCCGAGCGGCGCACGATGGGTGCGAACAGCGACTGGCCGCCGTCCACGTCGATGACCTGGCCGGTGACATGCGCGGCCTCATCGCTGGCCAGCCACGCCACGAGGGCGGCGTGATCCTCTGGCAGAGCGAAGCGTCCGGCAGGGATGAGTGCCAGCAGATCCTCCTCGCTGCCGCCCCTCGCGATGACCTTGTCGAGCATGACCGAGCGGGTCATGCCCGGCGCCACGGAGTTGACGGTGATGCCCGCGCCTGCCACCTCGACCGCCAGGCAGCGGGTGAAATGATCCGCGCCGGCCTTGGCGGCGCAGTAGGCGATCTGCGTGGGCCGCGCGACCCGTCCCGCGATGGACGAGATGTTGACGATGCGTCCACCGCCTCGCGGAAGCATGGCGCGCAAGGCGGCCTGGGAGCACAGGAAGACGCCCTTCAGGTCGACATCGACGACGCGGTCCCAGTCGCTCTCGGGCATGTCCACGGTGGCCCCATACGCGAGCACGCCGGCACTGTTGACGAGCAGCCAGGGCGGGCCAAGCTCAGACTCGGCACGCTCGAAGGCGGCACGCACACTGGTGCTGTCGGTGACATCCGTTGGGATGCCGATGGCCGGCCCCTCCTGGGTGGCCAGGCCGGACGCCATCTCCACAACGCCCTCGTCCATGTCCAGGAAAGCCACGGCCATGCCGTCTGCCAGCAGCCGTGCACTGATAGCGCGCCCGATGCCGCTGGCGGCTCCCGTGACGATGGCGGCACGCCCACTGAGGTTCATGGCTCAGGCGGCCGACAGCGGGGGCAGGGGCACTACGGCCTCGTCCAGGCTGTCCACGATGTAGGCGATGGTCTCCCCGACCGGGAGGACCGTGCCCGCCACTACGCCGGGACGGATGCCCACGAGATAGCCACTGGCGGGTGCCTCCAGCTCCGAGGTGGCCTTGTCCGTCTCCAGCTCGACGATGGGCTGGCCTTCTTCGACCCGGTCACCCTCGGCCACCAGCCAGCTCACGATCGTGCCCTCCTCCATGAAGTCGGTCATCTTGGAGATGAAGACCTCGGTGGCCATGGTGCGCTCCTTCCGCTCGGGGGGTTGCAGGTGTCCGGGCAGGACGCCCGGAGGTCAAGCGCCCGGCGCGCCGCCGGACACACAGGCCCGGATGGCCTCGATGACATCCCTGGTGCTGGGCCAGACACCGTTCTCCAGGCTGTTGGCGAAGGGGATCGGCGAGTTACGCCCAGCCACCCGGATGACCGGCCCGCGCAGCTGGCTCCAGGCCTGCTCGACGGCTACCATGGCCCACTCGTTGGCGGGACCGTATTGCTCGCAGGCCTCCGCCACGGCCACCACGCGGCCGGTCTTGCGGACCGAGCGCCCGATGGTGTCCTTGTCCAGGGGTGACACCGTGCGCACGTCGACGACCTCGACGCTGATGCCTTCGTGCTCGAGGGCCTGCGCGGCGACCATGGCGTGCCAGACCATGTAGCCAGAGGCCACGACCGTGACGTCCGTGCCCTCGCGCTTGACATCACACTGGCCCAGGGGCACGACGTAGTCCTCCTCCGGGACCAGGCCCTTGAAGGCATAGAGCAGCTTGTGCTCCAGGAAGATGACCGGGTTGTCATCGCGGATGGCGGCCTTCATGAGGCCCTTGGCGTCGTATGGCGTGGAGGGCAGCACGACCTTGAGGCCCGGGATGTGGGCGAACCAGACCTCCAGGCTCTGGCTGTGCTGGGCGGCCGTGGACTTGCCCGCCCCGCCACCCTGGGGCATGCGCAGGACCCACGGCACGGTGCACTGGCCGCCGGTCATGAAGCGGATCTTGGCGGCCTGGGTGGCGATCTGGTCCATGGCCAGGCCGCTGAAGTCGACGAACATGATCTCCGCCACGGGACGCATGCCCACCAGCGCAGCGCCGGTGGCGGTACCCACGATGGTGTTCTCCGAGATGGGCGTGTTGCGCACGCGTTCCGCGCCGAACTCGTCGAAGAGGGTACGGGTCACGCCGAAGGCACCACCGTGCTTGGCGATGTCCTCACCCAGGAGAAAGACAGAGGGGTCGCGACGCATCTCTTCGCGGAGGGCCTCGCGGATGGCCTCCTGGTAGCTCAGGAGGTTGGCGGGTGCGCCGTCGGGAACCTGGCGGATAGTGTCGGGTGACATGGCCGGGACGCTGCCGGTGAGTGAGACGGAATCGCGAACCTCGGTGGTCATCGTCGTCTCCTGCCTTACGCGTAGATGTAATCGAGGGCCGTGGCCGGGTCGGGCTCCTGGCTGGCCCGGGCGAAGGCGATGCCCTCCTCCAGGTCGGCCTTGACCTCACCGTCGATGCCGTCCAGGTCAGCCTCGCTCGCGGTCCCGCGCTCGATGAGGTCGTGGCGGAAGCGCGCGATGGGCTCCCTGGCGCGCCACTCGGCGACCTCCGCCTTGTCGCGGTAGACCTCCGGCTCGCCGGCGTAGTGGCCGTCCATGCGGTAGGTCTCCGTCACCAGGAGCGTCGGCCCACCTCCCGCGCGGGCTCGCGCCACGGCCTCCGTCGCCGCCGCGTGGACGGCCAGGACGTCGAAGCCATCGACCCGAGCGGCCGGGATGCCGTAGCCGGCCGCCCGCTTGGAGAGGTCGGGCTCCTTGACCATATCTTCGATCCGCGTGGAAACGCCCCAGTGGTTGTTCTCCAGGACGAAGACGACGGGCAGCTCCCAGGCCGCCGCCATGTTCAGCGATTCGTGCCAGTTGCCAGTGTTGGCGCCGGCGTCTCCGGTGAAGGGCACCGCCACGCGGTCCTCGCCACGCAGCTTGAAGCCAAGGCCGGCTCCGACCGCCAGGGGGATGCCGCTGGCCACCACGGCCAGGGCGCCCAGGCTGCCCGTCTCGAAGGCGGCGATGTGCATGGAGCCGCCACGGCCCTTGCAGTACCCGGTCTCCTTGCCGAGCAACTCGGCCATCATGAGCCTCAGGCTGGCGCCCTTGGCGATGTTGTGGCCGTGGCTGCGGTGGGTGCCGGCGATGAGGTCGTCGTCTCGCAGGGCCATGCAGACACCCACGCCGGATGCTTCCATGCCGATGTAGGTATGGACGGTGCCCTTGAGCTGGCCTCTCTTGAAGATGTCCGTGGCCGCCAGCTCGAATTGACGGATGCGAACCATGCGCCGATACATCTCCAGCTGCGTGTCCCGCCCGGGGAGGGTGGCTGCCTGTTCGGTCATCTCTGGCCTCGCTGCGTGATTGCTGGGGTTGACGGGCGGCCGCGCGCTCAGGCGAAGGTCTTCTCGACCCGACCAAGCGTGGAGAAGGTGGCCATGTACGTGGCGCCACGATCGATCGGGGTGATGGGCGTCAGGGTGCCCGTCATGACCAGCTGGCCTGCCTTCAGGCCCTTGCCCCGGTCCGCCAGCTTGTTGGCGAGCCAGGCTACCGCCTTGGCCGGGCTGCCCATGGCCATCTCGCCCCGGCCCTCGGCGAAGGCTTCGCCGTCCTTGGCCAGCACGACCGACTCGCCCAGGATGTCTACCTCGCCTATGGGGCGCCAGTCGCTCTCGCCCAGCACGATGCGGGAGGAGAAGCCATTGTCGGCCAGGAAATCCGGATAGGGGCACTTCCAGTCGATGATCCGGGCGTCGCAGATCTCGAAGGAGGCCCGCACGGCATCGGCCGCCACAAGTACGTCCTCCGCGGTCACGCCGGGCCCGCCCAGGTCGCGGCCGAGGCGCACGCAGATCTCCGACTCGATCTTGGGGGCGATGACCTCAGTGAGGTCCAGCGTCCCGCCACTGGTCAGCACCATGGAGTCCAGAAGGTAGCCGTACGTGGAGTCCGGCAGACCCATCTTCTCGCGCACGGCGAGGTTGGTGAAGCCCACCTTGAAGCCCACGATGCGTTCGCCGGCCGCTTCTCGGCGGGCGATATTGGACTCACAGACGTCGTGCGCCATGTCCAGCGTCAGGCCGCCATCCACGAGGTCGGAGACCGGTCCGACAGCGGTGCGGGCAGCCTCGGCGTCACGGAGGACTTGGGCGACGCGCTCGATGTCACTCATGCCTGGATGCTCCTCTGTCAGACCGATCTGGATGATGGACGAAGGGTCAGCCGTTCCCGTATGATACACCGGATGACCGGTCGACCAGTGGGCCGCGAGCGGATCTCCCCTCCGCCACGGCGCTCGAACGGTCTCGTCGTTGCCGGCCTGCGCCGGCCCAGCTCGAGGGGAGCGGATGAAGGTGACCGAGGCAGTCACGTCCGGAGTGGTCGAAGACGAGGAGCCAACGTGAGAGTCGCACTGGCCATCGCCCCGCAGGATGCCATCCCGTCGTCCTTCGTGGTCTTCCGCGACCGTCTCGACGTCACCATCCCCAAGGTCGCTCGCCTGGGCTATGACGGCGTGGAACTTGCTCTCGGGCGGCGCGAGGACGTGGATGCCGCCGACGTCTCCAGCCTTCTCGTGAACCACGGACTCGGCATTTCGGCCGTGTCCACAGGGCGGGTCTTCGCCGAGCAGCGAGTCTGGCTCTCCAGCCCGGACCATGACGTCAGGACGCGTGCGGTCACCATCCTTGCCGGACTGGTGGACCTGGCCGTCGAGCTGGGCGCGGGGCGAGTCAACATCGGACGCGTGCGCGGTGGCATCGAGGAGGGCGAGGAGCCGGAGGCGGCCATCGGCCGGTTCGTCGACGGCATCCGCAGCGTGGGCGACCACGCGGCCATGGTCGGCGTCGACCTGGTCATCGAGCCGGTCAACCGATACGAGCTCAACTTCGTCAACAGTGTCCTGCCGGATGGCATCGCCATCGTCGATCGCGTGGCGCACCCCAACGTCAAGCTGATGCCTGATACGTTCCACATGAACATCGAGGACGCGCATCTTGAGGCGTCCATCCGGGCTGCCGGTCAGCGCATCGGGTACGTGCAGGTGGCCGACAGCAATCGCTGGGCGCCGGGCCAGGGGCACATCGACTTCCGGCCCTTCTTCGGGGCGCTGGCGGAGATCGGCTATGACGACTGGGTCTCGGTGGAGATGCTGCCCTTCCCCTCTCCGGACCTGGCGGCCGAACAGGCCGTGGCCTTCCTGCGCGCCTGGATGCCGAGCCCGGTCGCCTGAGCCCGGCCGCCGGGCCGTCTTGCCGTGACGCGCTTCGCTGCCAATCTCTCCATCCTCTGGCCGGACCTGCCGCTGCTCGAGCGTCCTGCGGCTGCCGCCGCGGCAGGCTTCCATGCCACCGAGCTCTGGTGGCCGTTCGATGGGCCGGTACCGCCGGACCGGGACGTCGACGACCTGGTGGCGGCGCTGCGGGATGCCGGACTCCAGCTCGCCCTGCTCAACCTGTGGCTGGGCGATGCGAAGGCCGGGCAGCACGGCCTGCTCTCCGTGACCAGCGCCCGCGCCGACTTCCTGGCCAATGTGGATGTCGTGGCCGGCATCGTCCGGCGCCTTGGCGGGAGCATCGTCAACAGCCACGTCGGCAATGCCCTGGAGGGCGCTGGCCGCGAAACCACTGGTGCAGCCCCTGATGCCCTGATGGGAGCGGCTACGGCCGGCCTGGCGCTGGCTGCGCCTCGCATCGCGGACGCTGGTGCCACGCTCGTCGTCGAGGCCCTCAATCCCTTCGACTTCCCGCGATACGGGCTCTCGCGCATGGTCGAAGCGGTGACCCTGGCAGAGCACGCCAGCGAGGCGAGCGGCACCCGGGTGGGCATCCTCTTCGACGCCTACCACGTGCAGCGCACGGAGTCGGACCTCTTCGGCCCACTGGCTCATGCCGCCGGACATGTCGCCCACGTCCAGGTGGCCGATGTCCCGGGCCGCGGGCGACCGGGCAGCGGCACCATCGACTTTCAGCGCTTCTTCGGGGAGCTGGAGCGGTCCGGGTACGACGGCTGGGTCGGTCTGGAGTACCTGCCCTCATCTGACCCTGCCGATACCTTCGCCTGGCTGCAGCTCATCTGACGCTCTCCGTCCAGCCGTTCGCCAAGCGCCTCAGGGCCGCAGCAGGATCTTCTGTGCCTGGTGCCCCTTGACCAGCTCGAACCCCTGGACGAACTGATCGAGCGGGAGGATCTCGTCGATGAGTGGACGGAGTCGGAGCGTGTCCGCCTCGATCAGCTGCGTCATGCGGCGCCACGTCTCGCCCGTACGGCCCATGGCGCTCAGGAGCTTGACCTCGCGTCGCGACATCGCGAAGAACGGATTGAACGAGATCGGCCCGTTGAAGGTGCCGATCGTCACGACCGTGCCGCGGATCCGGACCATCTCGAAGGCCTGGTCCATGGCGGCCTGGTTGGCCGCCATCTCGATGACGAAGTCGGCGCCTCGACCTCCCGTGAGGTCCAACACACGCTCGACCGGATCGTCGCCCTTCACGTCGATGACGGTCGCCCCTGACCATTGGCGTGCGAACGCGAGTCGCGCATCCACCAGGTCGGTCATCACGACGTTCATGCCCCAGGCCACGAGCGTCTGCGCGGCGAGGATCCCGATGGGGCCTGCGCCGATGATGACGGCCCAGTCGCCGGGGTCATGGGGCTCGAGTTCGCACGCGTGGACGGCGATGCCGAGGTTCTCCAGCAGCGCCCCTTCCTCGAGACTCAGGCCCTCGCTCAACGGGCAGACCACGCTTTCAGGCAGGACCGCGTACTCGGCGAATGCCCCGCGCCGCTTGCCGTAGATCTCGCGCTGCTCGCACATGTTGGTGAAGCCAGCGCGGCACTGTCGGCAGCGCCCGCAATGGATCAGGGGGTCGTTGACGATGCGGTCACCGGGCCGCACGGCCTTGACGCCGCGGCCGACCTCGACGACCGTCCCGGACGCCTCGTGGCCAAGCACGGTAGGAAGCTGCAGCGTCGGGTCGTTCGCCGCCCACTCGTTCCAGTCGTAGACCTTCGTCTCACCCACGCAGATGGCGCAGTACTCGACCCTGAAGAGGACGTCATCGGGACGCTCGATGCGAGGCATCGGGATGTCGACGACCTGGAGCCCCGGTTCCGGGGCCACCTTCATCAGCGCCTTCAAGTCCCCACTCCCTCCTATGCGGTGACGGGGTCGGGCAGCGGTTCGCCGCGGAGACCGGCCACGAGGTTGCGAGCGGCCTTCTCCGCCATGCGATCTCGGGTCCGCTCCGACGCGGAGGCGATGTGGGGCACGATGAGGCAGTTGGGCAGGCCCACGAGCGGGTGGTCGGCGCGGAGAGGCTCTGGATCGGTGACATCGAGCCCGGCGCCGAAGAGGTGACCGGAGCGCAGCGCGTCAGCCAGGGCCTCCTGGTCCACGATGGGCCCCCGACTGGTGTTGATGAGGATGGCGCCCTGCTTCATGCGCGCGATGGCCGACGCGTCGATCATGTGTCGCGTCTCCGGCCGCAGGACCGTGTGCAGGCTCACGAAGTCGGACGTCTCGAGGACGGTCTCCAGGGGGGCCCAGGTGGCGTTCAGCTCGGCCTCCACCTCAGGCTCCGCGCGCACGAGGTCGTGGTACAGGATGCGCATCCCGAAGCCCAGGCCTCGGCGAGCCATCTCCCGGCCGATGCGCCCGAAGCCGATGAGGCCGAGGGTGGCGCCGTGGACATCCTTGCCCAGCAAGAGCAGAGGCCCCCAGGTCTGCCAGCGATCTTCGCGCACGAAGTCACGCGCCTCGGGCAGTCTGCGAGCGGCCGCCATGAGGAGCGCGAAGGCCAGGTCGGCCGTCGTCTCCGTCAGCACGCCGGGCGTGTTGCCGACCTTGATCCCGCGGCGGGCACAAGCTGCCACGTCGATGTTGTCGTAACCCACCGCGAAGTTGGAGACCACGCGCAGTTGCGGCCCGGCCGCGTCGAGCAGTTCGTCGTCCACGCGGTCCGTGAGCAGCGAGAGCAGGCCGTCCATGCCGCGTACCTTCTCCAGCAGGACGTCACGGGAGGGAGGCAGCTCGCCGGGCCAGACCTCCATCTCCGCGGCGGCTGACACGATGTCCAGGCCGAGGCTGGGAATGGTGCGGGTGACGAAGACACGGGATGGCATGTGCAGAGATCTCCGGCGCGGGGGGCTGGGGAACCGAGGCTATTGGGTTACCGGTCGACCAATCGTAGCATACCGACCCCAAGGTCCCGACGCCCGACCCCGGAACGGACACCGACAGCCCGAGCGGCGTGCCACCATGGTCCCAGGGCACCGACAGCAGCAAGGAGTGGAGCACATGACCGCCGGCAGCACCGTCGTGGTGGGTGGGGCGAAGGGCATCGGAGAGGCGGTCAGCCGGCGGCTGTCGCGGGAAGCGTGGGCGGGCCCCCTCGTCATCGCCGACATCGACCTCGAGGCCGCTGAGGGGCTGGTCGAGGAGATGCGTGCTGCCGGCTGTGAATGCCGCTCCCACCAGGTCGACGTGGCCGACTTGCCTTCCATCGCGGCCCTCGCAGCGGCCATCCCGGACGCGGGGCGCCTGGCCATCGTGGCCGGCATCCACATCTCGTCTCCGTCGCTCGATGCTGCCTGGGACGACTTCAAGCGCGTCCTGGACGTCAATGTGCTGGGCAACTTCTTCGTGGCACAAGCCTTCGCGCGGGGCATGGTCGAGCGTGGCGGTGGAGCCATCGTTGCCCTGTCGTCCGTGTCGGGTCGCCTGGCGCGCGTCAACCAGGCCGCCTACTGCGCCTCCAAGGCGGCCATCCGCCAGGCACTCCGCTGCCTGGCGCTGGAGACCTTGCCGCACGGGGTTCGCATCAACACGGTCTCACCCGGCGCCACGGACACCTCCATGCTGCGCGGCGTGGCCGGCTCGCTGGGTCGCTCCACGAGTCACCTCTCCGACGGCAGCCTGGAACTCTTCCGCCCTCGCGTGCCGGACGGGCGGTTGTCCGATCCCGACGAGGTCGCCAGCGCCGTCGCCTACCTGCTCTCGCCGGAGTCGGCCCACATCGCGCTGCAGGACCTGGTGGTCGACGGCGGCGAGTCGATGGGCATGTAGGCGTGTCGTCGATCGCGAAGGGGAGGCAGAGCATGGTGACCCAGTACGTAGCCCTCTACGGCGACCCGGTCGAGGGCAATCCGACCGCGCGGATGCAGAACCTGGCCTTCGAGTCGGCCGGCCTCGACTGGCGCTACCTCGACATCCGCGTCCGTGCCGATGACCTGCCGGCAGCCCTGTCGGCCGCCCGGCTGCTCGGTTTCAGCGGGCTCAACCTCACGGTTCCCCACAAGGTGGCCATCATCCCCTTGCTCGATGGGCTGGAGCCATCTGCGGAGATCAGCGGTGCCTGCAACACGGTCGTGCGCCAGCCCGACGGGCGGCTGATCGGCTCCAACACGGACGGCTCCGGCTTCCTGTGGTCGCTGCGTGATGAGGGCATCGAACCGGCCGGTCTTGATGTCGTTCTGCTGGGCGCCGGCGGCGCCGCCCGCGCCGTCGCCGTGGAGCTGGCCCTGGCCGGCGCGCGGCGCATCACCATCGCCAACCGGGGTCGGAACGACGGGAAGCGCTGGTGAGCCGGCTGCGCGCGCGCACCGCCGCCGACGTCGTCCCAGCTCACCTGGGATGGCTGCCTGGCCGTACCGGCCTGTGACGTGCTGGTGGACTGCACGCCCGTGGGCATGGGCAGCGGCGCGGCGGCCGAGGAGCGCGTCGACGTCGACCTGACGGCCCTCTCGCCGGCCGCGGTCGTCTGCGATCTGAACCCGGAACGAGCTGACACTGCCTTCCTGGGCTGGGCGCGGGAGCGAGGCCACCGGACCATCGGCGGCCTGGGCATGCTGGCCCGGCAGGGCGCGGCCGCCTTCTCCAAGTGGACGGGCGTCGAGGCCCCGCTGGAGGTGATGGAGAGAGCGCTTGGCGGCTGAGAGGCGACGCTCGACTGGGATCGCGGCGATCGGCGCCTGACGCGACGGTCGGTCGCCTGGCACGTCCCGTCAGTCGGCCATCCAGGGGCGGCTCTCGCCCGGCGGGTCCCAGCTGGGCACCGGAGCCTGCAGCGGGTCGTCGATCCAGCAGAACTGCCCGTTGATGGCACCGCCCGCGTCCGAGGTGAGGTGCAACACCAGGGCGACGGCCTTTTCCGGCGGGTCGCCACCAGTGGCCTCGACCCAGTCGGCCCAGGCCACGTAGTTCTCGGCGATGGCGCCCAGGCCGGCCACGCGCTCGCGGATGTCGGCCCACATGGCGGTCTTGACGTCTCCGGGGTGGATGACGTTGGCCGTCACGCCGCTGCCAGCGATCTCTGCGGCAAGGTGGCGGGTGAACTGGTTGAGCGCCGCCTTGGCGGTGCCGTAGGCGCTGTTGATCGGCCCCGGGGGATGCAGCGCCGCCGCCGAGCTGACGTTGACGATGCGACCCCAGCCGGTTTCCAGCATCCCGCCGAGGCAGGCGTGGACGGTGAGGAATGGCGCCACCGCGTCCACCATCAGCGTCCGCTGCCAGTCCTCCGGGTCGGCGTCCTGGACGCGTGCGATGGGGCCGAAGATGCCGGCCGCATTGACGAGGATGGTCGGCGGTCCAAGGCGCTCCGCCACGCGCCGGCCCAGCTCGGAGACGGCTGTCTGATCGGACACGTCGCAGACCATGCCCACGAGGCTGCCGGGAAAGCCAGCTGCAAGCCGCTCGGTCTCGGCCAGCTGATCGACCGAGCGGGCCACCGCCACGACGTGCGCGCCACGCTCCGCGAGACCCAGGGCGATGGCTTGGCCCAGGCCGCGACCGCCGCCGGTCACGAGGCCGACGCGGCCTTCCTGGTCGGTCATGGGCGCGCCATATCGGTCACGAGTGCTCTGTGTCGGTCACGGGGCCGGCTGGTGGCCGGCCCCGATGCCCGATCGACCGGCTCAGGCCTGGGCGGCACCGGTGTCGAGGTGCCAGATCTCGGTGACCGGCACGGCCTCGACCTTGTTGTCGGCGTTGACGCCGATGAGCGGGTCCATCACCTTGGCCCAGCGATCGTGGACGTCGCTGGCCCAGACGCGGTCCATGGCCTCGTAGTCGGTGGCCTCGCAGTAGACGAACAGGTCGCCGTTGCGCTCGAAGATGGTGAGCTCGCTGATGCCCTGACCCTTCAGCTCAGCGACCAGCTCGGGCCAGATCTCATCGTGCTGGCGCACGTACTCGTCCAAGCCGCCGGGCTTGAGGCGCAGCGTGAATGCTCGTCGGACCATGTCCATCCCTCCCCTTGACGTCTCCAGATCGCAAGACCCTGAGTTAGCCTCAGGCGACCCCCATGGCCTCCTTGATGACCGCGATGGCGGCCTCCTCGCTCGGCTTCACGCCGCTCTTGGCCTGGGCCACGGCTGCCGCCGCCCCGAGCACGAGCTGGCGATAGGGCTCCACCTCGTCGGGGGCCTTCTCCCCGAGGAGCGCGACGGTGGAGCGCAAGGCATCGATGGTGCCGTTGCGGACCTCATCGGGCTTGGCTGTCATGCCGAAGCCCGTCCCGTGCGTCGCGCCCAGGTCGCGCATGAGCTGGGTCGCTCCGAGGGTGCGCTGAGCCGCCAGGTGCTTCGCAAGCGCACTCAATTCGCCCCAGCTGTCGCTGAAGTCCTGGTCCGCCAGCGAGACCAGCATGCCGGCGCCCGTGATGCCCCGCTGCATGGTTTGCCATTCGACCTCAGTGAAGTCTGCCTTTGTTGCCATCCGTACCTCCTGGGCGTTGCGTCTCTGGCGTCGTCACACCGGGTGCCAGTGCCCCGGCCACGATCCTCGTGATCATCCCGCACGTGACGACCGAAGCCGGCGTCGCGTCACGGGCAATCCTACTCACGTCGCCCGCTGTGCGTGGGCGCACAGCGAAGTGTGGCGTGCGCGCACCACCTTGGCCCTGCAGGGTCGCCCGACGGGCCGGAATCGGCCGCCTGCGCGCCTACACTGGCGGTCAACTTGAGGAGGTGTCCATGTTCAGTCAGTCCGCGGATGAGCCTGCCGCCGATCAGACCCCAGCTCCGGTCGGCATGCGCGAGCTGCCCCCGCAGCCGGCCAAGCCCGTGATGCCGGCCTACACCATGCCCGTCCCGTCTCCCGTCCACGTCCCGGCGTCGGCCGAGGTGGATGCTGGCCCCGGCCCCGACGACTCCGTGATCGCCCGGGACGACCACTTCGAAGGCACCTTCACGTCCCGTGGCACGGTCGTCGTCATCGGATCGGTGAAAGGTCGCATCGAGGCCGTGCGCGTGCGCATCGAGAGTGGCGCGCACGTCGACGCAGACGTCCTCGTCGACGAGGCCATCGTGGCCGGCGAGTTCACCGGCAACCTGACCTGCCGCGAACGGCTCGAGGCGCGTGCCAGCGGCCGCATCAGCGGCCGTGTCGAGACATTCCGCCTCATGCTCCACGAGGGCGCCTCCGTGGAGGGCGAGATGCACATGCTCGCCGAGGCACCCCGCGATGCCACGACGACCATCCGTGGCAGCGCACCCCCGAGGGGCGAGACCGGCACGGAGTCCAAGCCGGGCCCGATCGGCACTGCCGCCACGAGCGCTGCGGTGCCAGCCAGCGCCAAGACGGCTCCCACCGTGACGCCGTCATCCGCGGCCAAGTCGAGCGCTTCGGCGCCCGCCTCGGGGTCCACGACCCGACCAGGCTCGCCGTCCACCACGGTCTCGGCGTCCGCTGCGGTCACCCCGGCGCCGGCCTTGCCCGCCGGTCGATCGGGCGCAACACCCGGCAGCGCCACCGGCCGCGAGTCAACCACTGTCGCCATGGCGGCCCCAGGACCCGACGCCATGACCACGCCGCGACGCAGCCCGGTCGCCGAGGCACTCCGCCTGGAGACGCTCCTCGTGGCGCCCCGGGCCGTGACCGGCCAGACCCGCTCGAGCGCCGCATCGAGTGCACCGCGCGCGGTGGCTACGGCCACGCGCACCCGCAACGGGACCACGACCGGGTTCTAGAGACCGGGTTCTAGGCCGGATCCTGGCCGCCCGGTCCTCGCCCCGGCGAGATCGGGCGGTCTAGACTCCCCGGCATGAACATCGACATCCCGGCCTTGGCGCGGTCGGCGCTGGAGGCCGCTCGCCCCGACCTGGTCGAGCTTTCGCACCGCATCCACGCCGACCCGGAGGTCGGATACGAGGAGCATCACGCCTCGGCCTGGCTGGCCGGATACCTCGAGGAGGCAGGCTTCGAGGTCCAACGGGACGTGGCCGGAATGGCCACCGCGATCGTCGGCAGCCGCGGACCGGGCCCCCTCCACGTGGCGATCTGCGCCGAGTACGACGCCCTGCCCGGCGTCGGGCACGCTTGCGGCCACAACGTCATCTGCACGGCGGCACTGGGTGCCGGCCTTGCCCTGGCGCCGGTCTCAGAGCGCCTCGGGCTGCGCGTGAGTGTCATGGGCACGCCGGCGGAGGAGGGCGGCGGAGGCAAGATCGACTTCGTCAAGGCTGGTCTCTTCCAGGACGTCCACGCCGCGCTCATGGTCCATCCCTGGCCGGAGGATGTCGCCGAGCCCGACCTCATCGCCGTGCAGCAGCTTTCCGTGGCCTACCGTGGACGCGAAGCACACGCCTCCGGGTTTCCCTGGAGGGGCATCAACGCAGCCGACGCCATGGTCGTGGCCCAGACGGCCATCGGCTTGCTGCGCCAGCAGTTCCAGCCGGGCGACCGCGTCCACGGCATCGTCACCAGGGGCGGGGAGGCCGCCAATATCATCCCCGCCCACGTGACGGCCGACTACATGGTCCGCGCCGCCACGCGCGCACGCCTCGATGAGCTCCTGCGACTCGTGCGCAACTGCTTCGAGGCGGGCGCCCTGGCCACCGGCGCCAGCCTGGAGATCAGCCTCGACGCGGCCTACAGCGACATGCGCCACGACCACGAGCTGGCGATGATCTATCGGCGGCACGCGGAGGGGCTGGGCCGAGTCTTCAGCGAGGCTCCCTCCATGCCGGTCTCGACCGACATGGGGAACGTCTCCTATGAGGTGCCAGCCATCCACCCCTTCATCGGCATCGATGCCCACGGCTCGGTCAACCACCAGGCCGAGTTCGCGGCCGCCTGCGCGGAGCCTTCCGCCGATCAGGCCATCCTCGATGGCGCCCTGGCCATGGCACTCACGGTCATCGAAGCGGCCAGCGACGAGTCACTGCGCCGCCGTCTGCTCGGCTGAGAGCGACGGCGACCCCGGAGCCCTGGCGGCGCCTACTCCGCGCGCAGCACCAGGATGTGCTGATGGACGATGTTGGGCACGAAGGCATGCGGGTAGCCGTATGGCCGCAGGCGCGTGCCGGCCTGGTACCAGATGAGGTCGCCCTTGGGCACCAGGCGGTGCGCCTCGGCACGTGCTGCCAGGTCGGAGGCCACGAAGCGGTAGCGACCCTCCTGGTAGGCGTCGCGCACGATGACGACGGCGTAATGCCGCTCGCGGAGCACGCGTCGCAGCTGGCCGAAGAGCGCCCCCATGCGCTCGAGGAACTCGGCGTAGGAGCGGCTGTTGGCGAAGTCGCCCGGGTCGTCGGTGACCATGGCGTAGTCGGTCCGGCGGTTGGCGAAGCGCTCCGCCAGCACCCCACCGGACATGGTGATCCTGAGCTGCGGGTTGTAGGGCGGGTCGGTGGCCACCAGGTCCACGCTGGCATCGTCCAGGTCGCCGATGAGCTCGGTGGCATCTCCGGTCAGCAGCCGGCAGCCGGAGGGGTCGAAGCTGCGTGGCCCACCGGGGTCGCTGTCCCCCAGGTCCCGGAGCTCGGCCCTGAGTCCGCCGCGCTCGGCTGAAGCCGCTGCCACGACCGCCTCGTAGACCTTCGCCCAGCGCGGTTCGATCTCGAAGCCCAGGGCTCGCCGCGGCGCTCGGCAGATGGCAGCCCCCAGGAGGGTCCCACCGACGCCGGCGAAGGGGTCGAGCACGAGTTCGCCGGGCTTGGTGAAGAACTCGATGAGCCGGGCCATGAGGCGCGGTGGCTTGTTGGCGCCGTGGGCCTTGCGTGCCGCGTGCCCAAGCTCTGACGGATAGGCCGTCGTGAGCAGCGATTTCGTGAAGTAGAGCCACTCTTCTCCGCTCAGGTCGTTGAGCAGATTGGACGGGTGCGGGCCGCTACGGGGCGGTACGGGGTCGTCGGGCACGCCGGAAGTATGTTGCACGCGACGTCTATGCTTCGGGTCATGGCGTTCTTGGGCCGGGAGCGCGAGCTTGCCCAGCTGGCCGAGGCTGTGCGCCGCGTCGCCCAGGGCCGCCTGGGACGCGCGGTGCTCACCGGGCCGGCGGGCATCGGCTGCACGCGACTCCTTGACGAACTCTCGGAGCGGGTCGCGGTCGTGCCCGGCGTGGTGTCGGCCCGCGGCCGGGCCTACGCACCTGCCATGGGCGTCCCCTACCAGGCAGTCGGCGCGGCCCTGGCGGGCACGCTGGCGGCACTCCCCGACGACCGGCTCCAGACCGTTGTCGGCCCGGTCGGTCACGACCTCTGTCTGCTCGTGCCAGGGCTGGCTGCGCGGCTCGATGCGCTCGGCATCGAGAGAGGCGCACCGCCACTCATCGCGCCAGACCAGGTCGGTCGGCGGGTCGTTGAGTCGACCCTCGGAACCATCGAGCGCCTGGCCGCAGGCGGTCTCGTGCTGCTGATGCTGGAGGATGTCCACCAAGCCGACCCAGCCACGCGCGGCCTGATCCGTGCCCTTCAGACCGTCGGGCGCTCGCTTCCCGTCTGCCTCGTGGTGAGCTACCAGCCGGATGTCCTTCACCGCCGCCACCCGGTCCGCGAGCTGGCGGAGTGGCTGGCCGATGACCCGGAACTCATCCACGTGGCACTCGACCCGCTTCCGGCCCGCGACATCGAGCAACTCGTCTCGGAGGCGCCGGAGGGACGCGTTCGCAGCAGTTTCCTGCCCTCGATCGTGGAGGGGGCGCGTGGCAATCCGCTGATGGCCCTCTGGCTGGCCAGCAGTGCGGGGATCCTGGCCGGCGTGCGCCTCTCCGACCCCTTCGACGAGGTCTGCGGCGCCCGCCTCGAGGCGCTCCCGCGAGAGGCCATCCGGGTCGTCCGGAGTCTCGCTGCCGCGGCGCTGCCGATGCCGCGCTCGGCGCTTCTCCGGGTCCAGCTGCCCGAGGGTCGCGTCACCATCCAGGGTCTTGAGGCAGCCCTCGAAAGCGGCTTCGTGCTCGAGGTGCGTGACGACGTTTCCATCGCGCACGAGCTGCTCGCGGAGGCGGTCGAGGCGCTGGAGCTCACGCCCGAGCGCCGCGAGGTCCACGCCGCGCTGGCTCAACAGTCCCAGGCCTCGCCGGCCCTGGCAGCCTGGCACTGGTCGCGTGCCGCCCGCGCCGCGGAGGCCCGTGACGCCAGCATCCGGGCAGCCACCGCGGCCCTCCAGCTCGATCCGGCGGAGACCGTGCTCGGACACTACGAGGCAGCCCTGGAGCTGCCTGGGCTTGAGGCCATGACCCCCGAGGAGCGTGCGGCCCTCCTGGCCGGCGCGGCTGCGGCCTCTGGCTCGTCGGGCCGCTTCCGCCGGGCCGTGGCGCTCCAGCGACGGGCCATCGAGAGCCGAGCCACGCGTGAGGCCCGCAGCGAGCGCGGCGTGCGCGACGCCGCTACGCGTCTCGTGCTCGGGGAGATGTACGCGGACCTGGGCCGCTTCCAGTGGGCCGGCGGCGAGCTGGATGGGGCACTCGCATCGATGGAGCGCGCCCTGGGCATCATGCCGGGCCAGCCCAGCCGTATCCGTGCCCGGGCCCAGGCATCGCTCGCACAGCACCTCATGATCGCCGGACGCTTCACCGAGAGCGCTACGGTCGCGCGCGCTGCCATCGACACGGCCACGGCAGCGGCCGACCAGGACGAGGAGACACTGGCCGAACGAGGTCACGCGCTGTGCACGCTGGGCATGGACCTCGCCTACCTGGGGGATCTGGAGGCCGGTCTGGATCCGCTCGAGGAGAGTGCCATCATGGCTCGGCAGGCAGGCCGCCTCGATGACCTGATGCGCGTTGCTGCCAACCGGACGACGCTGCTCGATCTCGACTCCCGGCGAGAGCAGGCCCTCGCCGTCGTCCAGGCCAGCCTGGAAGACGCGACTGCCGGAGGGCTGGCGGCATCGTACGGGGCGTTCCTGCGCGGCAACAGCGCAGACATCCTGTACCACCTGGGGCGCTGGCCCGAGGCCGAGGCCGAATGTCGGCTGGCCCAGGGCTGGCGCATGAGCGCGCTGGAGGCGGAGTGGTGGCCGCCACTCGTGCTAGGTCTGCTGCTGACCGAGTCGCGTGGCGACGACGAGGCCGAGCGGCTCGTGGGCCAGGCGCTGCTGCAACTGGACACCGTGCCCCCCGGACAGTGGACCGGCCACGTCCTGCGCTCCGCCGTGAGCGTGGCGCTCTGGGCACGCGATCCTGATGGTGCCCTGGTCATCGCTGAACGCGAGTGGCCTCGGGCCTTGGAAAGTGACGAGCTGGCCGTGGTGGCCTGGGCCGCCTCGACCTGCCTGGAGGCCGCCGCGGCAGCCGCGGAACGGGGGCGTGACAACAGCGACACAGGCCTCATCATGCGAGCCGGTGCCATCGCCGGCCGCATCCTCCCGGAGGCTGCCGCCCACATCGAGCGTTCCGCCATCGCGCCGAGCCTCGGCGCCCGGCACGAGGCCGAGCTGCACCTGGCGACGGCCCGGGCACACGCCGAGCGCGTGCGCGGTCATGTCGACCCGGCCACATGGGACCGCCTGGCAACGGCCTGGGGAGCGCGCCCGATGCCATATCTCGAAGCCAAGGCGCGCTGGTGGCAGGCGTTGGCCGTCCTGGGCGCCGCTCGCGAGGACGACCGCGAAGCGGCTCGCCAGGCAGCGCGGGAGCCGCTCTCGAAGGCCTATCACATCGCGCGCCGATTGCCGGCGTTGCCGCTCCTGCGTGAGGTCGTGGACCTTGCCGCACGCGCCCGCGTGGCCCTGCCGGTCGTCTCCGAGGTCGCCCAGGCAGCCGACCACGACTTGGTGGCCGTGGGTCCGGGTCGCGCGCCAGACTTGGTGGCCATGGGGCCCGGCCGGCCGCCGGGGGCTCCTGGCGCGACCCGCTCAGACCTGGCGCAGGCCATCGAGCAGCGAGTCATCGCCGTGCTGCGTAAGCGCCCGGCGGATGCCTACGGACTCAGTCCGCGCGAGCAGGAGGTGCTGGACATCCTGGCCGAAGGCCGCACCGACCGCGACATCGCCTCCCGACTCTTCATCAGCGAGCGAACGGTCCACGTCCATGTTCGGCGCATCCTGTCCAAGCTTGGCGTGAGCAGCCGGACCGAGGCAGCTGGGGTGGCCATCCGCCAGGGTCTCGTGCCTGCCGAGCTGCCGGATCGGGCGGTGGCACCATCGGCGCACTCACGGGAGCGAATGCCTTAGCATCTGGCCATGCACACATCGATCATGCGGCTGATCATGGCCGCCCTCATGGCTCTCTTCGTCGTGGCAGCCTGCGCTGGCCAGAGTGGCGCGCAGTGGACATACGCCCCTGTGGCCGTGGCCACCCAAGCGTCAGAGGCCTCGGGCAGTGGCACTTCCGCCGCGCCCGTGGAACCCGCCGCAGCCGAGTCGATGGCCCCCATGGCCGCTGAGTCCGCGGCTCCGGCCGCTGCGTCCGCGGCTCCCAGCGAACCCGTCGCGCCCAGCGGCGAGGCTCGCGTCATCGAGCTGGTGGCCACCGGTGCCCTGCAGTTCACCGACCCGGCCGGCAACCAGGTGCGCGACATCCCCGTCACGCCCGGCGAGACCGTCACCTTCCGCATCGACAACACGGCCGGCTTCGATCACGACTTCTACATCGGCACCGACGAGCAGCTCATCGTGCCCTCAGGCACGACCGACGTGGGCATCCCCACCTGGCAGAGCGGCGTCCAGGAGCTGACCTGGGTCGTGCCCGCCGACATCACCGGGCTCAAGTTCGGCTGCACCGTGCCCGGCCACTACGCCCTCATGCAGGGCACCTTCTCTGTGGGCGCGCCCGTGGAACCCGCTGCAGCCGAGTCGATGGCCCCCATGGCCGCTGAGTCCGCGGCTCCGGCCGCTGCGTCCGCGGCTCCCAGCGGACCCGTCGCGCCCAGCGGCGAGGCTCGCGTCATCGATCTGGTGGCCACCGGTGCCCTGCAGTTCACCGACCCTGCCGGCACCCAGGTGCGCGACATCCCCGTCACGCCCGGCGAGACCGTCACCTTCCGCATCGACAACACGGCCGGCTTCGATCACGACTTCTACATCGGCACCGACGAGCAGCTCATCGTGCCCTCAGGCACGACCGACGTGGGCATCCCCACCTGGCAGAGCGGCGTCCAGGAGCTGACCTGGGTCGTGCCCGCCGACATCACCGGGCTCAAGTTCGGCTGCACCGTGCCCGGCCACTACGCCCTCATGCAGGGCACCTTCTCTGTGGCCGCCTGAGCCGCGCGCGTCTGACACCCTGACTGCCCGAGCCGGTCGACAGGCTCATCCGAGGACGCCCCCGGCTACCGAGAGCCTCCGGGCGTCGTCAGGTCGGGCTGCTCGTCCTCCCCTAGCGCGGTCGACGCTGGCGCAGGTCCCCCGGTCAGCCGGAGCTGCTGGGGCCCCGGCGCCAGCCCGGGACCCGACCGCGTTGACGATCTGGTCCAGGAACCGCTCCAGGTCAGGGAAGGTCATCGCGGCGCCGGCCGCGGCGAGGTCCGCCTCGCTCGTGGCCCCCGACGCGATACCCACGGCCGTCATCCCGGCGGCAACCGCGGCCAGCATGTCCCACCGCGAGTCGCCCACGTACCAGGCCGCCCCCGGTGCGATGTCGAGCTGGTGGGCACCCTTGATCAGCAGGTCCGGTGCGGGCTTGGCGTGCTCCACATCGCTGCCATCGATGACCAGCGGTCGCGTCTCCAGGTCCAATGACGCCACCGAGGCCACCGCTTCATCTGGCCGGCTGGAGGTGGCGATCGCCCAGGGCATCCCGATGGCGTCCAGGTGTGCCAGGGTGGCCGGCGCGCCGGCCAGTGGTCGCGGTCGCTGATTGAGCTCGGCGAAGCGTTCGCCGGCCAATCGTTCGATATCCGCATCTCCCCCGGGTGGCAGCGTCACTCCGGTGTGCTCGGCGCCGATGCGGGCCAGCAGTTTGCCATCCGTGCCGATGAGGGGAGCCAGGAAGGCGCGGTCGACGTGGATGTCGAAGTCCGCGAAGACCTCCAGCCAGGACTCGACGCGGACGCCGACGGTATCAACGAGGGTGCCGTCGAGGTCGAAGAGGATGGCCAGTGGCTGGGCGGGGGCGTGGGGGGTCGTCATGTCGGTCTCCGTGGGCATGGTCATAGCCTACCGGGCCAGAGCGCTCAGCTGCTCGGCCAGCGCGGTCGGGTCTGTGACGGGCTGTCGGCAGGCGAAGCCGCGACAGACGTAGGCGGTGGCCTTGCCGTCCAGGCGGGTGCGGGCGTGCAGGAGCGGGACTGATGAGGCCGCCGGGTCGGCCGCGGCGGCCAGCACGAGCCCGGGCCGGTGGAGGCGACGCACTTCGGCCAGGAGTGCCCGAGTATCCGAGGCATCGAGGTCGCCGACGACGGCCACCTCATCGATGGCAACGCTGGCCAGCTGGAAGGCCAGGAGCCACTGGGCGAATCCCGTGGGGTGCTCCGAGGCGATGGCCGCCATCGGGTCCAGCGCCGCCTCAGCGGCCGTCCGGTAACGGCCCTCGCCGGTGAGCGCCGCCAGGCGCAGCAGCACGAGCACGGCCATGGCGCCACCGGACGGGAGGGCGTTGTCCTGCAGGCTCCGAGGTCGTGCCACGAGGGGCTCCGCGTCGTCGGCCGTGTCGCAGAAGCCGCCGTCCTCGGCCCGGAAGTGTTCCAGGATCAGGTCCGCCAGCGCGCCAGCGGCCACGAAGAAGCGCTCCTCGAAGGTTGCCTCGTAGAGGGCCAGCAGGCCGTCGGCGAGATGAGCGTGATCCTCGAGCACGGCGGCGTGCCGGGCGCGGCCGTCCTTCCAGGACCGCCGCAGTCGACCGTCCGGCGCTGCGTAGCTCCCGCAACAGGAAGTCGGCCGCCTCCATGGCCATCTCCAGGAAGGGCGTCTCATCCAGGGCCCTACCGGCATCGGCGAAGGCGGCCAGCGCCAGCCCGTTCCAGGAGGCCAGCACCTTGTCGTCGCGGGTCGGCTGGGGCCGCTCGTCGCGATGTCGCAGCAGTTCGACGCGCGCCTGCGCGAGGGCCTCGCGTATGTCGTCGCGGGGCCGCTCGAACTCCACAGCCAGCGAGGTGTCGTCGCGCACGCGCCGCAGGATGGTGCGCCCTTCCCAGTTGCCGGCCGGGCTGACGTCGTAGGCGGCCTCGAACAGGGCTGCCTCTTCACCCAGGACGTCGCGGATCTCGGTCGCCTGCCAGGTGTAGGTGAGGCCCTCCACGCCGTCGGTGTCAGCATCGAGGCTGGCGGCGAAGGCTCCGCCGGGCGGCTGGCGCAGCTCGTGGGCCACGAAGTCGAGCGTCTCGCGGGCCACGTAGGCATAGCGCTCGTCACCGGTCACCTGGAAGGCGTGGGTGTAGACGCGCGCCAGCTGCGCGTTGTCGTAGAGCATCTTCTCGAAATGCGGCACGAGCCACTGCTCATCCGTGGAGTAGCGGGCGAAGCCGCCGCCGAGGTGGTCGTAGATGCCGCCGTCGGCCATGGCGTCGAGCGTGCGCTCGGCCATCAGGCGCGGCGGCAGGGTCGCCCGCTCCGGAGGTGCTCGCGGAGCAGGAACTCGATGACCATCGACTGGGGGAACTTGGGCGCCGTGCCCCAGCCGCCGTGCTGGGCGTCGAATGCGCCCTGCAGGCCCTGGACGGCGGTGGCGAGGCGCTCGGGCGTCTCCGTCCGTGACCGATCGAGCACGCCGTCGCCCTCCTGGTCCATGGCCTCGAGGAGGCGCGCCGGGAGGTCCTGCTCGGCGCGGATGTGCGTGGCGATGCCGGTCGCGGCTTCCTCGATCTCGTCGCGGCGCTCCGCCCAGGCGCGGGCCATGGCGGCCAACAGCTGGCGGAAGGAGGGGATGCCGTGGCGAGGCTGGTCCGGGAAGTAGGTGCCACCGTAGAAGGGGCGACCGTCCGGTGTCAGGAAGACGCTCATGGGCCAGCCGCCCTGGCCGGTCATGGCCTGGACGGCGTCCATGTAGACGGCATCGAGGTCAGGGCGCTCCTCGCGGTCGACCTTGATGGCCACGAAGTGCTCGTTGAGATCCGCCGCCGTGGCCTCGTCCTCGAACGACTCGCGCTCCATGACGTGGCACCAGTGGCAGGCCGCGTAGCCGATCGACAGGAAGATCGGACGGTCCAGCTCCGCGGCACGGGCCAGCGCCTCCTCGCCCCAGGGGTACCAGTCCACGGGGTTGTGGGCATGCTGCAGGAGGTACGGGCTCGTCTCGCTCGCCAGCCGGTTGGCGCGTCGCGGCGGGACGGCCGGTTCGTCAGGGTGGCCTGGTGACCCAGGGCGGTCAGGTCGGTCGGGGGAAGGCATGGCCGCTGCCATGGTACGTGGCACGGGCCGATAGGCCCCGCTGCGCGATCCCGATCCCCACCGGCCGTCTGCACCTGCCGCTCATCACGTGATGCTCCAATGACTGGAGGGTCCGAGCTCGCTGTCGTCCACGGTCTCTGGCACGCTGAGCCGTCGGCATGATTAGAGTCTGAGCATGCGTGCTGACGGGGCGCTTCACCCGCCCGTATTCGAGGCGGCATGCCAGGGCATCGGGGCCGAGCCGTGACCGTCCCCCTCCGCCTCGCCGTCCTCGTGCTTGCGGCGGGCGCTGGCTCACGGTACTCACCACAGCCCGGCGCGAAGCTCCTGGCCGACCTGGACGGCATCGATCCTGCTCTCCCACGTCCTCGCTGCGGTGCGCTTGTATGGTCCCCAGGCCACCGTCATCGTGCTCGGCCACGGAGCTGCCGAGATCGAGCGCGGCATCCGCTGGCAGGGCGAGCTGCGAGCCGTCAATCCGGCGCCCGACCGCGGCCTTGGCTCGTCGCTTCAGGTCGGCATCGGCGCGCTGAGAGGCCTCCCTCAGTCCCTCGATGGCACCTTCATCGTGCTGGGAGACCAGCCATACCTCCAGCCGGCGGCCATGCGTGTCTTGGCCGAGGCGGCCACTCGCGAAGGTCGTCAGGGTCGCCCGCTGCTGGTACCCCACTACACGGACGAGCCGGGACCGCGGAACCCCGTGCTGCTCATGCGGTCTGCCTGGGGTTGGGTCGATGATCTGGACGACGATCGCGGCCTGGCCACGCTCATCGACTCACGGCCCGCATCGGTCCTGAGCATCCCGGTGGACGGGACCATGCCCGACGTGGACGAGCCGGCCGACCTGGCGCGGCTGCGGAGCGGGCCCGGCTGACGACCCCCGCCCCATCGCCCCACCGAATCCGGCGGCAACCGCCGACCTACCAGCCGCCCTCCTCGCGGAGCAGGCGATGGAGGACGCGTCCGCTGACGGATCGTCGATAGGCGGCCGTGGAACGCACATCGTCGATGGGCGAGACCTCATCGGCCAGGACCGCGGCTGCCTCGTCGGCGACGGCCTCTCGCGGGGCCGCTCCCTCCAGCACGGCCTCCGTGCGTCGAGCCCGCATGGTCGTCGCCGCCACGGAGCCCAGAGCCAGGCGCACTTCCGTCCAGGTCGGCCCGTCATCGCGGTAGCTCAACGCCATGACGACCTTGGAGATGGCCTGGGCAGCCCGCCCGCCGACCTTGCGGAAGCGTGTGTGCCGTCCGCGCTCGACGGGGAAACGTACGCGTAGCAGCAGCTCGTCCGGCCGCAGCGCCGTCTGTCGGTAGCCAGTCCAGAACTCGCGCGCCGGGATCGTTCGCTCGCCCCCAGCAGAGCCCACGTCGAACGTGGCGTCCACGGCCAGCAGGACGGGCAGCGAATTGCCGGCCGGCGAGGCGTTGCAGATGTTGCCGCCGATCGTGCCGCGGTTCTGGATCTGGGCCGCGCCGATGGTGGCCGCGGCCTCTGCGAGGGCTGGCAGCCGCGCCCGGATGACCGGGGAGTGCCGCAGCTCCGTCCAGGTGGTGAGTGCGCCGATCGAGACGTCGTAGCCGTCATAGCCGACGCCCCGCAGCTCGTCCAGGCGCCACAGGTCGAGCACGCGCGGCCGGCGGCATCGACGACGTCTGCCTCCAGCTGCACCATGAGGTCCGTGCCGCCGGCCAGCGGGCGATAGCACGCCGTTGGCCATGACCTGGAAGGCCTCGGTCAGCGTTGCCGGGCTGACGACCGGCGGCTCGACGCTCATGCCGGGCCAACGCTCGGGTCGATGACGATCAGCGTAGAGAAGCAGCGACGGATGAAACCGATCACGGCGTGCCCCGTCGAGCCAGGCTGCCATCTCGATGGCCTCGATGATCTTCGTGTAGCCCGTGCAGCGACAGAGGTTGCCGGCGATGGCAGTGCGGATGTCCGCCTCGTCAGGCCCGCCGCCCGCATCGAGGTAGGCCTGCGCGGCCATGAGCATGCCCGGCGTGCAGATGCCGCACTGTGCGCCGCCAGCCTCCAGGAAGGCCTGCTGCAGCGGGCTCGAGCGCCTGCGCCTCCTCATCGCTCAGGCCCTCCACCGTGCGGACCGTCCGAACCGTCCACCTGGCAGATCGGCACGAGGCAGCTGTCCACGACGAGCCCGTCCAGGATGACCGAGCAGGCGCCGCACTCGCCCTCGCCGCAGCCCTCCTTCGTGCCGGTCAGGCCAAGATCCTCGCGCAGGACGTCCAGCAAGCGGCGCATACCCGGCACGGCCACCTCGTGCACCTCGCCGTTGACGCTGAAGCGGTAGCTGGCGCCGTCTCCGCGTGGCTCTCGCACGGCGGTCATGCGGCGCCCCGGTCCGCGTCCAGCAAGGCCAGCCGAAGACGCGCTCCGGGGTCGCCGGCAGCTGGGTCGATCCAGGTCCCCACGGCGTCGTGGATGGCGTCGACGATGGCCGGCGCGACGACGTCCATGGGCAGCTCTCCGACGCCCTTGGCACCGTGGGGCTCGCCGCTGAAGGGTTTCTCGACGAGGATGGCAGTGATGGTCGGCGCATCCATCGAAGTGGGGATGAGGTAGGTCGACAGACGGTCGTTCAGGTAGCGGCCCTGGTCCACCTTCATCTCCTCGATGGTGGCGTAGCCGACGGCCTGCAGCGTGCCGCCCTCGACCTGGCCCTCGGCCAGGATCGGGTGGATGACGCGGCCCACGTCATCGGCCGAGACGACGCTGCGGACATGGACCTGGCCGGTGTCGAGATCCACGTCGACTCGGGCCACGGCGCAGGCCCAGCCGAAGGCCGGGTAGGCGTCGCCCTGGTAGGTCACGTCGTCGAAGTCGACGTCGGGATAGGGCTCGAACTGCTGGTCGATGCGGGTCGCACCGTTACGCCTGGCGTCCTCGCGGTAGCTGTCCGCGAATGAGCCACCGCTGCGCGCTTCCACGGTGGCGCGCAAGCGCTGTGCGGCGCGGATGACCAGGCCGCCCACGATCATGGCCGTGCGCGAGGCCACGGTCGGTCCGCTGTCCGGCACGATCGATGTGTCCACGGGTGCCATCTCCACCTCGCCGGGGTCGATGCCCAGGGCCTCCGCGGCCAGCATCGGGAAGATCGTCTTCGTGCCCTGGCCGATCTCCGTGTTGGCGATGAGGACGCGGATCCGGCCGTCGTCACCCAGCTCCACGCCGGCCACGCTGGCGAGGCGCACCTCGCCGCGCCCCGTGAAGCCGGCGCCGTGCCAGGCCAGGGCGAGTCCGATGCCCGGGCGCCGCGTGGATGCGCGTCGAGCGCACGCCGCGGCCGGCCTCCGCCGCCTGTGCCCAGCGGATGGCGCGCGTCTGCTGGCTGACCTCGCGGACACGCTCGTACTCGGCGGCCTCCGTGGCGCGCTCCAGGACCTCCGCTGCACCGACCGACTCGCGGAGCACCTGGCCCGTGGGCGTCACGCCGCCCTCGCGATAGAGCCAGCGCTCGCGCAGCAAGGCCGGCGAGATGTCCAGCTGGTCCGCGATGCGCGCCACCTGGAGCTCCGCGGCGAACTCCACCTGGGGCGCGCCGAAGCCCCGGAAGGCGCCGTTGGGCGGCGTGTTGGTGGCCATGGCACGGCCGCGGATGCGCACGTTGGGGCACTCGTAGGGGCCGCCGGCGTGGAGCACGCCGCGCGAGAGCACGACCGGCGTCAGCGTGCAGTACGCGCCGCCGTCCATGACGACCTCGATGTCCTGGGCGACGAGCCGGCCGTCGGCGTCCACGCCCGTGCGGTGCCGGACGATGGCTGGGTGTCGCTTGGTGGTGGCCGAGATGTCCTCATGGCGGTCGTAGATCATGCGCACCGGCCTGCCCACCCGCTGCGCCAGCAGGGCGGCATGGATGGCGAGGATGGAGGGGTACTCCTCCTTGCCGCCGAAGCCACCGCCAGTCTCCGCCTGGGTGATGACAGCTTGCGTGTCACTCAGGGCCAGGGCTCGCTTGAGCGCCTCGTGGACGTAGTAGGGGCACTGCATGGACCCGGTGATCGTGATGCCGCCGTCGGGTCGAGGCTCCGCGATCATGGCCTGGTTCTCGATGTAGAGCTGCTCCTGGTGGCCGACGCGGTACTCGCCCTCGACGACGAGGCTGGCCCGTGCGAAGCCGGCCTCGAGGTCGCCGCGGCTGATCTCGTAGGCCGCGAACTGCTGGCTGGAAGCGAGCGGGTCGAGCACGGGCTCGAGCGGTTCGGTGCGCAGCCGGATCCGCCGCTTGGCCTCGCGCAGGGTGGCCTTGTCGGGGGCTGCCACGAGGGCCACCGGCTCCGCGTGGTGACGGATGACGCCTGCCGCCAGGGCGGGCATGTCCTCCTTGAGGGAGCTGACGATGTTGTCGCCGGGGATGTCAGCGGCGGTCATGACGACGACGCTCGACCAGTCGAAGTCGGGGTCGAGCTCAAGGCCATGCAGGCGGGCGTGGGCCTCCGTCGAGCGGATCGTGGCGCCATACCAGGCACCAGGGAAGACGAGGTCGTCCGTGTAGCGTGCCTTGCCGGTCAGCTTGTCCGGGCCCTCGCGGCGCAGCGGCGCGGGCCTGGCCCGGCCGAGGGTCGGGATGGGCGCCTGTCCGGGTGCCGCCAACGGCAGCACGACCGGCGCATCGGTCAGGGCCCGCCGATGGTGCCTGGTGCCCCTCACGCTCCTTGCTCCAACATATCGCCATTCTGCACAGTTTCCGCGCGACGAGGGTCGGCCCGCTGTCTTCAACTTCCTTTGACTTGAATATCAAGGCGGTTGACAAGCGATGACAAGCGGGCATACCATGCGCCCGACATGACCTCCGCATTCTTCGTCACGCTCCGGGAAGGCCTTGAGGCCGCCCTCATCGTCGGCATCATCGTGGCCTACCTGGTGAAGGTGGGGCGTCGCGATGCCATTCGCCTCGTGGCATATGGGGTCGCCGCCGCTGTGGCCATCTCGGTCGCCGTGGGCGTGGTGGTCTTCGCCACCGTCGGCGAACTGCCGGACGTAGCGCAGGGGACCTTCGAGGGCATCGCCGCGCTCCTCGCCGTCGTCGTCCTGACCTGGATGCTCTTCTGGATGCGTCGGCAGGGCCGAGCCATCAAGGGAGACCTGGAGGCCAGCGTTGCATCCGCGCTTGGTCGAGGCTCGGCGCTGGCGCTGGCCGGCCTGGCGTTCGTGGCCGTGGCCAGGGAGGGCCTGGAAACGGTCCTCTTCATGCTGGCCATCGTGGGCTCCTCGGAGGACGTGATGGCGACCATGCTGGGCGCGTTCCTCGGGCTCGTGGTGGCGGTCGCCATCGGCTACGCCATCTTCGCCATGGGGGTGCGCGTCGACTTGCGGAAGTTCTTCACGGCCACCGGCGTTCTGCTCATCTTCGTGGCCGCCGGCCTGCTGGCCCACGCGGTCCACGAGTTCACCGAGGCTGGCTGGCTGCCTGAGACCGCGGTGGCCTTCGACCTGACTGCCGTCCTGTCGCGGGACGGACTCATCGGCTCCATGCTGGCTGGGCTGTTCGGCTACCGCCCGGCACCGACCTGGGCGGAGCTCGTTGCCTACTTCGCCTACCTGATCCCGGTGCTGATCATGTTCCTCGCGCCGGCGCGCGTTCCTGCGCGGGTCGCAGTAGCCAGCAAATAGCGACCGGTCTCGGCCCCGAGGGCACGACGACTCGCTAGGATTGCGCCCATGTACGAACTGTGGCTGTTCCTGCACGTCCTCGGCGCCATCGCAGCCTTCGGCTTCGGCTTCTATGCCCCGATCTTCGGGGCTGCCGCCGGCCGGGAGCCCCAGCACGGCAACTGGTACCTGCGCGCCGCCAACCGCGTCTCCAACGGCGTCCTCGTCCCGGTCGCCATCTCGATGGCCATCACGGGAACGCTGCTGGTGGCCAGCACGGGCGGCATGCGCCGCTTCGAGGAGCTCTGGCTGACCATCGCGGTCATCCTCTACGTGATCGCGCTGCTCATCGTCTTCCTCGCCCAGCGACCGGCGCTGGCCAAGGTGATCGAGCTGACCTCCGGCCCGCCCGCGCCCGGCGGCCCGCCACCGGAAGTGCCCGCTCTCGTGCGGCGCCTCCAGGTCCTCGGCCTGGTCCTGCTCGTCCTCACGGTCGCCATCGTGGCGCTGATGGTCTGGAAGCCGATCCTCTAGTCGCCCGCCGACTCGCGGCTGGCGTGCCCCTCCTCCAGCAGCAGGGCCGACAGGCGCAGGTAGCGCTGGTAGACGGCCTCGTAGCGGGCCGAGCGTTCGGGGTCAGGTTCCGTTGTGCGCAGCCGGGGTCGGGCGGCCTCGCTGGCCTGCGCGAAACTGCCATACAGGCCGGCCCCGATGCCTCCCAGCAGTGCAGCGCCGACGCCGCTCCGCTCGGGCGCGTCGACGTAGGCCAGGGGGGTCGCGAAGACGTCGGCCAGGATGCCGCGCCACAGCGGGCTGGCCAGGCCGTTGCCGGTCGCCAGCCACGTCTCGCAGTGGCCGCCGGCATCGATGACAGCGTCACGTGTCGCCCGCAGCGAGCAGGCCACGCCCTCCAGCACGGCGCGCGCGAGGTGGGCGCGGCGGTGGTGAAGGGTCAGGCCCAGGAAGGCGGCGGTGGCCCCGGGATCCATGATCGGCGACCGTTCGCCGACCAGGTAGGGCAGGAAGATGAGGCCCTCAGCACCCGCGGGGATGTCGCGGGCGATGCGGTCGAGGTGCGCGTAGGGGTCCTCCGCCTGCAAGCGCAGTCGGTCGCGCAGCCAGCGCAGCGAGAGCCCGGCAGAGAGTGTCGCGCCGAGCTGATACCAGCGCCCCGGCATCGCGTGGCAGAAGGTGTGGATGCGTCCGGCATCGTCGGCGAGGGGCTGGTCGGTCGCGACCACGATCTGCCCACCCGTGCCCAGCATCACTGAGCCCTTGCCCGGGTCGAGGAGCCCGTTGGCGACGGCCTGCGCAGGCTGGTCGGCGGAGCCCGCCACGACCGGGACGCCGGGCTTGAGGCCCAGCTCCGCAGCTGCAGTGTCGGTCAGCCGGCCGGCCACCGCGCTCGACTCGAGCAGGGGCGGCAGGAGCCGCTGGGGGACGCCCAGGCTGGCGCAGAGCTCGGACGACCAGGTCCGCGCCGCGATGTCGAAGAGCGCCGTGCCCGAGGCGTCGCTGATGTCCGACGCGACCTCGCCAGTGAGGTGCAGTCGAAGGTAATCCTTGGGCATGACGGCCACGGCCGCGGCATCCAGCCTGGCTGGATCGTGGCGCTGCAGCCAGACCATCGTGGGGGCCATGAAGCCGGCCGCGGGGCGCGTCCCGGCGATCGACAGGAAGGTCCCGACCCCGACTTGCGCCTCGATCTCGGGGATGAGGCTGGCCGTGCGCTGGTCGGCCCAGGTGATGGCGTGGCCCACGGGCTGGTGCCTGGCATCCAGCAGCGCGAAGCCGTGCATGTGGCCGTCGAGGCCGATGGCGTCCACCTCGTGGATGCGCGCCTGGTGCAGAGCGGCGCGCACCGCCATGACCGTGTTCGACCACCAGGCCGCGGGGTCCTGCTCGGCGCGATTGGGCTCGGGTACCTCCATGGGGATCTCGCGCGAGCCGACCCCGAGGAGCTTCCCTGTTTCGTCGATGACGACCGCCTTGACCGACGAGGTTCCGAGATCGATGCCCAGCAGCGCGCTCATGCGCTGCATGCTAGCCGCTGCTACTCCGCCAGGGGCAGCCGATTCCCACGCACCCAGGCGCCCTGGACCATGCCCGGGCGCTCGCGGAAGATGAGCCGGCTGACGACCTCCTCCACGTCGCCACAGGCGCTGGCGCCGGGCGGCCGGCCGGCCTCGACGTCGACGGCGATGAGGTCGGCCTCCTTGCCGACCTCGAGCGAGCCGATGTCAGCGTCGAGTCCAAGGGCCTCAGCGCCACCGAGGGTGCCCAGGCGCAACCAGTCGAGCGGGCCGGGCGGGGGAGGACCATCAGGCGCCAGCGTGTGTCGCGAGTTCTGCTGGTAGAAGCCCTCGCGCATCTGGGTGAGGATGGAAAGCTCCGGCGCGCCGGCCACGTCGCTACCGAGGCCCACCCGGATGCCTTCGGCGCGGTAGCGCGCCAGCGGCATGACGCCGCTGCTGATGAACATGTTGCTGACCGGGCAGTGGGCCACGGCCGAGTCCGTCTCCACGACCCGGGCCACCTCGCGGTCCGAGAGGTGGATGGCGTGCGCCAACAGGGCCCTGGGGCCCAGGGCGCGGGCGCGGTCGTAGACGTCGAGGTAGTCGAGGGCCTCGGGGAAGAGGCCGGCGACCGTGTCGATCTCGCGGCGGTCCTCCGAGACGTGCGTCTGCCAGGTGGCGCCGTAGTGGTCGGCCAGGGCGGCCGACTCCCGGAGCAGGTCCGCGCTGCAGGAGACCGCGAAGCGCGGCGTGAAGGCGTAGCGGAGGCGGCCATCGGCGGCGCCGTGCCAGCGTTCGCAGAGCTCGGCCGACTGGCGCAGGCTCGTCTCGAGTCGCTGCTCGGGAGCGAGTCGGTCGTCGTAGCTGGCGCGATCCATCATGACCTTGCCGAGGATGGCGCGGATGCCGTGCGCCTCGGCCGCCTGGAAGCAGGCGTCCAGGCTGTCCGCCCAGATGGCGCCGTAGCCGGCGAACGTCGTGGTGCCGGCGGCCGCCATGGCCCGGTAGACCTGGGGGGCGAGTCGGGCGGCCGTCGGGGCGTCGAAGTCGCGCTCCAGCGGGAAGACGTAGCGCTCCAGCCAGGCCAGCAGGTCCATGCCAGCGCCCAGGCCGGCGGCTGGCACCTGGGGGATGTGGACGTGCGTGTCGACGAGGCCGGGCATGACCACCAGCGGGCGCAGGTCGATCGGGTCGCTGGCGGGCAGGTCCGCGGCGCCGGGCCCGTCGGCACTGCCGGGTCGGTCGGCGGCCGGACCGACGTACGTGAGGCGGCCCACGGCATCCACCTCAAGGAGCCCGTCCGACTCCCAGAGCAGGGAGCCATCGGTCAGCGGCGAGAGCAGCCGCGCGCGCACGCGGAAGGGCGGTCGGTCAGGGAGTGTGACTGGCACGACGGCGAGCGTAGGGGCAGCGATGGTCAGCGTCAAACGGACGGGGCGGGTCCGGCAGGATGCCTACGTGTCGGCGAGCCGCACTTCGAGGACCTCGAGACCGTCGATGCCGGCGAAGTCCTGCGGGTTGCAGGTGTAGACCGGCAGACCGTTGGCCAGGGCGATGGCCGCGATCATGGCGTCGTACGATCGCGCTGCCGGCTTGCGGCCGGCGCGTCGCAGCGAAGCGGCCACGCGCCCGAAGGCCCGGGCGGCGGGCGCATCGAAGGGCAGAGGCTCGAAGTCTGACTCGACCTGCTGGAGACGCGCCATCCGAGCGGCGCGCTCCGGATCGTCGGGCGACGAGTGGTCCCACGCTCAGCTCAGCGAGCGTGATGGCCGAGATCAGCGGTCGCTCAGGGAGCGCCGAGGCATCCCGGATCCGCTCCAGGCCGATGACGACGCTCGTGTCCAGGAGGCCCTGCGCGTGTCGAGTCACAGGGTGGGGTCGACGATCGTGTCCAGATCCCGGCGCAGCGAACGCGCGTCTGCGGGCGGCAGGTGGCGCCAGCGCTCTAGCAGGACCGACGCTGGCAATGCGCGGCCCTGCAGCGGCGACAGGCGAGCGACGGGAATGCCGTCCCGCGTGACCGTCAGCACCTCGCCGGCGATGACCCGCTCGACGACCTCGCCACCGCGATTGCGCAGCTCCCGGATCGTCACATCAGGCATGGTCCGAGTGTATCACGCGTGAGACACTACTCCTCGAGGCCTGCGTCTCCGAAGGCATCGCCGACCGCCTCCGACTCCGCCAGAACGGCGCCGAGCCAGCGAAAGGTCCACTCCTCGGCGAGCGGCCGGGTCTCCGCGAACACGATGGGGGTCTCCGGATAGCGCACCTGCACACGGGCCAGCAGATCTGGCAGGAACCCAGCCGGCGCGTGCGCCAGCTTGAGCAGGGCCGAGTAGCGATCCTCGACGACGATGGCGCTGCGCGGGAGGGCGGTCAGCTTCGCCAGTTCGAACGCCAATGACCCGTTGTTCAGGCTGTTGGCGAGGTCCCCGACCGACTTGCGTTCGACCGCGCCGACGATCTGTCCGGACGAGTTGCGCACCGCATAGTCGCCCGCGGCGAGTGCCTCGCGGGTCGTCTCGGCCTGCTGCTTGGCGAAGCGGTACGGGTAGTGCTCTCGGGTATCGACGAGGATGGTCAGCGTGCCGGTCAGGTCGCTGATGCGCCGGCCTGGGATGCGGGCCCCGGGACGCGCCGTGGCGGCCACCTTGCGGGTCTGCCAGAAGATGCCCTCCCGACCACCGGCGATGCGCGTGAAGACGAACTGCGAGCGTGACTCACGAGCCCGGTCGAGCACGAGGTCGATCGCTACCCCGCGGCGCCGGCATTCGATGACCGCGACCTCCTCGACGATCTCGGCATCCTCGGGCCACGCGTCGACCCGATGGCAGTACACGCGACTCGTGCGCGGCCAGGTGTCGCGCGCCTTGAGGATGAGCCCCGTACCGACCGGCACGTAGAGCAGGTACGGCAGCGAGGAGTCGGCCTCGGGATTGCGGGCGACCAGGAAGCGCTGGCTCACCCGGGCATGGTGCCACGTGACCAGCGGTGGCGATCATTCGCGTGGTAGCTCGAGGACTACGGGGGGTCGATGAAGGGGTCGATGACAGCGACGCCGAGCGTTGCCACGTGCCGCGTGTTCCGCGTGACCAGCGTGAGGTCGTGCTCCAGGGCCGTCGCCGCCAGCAATCCGTCGACGGTCGGCACGGGGTTCGGCACGCTCAACGCGCCCCAGCGCTCCGCGACGCGGGTGTCGATGGGAAGGATCCGCTCCGCGTACGCCTCGGTCAGCCGCGCCAGCCAGTGGTCCAGCGCAGCGGCAGACGCGATGTCGCGGCGGCGCAGCAGCTCGATGCCTCGACGGATCTCGCCGATGACCAGGACGCTGGTGAAGAGGTCCGCGTCTTCGACGAGGCCGAACCAGGCCCGCACGCCGGCATGGCAGCGATCTCCCTTGCGCAGTTCGGACAGGACGTTGGTGTCGACCAGCCAGGCCATCAGCCGAGGTCGCGCGGCAGGTCTCGCGGCAGATCGCGGATCGGCGCGAAGTCCTCATCGCGGCCGACGTCAGGCATGGCCGAGAGCAGGTCCTTGAAGGAGGTCCGTGCTGGGCTCTGGCCCAGGCTCGCGCGCAGGATCTCGCGGTGCTCGGCCTCCATGGACCGGCCGTGCCGGGCCGCTCGAATCTTGAGCTCCCGCACCAGCCTGTCATCGACGTTCCGGACGATCAACTGGCCCATCGCCACTCCTCAGTGTGAAGTGATATCAATGATAGCGCCCGCGTCCGACCCGACTTGCTGAGGGTCCGGTCAGGGTCGGTCGAAGACCTCGTGTCCGCCGATGCGACGCCAGCGGATGGCCAGCTCGCCGTCGATCAGGATCCACTCGAAGGTGGCGCGCCCATCCGGCCCCGCGAAGGACCAGGTCATCTCCCAGATGCCCGGTGCGCCCTGCACGCGCTTGACGCGAAGGCCCTTCGGCCAGGGCGTCGACGGGTCTCGGGCGAACCGCTCGCAGGCGGCGTTGAATTCCGTCCTCACCACGCCCGCGAACAGGGTTCGTTCCCCATCCGAGAGGCGAGCCCAGTCGGCCGTGAACCGGTCGAGCCAGTCGTACTTCACTCGGGTCGCATGCGCTCGAGATGTGCGATGAACTCGTCCACGTCCATGGCGTGGCTGACCCGTCCCGCGGCGATATCCTCGTCCGCTTCGCGCTCCCCGGCCTGCCAGCGCTCGGTCCAGAACCAGGCCTGGTCCGCAGGGATGGGCAGGACCGGCTGCAACTCGATGTGACCGTCCTGGTGCTCGATGATCTGCACCTGTGCGCCCGGCTCGTCCAGGTGCATGCGCCGCCGAAGGTCAGCAGGCAGGGCGATGGTCCCGCGGGCCTGCACCGCGACGAAGTAGCTCTTCATGATGGGGAGCAGGATAGCAGCGATGCCGTTGTGCGGCAAGACGGTTATCGCGCTGCGGTGCGAAGCGGGCGCGCCGGAGGACGTCGGGTCCATCAGTTCACGCGCGCTTCTGCCAGCGCGTCGGCCGGGATGCCGATGGCAGGGTTCAGCTTCCCGTCCAGGAGCACGAAGAGGGGCAGGTCCAGGGCGTTCATGTCCGCCTCCGCGAACTCCTCCAGGATGAGGTAGGCGAGCCCGGGTTCCGCATCGAGAGGCATGAGGAGCAACAGGTCCCGCATGGGCGCCATGAGCAGGCCCTCTCGCGCGCCGAGCACCCGGGCCAGCTCGTCTGGCATGAGGAGCAGAGAGGAGGCCCAGCCTTCCCGGGACTGGAAGGCCACGGTGGGCACGTCGCAGATGCGTTCGTGGATGAGGGCGAACTGCCGCCGCAGCCGGACGCGCACGCGGACGTTGGAGATGGCCCGGCGAAATGCCTGGTCCGGCGTGACGCCCCAGCGATCCACCTGGGTGTTGGTGACGAAGAGCATGGCCGGCCCGATGTCCAGGCCAAGCGTGACGCGGATGCCGGGCGGGAACTCCCGTGCCGCAAGGTCTTCCGTCCCCGGCGGAAGCGGTCGGCGGCGTGGAAGGGCCGGGCGCAGGCGCCGCGCGACCTCCTCCCAGGGAGCCTCCAGGTCCACGGCCTCGATGGCGGCCATGACCTCATGAACGTCTGCCGTGGTCACCAGGGGATCGCTCGTGATCGTCATGGCGCCACGATGACGACAAGGCCTTCAGGCCGGCTTACCTGACACCCACCGACGACTTCTCACGACGGGCTCGATGGTGGATAGTCACCTTGGCTGGCTCGGACATGCCCGAAGTCGACTGGCACGAGTATGGCCGTCCCGGACGCCGCCGCCCCTCACCTCCGCCGGGCGCCTTCTCGCTCGAGATGCCACGTGATAGGCTGTGGTCCACGTACATCGCTGTGGAGCGTGTGATGCCCCGGACGAACTTGACGTTGCAGCTGGACGAAGACGTCATCCGCCGCGCCAGGGTCGTGGCTGCCCGGCGTGGCACCTCGGTCAGCGCGCTGACGGCACAGACACTCCTGGAGATCGTGCGATCCGACGAGCGCTACGAGGAGTCCCGCAGGCGCGCTGAGTCCCTGCTCGGCAGCGCACGTGCCCGCGGTGGACGGCGATGGACGCGGGACGAGCTCCATGATCGTGCTGCGCTCCGGACCCGGTGACCAGGGCATCTGTCCGCCCATCGCGACCTGGCATTCGTCGACACCAACGTCCTCGTCTACGCCCACGACACCAGCCAGGGCGTGAAGCACGACGCTGCCCGTGACCTCGTCCTTCGACTGTGGGCCGACCGCACGGGCGCCCTGAGCACGCAGGTCCTGCAGGAGTTCTACGTGGTCGCGACTCACAGGCTCGACCCGCCGATGCCGCCCACGGAAGCACGCGAGCTCGTGGCGCTCTACGCTGCCTGGTCGCTGGTCGTCATCGACGCCGAACTCATCCTGGACGCGACCATCCGCGAGCAGGGTGATGTCCTCTCGTTCTGGGACGCGCTCATCGTCGAGGCTGCACGCCGCACCGGCGCCCACCGCCTGTTGACCGAGGACCTCCAGGATGGGCGCGACTTCGACGGGACCGTGGTCGAGAACCCCTTTCGAGGGCTGTGACGTCACGCACTCGCGAGCCCGCTCGTCCGTACCAGACTGTCGGAGCCTGACCGCCGGTGGATCAACGCGGCGGCGCAACACCCTCCACTTCGCGAGCTGCCTCAACCTACCCCCGCGCGTCAAGCGTCGTCGAGATCTCCAGCGATGACGCCCGTCAGGCGATCGCGGATGTCGCACTCCCAGACCTCGAAGACGCGCCAGTCCGCCTGCTCGAGCTGCTGGCGCTTGCGCGCGTCGCGCTCACGGTTGAGCTCGAACTTGCGGGCCCAGAACTCCGGGTTGGACCTGGGCAGGTTCGGGTGGCAACGCGGGCAGTGGTGCCAGTAGCAGCCGTGCACGAAGACGGCCACGCGTCGACCCGGGTACGAGATGTCCGGCCGGCCAGGCGCCCTCCTCCAGTTCAGTCGATAGCCCGGATGGCCGGCGGCGCGAAGCGCCGTCCGCAGCAGCCGCTCTGGTCGGGTGTCCCTGGCCCGGTTCGCCTGCATGACCGCTCGCACGGCCGGCGAGGTCGGCGGCGGGTTCGGTAGCTGCAGGCGCGACACGTCGTCAGTATGGCCTGCCCTCCGAACGGGTCAGCTGGTGAGAAGCCCGCGGCCGCATACTCGGGTCATGCGCATGCGCGTGGAGAGCCACCGGTACGCAGCGGAGGTCCTGGAAGCCCGGTTCAGCGCGGAATGGGATGAGATCCGCGAGGTGCTCGGCACTCTCGCGGTGCCACTCAGGCCGGCCGGGCCCTACAGCCGTCACGGACGACCGAAAACGCCGAAGCGGCAGTTGCGCATGTTCGGCGGCCGCCTCGCGAACATCCTCCTGCCCATCGACCAGTCGGCCATGAACGAACAGATCGATGCCGGCCTCGTCGAGCGTGGCTGGACGCGTCAGCCTTGGGTCCTCGTGGACCGCGATGGCAGGCCGATCGACACTCATCTCCGGGGCGACTTCGAGAAGAACGGCGTGTTCGTCGAGGTCGAGTTCGGGAACGTCGCCAGCCTCTACCGGGACCTGTTCAAGTTCCACGTGGCCGGCACGAGCGGTGCCGCCGAGGTCGGCATCATCGTGGTGGCCACCGCGCAGCTGGCAGCGTTCTTCGACCAGGGCCAGGCGACGTGGGAGTCCGCGACCATGCTGCTGCCCTACATGCGTGCGGGACTGCAGCTGCCGACCGCGATCGTGGGCCTGGACGTCAACGACTGGTCACCGATCCGCGAACGGTACGAGGAGATGCTCGCGGAGCTCGAAGCCAACAGCGAAACCGGGCACGCGTTCGAGTCCGTTCTGCGTCAGCCGGAGGTGGGCTTCGACCTGGGGTGAGGCCCTCAGGAAGCGACCGCCTCCGTCACATCGCTGGGGACGGCCGCCAACCCCGCTTGCGCCTGGAGCTCCGCCATCAACTCTCTCCCGACCCGCTCGATCAGGCCGACGACGAGCGCGTTACCCATCATGAAGGCGCGCCGGCCGTCGGACATGCCGGTATCCGTCCAGTCGTCCGGGAAGCCGTTGAGGCGCTCCAGTTCGCGCGGGGTCAGGCGGCGGTATCGCCCGTCCTCCACCTGGACGAGGTGCTTGAAGCGCGAGGGCGTGCGACCGCCCTCGCCGGTGAGGATGGTGCGTGATGGCCAGTCCGTCCGGTCGGGGTAGGGGATGGGGCCCTCGACGTAGAAGTAGGGCGTGTTCGAGCCCTTGTGGTAGCGCTGCTCGCGCTTGGCGCCCTTGAGGTACTGCCAGCGCGGCAGGTGGTCGTCGGGGATGAAGTACTCGTCAGGGACCTCGTCGGCAGGCTCGAGGATGTCTCCCAGCACCTCCCGGGGGCCATCCCATGCAGGGTCAACGTCCAGCGTCCAGACGTGGCGGTGGGACATGTAGCCAGCGTTTCGGAATGGGGACTCGCCCTTGGTGGCCCCGAACGTCTCGGATACCTCGGCGGCATCCCCCTCGACCTTGAATGTCGCCGACGATGAGAGGGTCGGGCCTGGCTCGATGGGCAGGGCGCGCGCCAGGGTCCCACGGTAGATGACCTCGTTCGGGTCTCGTGGCTGCTCGCCGGCCAGACGACCAACGATGAGGACGCGACGGCGCTTCTGGGGGAAGCCGTAGTCCGCTGCATTGACGACCCGCCACTCCACCTCGTAGCCGAGGTTGTCCAGGGTGGCCAGCATCACGCCGAAGTCCCGGCCGCGCTGACTGGTCGGGCTCTTGAGGAGCCGGTCGACGTTCTCCAGGAACAGGTAGCGGCGGGCGCTTCATGGTCAGCAACCGGTGGATCTCCCACCACAGCACGCCCTTCTTGCCCACGATGCCCACGGCCTGGTTGAGCGTCTTGGCCACGGAGTAGTCCTGGCAAGGGAATCCGCCGACGAGCAACTCGTGGTCGGGGATCGCCCGCCGGCCGGCCTCTGCCTCGTTCATGACCTCGTGGATGTCAGCGCAGACGTGCGTCGCCCGCATCGAAGTGCTTCACGTAGCAGTCGAACGCGTTCTGACGCAGCGGTCGTCGGCTCCCACTGGTTCGCCCAGACGACCTGCCACCCAGACCGCTCCAACCCGATGCGGAAGCCACCGACACCGGCGAAGAGTTCGACGACCCGGGCCTGAACGGGGAGTAACGGAGTCATGGCCGCATCCTACGCGATCGACTGACGGCGATCAAGGGAGGTCGGGTCAACGGTCAGATCGGGGTTTTCTCTCGCATCCAGCCTCAGCGCGGCCTCCAGCCGGGTCTGGTCTGCATGGGTCCAACGGCGCTGGCCAGCGGTCATCCTTGCCTCCTCAAGGCGACGGTAGCAGTCGGGGTGCCGACCACATGTCGCCTTCCGCCACCTCGACGAACCGGCACAGGGCGTTGGCCAGCTCCATCTGTCGCGGGGTCTTGGCGTCGACGAGGACGAGGGCGGGTGACGCCACGACGAGAGTCAGGCAGCGGGCCCGCGACGTGGCCACGTTGAGGCGGTTGAGCGAGAAGAGGAACTCCAGGCCGCGCGGAGCATCCTGCGGACGCGACGTGGCCATCGAGTAGATGGAGATGGGCGCCTGCTGGCCCTGGAACTTGTCCACGGTGCCCACGGGGACGCGCCCGGCCGACCCACTCCGGGCCGCCAAGGCAGCCCGGATGCGCCGCCGATGCAGGTTGTAGGGCGAGACGATGAGGATGTCCTCCGGTCGCACGGCGCGCGGCTCCCCCTCGTGGTCCGTCCAGGTCGCGCCCGTCGAAAGCAGCCGCGCAACGATGTCCGCGACGGCCTCCGCCTCGGCGGGTGAATTGGTGTCATCCCGGGCCGTCACGTGGTCGACGGCCAAGAATTCGGACGCCCGTGCCGTCCAGCGGCGGGGCGCCTGTCAGGCCCTGCTTCTCGTTGCCCGCCTGCGGCTCCAGCTTGCCCTCGTAGAAGGCCTCCGACGTGAACGCACAGATGTCCGGGTGGAGCCGCCAGGTGCGATCCATGAACAGCCCGAGGTGCCCCGGCATGGTGGCGTGCTCCCCGAGCAGGTGGGCCAGCGCGCTGCGCCCGGCACCCGGGGGGTGGGTGCCCTGGGTGGGCTGGTCCAGCTGCTGAGGGTCGCCCAGCAGGACGAGCGACTCGGTCGCGGCCGAGACGGCCACGGCGTTGGCCAGGGAGAACTGGCCGGCCTCATCGATGACGAGGACGTGCACGGATCCGACCAGCTTGTCGCTCGCCCAGAGCCAGGCCGTGCCGCCCACGACATCAACCTCGTCCGCGGCCAGGGCATCCCGCACGGCCTTCGCGGACGGCAGCGGCTGCGCCTCCGCGCAGGTCGGCGCCTCACCATCGGCGGGCTTCTGCCCGAGGCGCGGCAGCCGCCCGACGAACCTCGCGTCCTTCCGGGCAGCATCGACGACGTCATCCAGCACCTTGCCGATGACCTTGTGGCTATTGGCCGTGACGCCGACCTTCCGGCCCTGTGCCACGAGGTCCAGGATGAGCCGCGCACCCGTCCAGGTCTTGCCGCTCCCTGGCGGTCCCTGGATGGCCAGGTACGAGCGATCGAGCCGCGTCACGAGCGCATGGGCAGCATCCTCCGCCGACTGGCCGGGACCCCGCAGCTCCGAACCGCGGACGTGCCACTCCACGTGGGGCGGCCGGCGCGCCAGCAGGTCCCGCGCCGCGCGATAGGGCCCGTCCTCGGCCAACCCGTCGGCCGCGATGGCCTGCCCGATCCGCAGGAGACTCTTCTGCATCTCCGCGGTCCGTACGACGAGCTCAGGTACGAGCGCGGTCGGATGCCCGACGCCCTTCCAGGTCTTCGCGAAGCGCAGGACGATCTCAGCGCGCAGGTCGTCCACCTCGATGACCCCGAAGGTCTTGCCGCTGACCGGGTCCACGCCGCCGTGGTCCCCGATCTCGTGCTCCTGGGGTGGGAAGCGATAGCGGTACGTGCGCCGTTCGGGATCCTCGATGCCGATGAGCTCCAGCATCGCCAGCGGCTCCGGCTCGTCCCTGCGCTCCTCATCCGTGAGGTCGTTCACGAGATGGAAGAAGCGCCACCAGCCGGGCTTCTCCTCCCGCCGGTGCCACTCCAGCAGCTGGGCCAGCAGCCAGCGGCCTCGGGCCGTGTCGTCCCAGCTGTCCGGGTCTTCCGGGAGGCCGGTCACGAGGGACTCTTCCGTGGCGCGCACCTCGGCCAGCCAGTCGGCGAGCTTCTCCGGGGCCTGGCCGTCCTGGACGACCGGCCGCGGCAGGGCCTCGCCCATCTCCCGCTCCAGCTCTGCCCGCTGGGTCTCAAGCCAGTCGCGCAGCTGCCACGTCGAGACGACGTCATCCCGGTTGTAGCGCTCGATGCGGCTCAGGGTCTCATCATCCCGTCCCGCTTCGCCGCCGACCTCCAGCCAGGTCTCGAAGGCCACGATGGACGAGCCCGCGTCGCGCAGGTCCACCTCCCGCTGGTAGCCGTAGAGCGGCTCCAGCTTCTTGATGGAGTACGACTCCACGCCCACGCGAAGGCCCTGGCGCACCGCGCCGAAGAGGTCCACGAGGATGTCGCCGCGCATGAGCCGGTCGACCTCTTCCTCGCGCGTGCCGTAGCGGCCCATGAGCATCCCGAGGTGCGTGGGCTCGTATGACGCGTAGTGGTAGACGTGGAGCGTGGGATCCGCGGCGAGGCGATCGATGATGAGGTCGATGGCTTGCTCGAAGGCACGCTGCTCTGCCTCCGGTGTCACGCGGCCATCGTCGCCGCGCGACCAGAAGGCGTGGAAGGCGGGCTCTCCGTCCGGACCCTGCCGGCCCGGCTCCAGGATGCCGAAGAGGTAGTCGACCCCGTCGTCCAGGGCGAAGGGGTCACCCTCGAGGTCCAGGAAGAGGTCATTGGGGCTGGGCGTCGGCAGCACCAGGAGGCCCTTCGTGGTGTCTGGGGTGCCATCCTCTGCGCGCTCGATGGGCAGGCGCTCGAAGACGACCTTCCCGCAGTCGTCGCTCTCGACCTGCAGCCGCGCCTGCTCGCGGACCCGCGCCAGGGCCTCCGGGCTGGTGCGCTCGAGGCGCGGGCTGACGGGCAGGGGCAGGACCGCCAGGCCGCGCCGTGTCGCCAGCGCTCGCTCCTTGAGCTCCGAGCGGGTCCGACCGGCCATGCCCGCAACGAGCGAGAGGTCGTCGTCCGCCCGACGGCGACTCGAGCAGACGGGCCACCAGCGGCAGACGTCGCAGTGCTCGACCGGATCCGGATAAGAGGGCGCGGGCGGCGGGTACTGCGCGGGGAGGGGAGCGCCGACCGTCTCCAGGAAGCGGCGCTTGACGGTGCGGTAGTAAGCCGCGTACGGCGCGACCCGGAAAGACTTGACCTCCCGGGCACCGCCGCCCAGCGCGACGTGCATCCGCTCCGGGTCCGCGCCCTGGACCCGCGCCAGGTGCTCGCTGTACGAGCTGAGCTGGAGGACCGCCGAAGCTTTCACGCTGCGCGCGAGCTTCGTGTCCGCGACCTCGTACGACCAGGGGAGCGTGGGCGTAGGTCGCTCCACGCGCAGGAGGAAGTCCGCGAAGCCGAGCCACGTGCCGTCGAAGAAGCAGGCCTGGAAGATGACGTCGTCGCCGCGCTCGATGGCCTCGATCGTTTGCTGGGCGCGTTGCCTGAGCCGGGCGCCCTTGTCCGCCGTCCACGGCTCATCGTGCGGCTCATCGAGGTCCGTGACCTGCCGGCCCCCGGCGGCGAGGTCCGACTTGTAGCGCCGCTCATGTTCGTAGCCGCGTTTGCGGATGCGGTCCAGCTGGGGGTCCGGCCGCTCCGGCCGACGGGTCAGCCCCGCCAGGGCGCAGCGCTCCAGGTCCGTGAGGTGTCCGCAGGCCAGGAAGCCGACGAGGTCCGTGGCCGAATAGACGGGCCGACCGTCGATGATCTGCATCACTGGCGATGCTACGCGGCCGGCGTGCCAGCTCGCGCGGCACGCCGCGAAGCCCTACAGCGAGATGGGCGTGGGGGTCGGCGTCGGCAAGCTGCCTGGAGAGGTGATGTCGACGCGCGCCGTGGCCGAATCGTTCGTGGCGTCGTCGTCCGGGTTGGCCGACGTCGCCGTGGCCGTGATGTCCAGATGCTGGTCTGACCCTGCCCCGAGCGAACAACCGGCTTCGATACGGAACGCGTCAGCGGACTCGTGGCCGTCCTTGCCTCCCGGCCACAGCGACTCGATCGACGTCGTACCCGTGTGATCCAGTCCGCAGACGACGCCCGTCGTCGTCTGGAGGATGCTCAGTGTCGAGGCCCCGGCCCTCTTGACGCCGACGTTCTGGACGATGACATTGAAGACGATGGGGGCGCCGGCGGGGACGCTCGCTGGGCTCACGATGGTGACCTTCAGGTCGGCCTCTTCGCACCGCCTGACCCGGTCGCCGCCCGCGGCGGGATAGCAGGCATCCTCGCCGTCGCCCCCGTCCAGCACATCCTTGCCGCGGCCGCCCTTGAGTTCATCGTTGCCGTAGGCACCGAAGATGCGGTCGCGACCCGCTCCACCGTCCACGACGTCGTTGCCGGGTCCAGCGCAGATGATGTCATCCCCGCCCTCACCGAAGATGCGGTCCACGCCTCCCTTGGCCACGATGACATCGTCCCGCTTCGTGCCGAACATCGTCTGCGACTTGTCGCTGCCGACGATGGTCGCCTTCAGGCCGTCGCACCTGGGCTTGGCCGCCATCACCGGTTCGCCGACGCCGGGGATGGCGAGCAGGGCGGCGATGAGCGCGAAGACGATGACGCGAGCCAATGGCGATCCCTCCCGGTTCGTGCGACGCGCCAAGCCTAGGGCCGTTCAGCCTTCGGTGCCAGCGCGGGAGTGACATCCGGCCCCCGCGCGCACGACCAGCCCCGCTACAGGGCATCGGCGCCGCGGCGCTACGCTGACCACGATGCCCCACATCCACCTCGACGTCACCGGCCGTATCAGTGCCTGGTCTCGACGTTGGGGCCCGCTGCTGCCCGTGCTCGGCGCGGAGCTCATCATCATGATCGGCTTCGGTGCGCTGCTGCCTGTCCTGCCCCTCTTCGTGCAGGAGCAGGGCATCGATGCTGCCCAGCTCGGTCTGATCGTGGCCGCCTGGCCCATCGCCAAGCTCATCTCCGAGCCCTTCTTCGGCTGGTGGGCGGACCGCCACTCGCGCAAGCCCCAGATGATCGCGGGCCTGCTCATCTTCGCCGTGGTCAGCCTGCTGCCCATCTTCTTCACGACGTTCGCGGCACAGTTCATCCTGCGCTTCCTGGCCGGGGCGGCCCTGGGCATGTACGACCCGGCGGCCCGCGGCATGATCGTGGACGCCACGGAGCCGGACGAGCGGGGTGAAGCCTTCGGCTACTACGGCGCCTTCCAGGTCGGCGGCTTCGTCTTCGGCCCGGCCATCGGCGCCCTCGGCGCAGCCGTCTTCGGCGGCTACGCCTTCCCCTTCGTCTTCACGTCCGTCCTGGCCGTGGTGGCGGCGGTCGTCCTGGCCATCACGCTGCCGGCCCGTCCACACGTCGTGGAGGCACCGGAGTTCGTCCATCACCCTGACGCCCGACCCACGCCCGCCGGCCTGCCCTACGCCGGAGCGGAGACGATGGCCATCCCTGCTGACACGGCCGACGCGACGTCACAGGCGCCCATCTCGGCGCTCTTCAATCGGGTAGTCGTGGCAACCCTCGTGCTGAGCTTTGGCCTGCACCTGTCCTTCGGCGTCTACGAGGTCATCTGGAGCCTCTACCTCGTGGCGCTGGGGGCAACCGTCGCCTGGGTGGGCCTGTCATTCGTGGTCTTCGGGATCCCGGAGATGATCGCGGCACCCATCGCGGGCCGCTGGGTCGATCGCAAGGGGCCCGTCCCCTTCATCATCTTCTGTGGCCTGGCCATCATGCTGGCCGGAGTGGGCTACACCCTCGCCAGCGACCCGTTCACAGCCACCCTCATCGTGCCCTTCGAGGCCATCGCCACGGCGGCCATGGGCCCGGCACTCTTCACGATGCTGGCGCGCGGGACGCCCCGCGGGCGCGCCTCTACGGCGCAGGGCCTCTATGGGGCCGTCTCGACACTGGCCATCATCCTGGCCTCCATCGTGGCAGGGGCGCTCTTCGAGCAGGAGATCGATCTGCCCTTCTGGTTCTTCGTCGTGGGCGTCGGTGTCTGCCTGGTGCTGGGCCTGCTCATCTATCGCAGTGCCGGTGTGCCCGCCGTCGACGTCCAGCCCGAGGCTGCCAGCGCACCGTAGCGGCGCCGCGCCGAGCGGCTCCCCAGAGACGCCCTTCCGGCCATGCCGATCGCCGTCCTCGGGACGCCCCGCCCACCATGACGACTGACCCTCCTGATGCGGTCCATTCGGCCATTTGACAGCCCATGTAAACGTTGTCATGCTCTTGACCAGAGTCAAGGAGGTTCGTACCGATGTCCTGGGTCCTCATCCTGTCGGTGGTCATCCTGCTGGCGGCCGTCGTCCTCATCGAGTTCCGCGCCATCCGCGAAGGCGACGAGCGCCGTCGCCACGCACCCGGCTACGCCCTGGTCATGGGTGGCCTGGTCATGATCGCGATCGGTATCGCCGCAGCGCTGACGGACGAAGGGCCCATCGCGGTCCTGGTGTCCCTGGCCGGCCTGCTGGCGGTGGCCCTGGCCACCACGCAACACAAGGCGGTCGTGACAGGCTGAGGCAGACCAAGCAACGCGAATACCGCTCAAGCGGAGCCCGTCCGGCGCCTCTTCCGGACGGGCTCACTTCCTGTCCTTGAGTGAGCGCGGCGAGATGACCGCCAAGCACGCGTCCTGCCGAGCTCGGGCGACGGGCGACGGCGACCGTCCCGCGACCCCGCGCTCGCCTCAGATGGTCTGGTTCGCCAACTCCAGCTGGTGCGCGGTCCGTCGTTGCAGCGCGTCAAGGCGCGCGGGACCGAGCACCTCGCAGGCCCAGTCCCAGTGGAGGCTGACGACATCGCCAGCCGCGACGTCGGACACGAAGCCGGTGCCGTCCAGCCAGCGTCGCACGGTCTGCGGGCGTGCCTCACCCAGCACGAGCTTGCCTTCCACGAGCCTCAATGGCACCGCGTTGACCACCAGCTGGTCGCCCTTCACCTCAAGCACGCGACCCCAGCGGATGCGGCATGCATCCATGAGCTTGACGGCGTCCGTGACGGCGCCGCCACGCATCAGCCCGACGCGCGGGAAGACATCGAAGACGTGGAAGGCGTGGGTCGGCCGAGCGCCGGCCTGCGGCTTGCCCTGCAGCCAGCGCCAGGCCTCCGGGGCGAGCTGGGCACGGAAGCGCGTGTCCATCGACTGCAGCATGAGGACCGGGATCGACGCCGTCGGACAGCGTGTTGCCGATCCAATAGGCGTCCACGACGCGGCGGTCCATGACGTCAGCGATGCCGTGTGCCCGGGCGATGAGCTCGAGATACGGATAGGCGCCCTCGAAGCGCGCCGCGAGGTCCCGCAGGCCGTGGTCGATATCGGTGACGAGCGCGCGCGCCGGTGCGCTCAGCCCGGGCGAGCCATCCGCCCCTGACGCGGACGCCGCCCCGGCCGCGCCCAGCTCAAGAAGCGCGCGCCAGTCCTCCGGCCCGCACAGGCCGAGCCGATTGGGCCCGAAGGCGTAGCGCGCGAAGAGCACAGGCCCCGAAGGTGGAGTGGTGCCCCGGGCTTGGCGGCCCGAGGCACCGACCCCTGGAGAAGGAGGACGGCTTGGGTTCGACGCGGCAGCGGGGAGAACGGTCGCGTCCGTCATCTGGTCATGGCCGGCGTGGCGGGCTCACGGGTTGGCGCCGGACGGCATGGCTGACCGGCCCGCAGCTGCTTCGGCCTCCGCTGCCTCAGCCTCAGCGGCTTCGGCTTCGTCGGCCATCTCGAACATGGTGGCCAGGGCCTGGGTCATCTCCTCCGCCTGGTCTGGGTCCAGCCGCCGTACGACGGTGCCGCTGTTGACGAGCACCCAGTCGCCGACCTGCAGGTCCGGTTCCAGGATCATGGAGGCGGGGTCCACGCGGCCGCCCAGCTCGACCTGGCAGATACTGCCGTCCACGCTCACGACGCGCGCGGGCGCCATCAGGCACATGGCGCCACCTCCCGGCAAACGACCGCCGGTCCCGGCACCTGGGGCAGGGGAGCGCCGCACTGGTCGCACTGTGGGTCGCTCGGGGAGGGTGCGCTGGCCAGCGCACCGCAGAGGGCGCAGTGGACGTCGTGGCTCTCCACGGTGAAGGTGGTCGTGGCGTAGCCATGGTCGGCCAGGATGGCCGCCGCGTAGAAAGCCACCGACCCCGCCTCCGCGCGCGTGGCGTCGCGGATCTCGAGCTCCAGCTGGCCGCCCCTCCCGGACGCCGGCCAGGCGTGGATGACCTTCTCGATCGCGACTCCCACAGCCGAGGCTTCATGCATGCCCCTAGAGTGCCCCACGAATGCGATCCGTGCCGATGCCCATCGGCCCGTGTGACGCGGGACAAGCGGCCCCGAACGGCCTGGTGTAGGCGACGGGCCCAGCGATGCCCTCGTCGCGACACCGCCGAACGGCCCGTCCCGCCCGGGTCGGACGGCCCTACGAGGTCCCCGACCGACAGGACCACCGTTGTGCCATGACCGATCTCGCCGCATTGGCCGCGGAGATCGACGCCACGTGGTTCGGCTCCGGTCTCTCGAGGGGCGTCAAGGAACGCCTGGCTGGCATGGCACGCGCCTATGAAGCCCCGGCCAACGCTCGCCTCCTGCGGGAAGGTGATGACACCGCGGAGCTCAGCGTGCTCATCGAGGGCCGCGTCGCGCTGACCGAGCACGTGGCCGGTCGAGGCTCGGTGACGCTCATGACCGTGGAGCCCGGCGACGTCTTCGGCTGGTCGACGCTCATCGCGCCCTACAAGGCCACCTCCACCGTCGTCAGCCTGGAGCCCGTCAGGATCGTCGCCTTCGACGGCACGCTCCTTCGAGAACGCGTCCATGCCGACTGCGAGCTGGCAGCCGGCATCTACCCGAAGGTCCTCGAGGCACTCTCGCGGCGCCTCAGCGCCACGCGACACCAGCTGCTCGACCTGTATGGGTCCGAGCAGTCCGAGCCCTGGTAGCAGGCCGCATCCGTGGCCGTGCCGTGATCGAGACGACGATGCGTGCATGGCTGCCCCGCGAGGGCCTCGACCGGCTCATCGCGCTGCTGCAGGAGGACGGGCGCCGCGTCATCGGCCCGACCGTCCAGGACGGCGCGATCGTCTACGGCGAGGTCGCCTCGAGCGCTGACCTGCCCACCGGCGTCCACGACGAGCAAGCGCCGGGCCGCTACCGACTCAGCCGCAACGGAAGCGCTGCCGACTCGGAGCCGTCGAGATCGTTCGACTTCGCCTCCTCGCCCACCTCCTGGAAGTCATTCACCTACCCCGCGAGCGTGCCCATCGCCCGCGCCACGCGTGTCGACGACCGCATCACGTACCAGGACGTCACGCACGACGCGCCACGCCTGGCCCTCCTGGGTGTGCGCGCCTGCGACCTGGCGGCGCTGGCCATCCACGACGAGGTCCTGGCCGGCGGGCCCTACATCGATGAGGACTACGCCGACCGCCGCGGCAAGGCCTTTGTCGTCGCGGTCGAGTGCGGTGTGCCCAGCGGCACATGCTTCTGTGCCTCGATGGGCACCGGTCCAGAGGTGCGGAGCGGCTTCGACATCGCCCTGACCGAGCTGGCGGACGGCTACGTGCTGCGCGCGGGCAGCGAGGCCGGCCGCAAGATCGCCGACCGCCTGGGACTCGCGGAGGCCAGCTCATTGCAGTCGTACGCCGCCACCGGGGTCACTGTAGCCGCGCGGGCGGCCATGTCCGCCCAGCTCGGCGTCACCACGGAGGGGCTCAAGGACCGCCTCATGGCGCAGCTCGAGTCGGAGGGCTGGGACGAGATCGCGGAGGTCTGCCTGGCCTGCACGAGCTGCACGATGGTCTGCCCGACCTGCTTCTGCAGCGACGTGCGGCAGACGACCGACCTGTCTGGCACGAGCAGCGAGTCGGAGCGTCGCTGGGCGTCCTGCTTCACGCTCGACTTCGCGCGGGTTGCCCACGGCAACTTCCGGCCCCGCGTCCGCGACCGCTACCGACAGTGGCTGACCCACAAGTTCAGCACCTGGGTCGACCAGTTCGGGACCTTCGGCTGCGTGGGCTGCGGCCGCTGCATCACCTGGTGCCCGGTCGGCATCGACGTGCGCAAGAGCCTGCTGCGCGTGGCGCCGGTCCGGCCGCCCCTGCAGCGCTCCGAGAAGCCGGTGCCGGTATCGGCCAACCCCGGTCACTACTCGACCGGGACCATCGCCGAATCCTGGGCCGAGACCCGCAACGTCCATACCCTCCGCCTGACGAACCTGCCCGACGCCGTCTGCAACGGGCTGCCTGGCCAGTTCCTCATGCTGGACCTGCCGGGCTTCTCCGCCGTGCCCATCTCCATCTCCCGCTACCGGGATGGTGAGGTCTTCCTGACCATCCGCGACGAGGGTGCCAGCACCTCCGCCATCACCTCGCTGCCGCCGGGTTCACAGATCGGGCTGCGCGGCCCAGTGGGCCGAGGCTGGCCGATCGAGGAAGCCTTCGGCCGTGACGTGGTCATCGTGGCCGGCGGCATCGGGCTGCCGCCGCTGCGTCCGCTCATCGACCGCATCCTGGCCAATCGCGCGCACTTCGGGATGGTCCGCCTCTTCTACGGGGCCCGCTCGCCGGCCGACCTGGTCTACACCGAAGAGCTCAAGTCGTGGGCCGCGCGGCAGGACATCAGCGTGGGCGTGACCGTGGATCGCGCCAAGGTCGGCACCTGGAGCGGCGCCGTCGGCGTGGTCACGCATCTCTTCGACCGGGAGCCCATCGACGGCAGCCACACCACTGCCTATGTCTGTGGACCGGAGAAGATGATGTCGGCCACCTCGAACTCGTTGGCCGGCCGGGGCATCCTGCCGGAACGCATCTTCGTATCGATGGAACGGCACATGGAGTGCGGCATCGGGCTCTGCGGTCACTGCCAGATGGGCAAGTACTTCGTCTGCAAGGACGGACCGGTCTTCTCGCGCCGGGAGCTGGGTGAATCGCTGGACCTGGAGGGCATGTGATGGCCATCCCCAGCTCGGACCGGCAGCTCCGGGTAGGCATCGTCAAGTTCGCCTCGTGCGATGGCTGCCAGCTGGGCTTCCTGGACCTCGGCCCGGCCCTCCTGGACATCGGCTTGCGCTTCAGCATCGTGGAGTTCGGCGAGGCCTCCTCCAAGCGCGCCCCGGAGGGACCGTTCGACATCCTCTTCGTGGAGGGCTCGATCAGCACCGACGACCAGCTCCGCCACATCCGCCACCTGCGTGATCGGACCGGCCTGCTGGTGACCATCGGCGCATGCGCCACGAGTGGCGGCATCCAGGCGCTGCGGGCCTGGGCCGGCAACGACGGGGGCATCGCCGGTGTCGTCGGCGCCGTGTACGCCAGGCCGGAGTACATCGACACGCTGGCCACTGCGACGCCCGTGTCCGAGCACGTCTCCGTGGATGCCGAGCTGCGTGGCTGTCCCATAGACACGGGCCAGCTCGTGGAGCTGCTCACCGCCACCGCCGTCGGGCGCCGCCCGCAGCTGCCCAGCGAAGCGGTCTGTGCGCAGTGCAAACGTGCCGGCCACGTGTGCGTCATGGTCTCGCGAGGGGAACCCTGCCTGGGGCCCATCATCTCGAGCGGTTGCGGTGCGCTCTGCCCAGGTCTGGCCCGTGGCTGCTACGGCTGCTTCGGCCCGCGCGAATCGGCCAATGGTGGCAGCCTGGCGGACTGGTATCGCTCGTCCCTGGGTCTCTCCGATGAGCTCGTGGCGGCCCGCTTCGCGGGCTTCACGGCCTGGGCCCCGGAGATGCGTGAGGTCATCGACGCGGCCGGCGGTCCGCCCGGCATGCGCAGCGTCGGGGACCCGGCATGAGCAGGGGCACGCCGCACGAGATGCCGCCCGAAACGCCACGCGACGGGGCCGCCCAGGGTGCGTGCCGAGCGCACCTTCGCGGTCGACTCCATGTCTCGCGTGGAGGGCGAGGGCCGCTTCCGGGTCGTCGTCCGCGGTGACGAGGTCGTGAGCGCGGAGCTCTCCATCTTCGAGGCGCCGCGCTTCTTCGAGCGGCTCGTGATCGGGCGCCACCCCGACGAGGTCCTGGACATGGTGGCGCGCATCTGCGGCATCTGCCCGGTGGCCTACCAGATGACGGCGGTCGAGGCCTTCGAGCGACTCTTCTCCGTCGTGCTGGACCCGCAGGTGCGGCAGCTGCGCCGCCTCTTCTACTGGGGTGAGTGGCTGCAGAGCCATGCCCTGCACATCTACCTGCTCCACGCGCCCGACTTCCTGGGCTACGACAGCGCGCTCGAGATGGCGCGCGACCATCGCCGCATCGTGGAGCGGGGCCTGGCACTGAAGCAGGCCGGTGTCGACCTCATGAAGCTCATCGGGGGCCGTGCCGTTCACCCCGTGGCGCTGCGCGTGGGCGGCTTCTACCGAGTGCCTGGCCGCGCCCGGGTGCGCGCCATGCTGCCCGTCCTGGAGCAGGCCCTGGCCGACGCGCAGGAGACGGTTCGCTGGACGGCTGGCTTCGCGCTGCCCGACTTCGAGCGTGACCCGCTCATGCTCTCGATGTACGACCGCGCAGGCTATGCGCTCGATACGGGACAGCTCATCACGACCGAGGGCCTCGCCATCGAGCCGTGTGACTGGGACACCGCCTTCACCGAGCAGCAGGTGGAGCACTCCACGGCGCTCCAGGCCACGGGCATCGACGGTCGGCATCACCTCGTGGGACCGTCGGCACGCGTCGTGCTGGCTGGCGACGCCTTGCACCCGCTGGCGGCGGAAGCCCTGCAGGCGGCGGGCGGTGTCGAGGTCATCCGCCGCAACATGTTCGCGTCCATCACCGCGCGTGGGGTAGAGATCGATCCACGCCATCGCCGAGTCGATGGCCATCGTGGAGAGCTGGGAGCCGCCGGCAGATGCCTGGCAGGCCTGGGAGCCGCGGGCCGGCGTGGCCGCCTGGTCGTCCGAGGCCCCGCGCGGTGTGCTCTTCCATCGCTACGAAGTGGACGAGCGTGGCCATGTCACGAGGGCCCGCATCGTGCCGCCCACGTCACAGAACCAGGTCTTCATGGAGGACGACCTGCGCGGCTACGTGCCGGCCGTGCTGGACCTTCCCGAGACCGAGGCTGCCGCCCGCCTGGAGGCGCTCATCCGCTGCTACGACCCCTGCATCAGCTGTGCCACCCACTTCCTGCGCCTGGAGATCGAGCGCGGCTAGCACACTGTCAGGATGAGCAGCCCGATCGTGGTCTTCGCCTGCGGTGACGAGCTGCGCGGCGACGATGGCGTCGCTCCGCTCGCGGTCCGCGCCCTCCCGCCACGGGTCGTGGCGGGCATCGACGTGCGCGTCCTCGGTGCCGTGGCCGTCGAGGACCTCGTGGCGCTGCAGCCGGGGACGCGGGTCATCATCGTCGATGCGGTCGTCGGTCCGCCTCCCGGGCAGGTCGTGGAGCTCGGCCTCGCCGAACTGACCTCGAACAGCGTGACCGTGGTCGCCACGTCAACACATCAACTGCCCCTGGGCGAGGTGCTGGCCCTGGCCGCGCTCCTCCGCGACGTGCCCATCGAGGGCCGCTTCGTGGGCGTCGGCATCGGATCGGTGGCCTTCGGGCGCGATCTCAGTGGAGCGGTGACCGCGGCCCTCCCGGTCCTGGCAGACGCGGTGGCGCGGGCCATCCTGGCCGTCGGTGGACCTGAGAAACTGGCGCCATGACGGAGCGCTTCGTCGACGTGCCAGGTGGCCGTCTGGCCGTTCACGACTTCGGGAACGGCCCCGCCATCGTCCTGTTGCACGCCAGCATCGTGGACTCATGGGCCTGGGAGCCCCTGACGCCCTATCTTCTCGACCCCGGCTACCGTGTGGTCGCGTTCGACCGGCGTGGCAGCGGCGCCTCGGTGACCGAGGACGTGGCCTTCTCCGATCGCGCCGACGTGATCGCCGTCCTCGATGCCCTCGGCATCGGCCGCGCCTGCCTGGTCGGCAACTCCATCGGTGGCATGGTGGCCATCGACACGGCCGTCGAGTCCCCGGAGCGTGTCGCGGCTCTCGTGACCGTCGGCGCCGGCCTGGCAGGCTACTGGGTCGACCCCACGCCGGAGGAGGCGGCGCTCTACGAGGAGCTGGATCGACTCGAGGAGAGCGGCGAGCCCGAGATGCTTGCTGACCTTGACGTGAGCACCTGGGTGGACGGCCTGGGCCAGCCTCCCGACCGCGTGCCCGCCGAGATCCGCGAGCTCGTCCGCGAGATGGACCTCGAGGCCATCCGGGCCCGCAGGGATCCAGCTCGGCCGAGGGGCCGAGCCATCCCCCTGGACCCGCCTGCCGGCAAGCAGTTGGCGCGCCTGACGATGCCCATGCTGGCCATCGCTGGCGCTCTCGATGCCACCGACGTGGCCGCGGTGGCCCGCCACCTCGAGGCGCAGGTGCCGACCGCGACGGCCCTGATCATGCCCGACGTGGCTCACATGATCGGCCTCGAGGCACCCGACGCCCTTGCCCGCGCCATCCTCGAGCTCGTGGAGCCGCTGGCACCCTGGTGAGCGAACCGCGCAAGCCGCGCGACATCGGCAACGGCCTCGTCTGTGCCTCCTTTGGCCGGGGTGGGGAGTGGCTCAGCCTGGCTACGATCGACCCGGAGGCGGGCTTCGTCGAGCTCACCGGCCTGCCGCTCTTCGACCCCGAGCTGCACGGGAACGCGGAAGCCGCGCTCCGCTACCACTCCTGGATGCGGCGCGAGGCCCATGCTTTCCTGCGCCTGGAGGCCGGCCGCGCCACCATCACCACGCGTGAGGACGCCCCGCGCGGCAGCCTGGCCGTGGTGCAGCGGGTGGTCATCCGCGCCACACCGCGTGATCGCCCAGCCACGATCCGTCTGCGCGTCACGGGTCGACTGGCGCGTCCCGCGCTGGCCGAGGTGCGCGAGACCGGCCCAGGGGTCGCCGCGGCCGTCGTCGTGCCGGGCGGGCTGGCCGCCGGCCCCAAGTCGCGCGTCAAGGCTCGCGAGGGCACCCTGCGCGTCAGCGGTGACGGTGCCCCGGTCATCGTCCAGGCCTGGCTGCGCCAGTCCGGCGAGTCCAGCCAGGCGACCGCCGGTCACGGGGCGACACAGGACCGCCCCGACAGGCGACTGGCATGGACGGTGCTTCGGCGCCGCATGCCCACTGCGGAGGCCCGGATCGAGTGGCCGGACGGAACCGACGAGGTGCACCTCGACATCGCCTGCTCCTTCGACCGGCTGCCGGCCGCGACACCCGACCGACCGACCCCGGTGCCCGAGGGCCCCCAGCTACCCAGGGCGACCCCGCGGCCGCGCTCGGTGGGGAGCGCGCGCGAAGCATCCGCCGAGCGCCGTCCCCTGCGCGTCCCCAGCCGCCTCACCAAGGCGATCGGCCAGCTCGACCAGCGCGCGGCCATCTACGTCCGCACCTGCACGGCGCTCCAGGTTTCCGCCGCCGAGCGATGCCTGCTCGCCGACCATCGCATCCAGCCCCTCTCCGTGACTCGCGACGCCTACTGGCAGGCTCGCCTGCTCCTGGCAGCCTGGGCACGCGGTGGTCACGACGACGATGCCGCCATCGTGGCCGATCACCTGCGCTGGCTCTTCCTGCGCTGCGAGCGGCCGGACGGCCGCTGGGTGCGCGCCCACCACGCCGACGGCCGGCGTCATGACCCGGCGTTTCGGGTGGACATGCAGCTCTATCCGCTTCTTGAGCTGGCCGACTTCGTGAGCACGACGGGCAGCTTGCCCGACGCGCCGGCGGACCGTACCTGGGCTGACTTGGCGGGCGGGGCCTGGGCCGCGGTCGAGTCGGCCATCGATCCGACGACCGGGCTCCTGATGACCGACCTGGAAGAAACCGACGAGCAGCCATCCCAGGGCGCCCGCGCCTCCGATCAGGTCCTGCTGTGGCATGCCGCGACGCGGCTGGCCAGCGCCGCGGGACTGCTGGGCCTGGTGGCCGGTCGCTTCGCCGAACGCGCCGAGCACGCCCGCACCGCGTTCGCGGCGCACCTGCTCACTGACGGTCCGCGGGGTCCGCAGTGGGCCGGGGCCGTGGACGGCCGCGGCGGCGCGGAGCGGACCATCGATGCCAACGACCTGCCGCTGGCGCTGGCGCCACTGTGGGGCTTCTGCAAGCCGTCCGATCGAGCCTGGCGCGCCACCATCGCCTTCGCCTTCGACACTGCCAACCCGGCCTTCGTGCCCGGGCCGGCGGGTGGCTTGGGTGCCCGCCAACTGCCGGGCACCTGGACCCTGGGAGACATCTTCGCCTGGGTCGCTCACGGCCTGGCGGGCGAGCCGGCACTCGCGGACGCGGCGCTGGAGCGTCTGGTGAGGGTCGCCTTCAGCGACGGCATGCTGCCCCAGGCCTACGACCCGCAGGGCTCCGGCGACGTCGTGCGCCACTGGTTCGCGCTGCCGGGTGCCCTGCTAGGTGCCCTCGTATTGGGGCACGCGGCCCGGGGATCCGATCAAAGCGACTCGCGGTAGCGTTGCGCGGCCTCCGCGCGCCGGCGCACGTTGAGCTTGTGCAGGATGTTGCTCACGTGCGTCTCCACGGTGCGCGGCGAGATGATGAGGGCCGTGGCGATCTCCCGGTCGGTGAGGCCGTCGGCCAGCATGCGTAACACGTCGTTCTCACGCGGGCTGAGACCTTCGATGATGCCCCCGCCTCCGCTGCGACCCTTGCGCGCGGCATCCACGAAGTGCCGCATGGCCCGGGCCGAGAAACGTCGCGACATAGCCAGCTCGCCGCGCGCCGTCCCGCGCAGGGCGCGCAGCAGGGCTTCCGGGCTGAGGTCCTTGGTCAGGTAGCCGGCCGCGCCGCGGGCCAGCGCTTCGATCATGTCGTGCTCCGAGTCGGAGACGGTGAGCATGACGATCCTGCGTGTCCGGCAGGCGCGGTGACAGCTCCTCGAGCATCTGCAGTCCGTTCATGCCCGGCAGGTCGATGTCCAGGAGCATGATGTCCGGACGCACCGCCAGCGCCAGTGCGAAGGCGTCCTCGGCGGTGGCGGCCTCAGCCACCAGCTCGACGTCTGGCGCTGCGATGGCCTGGCTCACGGCCGAGCGTACAAGGGCGTGATCGTCCACGAGCATGACCCGCAGTGCCGGCGTGCCACGTCCGGTCCGTCCCACCTGAGGGATGCCAGCGCTGTCCAGGTGGACGCCCGTGTCGCGTCCCCAGCGATCGGACACGGCGGCCCACGGCGCGCCGGTCGTGGACGGTCGGTCGTCGATGTTCATGCTCGCCTAGGGTTGCACACCCGAGGCGTTGGGATCGGTAGCGCCCGCGCCTCCTCGCCCTGGCGACAGGATGCCCGCGCCTGACCCCGCTCGATCGGGAAACACATCGAGCAGCTCGAGCTGGAGGTCGGGGGACCCGGGGTCCATTTCGGGCGCCATGGGGGTGCGCTCGTCCGTCTCCGACAGGGGGGTCAGGCCCCGGGTCAGCAGCGGGGCTCGCACCTCGATGGTCGTGCCGCCGGAGAGCTCGGACATGACCAGCAGGCTGCCGCCGATGAGTCGTGCCCGCTCACGCATGCCCCGAAGGCCCAGTCCCTGGTCGAAGGCCTCCTCCTGTGCGAAGCCGCGACCGTTGTCCGTGATGGTGATGACCAGCTCACCCTCGCTGACCTCGGCACTGATGCGCACCATCGTGGCGTCGGCGTGCTTGCGTACGTTGGTGAGCGCCTCACTGACGACGCGCAGGAGCTCCACCTGGACGCGGGGTGCCAGGTTGGAGGGGATGCCGGTCGACATGGAGAACTCCACGCGCAGTCCCGAGCGCGCCTCGAAATCGTCCACGGCACGGGCCAGCATGTCACCGAAGGGCACGTCCTCCGTGAGGCTGGCGCGCATCGTGACGAGGGCCTCACGGGCCTCCACGATGGCCTCGTCCAGGGCCTGCGACACCTCGGCCGCAAGCGCCTGGTCCGGCTCGGACAGCGTCCCGGCGAGACGCTCGAACTTGAGCTTGGCGAACCAAAGGTGCTGTGCCAGGCCGTCGTGGATCTCGCGGGCCAGCCGAGCACGCTCCTCGAGTGCGGCCCGCTCGGCGTCATTCACGCGCATGCGGTCCAGCGCCGTGTAGGCCGAGCGCAACGCACGCAGGTCGGTGCGCTGGTCGGCGATGGCGCCCGCTGCGAGCACGAAGTAGGCGACCAGCCGCATGAGGTCCGCGATCGTCACCACGTTGGAATAGACGCTCGGCCAGATGGCGTCCTGAACCTCTGCGACCACGAGGACCACCAGTCCCAGGGCGGTGAAGGCATCGCTGCTGGGTCCGCCTCGGGCCCACGTGTTGCGGTACAGCACGACGGCCGCGATCAACGCCGTGACGCCGGCGACGACGGCCACCATGGCCACGCCCGTGAAGCCGGGAAGGAGGCCGAACTCCCTGGGGTCGGCCACCAGCGCCTGCAGGCCGATGGGCTCGATGAGCGGCGGGAGGAGGTCGCGGAATGGGTAGATGACCACGGTCGCGACCGCGATGACGACGACCGGGAGGAAGATCCTGCGCAAGCGACGCCGCGTCCCGCCGTAGACGCCCAGGAAAGCCGCGATGCCGCTGACCATGAAGAGCCCCGCCACGCTGAGGCGCACGACGCCGGCCACCCAGGCCGGCAGCTGCTCGGGCTCGCCGAGCGTCATGCCCACCCGGCCGTCGAGCCGGAAGACGATGAGCAGCAGGGTCACCGCGCTGAAGATGGCCCACAGCACGTAGGCCGACGACTGCACATACGAGGCCACGCGTCCGGTCTCCCGGTAGCGCATCAGGGAGAGCACCGCCAGACCCGCCACCGCCACCATGGTCAGGGCCGAGAGGGCCACATCAAGCGTGCGGTCCTTCATGACGATGTTGAGATCCGGGTCGAGCTGCGGGATCAGCGTGGCCACCAGCAGGATGCCGGCCGTGGCCAGCAGCGCCACGTCGAGGCGGAGCGTCTGGCGGCGCCGACCCGTCGTCCGTGGTGGCTGCATGCGCCCGATGATAGACCCGCCGGAAATGCGAGAGCCGGACGCGCCCCAGCGCAGTCCGACTCTCTTCTCGCTCATCTCAGACCCCGCCGTGAAGGGTCGTGGGGGGCGAGTCCGTGTATTCGACGTTGTGCCTTGGATGATGCGTTCGAGGGTATGGACCGTCATCCGTGCTGCCACGGAGTGGAGTACGGATAGGCGCTCGGTAGCACCACGGAATGCACCCGGATACGGGAGCGATCGGCCCGTGGACGGATGCCCGGCTGTCCCGCTACCGTGGGCACGTGCCCGACCGTCCACCGCCACATCCAGTCTCCCATGACGGACCCTCCGTCCGGCCCTCAGCGACCTTCAGGCTGGCCCTGGCCGTGGTCGGGCTGCTGGCCCTGCTGATCCTCGTGGCCACCCCGGAGATGGCCGTGCGAGGAGCGCAGCCGGCCGTGGCCAGCTATCACCTGGAGGCCAGCTACGACGTCGCCGTGCACCTCGACTGGGAGACGCGCCGCGTGGACGTCCAGACGACCATCGCCCTGCGCAACACGAGTGGTGGACCCGTCGACCGGCTGGAGCTCAACACGGTTGCCGCCAAGCTCGGCTCCATGCGCGACCTCAGGGTCACCGTCGACGCTGTGAAGGTGCAGCCGTCGGTCGTCGGCCAGACCATCAGCGTGCCCTTCGACGTGCCGCTCGCGGAGGCTGCCGAGACCAGCGTCCGGGTGGCCTTCCGCGCGAGGCTGCGGACGACGATCGATGGGCGCGCCTACTTCTTCGCCCGGCTCGGAGAGGTGGTCCAGCTGTATCGCTTCATCCCCTGGCTCAGCCGAGCCATCCCCTTCGGCTCGCAGGACCACGGCGAGCCCTTCCTGACACCGGTCAGTCCGCAGGTGCGGGTCACGGCCAGCGCCGACCGTCGCCTCGTCTGGGCCACCTCGGGTCGCCAGGTCGGCCGTCCCGACCGCCGTACGGCTGTCTTCGTGGCCGATGACGTGCGCGACTTCGCCATCGCCGCCAGCCCTGCCTGGCGGACCGTGCGCGGTCGGTCGCGCGATGGCCAGGTCACCATCTTCGCGCATACGCGCCGCCTGGATGGACGGCGGATCATCGAGCTGGCACGAGATGAGTTGGCCCGCTACGAGAGGCTCACCGGGGTCGCCTACCCGTATGCCACCTATCGCATCGCCGAGACGGGCGGCGGACTGCCCATGGAATCGCCCGCGCTGACGTGGATCCCGCGCACACGCGGGCCGGCCGAACTGCCCTTCCTGATCTCGCACGAGACGGCGCACCAGTGGTGGTACGCCATCGTCGGTAACGATCAGTCCACCAACGCCTTCGCCGACGAGGCGCTGGCCGACTACCTCTCGCGGCGGGCGCGCCTGGCGCTTCGGCCCAGCCGCTGCCCGCTCGACCGTCTCGACCGCGACATCCGCGAGTACTCCACGACCTGCTACTACGAGGTCATCTACATCCAGGGCGGTCGCTTCCTGGACGACCTGCGCCGGGACTTCGGTGCGGCGCCCTTCCGCCGCGCTGTGCGTGCCTACACGGTGGCCTACCGCCTCGGGATCGGAGGCAACGCGAGCCTGCTGGAGGCCTTCCGGGCGGAGATGGGCGACGCCGTCCTGCCGCGCTTCGGGCGGCGCTTCCCCAGCCTCTACTAGGCCGCCCGGGCCATCGCCCGGCGCGGCGGGTGGCTGCCAGGGCCCCCGGCTCGAGGCGCGGCCATTGGCGGTACACTCAGGGCCATCGGCGCCCTGCCACCGTGCTGATGCGCGCCCGCCCATCACTGTCGTCACGGGGAACCCGGATGAAGGTCGCCATCGTCAAGGAGACCGCGCCCAACGAGCGGCGCGTCGCCCTCGTGCCAGAGGCCGTCGGCAAGCTGACGGCCGCCGGGCACGAGGTTCTCGTCCAGGTCGGCGCGGGTGCCGGGGCCACGATCCCGGACGCCGACTTCGCCGCCGCTGGTGCGCGAGTCCTCCCGGAAGGCGGAGCTGTACGCCGCCGCAGACGTGGTCCTGCGCGTGCAGCGGCCCACCCCGGAGGAGACCGGCAAGCTCCATCCCGGCCAGGTCGTCATCGGCCTGCTGCAGCCGCTCATCGACCCGCAGAGTGCCCAGAATCTGGCCAAGGTGGGCGTCACCGCCATCAGTCTGGATACGCTGCCGCGCACCCTCTCGCGCGCCCAGACGATGGACGCCCTCTCCAGCCAGGCCAACGTGGGTGGCTACAAGGCCGTCATCATGGCTGCCGATGCCTACGGCCGCTACTTCCCGCTGCTGACCACGGCAGCCGGCACGGCCAAGCCAGCCAACGTCCTCATCCTGGGTGTGGGCGTGGCCGGCCTGCAGGCCATCGCTACGGCGCGCCGCCTCGGTGCGGTCGTGAAGGCCTACGACGTGCGCTCCGAGACCGAGGAGCAAGCGAGGTCGTTGGGCGCCCAGTTCCTCAAGCTCGAGTCGGTGGCTGACGCGACCGGCAGCGGTGGCTATGCGCGCGAGCTGAGCGATGACGAGCGCCGTGCCCAGCAGGCCGAGCTCAACCGGCACATCAGCTCGATGGACGTGGTCATCACCACGGCCCAGGTGCCCGGCCGCCGCCCGCCGCTGCTGGTGACCTCGGAGGCGGTGCGCAACATGAAGGCTGGCTCGGTCATCGTGGACATGGCGGCCAGCGCCATGGGCGGCAACGTGGAGCTGTCCGTGCCGGACGACACCATCGTGACGGAGAACGGCGTGACCATCATCGCGCCGACCAACCTGCCGGCCACGATGCCCGGCGGCGCGAGCGGCTTCTACGCGCGCAACATCAGCGCGTTGCTGACGCACTTCATCAAGGACGGGAAGATGACGTTCGACTTCGACGACGAGATCACCGCTGGCACGGTCATCACGCACGGCGGCAAGGTCGTGCATCCGGCCACGGCAGAGCTCCTGGCACCGGTCACGGGCGGTGCCGCATGAGCGGCGAGATCAGCCTCATCGGCTCGCTGGTCATCTTCGTCCTGGCTGTGCTGGTTGGCTTCGAGGTCATCAGCAAGGTCCCGGCGACCCTGCACACGCCCCTCATGTCCGGGGCCAACTCCATCCACGGCATCGTGCTCATCGGCGGCATGATCATCGCAGCCACCGCGACCGACCTCATCGGCTACATCCTGGCCGCCATCGCCGTCGTCTTCGGCGCCATGAATGTGGTAGGTGGCTATGTCGTGACGGACCGCATGCTGCAGATGTTCAGGAAGCGCCCCAGCGCCCCCAAGTCCGACGCCGGGAAGGGGGCCTGATCCGATGTCCGGAGAGACCCTCGACGCCATCGTCATCCTCGTCGGCGTGCTCGCCGCGAGCGCCTTCGTCATCGGCCTGCATTACATGAACAGCCCGGCCACGGCGCGCATGGGCAATCGCATCTCAGCCGTCGGCATGACCGTGGCCGTCATCGTGACGTTCATCTCGCTCCTCCTGCGCGAGGGCGGCATCTCGAGCGAAGGCCTCGTCATCATCATCCTGGGCTTCATCATCGGCGGGGCCGTCGGCCTGTTCCTGGCCCTGCGCGTGGCCATGACGGCCATGCCCCAGCTGGTCTCGCTCTTCAACGCAGTGGGTGGCGGTGCGGCTGCCCTCGTGGCTCTCTTCGACTATGGCCACGTGGTGGGCACGCCGGAAGAGGACATCTCGACGGCCATCTTCGTGGTGCTCGGCGTTGTCATCGGCAGCGTCACCTTCAGCGGCTCGCTCATCGCTTCGGGCAAGCTCCAGGGCCTCATCAGGGGCAAGCCCATCCCGGTCCCGGGCGGCTCGTACACCACCGCTCTCCTGGGCATCGTGGCCCTGGTGGGTACCATCGTGCTCGTCCTCAGCGCTGGGGAGTCGCCCGTCCTTGCCCTCGGCAACGAGGTCAAGATCCTGGCCCTGCTGGTCGTCTTCGGGGCCGCGCTCACCTTCGGCGTGACCATGGTGCTGCCCATCGGCGGCGCGGACATGCCCGTCGTCATCAGCCTCCTCAACTCCTTCACCGGCACCGCTGCGGCCATGTCCGGCTTCGTGCTGGAGAGCCCGCTGCTCATCATCGCCGGCGCCCTCGTCGGTGCGGCCGGAGGCATCCTCACCAAGCTCATGGCGGACGCCATGAACCGCTCGCTGCTGAACATCATGGTGGGTGGTTTCGGCGCGGCAGAGGGTACGCAGACGGATCTGACGGCCGCCGGCGGCACGGTCCGCGAGGTCGGCGTGGACGACGCCGCTATCCAGCTCGCCTATGCCCAGAACGTCATCATCGTGCCCGGCTACGGCCTCGCCGTAGCCCAGGCGCAGCACGCCTGCCGCGAGCTGGGTGACCTGCTCGAGGAGCGTGGCGTGAACGTCGCCTACGCCATCCATCCGGTGGCCGGGCGCATGCCGGGCCACATGAACGTGCTGCTCGCGGAGGCCAACGTGCCCTACCCGCAGCTCAAGGAGATGGAGGACATCAACCCCGAGTTCCCGCGCTGCGACGTCGCTCTCGTCATCGGCGCCAACGACGTCACCAACCCGGTGGCGCGGACGGACACCTCGTCGCCCATCTACGGCATGCCCATCCTCGACGTCGATGAGGCCAAGTCCATCGTCGTCATCAAGCGTTCCATGGGCCGCGGCTACGCGGGCATCGACAACTCGCTCTACACCAACCCCAAGACCGGCATGCTCTTCGCCGATGCCAAGGCCGGCCTGGAGAACCTGCTGGCCGCCGTCAAGGCCCTGTAGCGTCGCGGTCCGATGGGCTGATGGGGTCTCAGCCGTAGCGAGCGGCGGCCTCGGCGTGCTGCAGGGCGACCCACTCGCGCAGGTCGGCTGGCTCAAGGACCTCCGCATCCGGCCCCCAGCCCAGGATCCAGAAGCGGATCTCGAGCACTCCAGCGACGCGCGCCCGCCAGAGCAGCGAGCCGTCGGGCTGGGCTTCCTCCACCTGGCTGGGGTGCCAGCGTGTCTCGGCCACCCGCGGCGCCACGCTCGCATCGAAGCGGACCACGACGTCCACCGGGGCGGCATCGCCGATGACGTCCCAGGCCGAGCGCATCTCGCCGGCCACCGAGGGGCTGCGTGGCGGGAAGGTCTGTGGTGTCAGTGTCACCCCGCGGATGCGCTCCACCTTGAAGGTGCGCTGGCCCTGCCGCTCCTCGTCGAAGCCGATGACGTAGAGCGCGCGCGTCTCTGCGGAGGGCTCGATGGCGTACGGATGCAGGCGCAGGCGTCGCACGCCCTTGGAGGGGTCGTACACCCCGGCTGAGTACTCGATCTCCACCACGCGGCGCCCGGAGAGCGCCTCTGTGAGCGTGCGCAGGACACGCGTGAAAGCCTCGTCGCGAGGCGTATCGGCGAAGGCGTCGGCCGTCTCGTGGAGCTGCTCGGCCAGCACCGGGGGCATGACCTGGGCAAGCTTGACGAAGGCGCCGATGATCTCCGGATCCAGCTCATCGGTGGCCTTCGTGAGCAGGCGCGCGGCCAGGAAGAAGGCCATCGCCTCCGGAAGCGTCAGCGCCAGCGGTGGCAGGAAGGCGCCCGCCTCCAGGCCGAAACGACCGCCATCGTTCCAGATGGCCAGCCCGGCATCGAGGTCCATGGCTTCAAGGTCCCGATAGATGGTCCGCTTCGAGACCCCGATCTGCCTGGCCAGCGCAGCCGCGCTGATACCGGCCTCGCCATGTGCGTGCAGGACCTGGGCGATCTTGAGGTAGCGCGCCGCGCGGTCCCACTTGGATCCGCCGCGTTCGTCGAAGCTGCTCATGGCGCGGCGGACTGTAGCGCAGGCGCAGGTGCGCCGCTCGACACGTCGGGCCCGTCGCTCGGCGTCGCCAGCGGCAGGGTCGGCAGGGAAACCTCCACCGCCCGATCACGCTCCAGCGCCTCGAGCTCGGCGCGCAGCACGGCCCGCACGCCAGTCGCCTGCCAGTCGGTATCCGCACGCGAACCGGAGACCTCCACCACGGCGCGGCCCAGCTCTCCGTCACCGAAGACCCACCAATCCATCTCGCCCCGCCAGCGGCGGATGTCGTCCTCATCCTGCCCGGAGTCGTCGCGGAGGAGCCAGCGCAGGGGCAGGAAGCGCATCAGGGCCGTCTGCCCATCCATGAAGGTGCGGCAGTGCCGCGCCGGGGCCCCGTCGATGAGTTCCAGGCCCAGGTCCTCCGCGACGATGGAACCGCGCGGCACGTTGACCCATGCCAGCGGCGGGCCGTCCATCGTGAGACGGTCCGGCCCCGACGTGTCGAAGGGGTCCGGGTCCGTCTCCCGCCACTCGCGCTGGACGGAGGCCGGGTCGCGCGTGCCGTCGTTCAGCCAGGCCTGCCGGCCGAAGCGCAGGTAGGCCGTCCGGCCCGACCCGTCCGGCCCGCTCCACGAGCCACTCCACGACTCGTCGATGCCGCGGCGCTGACCGGTCAGCAGGGCTTGACCGCGCACCACGTCGTCGAGGCTGGAGGTCGCCCGGATGGTCACGAGGGCCTGTCGGCCGAGGCGGATGGGTTCGTCGCAGAAGGGTGGCACCAGCTCGGTGTCCGTCGGTCCATAGGGCGAGCGCGGCGGCCGCGAGGCTCGCAGGGCGTCATCGTTGATGAGCACGACCAGCACGAAGGCGGCCGCGATGAGAGCCGTGAGGGCAAGGGCCAGGAGGATGGCCAGGAGCGTCGTCCGCACCTCGAAGACGGCCGCTCGGCGCCGCTCGTGGACGAAGCCTGTGACGCTGAAGAGGGCCATCGCGAAGACCGCCAGCAGACCAGCGTAGGCTGCCTCCGCGGAGGGCACCAGGGAACGCTGGTCGTCGGCCGCCAGCGTGCTGACGACCCCGTAGAGGACCGGGATGGCGAGCAGGATGGCGGCGATCCAGAGCCAGGCCAACGCCACGCGGTGGCGGTGTCGCTCGGCCGCGGGCGGCCAGGCCACGCCGACCGACGCCACGAAGAGGGGCCCGAAGCAGATGAGCGCGACCAGGATGTCCAGGGGTCCGCCCGGTCGATAGGCGGTAGCCACGGCCAGCGCGGTCGCCGTCCAGAGACCCGCCAGGGCGAGGGCGAGGCCGCGCATCGGACCGCGGGTGGCAGCGGGGTCGCTCATCGACCTCGGCAGCATAGCGCCGCCACGTGGCTCACCGTGCCGCGTACCATCGGTGCGCCATGGCCCGCATCTACACGGAGACCGTCACCACGCCAGCGACGGCGCGCACACTGACCGGCCGCCACCGGCCCTTCGTCAGCCTGCTGAGCGACTTCGGCCTGCGCGACCCCTCAGCAGGCATCATGCGCGGCGTGGTGGCCGGCATCTGTCCCTCGGCCATCGTCGTCGACCTCTCCCACGGGGTGGACCGCTTCGCCATCCGGGACGGGGCTCTACTGCTCTGGAGTGCGCTGCCCTATCTGCCCATCGGCGCCCATGTGGCGGTGGTCGATCCCGGCGTGGGCACGGCTCGCAAGGGGATCGCCATCCAGACGCTGCGCGGCGACTACCTGGTCGGCCCGGACAATGGTCTGCTCATGCCGGCCGCTGCGCGCCTGGGCGGCATCACGCGGGCGCACCTGCTCGAGGATCCGCGGTACAGCCTGCCCGAGATCTCAAGCTCCTTCCACGGCCGTGACGTCTTCGCACCGGCCGCAGCGCATCTGGCTGACGGGGTGTCCGTCGAGGAGCTTGGACGGGCGGTGGACCCCCGGCGTCTGCTGGGCCTGGAGTGGCCCGCCCCGGCCATCCTGCCCGGTCGTCTGTCCAGCCAGGCCATCTACCTTGACTCCTTCGGCAACGTGAAACTCTCGGCGCTGGCCGACGACCTGGTCGCGGCGCTGCCCGAGTTGCAGCTGGGTGAGCTGCTGACCGTCCGCCTGGGCAGGGGGCCGACCCGCCGGGACGTGGGGGTCCGCTGGGCCCGCACCTTCGGCGAGGTGTCGACCGGGGCGCCACTCCTGACCACCAATTCGTACGGTCGGGTCAGCTTCGCCGTCCACCAGGGGTCGGCCGCGAGCACGTTCGGCGTGACGCTGGACGAGGCCGTCGAGGTGGTGCGGGTGCCACGGGGCTCCGTTTCCGCCCGTTCCTGAGACTCACCATCCGGAGTCTTCAGGCGAGGGCCGGCGCTCCCAGCGCTGGATCGTCGACGGGCATCGAGGGCGGCACGAACTCGCCGGCCAGCGCCAGTCCATCGGCGGCCGTGGCCGCGCGGTCCCGCCCCGCCCGCTTGGCTGCATAGAGGGCGCGATCCGCAGCCAGCAGCAGCGAGGCGCGGTCGTCGCCGTCCTCGGGGAACGTGGCCACGCCCACGGAGCAGCGCATGGAGGCGGGCATGCCGTCGGTCCCGTGGGCAGCGCGGATCCCGGCACGCACCCGCAGCGCGACTTCGACGGCATCGCGCAGGCGGGTCCGGGGCAGGATGAGGCTGAACTCGTCGCCGCCGTAGCGGTACACGTGATCGGACTGCCGACTGGCCGACCGGATGGCCTCCGCGATGGCGGTCAGGAGCATGTTGCCGGCCTCGTGGCCATGCTGGTCGTTGAACGACTTGAAGTCATCGAGGTCGAGCATCAGCAGCGCGAACGGCTCCCTGCGCTGGACCGCGTCGAGGAGCTCCTCGCGGAAGGTGCCATGGTTGCGCAGACCCGTCAGCGCGTCCATCTGCGCCCTGATCTCCACTGCCCGGTGGGTGAGGGCGTTCTGCAGGGCGATGGAGGCGTGTGCGCCGAAGACGCGCACGAGGTCGAGCTCGCGGGCATCGAAGCGGGCGTCCTGACCACAGCGCTTGATGTAGAGGATGCCCAGCACGCGGTCGCGACCGCGGAGTGGCGCCAGGATCAGCGCCGCCGGATCGGAGCCGGCTCGTCGCACGCTGCGGGCCTCGCCCTTGGTGAGCACGTCGGAGACGACCTCGCCCGTGTCGGGGAGGCGGCGCGACAGGAAGGCATCGGCGCCCTTCCCGCGGGCCAGCAGGGGGCTGAGCTGGTGGCGCTCGACCTGATGGACGTACACGCCGATCGTGTCGACGGGGATGATGCGGCCGAGGCTGTCGGCGACCTCGGCCATGACCGCGGCCGGGTCGAGATTGGTGAGGATGGCCTCGGTGACGCGGAGCAGCTCCCGCTGGCCCTGCAGCTGCTGGTCGAGCGTCTCCTCCTGGGCCCGCAGCCGAGCCGAGATGTCGGCGTTGACCATGGCTTGCGCGGCGATCGAGGCGTAGATGCCCAGGTAGCGCAGGTCATGGGCCGTGAAGCGGTCGAGGCCCAGCTTGGAAAGGACGATGACGCCGATGGCGCGATCCTCGTAGACCATGGGCGCCACGAGCATCGACTCGGCCAGGTCGGGCTCCGTGCCCGGCATCTGCACGGCGCGTGGGTCGCGAGCCGCGTCTGGCAGGTACTGGGCGACACCGGAACGGGCCACCCAACCGGTGATGCCTTCCCCCAGACGGACACGCAGCTGGTTACCGTCCTCGTCGATGTACTCGCTGGTCTGGCCCTGCCAGGCGACGGGGACGACATCATCTCCCCGCACGCGGTAGACGCGTACGTTGTGGTAGTCGATGAGCTGCCGCAGCTCGGCGCAGATGGCCTGGCCGATCTCGTCGACCGAGCTCAGGTGATTGAGCCTGGTGCCCAGCTTGGCGATCGAATCGATCTGCGCTTCCCAGTCGGCGACCGGGCTCGCAGGCTCCGTGGTGACGTTCGGGGCGGCTGCCCGCGTGCCTGGCGGCGGCGCCTCCGCGGTGCGCATGAAGGCCTGCAGGTCATCCACGAGAAAGCGGCGATCGCCCCGCACGTTGACGCGCAGGCAGCGCAGCCGGCCCCGGTCCGCCCAGGCTCGCAGCGTGTTGGGGTGGACACCCAGCATCCGCGCGGCTTTCGTGATGGGCAGTGTGGTGGTGTCTGGCGTGCTCGTCATGGCCTGCATCCCGGTGCGCATCGGTGCGCCCGACGGATGCCGACTCTAGGCCGCACCTCACAACTCCTCATATGGGAGTTCCGTACCCCGAGCCTGACGCCCTGGGCGCCCGGCCCGGCACCGTGACGAACGTCTCGGCGCGTCCTCGTCTAGCGGCTGTTCAGCGCTGTGCCCACTTCGCCAGGGCAGCCGTCACGAGCGCGGTCGCGAGGCCCAGCCCGACCACGCCCAGCAGCACCTCCAGCGGCGAGCCGGCCAGGCGCGGGCCGCCCCGATCGAGGAGCGCCATGAGCAAGCCGGCCGCCGCCATGAGAGAAGCCACGATCAGCAGCCCGCCGGCCGCCAGCAGGCTGCGGCGCTGGTGTGCGCCCAGGACTCGCATGGCCTCTTCTGGCTCGAGCGTGGTCAGGATGAGCGGCCGGCGCAGCCCGGGGCCCAGGAGCGTCGCGCCGGTCCCGTCGATCCGCGGTACTCCGCAAGCGGTGGCGTGGTCAGTCGCAGACACCTGCTCGATGCGCAGTGCGATGGGCGTGCCGTCGTCCAGACCGGGCGGCCGCGCGCCCACCGGGGCGTCCCCTGAGGCATCCGCCGGGGCGTCACCCTGACCACCTGCCAGGTCCGCCGCCACGCCGCGTGCCACGCGAGGCACGACGACCAGTCCGTCGCCCAGGGCCTCGACGTCGACGGCCACCCGCTGGTCACGCTCGACCAGGACGAAGGGGACGGCGAGCCGCTCTTCATCGAACGTCTGCCACCGGCTGCCGCGGACCGGATCGTTCACCCACCGCTGCAGGCGCCGCCTCTGGAAGACAAGCGGCTTGCCATCATCGCCTGGGAACTCCTCGGCGCTGTCGATCCGTCCATGCAGCCGCACGTAGGCCTGGTCGCCTCGCGCGGCGATGGCCTGGGCGTCCACCAGTGTGCGCAGTGGCGCCGCCGCCAGCAACCGCCCGATCCGCCAGCCATCCCCCGCCCGGCGCAGCAGCAACCACCCGGCCAGCGCCAGGACGAAGGCGCCGACGATCAGGGCCGGTCCGATCATGGGCGGGGCCTGCTCCGCGGTGGGGCGCCCTGCCTTGCGCCTCGCGATGGGGCGCCCTGCCCTGCGCCCGCGGCTCGGCGGACAGGCAACGACCCGAAGGAACCGTCCACGCGACGTGGGCCGTGATGCGATCGTGGCCGTTAGTCGGTTCCCGGGCCCCTTCGGGTCGGGGCTGACCGTAGGCCGGCAGGTGGCCGCAGGTCAATGGCGACCCGGGGTAAGGTGGTGTCTGCAGGCACCGCGCTGTCCACCGCTCATCCACAGTCTTCGCCCGGCGACCTCGCCCTGCCGTCACGCCGGCAGGCTCCGCCCCGTGTGAGCGTCAAGGATGGCGACGCCGCCGCCGTAGCTGGTCAAGGCCAGGTTGCCGCCCAGCAGCTCCGCCGCGGCGATGACGTCCTGGTGCGCCACCCGCCAGCGCGTGCCGCCCGCCGCGTCGAGCGCGACGGTCTCCACCTCGGACTGGAGGAGGACGTGCGGCAGACGGGTCGAGCCCAGCAGGGCCACGAGCGGCGTGCCGGAACGGTGGCTCCAAGCCAGCTCTCCGGTACGACTGGCGAAGGCATAGGCGAGGAAGCCGTACGTGACGACGAGCAGCGTCTCGCTGTCCCAGAGTAGGCCGGCCGGCTCGTCGAAGACAGGCGAGGCCAGGCGCGCGGTCCAGGCGCCCAGCGGTCCCTCGACGCGCAGCTCGGCGCGGCACATGCGGGACGGGTCGCCTCCGGCCAGCGCCGCGTGGTCGGCCAGGCTGCCGCCGCCCTCGGTCAGCAGGAAGACCTGGTCCGCGCTGCCGCTGCCACCCCATCGATACCTCGCGGCAAGGCCGCCCGGATAGGCCACGGTGGCACGCTGGACCTCGATCACGTCCCGGGCTCGTCAGGCACGACCGGCTCGGCACAGGGCGCCACGAGGGCGTCCGAGAGCATGGCCAGCGTGCGCGGCGGGATCGCGAAGACGGCATTGGCGGTGCCGGCCGCAGCCCAGACCTCCGGATACCCGTCCAGGCCCGGGTCCATGACGACCTGGATGTGCTGGTGATGACCGAAGGGCGGGATCCCGCCGATGCTGAAGCCGGTCGCGTCGCCGGCCTCGCGGGCCGTCGCCCGGCGCACGCGCGTCTTGGCCGTCACGGTCGCCAGTCGGGCGATGTCCACGCGGTCCGTTCCGCGCACCAGGGCGATGATGGGCTCCAGGCCGGCTTCGTCACGGGCAAGGTCCACGGGCGCCACGAACACGAGCGACTTGACGATCTGGCCCAGCTCGACCCCGATGGCGTCGGCTGCCTCCTGTGCCGTATGAGTGGACTCGTCGAAGACGACGATGTCGATGGAGACGCCACGCCTGGCGGCAGCCTCGCGGACGCGCTGGTGGGCAGGTTGCGCGGACTCGGGCACGGCGCGAGTCTAGCAAAGGGCCTTCGCGCTCCCCGGGTGTAGCATCCCGCTACAACCTCACATGGGACAGGGGAGCGCCCACGCGGCGCTGAGAGTGCGGCACTGACCGCAGACCCTCGGAACCTGATCCGGTTCGTACCGGCGAAGGGAGTCAACGGCGCTCCGTCCCACCCAGATGGAGGCCTTTGGTTCCATGAACGACCGCGCGCACGTCCTCGTCGTCGCCGACGGCGAAGTGGACAGCGAGGCGCTCGTGCGCCTGTCGGCCGCGCCGGACGGAAAGCCGATGGTCATCGCGGCCGACGGTGGCGCGGCACGCTGCCTCTCGGCGGGGGTGCGTCCGGACCTCGTCGTCGGTGACCTCGATTCGCTGCCGTCCGACGCCCAGGAGGCTCTCCGGAAGCTGGGAGTGGAGGTGCGGGCCGTGTCCGTGGACAAGGACGAGAGCGACACGGAGCTCTGCCTCCTGGCGGCCCTCCAGCACGCGGCGACGCACATCACGGTCCTCGGGGCGCTCGGCATCGTCCGCCCGGAACACTCCTTCGCCAACTTCCTGCTGCTGGCCGATCCACGCTTCGACGGCGTCGAGCTGGCCATCGTGGGACACGGCTCGCGCACATGGCGCATCGGCACGGCCGATGGGCCAGGGGAGGCCGGCATCGTCGGGACCGCGGGCGACTACGTGTCGCTCTTCGCGCTCGACCCGCACGTCGACGGCATCCACACCGAGGGCCTGCGCTTCGCCCTGCAGGGCGCGACCCTGCCCCTGGGGCGACCGCTCGGCCTCTCCAATGAGCTCACGGCAGACCAGGGCCGCGTGACGAGCGGACGCGGCCGGCTCCTGGTCGTGCACACCGACCGACGGGCAGAGACAGGGACCCGCCAGGACCGCACAGGAGGCCTGACATGAACCACCCATCGAGCACCCGTCGAGGACCAAGGCGATCCGCGAGGGCTATGGCCTCCCTGACGGTGGCCATGGCGCTGCTGGCCGGCGCCCTGCCAGCCAGCGCGCAGTCCGAGACGCTGACGCTCATGACCCATGACTCGTTCTACCTGCCCGACGCGGTCATCGAGTCCTTCGAGGCCGCGCACGACGTGCAGCTCGAAGTGCTGCCCGCGGGGGACGCCGGCGCCATGGTCAACCAGGCCATCCTGACCGCCGACCGGCCCCTGGCGGACGTGCTCTATGGCGTCGACAACACGTTCCTCTCGCGGGCCCTCGCGGCCGACATCTTCGAGCCGTATCAGGCCTCCGCCCTGGGGGCCGTGCCGGTCGAGCTCCAGCTCGACCCGGAGCACCGCGTCACGCCCATCGATACGGCGGACGTGTGTCTCAACATCGACCGTGAGGCCTTCGCCGAGGGCGACCTTCCGGTGCCCGAGACGCTCGACGACCTGCTCGACCCAGCCCTGGCCGGGATGCTGGTCGTGGAGAACCCGGCCACGTCTTCGCCCGGACTGGCCTTCCTGCTGGCCACGGTCGCCGCCTTCGGTGAGGACCCCGAACGCGGCTGGCAGAGCTTCTGGAGCGGCCTGCGGGACAACGGCGTGCTGGTCACGGCAGGCTGGGAGGAGGCCTACCGCGGTGCCTTCTCGGGCGGCTCCGGTGAAGGTGACCGACCCATGGTCGTCTCCTACGCCTCCAGCCCGGCGGCTGAGGTCGTCTTCGGGCCCGATCCCGAGGCGGACGAGTCTCCCACGGCGGCCCTCGACGTGGGCTGCTTCCGGCAGGTCGAGTTCGCGGGCATCCTGCGCGGCACGGATCAGCCCGACCTGGCGGCCGCGCTCATCGAGCACCTCCTGGCAGCGGAGACGCAGGCCGAGCTGCCGCTGGCCATGTACGTCTATCCGGCCCGCTCGGACGTGGTTCTGCCGGCCGTCTTCGAGCGCCACGCCCTCCGGCCGGCGGCGCCGCTCAGCCTTGACCCGGAGGCCATCGCCGCCGGTCGCGAGGAGTGGATCCGCGAGTGGACGGACATCGTGCTGCGTTGACTCGGGCGTGGGCCCTGCTGCTGGCGGCCCCGCCGCTGGCCTTCGTGGGCCTCTTCTTCCTGTGGCCTGTGGCCAACATCCTGGCCCTCGGCGTGGCGCCGGAGGGCAGTCTCGCGCTGGGCGGCATCGTCGACGCCTGGCGCCAGCCCTACGTCCTGGACGTCATCCTCTTCACGCTGGGGCTGGCGACCGTATCGACGCTTCTGACGGTGCTGCTGGGTCTCCCGGTGGCGTGGGTCTTCGCGCGCTTCGACTTCCCGGGCCGGCGCGTGGCCCGAGCCCTCACGGTCGTGCCCTTCGTGTTGCCCACCGTCGTGGTCGGTGCGGCATTCCTGGCGCTGCTCGGCCCACGCAACCCGCTCAACGCCCTGGTCACAGTGGTGCTGGGGCCGGACGTGCCCCAGGTTCGCCTCGACGGCTCGGCGGCGGCCATCGTGGTCGCCCACGTCTTCTACAACGTGGCCATCGTGGTGCGCCTGGTGGGCGGCACCTGGGAGCACCTCGACGTGCGCATCGAGGAGGCCGCCCGGGCCCTGGGAGCCTCGCCCTGGCGGACCTTCCGCGAGGTCACCTGGCCGCTCCTCCGACCCGCCCTCGTCTCTGCGGCCTCGGTCGTGATGCTCTTCACGGTGACCTCTTTCGGCGTCGTGCTGCTGCTGGGCGGCCCACGCGATACGACGCTCGAGGTCGAGATCTACCGCCAGACGGCCATCCTGCTCGACCTGCCCAGCGCGGCCGCGTTGACCATCCTGCAGATGATCGGCGTGCTGGCCCTGCTGTTGGCCAGCGCCGCCGCTCAGGAGCGGTCGGCCGTGCAGCGACGCACGGTCGCCGCCCTGGTCCTGCGTCGCCCGCGCCCGGGCCGGGAGCGGTTCGTGGTCGGAGCCATCCTGGCGGCGGCGGCGCTGTTCATGCTGGTGCCCCTGTTGATCCTGGTCGAGCGGGCCCTGGCCAGCCCCGAGGGCTATTCTCTCGAAGCCTTCGCGGCCCTCCTGCGGGAGGACTCGCGGACCCGGCTGCCGGTGGCGCCCATCGCCTCCGTCGCCGACTCACTCCTCTTCGCCGTCCTCACCACGCTGCTGGCGGGCAGCCTGGGTCTGATGGCGGCCGTGGTCGTGGGTTACCGGCGGGGCTGGTTGTCGAGGTCCATGGACGCCCTGCTCATGCTGCCGCTCGGCACCTCGGCCGTCATCGTCGGCTTCGGCTTCCTCGTCGCGCTGGATACGCCGCCCATCGACCTGCGCACCTCGATCCTGCTCATCCCCATCGCCCACTCGCTCATCGCGCTGCCCTTCGTCATGCGTGCCGTCGTGCCCATCATCCGCGCCATCGACGACCGGCTGCGCGAGGCAGCGGCAGTGCTGGGCGCCTCGCCGTCTCGCGCCTGGCGCGAGGTCGACGGGCCGATCCTGGCGCGGGCGGCGCTGGTCGGGGCAGGCTTTGCCTTCGCCATCTCGCTGGGAGAGTTCGGGGCCACGCTCTTCATCGCCCGGCCGGACACGCTGACCATCCCGGTGGCCATCTTCAGGCTGCTGGGTCAGCCGGGGGCTGCCAACTTCGCCACGGCCATGGCCCTGGCCACTGTCCTCATGATCCTCTCCGCCGGCGCGGTGCTGCTCATCGAGCGGCTCCGAGGCCACGGGCCGCAGCCCTTCTGAGCCCGCCGTGCTCACCATCCGCGGTCTCGTGGTGGCCTACCAGGGTGAGGACATCCTGCACGGCATCGACCTGCAGGTGCCGGCCGGCCAGCTGCTCTGCGTGCTGGGCCCAAGCGGCGGCGGTAAGTCGACGCTCCTGCGCGCGATCGCCGGCCTGGAGGAGCCGCGGGCAGGCAGCATCCATCTCGAAGGTCGAGACCTGGCCGGCGTGCCCGCGCACGAGCGCGGAGTCGGCCTCATGTTCCAGGACTACGCGCTCTTCCCGCACCGCGACGTCGGACAGAACGTGGCCTTCGGCATGCGCATGCACGGTGCCCGGGCGGAGGACATCCGTGCTCGCGTCCACGAGCTGTTGACGCTGGTGGGCCTGCCCGGTGCGGAGCGGCGGCCGGTCGACCAGCTTTCCGGGGGAGAGCAGCAGCGCGTGGCGCTGGCGCGGGCGCTGGCTCCCCGTCCGCGCCTGCTCATGCTGGACGAGCCCATGGGCTCGCTGGACCGATCCCTCCGCGAGCGGCTGCCGGAGGAGCTGCGCGCCATCTTCTCGCGCCTCGGCCTGACCACCATCTACGTGACCCACGACCAGGATGAGGCACTGTCCGTGGCAGACCGCCTCATCATCCTGGACGCCGGTGGCCTGGTCGCGGACGGAACGCCCGAGCAGCTCTGGATGGCGCCGCCGACGGCCTGGGTGGCGCGCTTCCTGGGCGATCGCAACGTGGCCCCGGGCCGCTGGGTGGATGGCCGCCTCGAGACGCCCTGGGGTTCCCTCCTGGCGGAGGCGGTCGCCGGGCCCAGCGGTGCGGACGACTTCGCCGCGGGCGAGGTGACCGTCGTCCTGCGAGCTGCCAGCCTCGTGGCGGTCGAGGAGGGGCCCATCCGCGGATCGGTCAGCAGCCGCCGCTTCGGGGGCGACCACGTCCTCTACACCGTGGCGATACCGGGCGCGCCGGCGCTGCTCGTGGAGGCACGCGGTGGCGAATGGCCGGCTGTGGGTCAGGCCATCACGCTGCAGGCTATGGCCGGGGGCGTGCACGTCATCCCTGCCGAGGACGACGCAGGCGACTGACCAAAGTGACCCGCCCGACCCGGTCGCGGCCCACGGGCGCTACGCTTCGGGTATGAGCGACACTCCAGTCATTCGGCTCCCTGCCGTCGGTGACCTGGCCCCCGGGCTGGTGCTGCCCGACGACAGCGGCAGGCTCGCCGACCTGGCCGATCAGCGTGGTCGATGGGTCGTGCTCTTCTTCTATCCCAAGGACTTCACACCGGGCTGCACGACGGAGGTCTGCGACTTCCGCGACCATGGCGCGGCCTTCCGCGAGCTCGGCGCCGTCGTGTGGGGCATCAGCGTGCTGGACCACACCTCGAAAGCCGCCTTCAAGGAGACAGCACGGGCTCGACTACCCGCTGCTGGCAGACGAGGACCATGCCGTGGCCGAGCGCTACGGCGTCTGGGTGGCCAAGCAGCAGTACGGCAAGACGTCGATGGGCATCGCGCGGACGACCTTCCTGGTGGACCCCGAGGGACGTATCGCCCGGGTCTGGCCCAAAGTCAGCGTGGACGGACATGCGGCCGAGGTGCTCGAGGCCCTGCGCACCGCCGGCGCGCAAGCTGACTGACACGCGCGGTGAGAGACCCCTGAGCGCGCGACACGACAAAAGACGTCGCTCGTGGGGGGAGACGAGCGACGTCTCTAATCAAGGAGAGTAGCGGGTCCGCTCCCAAAATCAAGTATCAAATTGGTTAAAGTTTTCCGCGAGACGTAGCACGAACATAACAACTGCGAGGGAGCGTCGCCCCATGAGCACCCAGGAGGTCGTGCATACCGACCGGCCCGAGCGCCTGCTGGTCATCACCGCCCATCCTGATGACGCCGACTTCGGGGTCGCCGGCACCGTGGCGAAGTGGGTTCGCGAGGGGACCGTGGCGCAGCTCGTCTGCTGCACGAGCGGTGACGCCGGTTCGGACGACGCAGAGGCCGACCCGCTCGAGCTGGCTCGGACACGCGAGGCCGAGCAGCGGGCAGCGGCCCGCGTCGTCGGCTATGAGGACGTCACGTTCCTGCATCGACCGGACGGCGCACTCGCCAACGACCTGGCGCTGAGAGAGCAGCTCGTCCGAGTCATCCGCACCTTCCGGCCGGACGCGGTAGCGGCGCCGGACCCGCGCGTCATCGTGGATGAGCGTGGCTTCGTCCAGCATGTTGATCATCGTGAGGCGGCTGCGGCCGCGGTCGATGCCGTCTATCCGGCGGCCCGCAACGCCATGGCCTTCCCGCACCTGGTCACGGCGGAGGGCCTGGCCCCACATGCCGTGGCGCGGCTGTACCTCTTCTGGCCGGAGCATCCCAGCGCCTACGTCGATATCAGCCAGACGCTCGACGTCAAGCTGGCCGCACTCCACGCCCATGCCAGCCAGCACCGCCAGCCCGACGGGCTCGATGAGCGGATCCGAGGCTGGGCGGCCAAGACCGGAGCTGCGGCCGGTCTGGCGGCCGCGGAGGCCTACAGCATCATCGACCTCAGGTAGCTGTCAACCGGACAGGGAGCCCAACGAACGGCGCGGGCTGAGCAGGACCGGACGGACGAGGCCCCAGGCATCCCAGAGCGGTCCCAACTTGGTGGCACGCACCTCGAGCCAGCGCACGAGCTGGTCCATGGCCAGGTCCGGTGCGAACGTGGCCAGGAACGAGCGCGCATCGACACCGATGGAGGCGGGCAGCGACCGCAACTCCTCCGCGCTGGGCAGACCGCGCACGTGTCGGGCGTCCAGACCGGCGTAGGCCAGGGCCATCGTCAGGTCGGTCGGCGTCGGGGCACGACCGGCGTGCCAGCCCTCGGCCGGTTCGAAGCGGAAGCCGAGCCGGGCCAGGGCCGCCAGCACGTCTCGGGCTTCGTTGACGGCGAGCATTGCCCAGAACCGATGGTTGGCGTCGAAGAGCAGGAAGCCCGCCTGGCTGGCCGCCGAATTGACGGCATCCACGAACTCCTGGAGCTGCACCCGGATGGCGGCAGGACTGACTCGTCCGTGCTCGGCGATGAGTGCGGCCGCCAGCTCCAGGGCGCGCCGATCGCCGCAGACCATGGCCTCGATGACGAGAGGCTCGCCGTGGGGTACCTGGCTGATCGTGCTCAGAGGGCCGCCGGTCACGGCCGGAGGCGGTTCGCTCGCCGCAGGCCGGCCCGTGGACGCATCCTCGTCCGCCTGGCCAGGGTCGGCCAAGGAGGAGAGACGCTCTTCGCAGGCGGCCAGGCGCACCCGTGCGTCCAGGCAGTCCGATTCGGCCGCCTCGGCCCGGATGCGCGCTGCCTGGTCCACGCGCTCGGCTTCCCGGACAGCGCGATCGAGCGCGGCGACTTCGGCGCGCACCCTTTCGAGAGTCCGAGTGGCCAGTCGCGAGGTGCGGTTGATGCGATCGAGCGCGTGCGCCCAGGTCGCCGCAGCCTCGCGAAGCTCGGACTCGGAGGTGGCACGCTCGCGGGCGCTGAGGTACGTCTCTCTCGCGACCGACTTCGCAGCGCTCCGGACTCCAGGATCCGCAGATGTCTCGGCCGTCGCCAGGGCGCGCTCGCCCGCCACGAGGTCGCGGCGGAGCATCCGCGTCCGCTCGCCAGCCGCTGCGTGCGCCTGTGCCGCAGCACGTGCCTCGTCGCAGCGGATCGCCGCCATGCGGCGCACCTCTGCGCACGCATCGGCACCCTGGCTCTGCGGCCCTGGATCCCTGACAGGCATGCGCCAACCGTAGGCAATCAGGGTCGTCGCGGTCAACGGCACGATGGTCCCGACTCGTCGGCAGCACCACGGCGGCAGCGCCACGCGGGCCCGATCGGACGAGCCCGCTGCGCCGATGGTAGATTCTCGGCCACCCGGGCCATCCGGCCGACCGTCCACACAAGCCCCCGTGCAGGAGAGTCGATCCAGCGTGGTCATCGAGAGCCACCAGGAATTCCTCGTCCAGCCCGTGGACGCGTCCTGGCTACAGTGCAACATCGAGTGCCAGGAAGCCTGCCCGGTGGGGACCAACTGCCGCGGCTATCTCAACCTGGCAGCGGAGGGCCTCTTCGAAGAGGGCTACATCCTCTCGCGGGAACCCAACCCCGTGGCGGCCATGTGCGCCTACGTCTGCTCGGCGCCCTGTGAGCGGGCCTGCCGCCGCGGTGACATCGACCGCCCGCTGGCGATCCGCGCCATGAAGCGATTCCTCGTCGAGTGGCACGACCAGTCGGGCATCCCTGACGAGATGCCCCACATCATCCCGCGTGAGACCAGCGTGGCCGTGGTCGGCGCCGGCCCGGCAGGGCTGGCCGTGGCTCGCGAGCTGGCCGTGGCCGGCCACCAGGTGACCGTCTACGACGAGTTGCCCATGGCCGGCGGCACGATGCTCGTGGGCGTGCCGGCCTTCCGGCTGCCGCGCCACGCCATCGAGACGGACTTCAAGCTCGTGCAACGCCTGGGCGTGACGTTCCATTTCGACACGCGGGTCGGCCGCGACATCACCTTCGAGGAGTCTGCACGCGCGCTATGACGCGGTGGCCATCTGCGCCGGTGCCATGAGCGCGGTGCCCCTCGACATCCCCGGCAACGACCTGCTGGGCATCCAGTACGGCGTCGACTTCATGCGCCGCGCCAACCTCGGCGAGCCTCTGGAGGTCGGCAACGACGTCGTCATCGTGGGCGGCGGCTACACGGCCATGGACTGCTCCCGCACGAGCCTGCGCCACGGTGCCGCCAACGTCACCATCGCCTACCGGCGCACGCGCAGTGAGCTCGTCGTGGACGAAGAGGAGCTGGGCGAGACTGAACGCGAGGGCGTCGTCATGGAGTTCCTCGTCAGCCCGGTGGAGATCGTCGGGGACGAGGCGGGCCGTGTGGCTGGCGTGCGCTTCGTGCGCAATCGGCTCGGCGAGCCGGATGCCACCGGGCGACGCAGCCCGGTGCCCATCCCGGGCTCTGAGTACACGGTCCCGGCGCAGACGGTCATCCCGGCTGTCAGTCAGGCCGCCGACAACACCTTCCTGCCCGTGGAAGCGAGCTTCCAGATCAGCCGCGGGCGAATGCGCGTCGACCCGGGCACCTACGCCACCAACGTGCGCGGCGTCTTCGCCTGCGGCGACTTCGTGACCGGCCCCACGACGCTCATCGAATCGGCCGGCCATGGCAAGAAGTGCGCCTACGCCATCGACCGCTATCTGTCTGGCCGGTCCACGGTGGATGTCGAGGCCAACGTGCGCATCGTGAGCTCCTCGCGTCACGAGATGCCCGAGCTCTACGATGTCCTGCCCCGCCAACACATCCCCGTCCTGCCCGTCGCGGCCCGCTTCCCCTCGAGCGACGCGACCGTCAACTTCAGCACGACGGCTGAGCAGGGCTATACGACCGACCAGGCCGTCACCGAGTCCACGCGCTGCCTGATGTGCAACTACAACATCTGGTTCGATGGCTTCCGGTGCGTCCTTTGCGGGGCCTGCGCGGACGTCTGTCCGGAGGGCGTCATCCACATGATCGACGTCAACCAGATGAAGTCGGAGGGCGCGCTGCCCGAGCTCGTGGATGCCTACGGCTGGAGCCAGGGTGGGGCCATGGTCCTCGATGAGGAGCGCTGCATCCGCTGCGCGCTCTGCGTCAAGCGCTGCCCCTACGACGCCATCACCATGGAGCGCTTCGAGATGCAGGAGATGAGTGAGGACGGTAGGCTCTACAAGGAGTCCTACCGCGACACCCAGTTGGGTCTAGCGGGTGTCGGCAACCAGGCACAGGCAGGGGGCACAACCCCATGAGGATGATTCGGCAGTGAGCTTCCTCGAGCGCATCGATCAGGGCATCCGGCGCAGCTCTGTCTTCCGGTCGATCTTCCGACAGCCCTATCCGAACGACGAGCGGTCTCGGGCCATGGCGGTCATGAACAACGTGTTCCTGCACCTCCATCCGGTCCGCGTGCGTCAGCACGCCGTCAAGTTCGCCTACACGTTCTGCCTGGGCGGCCTGTCCTTCTTCTTCTTCCTGGTGCTGACGGTCACGGGCGTCTACCTGATGTTCTTCTACGTGCCCTCCGCGACGCAGGCCTACTCGGACATCCTGCGCATCCAGGCGGAGGTGCCGTTCGGGCTGCTCACGCGCAACATCCACCGCTGGGCCGCGCACCTCATGGTCTTCTTCGTCTTCCTGCACATGATGCGGGTCTTCTACCACGGCGCCTACAAGCCGCCGCGGGAGTTCAACTGGGTGGTCGGCGTGGTGCTGCTCTTCCTGACCGTCTTCCTGTCCTTCACCGGCTACCTGCTGCCCTGGGACCAGATCGCCTTCTGGGCCATCACCATCGGCTCCAACATGGCCAACTTCGCGCCGCTCTTCAACAAGCCCTCGCAGTTGCTGCTGCTGGGCGGCATCGAGGTGGGCCAGAACACCTTGCTGCGCTTCTATGTCCTTCACGTGATCCTCATGCCGCTCGTGGCGGCCGTCTTCCTGGCCGTCCACTTCTGGCGCATCCGCAAGGACGGAGGCATCAGCGGCCCGCTCTAGGCCGCGGCACGACACATGAGCGAGCGACCCATCGAACCCCAGGTCCCGGCCACCGCCCCGGCCGCCAGCCCGCCCGCCTCGCCGGAGCGGCGCAGCACCCTGCCGGCCGCGCCGCCGGAGCGGCGCATCACGGAGATCGACAAGCAGCGCGTGCCCATGGCCGCCAAGCCCTATCGCCTTCTGGCGCTGGTCAAGCAGGATGCCGTGGTTCGGGTCCAGAAGGAGCCGGACGACACGGTCATGACCTGGCCGCACCTGCTCTCCATCGAGTTCTTCGCGGCCGCCATGATGAGCATCTTGCTCATCATGATGGGCATCTTCGTGAACGCTCCGCTTGAGGAGCTCGCGAACGGCAACGTCACGCCGGTGGTGGCCAAGGCGCCCTGGTACTTCGTGGGGCTCCAGGAGATGCTGGCCTACTTCCACCCCTCCGTGGGCGGCGTGCTCATCCCCACGCTCATCCTGGTGGGCTCGGCCCTCATCCCCTTCATCGACCGCGGCCCCCGGGGGGACGGCGGCCCGACGCGTCCCTCGCAGCGCAAAGTGGCCGTGATGCTCTTCACCATCTTCTGGGGGGCCGGCCTGACCCTCACCTTCCTCGGCGCCTTCTTCCGCGGTCCCGGGTACGCCTGGACGCTGCCGTGGGACGGCTTCTACTTCGCACTGTAGGGACAGCATGGGCAACTGGAAGCTGACCAGGGCACAGGAACCGCAGGCGCTCACGGATCCGGTCCTGCGCGAGATGCGCCACGGCCAGGTGGGTGGTCTGACGCGCCGCCAGCTCATCCGCCGCTCCATCGGTGCCGCCGTGTTCCTCTGGTTGCTGGAGATCACGGCCGGCACGCTTGGGTTCCTGTGGCCCAACCTGGCGCGTGGCGGGTTCGGTGGCAAGATCAACCTGGGCACCATCGAGACCGTTGACCAGAGCCCGGAGGTCAAGGGCCTGACGCTCGCGGATGGCGCCCCGGCCTACTTCCCGCAGGCGCGCACCTTCGTGCAGCTCATCGACACGAACCTGGGCTTCCAGAACGGTGAGTCGGCCGATGGCTCGGGCACGACCACGAACGTACGCACGCTGTGGCAGAAGTGCCCGCACCTGGGCTGCAAGCCCAACTTCTGTGACATCAACTACTGGTTCGAGTGCCCGTGCCACGGGTCGCGCTACGACCGCCTGGGCACCAAGGTGCAAGAGCTCGGTCCAGCGCCGCGCAGCCTGGACCGCTTCGCCCACGTCGTCCAGGACGGCGAGCTCATCGTGGACACCGGCACGGTCGTCCTTGGCCCGCTGCCCATCGCCCTTGGCCAGCCAGGTCTCATCCCCGCCAAGTCGCCCGGCGGCTGCATATGAGCGACGAGACAGGCAACCGCCAGCTGGCGCCGCGCGAGCCGGATGACGCCCGCGCCACAGACCAGGCCCTCACGCCTGCCCCGGAAGGGGAGCAGCGCGCCGTGGAGCGCTTCTCCGCCGGCCCCAAGGCCCACACGGTGGGACTCACCGAGGAGCGCGGCGCCCAGATCGTGCGCCAGAGCGCCAACGCGCGCAGTTTCGTCTTCCTGGCCGTCCTCGCCATCGCACTCTTCATCCCCGTCTACTGGTTCGTGGAGTCCGGCGTGCCGGCCTTGGGCACACAGGGGCGCATGGAGCAGGCGGCGGAGGACCAGTACGTCACCGACGTCGAGCGGGGCTATGCCCTATATCTGAACAACTGCCAGACCTGCCACGGTGCCGAGGGCAAAGGTGGCGTCGGACCGCCCCTCAACGACCAGTCCAAGCTCTACAACGCGCTGACCGCGGGTGGGCTGCCCGGCACCGGCCACCTCAACCCCAACTACCTCCAGAACGTCCTGACGGTGGGCGGCCGGTACGTCTGTGGCGACCCTGCGAGCCTCATGCCGGCCTGGAAGCAGCCGGCCGGCCCGCTCAACTACCGCCAGGTGGAGGAGCTCATCGCCTGGCTTACGGCCAGCTCGGATGTCACTTTCGAGTACAAGCCGGCCACGCACGGCGCGGCCCCTGCCGAACCGGTGGAGCCCGCCGTCGTGAGCGGCTGGCGCGACCCGAACTGGCAGCCCGAAGCGGGGGCCACGCCGCCGCCGGCCTGCTGGCGCAACCCCAGCGGTGCCATCGGCGGATCGGCCCCAGCGGCCACGCCACCGCCGGCAGGCGACACCGCGGCCACGCCGGAACCAGTCAACGGTGGCACGGCCGACGCGCCCCGGGTTATCAAGCTGCAGGCCACCGCGGACCTGCACTTCAAGGACGAGGCCGGTAACGTGATCACGCAGATCGACGCCGTGAAGGGCGAGACGATCAAGTTCGAGATCGACAACACGGCCGGCTTCGATCACAACTTCTACATCGGGACTGCGGACCAGATCAACACGCCGAACGGGACGACGGACGCGGGCATCCCGACCTGGCAGTCGGGCGTCCAGACGCTGACCTGGACGGCCACCGGTGACGGCCTCGAGTTCGCCTGCACCGTGCCCGGTCACACTTCGACGATGCACGGCGACATCGTGATCTCGGGCTAGGGGCAGGAGAGCGACGTGGCACAGCAGGCGATCCCATCAAGCGCGCTCCAGCGACGAGCCGTCTTCGGGCTGCTCGACGCGGACGGCTGGACCTGGGCGACGCTGCGGGCGATCTTCTGGTTCCTCTTCATCGTCTTCATGCTCGGCTACATCCCCAACCTGGCCTACTTCTTCAC
>CAWDUR010000026.1:0-259360 GCA_963805585.1 uncultured Chloroflexia bacterium | reverse complement strand
GAGGATCAGGCCAAGGATGATCCGCATCCAGTCCCAGCCCTCGATGCCATTGGCGGTCCAGACCAGCAAGTACATGATCGTCGTGTACGGCAGGAAGATGATGCCCAGCAATGGCCAGAGCCACTCGCCGCCCCAGACGACCTGCCAGCGATCGCTGAACAGCCACGCCAGGACCAGCATCACTCAGGGGTGCGATAGGAGAACCCAACGACGAGGAGGCAACCTAACAACAGCACGGCACTCTCCCTTCACTGGCCAGCCGCCGCCCGAAGTCCATGCATCTAGCCCTGGTGACGGCACCTGTCCCGAGGGTGAGTGTACGCGACCCTTCCGCCCGCGCAAGAGGTCCGCGTGGGACGAGGCGAAGGATGACCTCGTCCCGTGCTTGGGCCTCGCGGCTCATCCCGAGCGGATGAGACGGTCGCGCTACGACCTGTCAGTGTCTTGTTCGCGGCAGCCAGGTCGGGCCGCCGTTACGCGCGCATCCGTGCGGAATCGAGGCTCGTCCCCCGAGCCCCGTTCGACCGGGAGGGTTTCTGTGATGGTCACTGGCGCGAACACGACTCATCTCTCTGACACGCAGGTCGTTGAGGTCATGCGGCTGCTTGGCGGCGTGGACAGCGTCAGATCAAGGCCACGGTGCCCGCGAAGGCGCATCGCGCCACCATCCAGGGCCTCTGCCGCTGGACCCCGTCGAGGCCCAGCCACGACAGGTCTTCTTCTTCGACACACCGGACCTACGGCTCGACGCCGCGGGCGTGGTGGTGCGGGCGCGGCGCATCCAGGGCGGCCGCGGCGACACCGTCATCAAGCTTCGTCCCGTGCAGCCGGAGACACTGCCCGACGACGTACGGCGATCGGCGGCCTTCAACGTCGAGCTCGATGCGTTGCCCGGTGGCTTCGTCTGTTCGGGCTCATACAAAGGCAAGTCGACCGGTCAGGCGATCCGTGATGCCGCGGCCGGTCGGCTCCCACTGCGCAAGCTCTTCGTGAAGGAGCAGCGGGCGTTCTACGCCGCCCATGCGCCGGCCGGCCTGAGTCTCGATGACCTCGTGCCCCTGGGGCCCGTCTTCATCCTCAAGGCGGTCTTCGGCGTGGCCCTCTCGGCCACGTCCACGATGGAGCGCAAGTTCGTGGCAGAAGTGTGGACCTACCCGGATGGGTCGCGCATCGTCGAATTGTCGACCAAGTGCCAGCCCTCGGAGGCATTCCAGGTCGGGGTGGAGATGCGGAGCTACATGGCCGACCACGGCATCCCCATCGTGGGCGGTCAGCAGACGAAGACCCGTGCCGCCATGAAGTTCTTCGGGGCCGAGGCGGCGGCCGCGTCAAGGGGGACTGAACGACGAGCGGCTACTTCTGCCGGCTGGAGACGGGCGCGCTGGGACACCCGGCCTGTCGACCAGAGAGCTGCTGGTGGGAGATGCTGAGGTAGGAGAGGCATGAGATCAGCCAGTCCATCGACAGCATCCCGCCCCTGGCCGGTCTTCTCGTGGCTGCAGGGCTACCAGCGGGGCTGGCTGCGCCTCGACCTCATCGCCGGCCTGACGGTCTGCGCCGATCTCCGTGCCGGAGGGCATGGCCTACGCGGAACTGGCGGGCGTGCCTCCCGAGTACGCCTTCTACGCGGCTCCGGCCGCGCTGCTCGCCTACGCCGCGCTGGGCAGCTCGCGTCAACTGGTCGTGGCGGTGTCCTCCGCCATCGCCATCATGTCGGCGGCCACGATCTCCGAGCTGGCCACCGAGGGCAGTGCCGAATACATCGCCCTGACCGCGGCGCTGGCCATCCTGGCGGGGCTCATCTCCATCGGGGCGGGGGCGCTGAAGCTCGGGCGCATCGCCCAGTTCTTCTCGGAATCCGTGCTCCTCGGCTTCGTCTTCGGCCTGGCGCTGCTCATCTCCATCAAGCAGATCCCCAAGCTGCTGGGCATCGAGGCCGAGGGCGAGACCGCGGTCGAGCTCATCCGCGACATCATCCCGGCGCTCAGCGAGACCGATCCCCTGACGCTCCTCGTGGGAGCGCTGGGCATCGCCGGCATGTTCCTGCTCGAGCATCGGCTGCCGCGGGTCCCGGCGGCGCTCGTCGTGCTGCTCGTGTCCATCGTGGCTTCGGTGGTCCTGGGACTGGAGGCCCGGGGCGTCCATGTCGTCGGCGATCTGCCAGCGGGGCTCGCGCCGCCGTCGCTGCCGGGCGTCGGGCTCGAAGCGTTGCCCCTGCTCTCGCTGGGGCCGTCGGCATCGCCCTGGTCGCCTTCGCGGAGGCCATCGGGCCGGCCAACAGCTTCGCCCGCAAGCACGGGGGCAAGGTCGACCCGAACCGCGAGCTCATCGCCATCGGCGCCTCGAACACCGGCGCCGGGCTCTTCTCCGGCTTCCCGATCGGCTCGTCACTCTCGAAGTCCGCCGCCAATGACCAGGCCGGCGCGCACACCCCGGCCTCGCTCGTCACCGCCGCCGGCGCCACCGCCCTGGTCGCGCTCTTCCTGACGCCGCTCTTCGAGCCCCTGCCTGAGGCCATCCTTGGCGCCATCGTCATCGTGGCCGTCACGGGCATGATGAAGGTCGGCAAGATGCGCCAGCTGTGGGACCTGCGGCGAGTGGATTTCTGGCTCGCCATGATCGCCCTGGTCGCCGTCCTCCTCATGCCGACGCTGCAGGCCCTCTCGCTCGCCGTCCTGGCCTCGCTGGGCGTCCTCGTCTGGCGTGTCAGCGAACCGCGCATGACGTTCCTGGGCACGTGCCAAGGGTGGCCTCGAGTCCGTCGACCTGCGGACCTCGCCGGAAGCCGACGTGCCGGGCCTGCTCATCGTGCGCCCTGACGAGATGCTCTTCTTCGCCAACGCGGCATCGGTGCGCGACGGGATCATGGCGGCCGTGGAGGCAGAGCCGCGTCCCTCGGTCGTACTCCTGGACCTGGGCCTCACCCCGGAGGTGGACGTCCCGGTGGTCGAAGCGCTCGATGACCTCCACGAACGCCTGGCCGCGGATGGCATCGAGCTGTGGATGAGCCGTCTCCGGCCCGCCGCCAGGGAACTCCTGGCTCGTGCCGGCACGCTCGAGCGAATCGGTGTCGAGAGGATCTACCCGCGCGAGATCGAGGGCATCATGGCCTACGTGACCCGAATGTCGGATGTTGGCGACCGTGAAGCTGTCCTCAACGACCTGCTGGCCTTCGTCCGCGAACGGCGGGCCCGACCCGGCACCTCTGCAGCGGCTGCTGAGCTCCTGGAAGCCCTCGAGTTGCGGGTGGAGATGGAGCTGGCGATGCCATGAGAGACAGCAGCCCGGAGCACCCGTGCCCACCCCCGGAGGAGACTCGCGGTCCACTCGTCCGGTCCGAACGGTCAATTCGGCCGCACGCAAGCGGCCATCGCGGTGGGACTCCCGAGCAGCGCTCCACCGAGTCGCCCGCAGTGAACGCGGCGGCCAGCCTGGCAGCAATCGACCACCACGAAGCAGGCGTGGAGGCAACGGTCCTGGATCTCGGCGACATCGTTCTCAGGCCGTGGCGATATGGCGATATCCCTGCCCTGGTCGTCGCTTGCCAGGATCCCGAGATCGCCCGGTGGGTATCCATCCCGCAGCCATACGAACCCGCGGATGCCCGCGCCTTCGTGGACGAATCGCTGGCCATGTGGAGCGACGGCAGCGGTGCCGCGTTCGCCATCGTGGACGCCCGCTCGGACGCGCTGCTCGGTGCGGTGTCGCGTTTCGGGCCCGAAGGCCATCAAGCCACCGTCGGCTGCTGGGTGGCACAAGAAGCGAGGGGCCGCGGCATCGGGACACGGGCGCTGCGGGCCGTGGCCGAATGGACGCTGGAGACGACATCCGTCGTCCGGCTGGATGCCTTCATCATGGTCGGCAACACGACCTCCGAGCAGATGACCATGCGCGCCGGGTTCCAGCGCGAGGGCGTGCTACGTGCCTGGGACCTGCTGCGCGGTGTGCCTGTCGACTGCGTCGCCTACTCGCGACTTCGAACCGACGGTGCGGATGTCACGGAGTGAACGGTGGGGCACGAAGGGCACGATCGCGGGCGACTGGCCGCGCGCGCTTCTATCCCGAACCCACTCAGGCTGACCGTGCGCGCCTCCGCTCCCGACGCAGGATGTAGGCGCTGACCAGTGCGATCCAGGCGGGGAGCGCGAGGATGATCCAGTCCCAGAATGCCACCACCACGAGCAGCATTATCGCGACGAGGTAACCGATACGAGAGAACCAGCGCGGGAACACGCCGCTCCTTAGGCCGATGGAGGCCATTGCCATGAGGAAGACCGCAGCGGCACGCGTCCCGAACCCGAACATCAGGCTGTAGGAGACCTGCTGGAAGAGCTGGATCTCCCCGCTCGTCGGCGCGTCTAGCCCCAGGTAGCGCACCCCGACCACGGGGGCGCTCGCCACGGCGATGGCCGCGAAGTACACGGCCACGAAGAGCAGGCCGCTTCCGAGGAAGACGGTCGCGAAGAACTGGTCCTCGCGCTCCCCGATCTGGTCGCGCACGACCGCCATGAACCAGACGAACATGATTCCCGCGAACGGGGCCATGTACATACCGCCGATGAACGCCGCGAGGTCCTCCCCGCGGGCGTAGATGTCCGCAAGCTCCTGGTCGGAGGCTCCGATCGTCGGCTGGAGCCGCATGAACAACAGAGAACCCGTGAACAGGGCGGCGAAGAGCAGGCCCGCGATGCTCGCGGCCCACGGCGCACGCATCTGTCGCCCGGCCTCCTCGAGCACCACGTTGCTGGGCGGGCCTATGGTGCCGGGCGTAGGGCTGGGAGACCGTGGTGCCCCGGTCCTCCCCGCGCTCATGATGCCGAAACCCCGGCAGACGATGGAGGCGAACCTGGCTGCCCGCCGCCATCGGAGGCCACGGCAGCTGGCGGGATCGCCACACCGGAGACGGTGACCGCATCGTCCACCTCAAGGAAGAGCCGCTCGTGGCCGACGAGACTGCGCGCCACGGCGAGTCCGATGCCGCGAGCCTTTGCGTCCTTGACCACGTCGATGAGCATCGCTGTCGCTGTCGCGTCCACGTCTTTCAGACCCTCCTATTCGATGACCGCCCGCTGGGTGGGAGGATCTGCGGTGCAATCGGCGCCGAGATGTCGTCGCGAAGGACATCCGCTGGCGAAGGACAGCGGGGCATCAAGACGGAAGATGATGATATCGGGCCCGGCGTGGCCGGCCGGCGCGTGGACCGCCGCTCGGTGAGTGAGGGTTCCCGGTACCTGGACGAGCAGAGCGGTCCGAGTCCGGGCGGTCCGCCTGCGCCACAGATCGTCGAGCCCCAGCGAAATCAGGCACAAAGGAGGCGGACCCACCGGGAGCCCGCCGACCATGGCGGATCGCCTGGTCTTCGAGGCCGAACACCACGCTCGCAGCGATGGCCGCAAGCACGGCGACGATGGCGCCGGCAGACACCGGTCGATACGCGCACGATGATGAAGATCGCGATCGCTGGGGAGTGGATTAGAGTCGACCCCGGCTCGAGGTGCCCGTCTGGCGGGTACTGGTCGATGTCGGGGTCGTGAGATCGGTGCTCTGTGGCTCGAGGCCGAGATGTCGTCCAGGGCCTCAGGAAGAAGCGACGCTCGAGCTAGTACTCGTCGTCGATCTGGAAGGCCTTCTTCACGGACGGGCGATGCAGGTACCAGAGCACCAGCAGCGGCCATGCCGTGGCCGCCACGGCCATCTCCCAAGTGCCCGTGCCGAGCACGATGAGGAAGGCCTGGAACAGGCCCCACAGGGCCAGGAACATGCCCAGCTGCCAGGCCCATACCTGCAGGGCCAGCGCTGCCCCTGCAGCTCCCCAGAAGAGGAGACCGGTGAGGATGATGACCCATCCCCAGAACCAGGACCCGGTACCGGTGGGCACCGGCCCGAAGGTCACCGAGGTCGTCAGCTGCAGCCCGGCGAGGATATACATGGTTCCCGCGAACGCCCAGATCGCCGCCAGGAACGTGACTCCGAATGGTCGTTTCATTCTTCTCCCTCTGATGATGAGATCGGCTGTGCCGTACCGGCGCCTTACGCCGACCCGCCCCCGAGCGACTGTAGCGAGTCGCCGGGGTCGGGGTCGGGCGAAGATGTCAGGCGGATCAGGCCGCGGAGGGCTCGGTCGTGGGCTCCAGCGCGGCGTGCGCGCTGGCTTCCTCGGCACTCATCAGGCCGATGGCCACCAGGTCGAAGGGGTCGATGAAGCCCTCGGCCACGCGGTACCCACCGGCGCTCAACATGGCGTTGCGGAGCGGCACGGCCCAGTGGTGCTCGATGAGCAGGAGTGCCGCCGCGGAATCGTTGGGGATGGCAGCCATGACATCCCAGGCTTCTTCCTCGGTGAAGACGTTGATGCCCTCCTCGGCCGCGATCTCGGCGCCAATCTCGGCTCCGGCCAGCATGCCCTCTTCACCGCCCATCCCGAGGCCGATGAGCGCGGCGACCTTGGTGCCGAGCTCGACCTCCTCATCGTGGGTGAGGTTCTCGATCTTCACCGCGGCGACCTCGCCGTTGGCGTCCTTGTAGACGGTCAGGCTGTCGATGAGGCGGATCGTGTTGCTCTCGCGAAGACGGATGATCTCCTCGAGGATCTGGCCGTGGAAATCGGGATGCTTGAACCCGATGACCAGCAGCTGAGATCGGTCCGATGGCCATGAGAGATGCTCCTTTCGTGTGCTCTGATCGACCGAACGCGGTCGAGCTGCTCAGCCTCGTTGCCCGTCGGGCTCAGGAAGCGGGTGATTCGGCGGGCTCGGGCAGGGCAGGAGGCGAGCGCCTCGGCAGCCTGAGACGCTGCCGCGTCGATCTGCTCGGCGGCCTGCGACGCCGCGGCTTCGGCCTGAACCAGTCCGCAGTGCGTCTCACCGGCCTGCTGGCGTGCTGCCTTGAGTGCGACGACCTGGTCGGCGAAGCCTGCGATGACCTCTTCGACCGTCTCGGTGCCTTCGATCGTGCCGCGGTAGTCGGCGAGCTCCTGGGCCGCGGCGTCGATGGCCTCCACCTGGCTCTCGGCCAGGTCGCCGGCCGTGTCCTTCACCGTGGCGGCCGCGGCCTCGACGGCCTCCATGCCGCTCTCGACATCGTCGACGGTCGAGTCCGCGCTCATGGCCTCGACGTCGGCCACCGATTGGTCGAGCGCATCGAGCGAGTCGCAGAACGCCAGCTCCGGGTTGGGGGTCGGCTCCGCGTTGTTGCAGGCTGCCAGCAGCAGCATGGCGGCCGCACCGACGGCCAGCCAGCGAGTCTTCATGGTCCCTCTCCTATTCGTCTGTTGATGGGCGTCAGCGGCCGGGTGGCTCGGCCGGCTTGCCGACACCGGGTCCGGGCTTGCCGACAGCCGGGTCCGGGTCGCCTGACCATGGCCAGGCGGGACGGCTCGATGGGCACGAGCACCATCTCGTTCGCCGTCCCCATGAGCAGGCGCGAGACGCGCTGGAGGTCATCCCAGCTGGCGTCGAGGAGCTGCCACAGCGGCCCGAAGCCAGCAGGGGCGAGGCTCCGTCGTCGATGGGCATGCATCGTCAGCTGTCCAGGACCTTCTGCTTCTGGGCCGCGAATTCCTCGTCGGTCAGGATGCCCGAAATCGTGCAATTCGCCGAGCTGCTTGAGCGCGGCCATCTTGGCGTCCATGGGATCGACGGGCGCCGGCGTGGCGGCCGGCGCGGCGCTGCAGCCTGCGCAGCCGCCAGACCCTGCTCGTAGGCCGCCTGCTGGTCGACGGCCGCCTGCTGCTGCATCTGCTGCATCTCCTGCTCGCTGCGGTGATGCGCGACGGCAGCACCGGCGACCATACCTCGGCGCCGCATGCGCCGACCACGTCCCAACATCTTCGACCTCCTTCGACCCGCGTGGGCTGGGCCATGCCCCAATCAAGACCTCGGCCAGTGCTCGGCCATGACACGAGACTACGGCGCGCCCGATGGACGGGGGCATGACCGCATCGATGGACATGATGCGCCGCTCCGACGCATCGCGCATCCCACCAATCGGGGGATTGGGGCGGGTCGGCGCTGAGGACGCGGCCTCATCCAACCGGGAGTAGGCAGCGGAGTCGGCGGTCCCGTAGGCTCGCCTCCGGAATTGGTCGGTCGAGTCACGCCCGACCCCACGTCGCCAGGGAGGATCCAGCCGAGCCTCAACACCAACAGCCTCGACCGGCTGGGCAACATGTACTCCGATCGATCCCGCGGACGACGCCTCCCCGGCGCCGTCGGCAGACTCGCGGGCGCAGGGGTCTCATCGGCTGCACGATGGTGGCCTCCTGACGGCCATCCGGCCATCGGCGGGGCCCTATGATGGCCCGAGTGCCCAGCGGGAGGATGGGTCCGGGCGGCTAGCCGGGGACACTCGGTGGTGGTCCGCGCCTTCCCACACAGGAGAGGACGGACCGGTGAGCGACGTAGAAAGGGACGACCCGGTGGGCGCACGGCCACCTGACGCCGTGTTGGCGTCCGGCTTCACCGGCGCGGGACAGCCGGTGGTCGCGAGCGCCGACGAACCTGTGCCCCTCGTCCCGGAGTGGCTCAGCAACGTGGCTGCCCTGGGGTGGCGCGTCCTGATCGTGGCCGCGCTGGTCGTCGTTGCGGCCTACGTCCTGACGTTGCTGTGGACGGTCACGGCCTCCATCGCCGTCGCCGTCATCGTCTCGGCCGTCTTCGCCCCCTTCGTGCTGCGGTTGCGCGCAGGAGGGCGCTCAAGGACCGCCTCGGCCGCCATCGTGTGGGCCACAGCCATCCTGGTCATCGGTGGGCTGCTGCTCCTGGTCGTCCTGGCCTTGCTGCCCTATCTCGCGGAGCTCGTCAGCTCGCATCGACGACGGGCTGACCGCGGTCGAGACACAGCTGGCAGACCTCGGGGTCCCGCCAGAGGTCTCGGACGCCATCGCGTCGGCTGTGCAGGTACGTGCGCGACGAGGCTGGCACGGCAGGCGGCGGGATCGTGGCTGCGGCCGCGGAGTTCGTGACCATCGCCATCCTGGCCACCTTCCTGATGTTCTTCTTCCTGCGCGACGGTGACAAGGCCTGGGTCTGGGCGTTCCAGGCCGCCAGCGACCAGAAGCGCGAGCCTCATCAGCACGGCTGGTGACGATGCCCTGGCGCGTGTCGGGGGCTACCTGCGCGGCACGACGCTCCTGTCGGGCCTCATCGCCATCACCGACTACGTCTTCATGGTCGTGCTGGGCGTGCCGATGGCCGCGCCGCTTGCCGTGCTCGCCTTCCTGTGCGGGTACATCCCGTACTTCGGCGGCATCATCAGCACGAGCCCTCATCCTGCTGGTCGCCCTACGCGAGCGCTGGGTGCGGGGCCGTTCGTCGTCCTGCTGGTGCTCATGGTCGTGCGAGGCGCCATCATGAGCTACGTCGTGCGGCCGGACGTCTACGGGCGGACCGTGAACATCCACCCGGCCGTCGTGCTCCTCGCCTTGCCGGCCGGATATCAGCTGGCCGGCGCCGTGGGCCTCTTCGCGGCGGTCCCGGTGACGGCCGTGGTCATCGCGGTCGCCGGCGCGGCAGTCGGCATCGTCGAGCCCGGCCAGCGCCGGCGCTGCCCGGCCTGGTCCCGGCCTGGCTCGACCGGCTGGCCCAGTTCGGCTGGCGCACGCTCATCCTCATCGGGCTCGTGGCGCTCCTGGTGACCATCGTCGTGACCGTGCCGCTCGTGGTCCTTCCCGTCCTCATCGCCCTCATCCTGACGGCCACGCTCGAGCCGTCGTCGCGTGGCTCGTGGCACGCGGCCACAGCCGTGGTCGGGCCACCGCCATCGCCTCGGGGGAGGCACCCTCATCGTCTTCGCCGCGCTCGCCCTCGCGGTCGTCGCGCTCGTGCAACAGGTGCCGGAGCTGACCTGCGACGGTCACGACAGGTGCCACCTCCGCCGACGCGTCGGCCGACGGCTTGCCTGGGCCTACTCAGCGACGCCATCGCCAGTGGTGCCGCGAAGACCGCGCAAGACCATCCTCGAGCTGGCCGATCAGCTGGCGGCCCTCGTCACCGTCACGGTGCTCGGCATCCTGCTGGCGTTCTACTTCCTGCGCGATGGCGGGCGGCTCTGGAAGGGCGTGGCACCGCATGTGCGGTCGGAGGCGGAGCCCGCAGGTCCGCGCCGCAGGTGCGCGGGCCTTCGACGTCCTGGGCGGCTACATGACCGGGACCGGTGCCATCTCGTTCGTCGGAGCAGCCAGCCAGTGGGTCATCATGGTCCTGCTCGGGCTGCCCCTGGCGTTCCCGGTCTTCGTCGATCTCGTTCTTCCTGGGCTACATCCCCTACATCGGCGGCTTCATCTCGACAGGCATCGCCTTCCTCATCGCCGTCGCCGTGGGCGACCCCATCGACGTGCTGATCATGGGCATCTGGACGATCGTCTTCAACCTCGTGGCCGGCAACATCGTCAGTCCGCTCGTGTACGGTCGGACGGTCCACATCCACCCGGCCATCGTGCTCGTGGCCATCCCGGCCGGATCGGCCATCGCGGGTCCGATCGGCATGTTCGTCGTGGTGCCGGCCATCGGCATCGTGGCGGCCACATGGCGAACGGTGGTGTCGCTGATGTCCGACTCGCGGGCGCGCGGCTTGCCCGCTCAGGCACCACCCGACACGGTCGATCTCGGGCGCTACGGCGCTCTCCCTGATCGCGAGTCGCCACAGCCGAGGCATCAGGTGCTGCTTGAACGGGCCAGGACGGTCAGGCAGGTATGGTCCCGCCTGACCGCCCCACCAGAACGGCTGACTAGAAGCGGCGGCGACCCGGCGTGACGGCGGCGCCGACGACGGCGGCCTTGGCGACGGGCGACGGTCCCGGCGAGACAGCGGCGCCGACGACGGCGGCCTTGGCGACGGGCGACGGTCCGGGTTTGACGGCGGCGCCCACGACCGCGGCCTTGGCGACGGGGGCGCCGATGACGCCTCTTCCTGCGCGACCTGGCATCTCAGACTCCTTCAGCTTCGAGTGCCGCATCGGACTCGACCGCGGCGATGATGGCCTGGATGGGGATGCGGCCGTTGGCGATGAGCTGTCCGCCGGCCCGGCGCATGGCCGAGCCGAACGGGGCGGCCCAGAGGTTCTCGTAGACCAGCACGCCGGCGATGCTGCCCGGGTCCATGGCGGCAGCGAGATGGTCGACGTCTTCATCGGCCAGGGTCTGCACCAGCTCGGTCTCGAGCCGGCCCAGCTCACCGAGATCGGCGAGGTCGCCCAGCTCCTGGGCCATGACGGTGCCGTCGGTGGCCTTCTGGAGGATGAGGATGTCCATGATGCGGATGATCCCCGCGTCATGGAGCCGGATGAGCTCAGCGGCGCCCTCGCCGGTGAAGTTCTGATGCCCGGCTGGGAACTCGACGATCAGGTAGTCGACGGGCCCCAGCTCGTCGATCGATCTTTCGGCCATTGGTCCTCCGGCGCGATACGGCGTGAGCGACCATTCTGATGCGTGAGGCGACTTCGCGCCAGCACGCGCGAGGTAGCCTTGGTGGCACTGGGCCCAAGGCAACCAAGACGGGGCGCGATGACGACCGGAACGACGACACGACCGACTCGGGCGGCTGGAGCACTGGGTGCCTGGCATCCGGGCCATGCGCACGTACGAGCGATCGTGGCTCGCTCGCGGACCTCATCGCCGGCGTGGTGCTCGTCACCCTGCTCGTGCCGCAGGGCATGGCCTACGCGGAGCTGGCCGGGCTCCCGGCCGTCAACGGCCTCTACACCACCGTCGTGTGCCTGGTGGCCTATGCGCTCATGGGCCCGTCGCCGATCCTGGTGCTGGGCCCGGATTCAGCGCTCGGGCCGATGATCGCGGCCGTCATCCTGCCGCTGGCAGCGGGCGACACGGCCACCGCCATCGCGCTGGCCGGGATGCTCGCGCTGATGGTCGGCGCCATCACCCTTGGGCGCTGGGCTGGCCAAGCTCGGCTTCGTGGCCGACCTGCTCTCGAACCCCGTGCGGACGGGCTACCTGACCGGGCTGGCAGTCGTCATCCTCGTCGGGCAGCTGCCCAAGCTCTTCGGCTTCTCGACCGATGCCGACGGCTTGATCGACGAGGCCGTGGCCTTCCTGCAGGGAGTCGCCGACGGCCTGACGAACCCCTGGTCGCTGGCCATCGGCCTGCTCAGCCTGGCCATCATCGTGGGCCTCAGGCGGTTCTCGCCGCGCACGCCCGGCATCCTCATCGCGGTCGTGCTGTCCATCGTGCTCTCGATGGCCCTCGACCTGGCCTCGCACGGCGTCGCCGTCATCGGCCCCCTGCCCCAGGGCTTCCCGATGCCCTCCTTCCCGGCGGTCGATTGGGAGGACATGGCCATCCTCTTCGCCTCCGCGATCGGCATCTCGCTGGTGGCGATGGGGGACACCATCTCGACCTCCGGCGGCTTCGCGAACCGGGCAGGCTATGAGCTGGACGGCAACCAGGAGCTGGCCGGGATCGGCTCGGCCAACCTCGCCGCGGGCATGTTCAGCGGCTTCCCGGTCACCACCAGCAGCTCACGGACCGCGGTGGCCTTCCAGACCGGAGCCCGGACCCAGCTGACCGGCCTCGTGGCCGCCGCGCTCGTGCTGGCGATGCTCGTGGCCGGGCCTGGTCTCGTGTCGGCGATGCCGCAGCCGGTCCTGGCGGCGGTCGTCATCACGGCCTCGATCAGCCTCTTCGACGCGGCCGGGATGCGCTGGCTCTACGGGGTCCGCAGGCCGAGTTCGCGCTGGCGTTGGCCAGCGCGCTCGGCGTGGCGCTCCTGGGCGTGCTGCCGGGCATCGTCGTGGCGGTACTGCTCTCGGTCGGATGGATCTTCAAGCGGGCGTGGTCACCGCACTCGGCCGTCCTCGGCAAGCCGGCCGGCGTCCCGGGCTGGCACGACGTGGAGCGGTATCCCGATTCGCGCCAGGTACCCGGGATGCTCATCCTGCGTTGGTCCGCACCGCTGTTCTTCGCCAACGCCACGCAGTTCCGTGACCGGATCCGCGAGCTTCGTCGCGGCAGCCGATCCGGCCCCCCGCTGGGTGGTCGTCGCGGCCGAGCCGATCGCGGACATCGACACGACCGCCGGCACGATGCTCATCGACCTGCATGCCGAGCTCAGCGCGGCGGGCATCCACTTCGCCTTCGCCGAGCTGCAGACGGCCGTGCGCGAATCCATCGCCCGCTATCGCCGGCCAGACGACCCGAAGGCCTGGCACTTCTATGCCTCGGTGACCGAGGCGGTCGAGGCGTTCCAGCAGGAGCGCGCCGTCGAGGATGACGACGGGGCGGGGTCAGCCGCCCCCCGGTAGCCCGATCCATCGCTGCACGTCCCGCAGCGGCGCCATGCCCACGTTGACGAGCCCGTCCTGCGGCCGGTCGAGGTCCATGACGAGCGCGATCACGATCCCCAGGGCGAGCACCAGCACGACAGCGCTGAGGACGCTGCGGTGGCCCTTGACACCGGCGCTGTAGCCGACCATCCCGATCGCGAGCGCCGAGCCGATGAGCAGGAGCCACAGGACGGTCTCGGGGACGCGGGCATAGAGGCCCGCCGTGATACGGGTTTGGTCGGCGTTGACGATGTCGGTCAGCGAGCCACCGAGCGAGGACATGAGGTCCGGGCTGTGGCCGGTCTTGACGACCCCCGCGAAGAGGGCCCACATCTCCGCGTGCAGGTCACGGGCGCGCTCGAAGTACGCGGGCAGCTGGGACTTGTCGTCCGGCGTGATGCGGAGCGGCAGGTACTCCCGGAGCAGCTCCTTCATCGCCTCCGCGGATGGCTCCGGCAGGTAGTCCGACTGGAGGTATGCCTGGCCGATGGCGTTGGCCTCGACGAGGACCATGCCGCGCCGCGTGTCAAAGCGATCGGAGGCCATGGTCATGGTCACCGCCAGGAGGAAGGCCATGAGCGCCAGGAGCGCGCCCACGAGCACGTCCGTGGGTCCCTCCTGCTCGCCCGGCTCCCGATCCTGCCACCAGCGGCCGACCCGGAACCCGACCTCGTACAGGATGAGCGAGCCGATGGCGAAGGACGACGAAGACCACCCAAACCGGGATCGGGTCCAGTATCTGTGTGGTCATGCCCGTCGCTCCCGTCACGTCGTGCTGCTGATCCTGGCCATGCAGTCTGCGCCCACGGACCGCAGGCGACGCAGGTAGTCCAACACATCGGGCGGGCTCGCGCCTCAGCCCTGCGGGAGGAGACCTCGGCCCCAAGCGCGCTGACGACGCGCTCCACGGGCTCTACGCTGCAGGGGTCATGCCGACCACCGGGCGCACCGCGCTGCTCATCGATTGCGACACGGGCATCGACGACGCCCTGGCGCTGCTCTACGCGGTCGCCTCGCCGGAAGCCGAGGTCGTGGGTGTCACCTGCGTGGCCGGCAACGTGGAGCTGCCGCACGTCGTGCGCAACACGCTGGCCGTGCTGGAGCTGGCCGGTCGGTCGGACATCCCCGTGGCCGCGGGGGCCGAGCGTCCCCTGGTCCGGCCGTTGCGCACGGCCGCGGACACGCACGGCCCGACGGGGCTGGGATACGCGGCCCTCCCGGCACCGACGGCCCGCCCCGTGCTCGAGGATGCGGCGGCGGCCATCCTGGGCGCCAGCCGCGCGCGCCCGGGCGAGCTGACGCTGGTGACGCTGGGGCCGCTGACGAACGTGGCCCTGGCCCTGCAGCGCGAGCCAGACCTGCCGCGGCTGCTGCGATCGACTGGTGATGATGGTCGGCTCGTACCGCTCGCCCGGCAATACCGCGCCGACCATGGAGTGGAACGCGGGCGTCGATCCCGAGGCGCTGGCCGCTGTCCTGGCCGCCTGGGGGGCGGCGCGGGCCGTGACCCAGCCGTGCGGCTTCCGGTGGCCTTCGGCCTGGACGTCACCGAGCGCGCCAAGATGATGCCCGCGCACCTGGAGAGGCTGGTGACGCGGGCCGGCGGCGAGGCAGGCAACGGCGTGGTGCGCTTCGTGTCCGACGCCCTGCGCTTCTACTTCGAGTTCCACAGCCGTTACGACGGCTTCTACGGCGCCTTCATCCACGATGCCCTGGTGCTCGCGTCGGCGCTCGACCCGGGGCTGGCGCGGACGGAGAGCGCTGGCCGTGGAGGTGGAGCTGGAAGGTCGCTGGACGACCGGCGAGACCGTCACCGACTGGCGGCGAGCCTGGGGCCGCGAGCCGAACCTGGAGATCGCGGTCGAAGCGGACAGCGCGACCTTCTTCGACCGCTTCATCGAGCGAGTCGGCGACCTGGCGTCCCGGAGGGCCGCGGATCCCGGCGAAGCGCGAGGCGCTGGCCTGGCCGGGCCGGCCGTGAGTGCCACCTGGCTGCGGGTCGGCGGCGGCCTCCTGGCCTTCCTCGTCGTCGGCCTGCTGGGCGTCCTGCTGCTGCGCCAGATCGACCCAGAGCGGGCCGCCGATTCGTGGTCACTGGTGACGCTGCTGGCCATCCCGGCCGGCATCGCCGGCTACGCCCTCATCGAGTACCTGCAGACCCGGCGCCTGGATTCCATCACCCGCCAGTTCGACACGCGCACGCTGGTGCTGATGCCCGTGGCCATGGCCCTCAACATCGTCCTCGGCACGGCCGTCGCGAGCGCGCTGAAGATCCCCATCTACCTCGATTCGATCGGCACCATCCTGGTGGCCGCGCTGGCCGGTCCGCTGGCCGGCGCCCTGACGGGCCTGCTGACCAACCTCATCTGGACGTACCTGGCGCCGCCTCCCTTCGCCAGCCCGTACGCCGCGCCCTTCGCGCTGGTGGCCGTCGTCATCGGCCTGCTGGCCGGCACCTTCGCGCGCTGGGGTTGGCTGCGCCCGCGACGGCACGCCTCCGGACGACAGCTGGCCATCGGGGCCGCCGTCGCCATCGGCCTGCTGGCCCTCATGGCCGTCCTGGCGCTGGGCGTCTGGCAGGTCGCCTCCCTGGGTGGCGCGCTGGCGCCTTCGAGCGACGAAGTGGCCTTCACCGCCCTGGGCTGGCTGGCCATGGCGCTCGTCGTCGGCACCGGCGTCGGCCTCGTCTGGCTCCTGCTGCGCCAGCGCGACCTGGCCGCGGCCTACATCGTCGTGGCCGGCGCCCTCACGGGCATCTCGGCGGCCGTCGTGGCCGCGCCCATCGCCGCGAGCCTCTTCGGTGGCGTGACCGGCTCGGGAGCGGACTTCGTCATCGCCGCCTTCCGCCAGGCCGGCGCAGACCTGGAACAGGCGGTCCTGGGCCAGAGCCTCATCTCGGACCCCATCGACAAGGTCGTCACCTACTTCGTCGTCTACGTCATCCTGGGTACGCTGGCGCTGCGCACCGTGGCTCGCTTCCCGCAGGGCGAGTGCCTCATCGAACGACCCACTGCCACGCACGAGGCGCTGGACGGAGCGCATGCAGTCGGACAAGCTGGCCGACTGAGCGCAGCCCTGCCGCCGGGGGTGGGCGTGGTCGGTCCGACGCCCTGGCACCGGCTCGACCCGCTGACACGGCTGACCCTCTCGCTGACCACGGTGCTGGCGGTCGTCGTGCTGGGCGGGGTCGCCGGACCGCTCCTGCTGTGGCTGCTGGCCGTGCTGCTGCCCGCGGCCGGGGCGCGCGTCCTGCCCGCCTGCTGCGCACGTCGGTGCTGCTGGCACTGCCGCTGGCGGCCAGTGCGGCCATCGTCAACGTGCTCTTCACGCCCGGTGGCAGCAGCGTGGTCGCGCAGGTCGGCCCACTCACCATCACCGGCGAGGGCATCGGGGTCGCCGTGGAGGTCGTCGTGCGCGTCCTGGTCATGTCCGGCGCGCTGACGCTCTACTACCTCACCACGCGGCCCGCCGAGCTCGTGGCGAGCCTGCAGGCGCATGGCACGCCGGCGCGCCTGACCTTCGTCATCCACAACGCCGTGGCCATGATCCCGCGCCTGGCCGAGCGCGCCGCCGAGGTGACCGCCGCGCAGCGGGCGCGTGGCCTGGACAGTGAAGGCAGCCTGCTGCGGCGCCTGCGGGGCGTGACGGCCGTGGCCGGGCCCACGGTGAGCGGTGCCATCGCCGAAGCAGAGGCCAGGTCTCTGGCACTGGAGATGCGCGGCTTCAGCCGTCCCGGGCGCCACACGTTGCTGTGGTCGCCGATGGACAGCGCCAGCCAGCGCCTGGCGCGCTGGGGCATGGTCGCGGGCACGGTCCTGCTCGTGCTGCTGCGACTGGTGGGTGGGCGGGTCGTCCCATGATGACGCTCCGCAGCGCCACGTACCGCTACCCGGGCGCGGTGACGGACAGCCTCCAGGACGTCTCGCTGACGCTCTCCGGGGGCAGCGTCACGGGCGTCGTCGGCCCCGCCGAGGCCGGTCTCTCCACGCTCTGCCTGGTGCTGAGCGGGCTGGCGCCGCGCGTCATCGGCGGTCAGCTGCACGGTTCCCTGCTGGTCGACGGCGAGGACGTGGCCAGCTGGCCCGTGCACCGGCTCTGCGAGTCGATCGTGCTGGGCGTCGGGCGGCCCGCCGGGCAACTCTCGCTGGTGGCCGAGACCGTCTACGAGGAAGTCGCCTTTGGGCCTGCCAACCTCGGGCTGTCGCGCGCCGAGGTCATGGCACGCACCGCCGATGCCCTCGACCAGGTCGCCATCAGCCATCTGGCGAGCCGCGACCCGCGCCGACTGTCCGGCGGCGAGCAGCAGCTCGTGGCCATGGCCGGGCTGCTGGCCATGCGCGCGCCTCACCTGGTCCTCGACGAGCCGGTCGCGCACCTCGACGCGCGCGGACGGGAGATGGTCCTGTCGGCCATCACGGCTGCGGCTGCGGCCGGCACGGCCGTGCTCCTCGCCACGCGCTCGAGCGACGTCGTGTCCCGCTGTTGCAGCTCGGCGCTGGTGATGGCCGGTGGGCGCGTCGTGGCGCAGGGGCCCACCGACCTGGTCCTGGCCGACCCGGCGACACGAGCGTTGGGCATCGCGGAACCGGCCGAGACACGCCTCCGGCGCCTGCTGGCGGAGGCCGGCCTGGACGGCGATACGCCGGGGTCGTCACGCCCCGAGGCCAGCTGATGGACATCGAGCTGCAGGGCGTCAGCTTCGCCTACCCGGCCGGAGACCCGGTCCTCGATGGCCTCGACCTCGTCATCCCGGGCGGTCAGTCGGTCGCCCTGGTGGGCGCCAACGGCAGCGGCAAGACGACGCTGGCGCGGCACCTCAACGGCCTGCTGCGCCCGACCCATGGGCGCGTGCTGCTGGACGGCGCGGACATCGCGGGCCGCCGCGTGGCTGACCTGGCGGCCAGCGTGGCCGTGGGCTTCCAGGACCCCGACCGACAGGTCTTCTCGCGCAGCGTCCGGGCCGAGGTCGAGTTCGGGCCGCGGCAGCTGGGCTTCAGCGCCGAGCGGCGCGAGCAGGCCGTCGCGGAGGCGCTGGCGGCCACCGGGCTGACCGATGACGCCGACCTCCATCCCCACGACCTGGGCGAGAGCCGCCGCATGCTTCTCGCGCTCGCCTCGCTGCTGGCCATGCAGACGGCCGTGCTCGTGCTCGACGAGCCCACGATCGGTCTCGACCCTGCCGGCGAGGCACGCGTGGCTCGCGTGGTGGCCAGCCTGCGGGCCGCCGCGCGAACGGTCATCGCCATCAGCCATGACATGCGCTTCGCGGCCCAGTACTTCGAGCGCATCGTCGTTCTCGAGCGTGGCCGCGTCGTGCTCGACGGAAGCCCGGTCGTGGTCTTCGCCGAGGCCTCCTGGCCGCTCCTGCGGCAGGCCGGGCTGGAGCCGCCCGCAGGCCGCCCTCGTCGGCGCCCGACTGGGCCTCGGCTCCACGCCCACGGAGTCGGCCCTCCTGGCCGCCGCGCGGAGACTGCACCCGCATCGCAACTGCACAGTCACTTGACACGGCCTGGCCGATGGCAGGTACGATGACTCCTCGAGCGAGTGGAGGCCGGGACATCGCCCGCCGGGTGCGCCTGCCTCCCGGCGCTGGAGGGTTCCTATCGATGGTCAGGCGTATCTCCGTGTGCGCGGCCGCAGGGCTGCTGACACTCACCGTGACCGTGGGCAGCGCTGCGGTCGTCGCCCAGGACGAGCCCCTCAAGGTCTTCGGCGCCTATGCCACGCAGATCGAGGAGCCCTGGGACGGCGTCATCCACGCCGCGCTGCAGGCCGAGGCGGACGCCGGCCGCATCGAGTACACCTTCGCGGACGACCTGGGCTACTCCGGGGACATGGAGCTGACCCTGCGCGAGGTCTCCGAGCTCGACGTGCCGGACATCATCTTCGGTGACGCCTTCGGCAACGAGGAGGCCGTGCGCGCCGTGGCGGCCGACTATCCGGACATCGCCTTCGTCTTCGGCTCCGGCGGTGGGCCGGCCGACCCGAACCTTCGCGTCTTCGACAACTGGATCCATGAGCCAGCCTACCTGGCCGGCATGCTGGCCGGCGGCCTGACCGAGACGGGCGTCATCGGCGTCGTGGGTGGCGTGCCCGTTCCGGAGGTCAACCGCATCACCAACGCCTTCATCGCGGGTGCTCGCGAGGTCAACCCCGAGGTGGAGGCCAAGGTCAGCTTCATCAACAGCTGGTTCGACCCGGCCGCGGCCAAGGAAGCCGCCCTGGCCCAGATCGACGCCGGCGCCGACGTCCTCTACGCGGAGCGCTTCGGCGTCATCGAGGCCGCCGACGAGAACGACGTCATCGCCGTCGGCAACATGAGCGACCAGTCGTCGCTGGCCCCGGACAACGTCGTGACCAGCGTGACCTGGAACATGACCCCCACGGCCGACTACATCATCGACCAGGTCGCCGGCGGCACCTACACCGCCCAGGACCTCAAGGACTTCAGCATGGTGGCCAAGGGCGGCGCCGCCCTGGCGCCCATCAACACGGACGCTGGTCCGGGAGGTCCCCGCGGACCTCGTGGAGACCGTGAAGGCCAAGGAGGCGGAGATCGTCTCCGGCCTCTTCCGCGTGGACATCAACGAGGCGACCCCGCCCGGCTCGGACATCCCGCCGTCCGAATAGCCGCCCTCCCCCTTCATCCCGATGATCGGCGACGGCGGCCAGGGCGACCTGGCCGCCGATCTGCGAGGCATCACCAAGCGCTTCGGCAGCCTCGTCGCGAACGACGGGGTGGACCTCGCCCTGGCGCGGGGCGAGGTCCACGCCCTGCTCGGCGAGAACGGCGCCGGCAAGACGACGCTGATGCGCATCCTCTACGGGCTGACCCGGATGGATGGCGGCACCATCCGCGTCGGTGGGCAGCCCGTCAGCATCGGGTCGCCCCGGGACGCCATCGCGGCTGGCGTGGGCATGGTCACGCAGCACTTCTCGCTCGTGCAGCCCATGACGGTCACGGAGAACATCATCCTGGGGCGTGCTCGGGGCGCCCGGCTGGACCTGGCGGCCGCACGCCAGAGCGTGGAGGCTGCCTCGGAACGCTTCGGCATCGTCGTGCGACCCGATGCCGTGGTGCAGGGCCTCTCCGTGGGTGAGCAGCAGCGCGTCGAGATCGTCAAGGCCCTGGCGCGCGACTGCCGCATCCTCATCCTCGACGAGCCCACGGCCGTGCTCGTGCCCCACGAGGTCGAGTCGCTCTTCGAGACCCTGCGACGCCTCGTCGGCGAGGGCCTCTCCGTCGTCTTCATCAGTCACAAGCTGGGCGAGGTGCGGGCCATCAGCGATCGCGTCAGCGTCATGCGGCGCGGGCGCATGGTGGGCACCGCCCCGGGCTCCACGGACGAGCGCGAGCTGGCCCGCATGATGGTCGGTCGACCGACCTTCGGTGTCGGTCAACAGGAGACCATCTGGGGCGGCGGTGAGCCGCGCCTCAGGGTCCGCGAGGTCTCGGCGCTGGGCGGACACGGGACGGCCGGCCCTGCACGACGTCTCGCTGGAGGTGCACGCCGGCGAGATCCTCGGCGTGGCCGGCGTCTCCGGCAACGGGCAGACGGAACTGGCGGAGGTGCTCTCCGGCATGCGCGCCGTGACGTCCGGGTCCATCCTCGTGGACGAGCAGGAGCTGGCCGGCGCGGAGCCGTCCGCGGTCATGGCCGCCGGGGTGGGCCGCATCCCGGAGGACCGCCACGCCAGCCTCGTGCTGGACCTGCCGGTCTCGCTGAACCTCATCCTCGAGCACATCGACGACTTCACCCGGGGCGGCCGACTGGACACGCGGCGCGTCGACGTCGCACGCTCGCGAGCTCATCGAGCGCTACCAGATCAAGGCTCGACCCGGCGACCGCGTGGCCACGCTGTCCGGCGGCAACATCCAGAAGGTGCTCCTGGCGCGGGTCCTCTCGCGCGATCCGCAGGTCGTCATCGTCTCGCAGCCGACGCGCGGCCTGGACGTGGGCGCCAGCGAGTACGTGCGCGCGGAACTTCTCGACCGCCGCCGCGATGGAGCGCGCCATCCTGCTCTTCTCGGAGGACCTGGACGAGCTGCTCTCGCTCTCCGACCGCATCGTGGTGCTCTACGAGGGCCGCATCGTGGGCCGCATGGAGGCCTCGCAGGCCGACCCCGAGCAGCTCGGCATGCTCATGGCCGGACGAGGCCAGGCGGCGGCATGACCCTGGAGGCACGACGAGCCTCTGAGACGCGCTTCGGCCGTACCGGGGCCATCGTGGTCGGCGCCATCGTGGTCGTGCTGGCGGTCACCGGCGGTGCCTTCGCCATCGCCGGCGCCAACCCGCTGGACGCCTACGTCGCCTACTTCGTGGCGCCGCTGACCCGCGAGTTCACGCTCTGGGAGGTCCTCAACGTCTCGACCCCGCTGCTCTTCGCGGGGACGGCGGTGGCCATCGCCTTCCGGGCCGGCTACTGGAACATCGGCGTGGAGGGCCAGCTGCTCATGGGCGCCGTGGCCGCGGCAGGCATCGGCCAGGTCGTGCACGGCTGGCCATCCATCCTGGTGCTGCCGCTGATGGTGGCGGCGGGAGCGCTGGCCGGCGCCGCCTGGGCACTGGTGCCAGCGCTGCTGCGCGTGCGCATGGGCATCGACGAGGTCGTCACGACGCTGCTGCTCAATCCGGTGGCGCTGCTGGTCGTGGAGGCGCTGCTCCACGGCCCTTGGACGGACCCGGAGACCGGCTTTCCCGAAATCGCCGCGCATCGCAGAGGCCGCCGAGTTCCCGAAGCTGGCCAGCGTCCTGCCCTTCCTTGGCAAGTCCCGCTTGCACCTCGGCTTCATCATCGCTGTCGTCATCATCGTGGCGGCCTGGTGGATCATGAGCCGCACCTCCACCGGCCTTCGCGTGCGGGCCGTGGGCCTCTCTCCTCACGGGGCACGCTTCGCCGGCATCAAGGTCGAGCGGACGCTCCTGCGCGTGGCCCTTATCAGCGGCGCCGTGGCTGGATTGGCCGGCGTCAGCGAGGTGGCGGGCATCCAGTTCCGCCTCACGACGGGCATCTCTCCGGGGTTCGGCTACACGGGCATCGTGGTGGCCATGCTGGGCGGCCTGACCATGCCGGGCGTGCTGCTGGCGGGACTGCTGCTCGCGGATCTCTCCGTGGGGGCCTCGTCGGCGGAGCGAAGCCTCCACATCCCCTCGCAGCTCGGCGCGGTCGTGCAGGGTGCGCTGCTGCTGGTCGTGATCGGTGCGCTGGCGCTGCACCGGGCACGCGCCAGGCGCTTTGACGAGCGTCCGGCCGACGAAGGTGAGCCGCCGCCTGCTGAACCCAAGGGCATCCCTGCGGAGAGCCCGCCGGCATGACCTTCCTCATCGACATCATGGAGGCCACCTTCCGCACGGCCACGCCGCTTGTCTACGGCACGGTCGGCGAGACCTATACAGAGCGTGCGGGGGTGCTCAACCTGGGCATCGAGGGCACCATGTACGCGGGGGCCTTCTTCGGCTTCGCGGTCGCCTACCAGACCGGCAATGCCTGGCTGGGCCTGGTGGCCGCCATCTTCGTGGGCCTCATCGCGGGGGCCATCATGGGCATCCTCACCGTCACCCTGGGCGCCAACCAGCACGTCAGCGGCCTGGGCCTGACCATCGGGCTCATCGGCATCTCCGAGTTCGCCAACCGGATGCTCTTCAGCGGCTCGACGCTCGCGCGCATCGAGCCCATGCCCATGTGGGACCCGCTGGCCGGCCTGGGCGACATCGGCGGTATCGCCAACCAGTACGGGCTGACCTACCTGGCCTTCCTGGTGGTCGTGCCGGCAGCCTGGTGGGGGTTGGCCAGGACGCCCTTGGGCCTCTCCATCCGCGCCGTGGGCGAGAACCCCGAGGCCGCGGACGTGGCCGGTATCAGCGTCTTCCGCATCCGCTACGTGGCCCTCATGATCGGCGGCGCGCTGATGGCCGTGGGCGGCGCCTTCATCACGCTGGCCATGCTGGGCTCCTTCACCCTCGACATCATCGCCGGCCGCGGCTGGGTCTGCATCGCCCTCGTCATCTTCGGGCGCTGGCGTATCTTCCGGGGCGTGCTCGGGGCGCTCGTCTTCGCGGCCGTGACGTCACTGGGCCTGCGACTGCACATCACTCCGGGCTTCGAAGGCGTGCCCAACGAGCTCATGCTGGCGCTTCCGTACATCGTCGTCATCGCGGCCCTGGCGCTGTCTGGGCGCAACGTGCCCTACCCGGGCGCCTACCTGAAGGCGTACCGTCGCACCTAGGCTGCGACATGGCAGCGGCGCCAGCTGGCGCCGCTGGCGGGCGCCGCAGGGCGCTGATCGGGCGTCGTGAGCGACAGTCACAGGAGGGGACATGGACGACCAGGACTTCATGAGGATCGCCATCGAGGAGGCCGCCATCGGCCTCTCGGAGGGCGGCGTACCCGTGGGCGCGGCCCTCGTGGCCGACGGCCGGGTCCTGGGCTCAGGCCACAACCGGCGCGTCCAGCAGGGCAGCGCCATCCGCCACGGCGAGACGGACTGCCTGGAGAACATCGGCCGGCTGCACGCCTCGGTCTATCGCCGCAGCACCATGTACACGACCCTCTCACCATGCGACATGTGCACGGGCGCCATCCTGCTGTACGGCATCCCGCGCGTCGTCGTCGGCGAGAACGCGACGTTCATGGGCGGCGAGGACTACCTGCGCTCCCGCGGCGTGGAGGTCGTGAACCTCGACTCGGCCGAGTGCAAGGCGCTCATGGCCGAGTTCATCGCGCGCTACCCGGGCATCTGGAGCGAGGACATCGGCGAGGAGTGAACCCCGCCGGGTGCGCCTAGCCTTCCTGGCTCTCCTCACCCCGGTCCAGCGCGGCCTGGATCTGCGCCTCAGCCTCGGAGTCGAGCGTGGTCTGGTAGACCTTGCCCTTGTACGGCTCGAGAGCGCTGACCACGGCCGAGGCGTTGCCGGTGCCCAGCACGAAGAGGGCAGACGTGTTCGGGGTCAGATCGTTGGTGACGTCCTCGATGAGCTTCTTGTCGATGTTGTGGTGCAGCGAGCGGCCGATGAGCCCGCCGAAGGCGGCGCCGATGGCCAGGCCCGCCAGCGGGAAGAAGACGAGGCCGAGCAGGAGACCCAGGGTGCCGCCCACGATGGCCCCGCCGGCCGTGGTCTTGTCCATGCCGTGGTGGACGTGGATCTGCCCTTCGGCGTCCTTCTCCACGACCGCCATGTCGTCGATCTGGGCGCCGTGGGCGCTCTGCAGCGACTTGAGGCGCTCGCTGGCTTGCCCGCCACTCTCCCGGCGCTCGAAGGTGACGACGAGTAGCTGACTCATGGAGACGCTCCTTTCGTGACTGTGGCCGCGAGTGTATCGCCGCGTGCGTGGCGCTTCTGATCGCCCTCGCTGCTGGGCGCCCCTCAGGCTGCCGCGTGCCGTGCCCTCAGACCGGCTCCAGCACCACCTCGTTGACGGCGCCGTCGACGATGGTCCAGGCGCGCAGGTCGGGCGTCTGGCCTTCGAACGAGCAGATGAGATACAGGGCATCCGGGTAGGCTGCCAACCCGACGTCGGTGGCCGAGGGCCGCGGAGGAGAGGCCACGTGCGAGTGCACGATGGCCCACACGACCTCGTTGGCGTCATCGATCTCGAGCAGGACGCGCAGCTGCTCCTCGGGGTCCATGAGGTAGCGGTACGGCGAGGCGGCCGCGTTGCGGAGGCCCGTGAAGCGATACGGGAGACCACCATCCTCCGCCGAGCGGTCGGAGACGAGCAGGCCGCAGCCCTCGTTGGGCAGGGCGCCGCGCAACCAGTCGATGAGCTCCTCGCGGATGGCGGCGGGCAGCGCGGCGGAGGCGGGCGTCCAGGGCGGACCGCCGCGGCGGCGGGCGTCTGGGGCGGCCGCAGCCTGGCCATCCCGAGTGGCGGCGCCGCTGTCGGCCGCCTGCTGCCAGGCCGCCACCTCGGGGACGCTGGGGTCGCCCGTGGTGGCCGGCTCGTCGGCCGTCGAGCGGACCGCAGGGGCGCCGACGCCGGCGGACTCGCCAGGGACCGGTCGGCGATCGTCGCCGCTCACCACAGGTTCAGGCTGTCGACGACGTCCTCGTCGGCGTCCAGGTCCCGCGTCCAGACGTCCTCGCTGAGGTACTTCCAGCCGCCATCGGCCAAGAGGGCCACGATGGTGCCGCGCTCCATCTCGCGCGCCAGCTGCTTGGCCGCCACCATGACCGCACCGCAGGAGACGCCGGCGAAGATGCCCTCCCGGTCGGTGAGCTCGCGGAGCGCCTCGATGGCCTGCGCGTTGGAGACGAGGAGCCTGCCGTCCAGCACGGAGGCATCGAAGATCTCGGGGATGAAGCCCTCATCGAGGGAGCGCAGGCCCTGCACACGCTCACCGGGCAGTGGCTCGGCCGCGTAGATGCGCACGTCGGGGTTGTGGCGGCGCAGGCGGCGCCCCACGCCCATGAGCGTCCCGCCGGTGCCCAGGCCGGCCACGAAGGCATCGACCTCCGGGCAGTCGGCGATGATCTCCTCCGCGGTCGTCTCCTCGTGCGCCCGCGGGTTGGCCTCGTTGCCGTACTGGTAAGGCATCACGAAGCGGGCGTCCCTGGCCACGAGGTGTTTGGCCAGCGCGATCGCCCCGTTGGAACCCAGGTGCCCGGGCGAATCGATGACCTCCGCGCCGAAGAGGGCCAGCAACTGGCGCCGCTCCATGGTCACGTTGTCCGGCACCACGACGGCCACGCGGTAGCCCTTGCGGCGCGCGATCATGGCCAGCCCGATGCCGGTGTTGCCGCTGGTCGGTTCGATGATGATGGAGTCCGGCGAGAGGCGGCCTGAGCGCTCGAGATCCTCGATGAGGTACTTGGCGACACGGTCCTTCACGGAGCCCGTGGGGTTCATGAACTCGAGCTTGGCGTAGAGCCGGACGTTGGGATTGGGGCAGACGTTGGGGACCTCCACCAGCGGTGTGAAGCCGATGGCGTCAACGATCGAAGGGAAGCGGCCCCCGTGGCGCGCGCCGCCGCCGTGGGCGTGCGGCCGCAGCCGATCGATCTCCGTGCCGGACAGCGGTTCCTGCGTCGCCGTCACGAGCGTCGTGCCCTACCGGCCTCCGGCCATGGCCGGGAGCAGGATGACCTCGTCGGCCGCGACGACCGGCGTCTCCAGGCCCTGCTCATAGCGTACGTCGCGGCCGTTGACGTAGACGTTGACGAAGCGGTTGAGCTCGCCGTCCGCGCTGAAGACCTGCTCGCGCAGGCCCGGGTGCTGCTCCATGAGCGACGCGAGAGCATCGCCCACGGTCGCGCCGCTCACCTCCACGCGCTTCTGGTTGCCGGCCTGTGCGCGCAGCACGGGCGGGATGCGGACCGCGGTCATGCGCTCACCTCCATCGTGGTCGTGGGGTGCCGGGGGAAGGTGAAGACACCGTCGGCGGCGTCAGGCGCCGGCAGCTCTCCGTCGCCACAGGCCGGGCAGTGGGGGTCACGCCGCAGCTGCAGCTCGCTGAAGGAACCTTCCAGGGCATCGTAGATGAGCAGGCGCCCGGCCAGCGAGTCACCGATGTCGAGCAGGACCTTGATGCCCTCCGTGGCCTGCAGCAGACCCATGACGCCGGGCACCACGCCCAGCACCCCGGCCACCGAGCAGCCGGGAGCCAGCTCCGGCGGCGGCGGGGTCGGGTAGAGGCAGCGGTAGCAGGGGCCCTCGTGGGGCACGAAGACCGTCAGCTGGCCCTCGAAGCGGAAGACCGAGGCGTGCACGACGGGGATGCCGGCTCGCACGGCGGCGTCGTTGAGCGTGTAGCGCGTCTCGAAGGTGTCCGTGCCGTCGAAGATGAGGTCGTAGCCGGAAATGAGACGGTCGACGTTGTCCGGGCCGAGCATCTCTTCGTACAGCAGGACGCTGACGTCGGGATTGAGCTCGCTGATGGTCTGCGCCGCCGACTCCGTCTTCTTCATGCCGATGCGGTCATGCCGATGGATGACCTGACGCTGCAGGTTGGAGGCGTCCACGACGTCGTAGTCGACGATGCCGATGGTGCCCACTCCGGCAGCGGCCAGGTAGAGCATGGCCGGCGAGCCCAGGCCGCCAGCGCCGATGAAGAGGACGCGGGAGCCGAGGAGCTTCGCCTGGCCGGCGGCGCCGACCTCGGGGATGAGCAGATGTCGCGAGTAGCGCAGCTTCTGCTCACTGCTCAGGATGACCGGCTGGGAGAAGGCTCGACCTTCCGACTTCCAGGCCTGGAAGCCGCCGCTCATGGAGGCCACGTTCGTGTAACCCATGGCCTGCAGCGTCTGGGCCGCGAACAGCGAGCGGATGCCGCCCGCGCAGTACAGGATGACCGGCGCATCGCGATCCTGGGTGAGGCCCTCGATCTCCTGCTCGATGTATGACTTGGAGACGTGGTGCGCGCCAGGGATGTAGCCCTGCTCCCACTCACTCGCCTCACGGACGTCGACGATGACGGCGCCGTCTCGGGCTGCCAGATCGGTCTCGGACGGGGTCACCTCGCGGACGCTCGCCCGAGCCTCGCGGAGCAGGTCCCGGTACGACTTGGTCATGCCGGTGCGCCTGCGGCCTGGTCACCGGCCTTGGCGGCCGAACCAGCGGCGCGATCCCGCAGCGCATGGCGCAACGTGTCCAGCGAGAGCAGCGCGCACTTCAGGCGCGCCGGGCTGATCTCGATGCCCAGCAGGTCGAGGACGTCCTGATTGGTGAGGGCCTCCACCTCCGAGAGCGGCCGTCCCTTGACTTCGTCGGTCAGCAGCGATGCCGAGGCCTGGCTGATGGCGCAGCCGCGCCCGCTGAAGGCCACGTCGTGGACGGTGCCGTCCTCGGCGAGCGCCAACATCATCGTGATGCGGTCGCCGCAGAGCGGGTTGTTGCCCTCGTACATGGCATCTGGCGCATCCAGCGTGCCGAAGTTGTGGGGCTGTCGATAGTGTTCCAGGATCTCGTCGCGGTAGAGGTCGTCCATGGGCGTGTGCAGGGTACTCGATGCGGTGGGATGGATGGTCAGGAGGCGCTGCCGCCGCTCAGCGGCACACCGGGCACGACCGCCCGCAGGGAGGTCGGCTCGGGGGGTTCGGGGGATGGCAGGACGGGCACCGCGAGGGCTGGGCTGCCGAAGAGGCGCTGCACGCCCCGCAGTCCGCTGGCCAGGCGGTCGATGTCCTCGCGGCTGCTGTACACGTTGAACGAGGCCCGGCCCGTGGCCGGCAGATTCAGGCGCTCGTGGAGCGGCTGGGTGCAGTGGTGGCCGGCGCGGATGGCCACAGCCTCGCGGTCGAGCAGCGTGGCGATGTCGTGAGGATGAGCCTCCGGCAGGGTGAAGGTGACGATGCCGGCCCGCTCGGCGGCCGAGCGCGGCCCGTGGATGCGGATGCCGGGCACCTCTCGCGGCAGCACCTCCAGGGCGTACTCGGTGAGGGCCTCTTCGTGAGCGGCGACACGCTCCATGCCGATCTCCGAGAGGTAGTCGATCGCCGCGCCCAGGCCGATGGCCGCCCCGACGTCCGGCGTGCCCGCCTCGAACTTGTGGGGGATCTCGTTGAACGTCGTATGCCGCAGGTGCACGGAGCTGATCATCTCGCCGCCGCTCATGAAGGGCGGCATGGCCTCGAGGATCTCGGGCCGTGCCCAGAGCGCCCCCGAGCCGGCCGGCCCCAGGACCTTGTGGCCGGAGAAGACGTAGAAGTCGGCGTCGAGGTCCACCACGTCCACGGGCAGGTGCGGCACGGCCTGGGCGCCGTCCACCAACACGAGCGCGCCGGCCGCATGAGCCTGCCGCACCATCTCGCGAACGGGCAGGAGCGTGCCCAGTGCGTTGGACTTGTGGGTGAAGGCCACCAGTCGTGGACGCGTGCGCAGCAGCGCATCCCAGGCATCCATGTTCAGGCGCCCCTCGACGTCGAAGGGCACGAACTCCAGGTCGGCGTCCTTCTCCTGGGCCAGCAGCTGCCAGGGCACCAGGTTGGCGTGGTGCTCCAGCTCGGTCAGGACGATCGTGTCGGCCCGACCGATGTTGCGCCGGCCCCAGGCGTAGGCCACCAGGTTGATGGCCTCCGTGGCGTTGCGCACGAAGACGATCTGGCGGGCGTCCGTGGCGCCCAGGAAGCGCGCCACCTTCTGACGGGCGCCCTCGTAGGCCGCCGTGGCTTCCTCGCCGATGGTGTAGATGCCGCGATGCACATTGGCGCTGTAGCGGCTGTGATAGGCGGTGACGGCATCGATGACAGGGCGCGGCTTGAGAGACGTGGCGGCGCTGTCCAGGTAGGCCAGCCGCCGCCCCCCGAAGTCGCGTTCGAAGATGGGAAAGTCGCGGCGGATGACGTCCGGGTCGAGCGGAGGGTGGTCGTTCACGGGTGCCACATCGGGTTCGGGTCAGGAGCCCGGCCCGGTCAGCTCGCCTGACCCTCGAGGCGCTCCACCTCGGGGTCCTCGTCGAGCACGTCGATGTCGAAGCCGGCCTCGCGCAGGATGGGCGCGTAACCCTCGTCCTCCAGCCGCAGCGCCAGGTCCTTGCCGCCTGAGGCGATGATGCGGCCGTGCGCCAGGACGTGGACGAGGTCGGGCTCGATGTAGTTGAGCAGGCGCTGGTAATGGGTGATGAGGAGCACGCCCAGGTCTGGGCTGAGCTGTGCATTGACGCCCTCCGCCACGACGCGCAGGGCATCGATGTCGAGGCCCGAATCGGTCTCGTCGAGGATCGCGAACTCCGGCTCCAGGATGGCCATCTGGAGCATCTCCAGGCGCTTCTTCTCACCACCGGAGAAGCCCTCGTTGACATAGCGTCCGGCGAACAAATCGTCCAGCCGCAGGAGCGCCATCTTGTCGCGCAGGAGCGTGCGGAACTCGCCCATCTTGATGCCGCCCCGGGTGGGGTCGGAGGGGTCGATCTCGCCGTCGCCGCCCTCCAGCCCGCGTCGGCGCGCGTTGAGTGCCGTGCGCAGGAAGGAGGCCACGGAGAGCCCGGGCACGGCAGTGGGGTACTGGAAGGCCAGGAAGAGTCCCAGGCGAGCACGCTTGTCGGGGCTGAGCTTGAGGATGTCCAGGCCTTTCCAGATGACCTCCCCGGCCGTGACCTGGTAGGCAGGGTGGCCCATGAGAGCGTAGGCCAGGGTCGTCTTGCCCGAGCCGTTGCGGCCCATGATGGCGTGGACCTCGCCCTTGCGGACCTCCAGGTCGATGCCGCGCAGGATCTCACGCGACGGATCGGCCGCAGGGACGACGTGCAGGTCGCGGATGATGAGGACGCGGTCCGTGTCCCCCGCTGCGGTGGCCGGGCTGGTGGTGGTCTGGGAGTCGCCGGGCAGGGTGGCGGTATCAGGATTCATGGCTGGACGATTGACTCCTTGGCGAGGCGGTCGGGTCGTGGTCGGACGGTCACGAGGACCGCATCATGAAGAGCAGGCTGGTCGGCGCGGTCAGAGGACGTGGGGTGCGCTGGGTGGCCGGGGCCGGGCGAGGTGAGCTCGGCGAGGGAGGTCGACTCCAGGGCCGCCACGACGGCGTCGCGGACGCGGCGCCAGAGCAGATCCACGGAGCAGTAGCCGCCGCGGGAGCAGAGCTCGACCGGGTGGAGATCCCGCTGGCGCAGATCATGGGCGCGATGGGGCCCTCGAGGGCGGTCACCACCTCTCGCCATGTGGATGCGCGACGGATGCCGTGAGAGCTCGTATCCACCGTGGGCGCCGCGGGTGCTGGTGACGAGGCCGGCTTCCCGCAGGCTGACCACGAGCTGCTCCAGGTAGGGACGGGGCAGGTCCTCGTGCTCGGCCATCTCCGAGAGACTCACCGGCCCGCTGCCATGGTGGCGGGCCAACTCCACCATGAGACGCACGCCGTACTCCCCACGCGTGGAGAAGTGGAGGGCTCCGGATGACGGGGTGGTGGTGCGCACGAAGGCCTCCTGCGCCGGGCCGCTGCGTCGCCGCGACCTGCGGCGCCGGCGATAATCCCGACTGAATTCGTCAGGATTAGTCTAGCCCGGGGGCCCCACCTCGTCAACGTGGGCCGGGCGCCGCCCTGGGACGATCTCAGGCGGGGCGGGACACTCGCTGCGCGACCCTGATCTCGTGGCGGCGCGGCGCACGGCCATCCACGGACGCGCGCAGCACCACCTGCCCTTCCGCGGGGATGGCCAGGGGGATGTTGAAGGCCATCGGCACGAGCATGTCCATGCCCGCCATGCCGGGCGGCCGACCCGTGGTCAGCTTGGCCTCGAACCCGACCAGACGTTGCTCGTCCTGGTTCATCTCCACCGCGACCGTGTGCTGGTCATCGGTGTGGGCGAAGGGGATGCGCACGCCCAGCGCGATGCCCAGGATCATGCGGTGCGGGAACGTCGGCGGCTGGATGCGGTCCCAGGCGCCACCCATGAGGTAGAGCTTGCCGTTGACGACCTCGGCCCGGTCCGCCACCAGGAGGTAGTCGATCTCGGGCTTGCGAGCGAGGGTCGCCTCGGCCGCTTCGAGGGCGCCGCCCAGGTCGTCGGCCGGGTCGGCGCCCTCCGGCGCATCAGGGTCAGGAGTCTGCGCTGGGATCGGTCACAGTCGTGGGTCATCCTCTCCAAGCGAGAAGGGCGGGTAGCGGTCGACCATCAGGAGCTGGTAGGCGAGGACACGCAGGTACCAGCGATTGAAGCCGCCGACGAGGGTGTAGATGATGTCCGCCTGGCGACCCGTGATGAGCACGGGCACCCAGGTGAACCAGAGCAGGATGGCCACCAGGACGCCGAAGAGCCAGAGCACGACAGTAGTGCGGGATGAGGATGAGGGCGCGCACCCAGATCCCGATGAGCGGGATGCCCCAGAGGCGATTGATGCGCACGCCCTCGTCGTAGCGCACCGTGACGGGGTGCTCCCTCGCCGGACAGGGAGAAGGGCGGATAGGTCGGCGTCAGCAGCTCGAGGTAGGCCTGCACTCGCAGGTACCAGCCGATCAGGCCTCCGATCCAGCGGTAGCCCCAGCCCGGGAAACGTCCCAGGAGCAGCACCGGGATCCAGGTCACGAGAGAGAGCAGCGCGGCCACGAAGCGCCACGAGCACGAGCACGAGGAAGTGCGGGATGACGAGGATGGTACGGACGAGAAGACCGACGAGCGGGATGCCCCAGAGTCGGTTGATGCGCGCGAGCCGGTCGTAGGAGACGTTGACGGGGTAGGCGTCGGGGGCCAGTGGATAGGCGGGCGGCAGCTGCCAGGCGGGCTCCGGCGGCAGGTAGCCGGTGGGCGGGTAGCCCGGGGGTGGGGGCGGGTAGCCGCCGGGGGGCGGGTAGCCGCCGGGGGCGGAGGCGGAGTAGCCGGGCGGCGGGTAGCCGGCGGAGGCGGATAGCCCGGGGGCGGGGGCTGATAGCCCGGGGGCGGGGGCGGGTAGCCCGGGGGCGGGGGGCGGGTAGCCGGGCGGCTGGTAGCCAGGCGGTGGCGGCTGCCCGGTTGATCGCGGTTGGGCTCGTCACTCCATCGCGGATCCTGCGGCGTCGCGGGGCCCTGGGATTCCCACGTCATGTCACGACCTCGATGTGGTCTGAACGTCTGGCACAGCGTACACGCATCCCGGGCCCCTGGACGTGCCCGCCGTTCGACCGCGAGGCCGGGCGCGTCGGCCTCAGGTGCCAGGGCCGCAGCCCTCGACGCGGGTCAGCGGCTGCTGCCGAAGATGCGCAGCATGAACAGGAAGAGGTTGACGAAGTCGAGGTACAGGGTCAGCGCGCCCAGGACGGTGGCCGAGTCCTTGTTGATGCCCGGGATGGCGCCGTTCTTGAGCCGCTGAACGTCCCAGGCCGTCAGTCCCGTGAAGATGCCGACGCCCAGGAGGCCGATGAGCAGGCTGGCCATGCTGCTGTCCGCGAAGAAGAAGATCTGCAGGAACATGACCACGAGAAGGCCGATGAGGCCCATGAAGAGGATGCCGCCGAGGCTGGTCAGGTCGCGCTTGGTGACCACGCCGTAGAGCGCCGCACCACCGAAGATGCCGGCCGCGCCGGCGAAGGCCGAGACGACGCCGGAGATGCCGATGGTGCCCACATAGGCGAGCACGATGACGCCGAGCGTCAGGCCCATGGTCAGGGCGTAGACGAAGAAGAGACCGAGGGCCACGACGGGCGAGATGCGCTGGATGAGGAAGGTGATGGCCATCACCAGCACGAGCTGGCCGATGAAGAGCGGCAGCCAGAGGTCCTGGACCTGCTCAAGGAGCTGCTCGTTGCCCATCACGAAGGCGGCGGACACGGCGGACAACAGCACGCCCACGAACATCCAGACGAAGCTGCCGGTCAGGAAGCCTTCGCGGGGTGCCGTGGCCACCAGGGGCTGGGCTCGAGCGATGCTCGAGGCGGAGGACGACCCGGCGCCGGCCTGGTTCGATGGCGCCTGGGCGCGGTTCAGGGGGTCGCTGTCGTTCGCATGCACGTTTCTCGTTCCTTTCAAGGGCGCCCGTCCCCGGGCGTCGTGGCTAGACAGTCTAGCGAGGAGCCCATGACAAGCCTGCGACAGGGAGTCAAGGGTCGGATCCGGATGGCGGAGTCAGTCGGAGGCGCGTGACGATGCCGACGCGCGTGACGACTCGCCGGCGGTGCCCTCGGCCTGCTCGGTGAGACGCGCCAGCACCCAGAGCAGGTCGGCCAAGCGATTGAGGTACGGCATCAGCCAGGCGCCCGGCACGAGGCGATCGTGGTCGAGGGCGATGACGCGCCGTTCGGCCCGGCGGACCACGGTGCGGCTCACGTCAAGAGCGGCCGAGAGACGGCTGGCGCCGGGCACGATGAACTCCCGGGGCATCTGCACGGCCTCTTCTGCTGCCCGCAGCCGGTCCTCAAGGGCACTGAGCATGGCCTCGTCGACGCGGGTCTCCCCGTCTCGCAAGCGATCCCAGGCATCCGGATTGGTCGCCAGCTCCGCGCCCGCCACGAAGAGCTCGCGCTGCAGCGAGAGGAGCGTCTCGCCAAGGTCCAGGAGCGCCGGCGGCATCGAACCCGCAGCTCGCATGACGCCCAGCTCTGCCCGTGCCAGGCCCAGGCAGGCCACGGCCTCGTCGATGGTGCCGTAGGCCTCGGCGCGGGCATCGTCCTTGGCGATGCGGCCTCCGTAGAGCAGGCCGGTCGTGCCGTCGTCGCCCTTGCCCGTGGCGACGGCGCTGCCCGCGATGCGCTCGCGGGACGCCCTCGCGGCGTCGTTCACCAGGTCAGGCCGGCGTCCCGCGGATCCCAGCGCTCGGCCAGCAGCGTGACCTTGACCTCGTGACCCTCGGCCTCCTCGGCCGCCTCCTTGACCTGCTGGATCATGGAGCCGGCATAGGGACAGAAGGGCGTCGTGAGGATCATCTTGATCTCGGTCAGCTCGTCGCCCAGGATGACCTGTTTGATGAGCGCCAGTTCCACCACGTTCATGCCGATCTCCGGGTCGACCACCGCGCGCAGCGCATCGAGGACGGCCAGCTCGCGGGAGCGTGTCACCGGATCGAACGTCGGCATAGCGGAAGCGGCGATGGTCGGGCCGAGGGCGTCCTCGGAGAGTGTCTGATCGGACATCGTGGCGCCATCCTACACCCGGCTCCGCGGCTAGCCCTCACACGGCACGGCCAGGGACTAGACCCGTGGTGGCGGCGACCGCGGTGGTGTCGGGCGCGTCGACCATGCCGGGCACGGCGCGCAGGTCGTCAGGCAGCCGGGCTGCATCGGCGGGCGAGAAGCCGGGCCCCTGGATCGCTCCATCCGCCCCCACGAAGCTCGCGTAACGCTCCGGGTGGTCGGTGGCGTACCGGAAGGCCTCGGCGATGCCGACCAGGCGCAGCTCGGGATGCTGGGCAAGCATGTCGGCCGGAGTGAGCCCGTTGGCACGCATCTCCAGCAGGTTGCGCACGGTCAGCCGCGTGCCATAGCAGAAGGGCTCACCGTTCATGACCAGCGGGTCCGACTTGACCCATTTGATGGTCATCAGACGACCGTGTCGTCGCCGAGACCCGCGCCCTTCCAGATGAAGCGCACGACCCGGTTGCCGGCATGGTCGCCCGGCAAGCGGCGATGGCGGCGCAGGCAGGCGATCCAGGCGTGCATGGGCGCCCTGATGATCTCCGCCTCAGACGAAGGTCCCGTGGCCACGGCGGCCTCCTCCAACCCGCGCAGGAGCGAGACGACATCGGTCATGCGCACCTTGCGCCGGCGGTAGCTGGGCACCAGGTCCTCGCCGTAGACGACCACGAAGTGGTCCTCACCCGTGGCCACGGCCTGCGCCAGCTGTTCGACATGTCGCTCGTAGTCACGCAGGAATCGGCGCAGCATGAGGTCGTCATAGCGGTCGCGCAGCGATGGGTCCACGCGAAGCGCAGCATCCAGCGCGAGTTCCGGAAGGCGGTTCGTGGCACGCAGGCGCGCAGCAACGGCCGGGTGGCCGGCGCTGTGGTCCGAGGGCGGCAGTCCGAGAGCAGGGTGCGGCATCGACGGGCCCAGTCTAGCGACTGGTGCGCCGGCGGCGCGGCTACAGTGGCGCCATGGACGAACCCGGAGAGCGACGGCTGTCCGGCCCCACGGACGAGCCGCGCGGGCGAGGCTGGCATTTCCGCGGCGTGGATGGCGGTCGCGGCCGACCGCCGCGTTCGCTGTCCCGGACGCTCCTGCATGGCCTGCGGTGCCGCATCGCTGACGGCGGCGGCCTGGGCGGTGCTGCGCGGTGTGCTCGAGCTGGGCCTGAGCGCCCTGGTCGTATCGGCGCTGGGAGGCTGGGCCATCGGCGTCGTCTTGCGCCAGGGCCGCGCGCCGGTGCTGTTGGCCGTGCTCCTGGGCCTGGCGGCCTGGGCCCTCGGCCTCGTCTTCAGCTGGCTGCTGGCCATGGCTCTGCTGCCCAGCTCCAGCCGGACCTTCTTGGAACGCCTGGAGGGCACTCCGCTGCTCGACTGGCTGAGCCCGCAGATCGGGTTCCTGGAGGTGGCCGGCTTGCTCGTAACAGTGGCTGCGGCAGCCTACGGTGCGCGTCCTTCGGCCCGGCCCACGGGCTGATCGGCTGGTCAGACCTCACGTCCGCGGTCGGTCGTGCCCGCGGTCGGTCCCGGGCACGCCGTCGGCCTCGTGTCGGCGGTCGGGCTTGTGTCCGTCGCTGATCTCCTGGCCGAAGAAGGGCATGCCGTCCTCCTCGACGGCCTTGAGACTCATGCGCAGGGCCGCCGACTTGGCCGCGGCGACCTGGCGCACGTAGCTCGCCTCTTCATCGGCGGTCATGGCCCGCCCGCGGATGGCATCGGCTGGCCGCCCCACCATGAGCCACGAAAGGTGGTAGCGGTCCATCGACCCCCAGGCCAGCCGGAGCAGCTCGTCGGAGACAGCGATCCACGTGCGCAGGGCGGCCAGTGAAGGGCGCGTTTGCAGTCGCTCGCCCTCTACGAGGAGCTGGCGGACCTGGCTCGCATACTCGTCGCGGGTCACGTCCCTATCATCGGCGGACATGACCGTGCCCGCTCCGCGCCTGGATGTGACGATGCTCGACCTGTCGGAGGCGCGCGCCATCGCCGCCCGGCACGTCAGCGCCGACACGTTGCCCTGCGCCAGCTTCGGCCTGGTGGACGCCGCCGGCCGCACGGCCACGCGGATCGTGGCCGCGCCGGGACTGCGCGTCGCTGAAGACTCGGTCTTCTTCCTGGCGTCCATCAGCAAGGCCATCGTGGCCACGGCGGTCATGCAGTACGTGGACGAGGGGCGCCTCGACGTCCACGCGCCGCTGGTTCGTTATCTGCCCGAGCTCGACGGCGGCGCCGCCGGCGTCAGCGCCTGGCACGTGCTGACGCACACCTCCGGACTGCCCGACATCTCCCTGGAGACCCTGCGACGTGAGCGGCCCGCCTACCGCAAGACCGTCGCCTTCGTGACTGGCAGCCAGCCCGCCTGGCCTCCCGGCAACCACTACGAGTACAACTCGGCTGCCTGGGTCCTTCTCTCGGAGGTCATGGCGCGGCTCAGCGGGATGCCCTTCGCCGATGCTCTCGCGCTGCGCCTGACGCGGCCGCTGGGCATGGCCGACACGAGCTTCGACCCGCGCTCACGGCGCTCGCGCATCGTGCCGGTGCAGGGCTCGCGGATGGACAACCGGTTGGTGCAGGAGCTGCTGCTGCGCTTCCTGGCCCGGGCACAGCTGCCCGGCGGCGGACTGTTCGGTAGCCTCCCGGACCTCCTGGCCCTGGGCCGGGCCCTCCTGCCGACCAACGGCACAGCGCTCGGCCCGCGCGTCCTGAGCCAGGCGGCCATCGACGAGATGGGGCGTAGCCAGGCCGACGGTCTCACGCACCAGGGTCCGGACGGGCACGTCCACGAGATCCGGCAGGGCCTGGGTTGGCGCAAGCCACAGACGGAGTGGCCCGGGTCAGAGCGAGTCTTCACGCACGGAGGCATCTCCGGTGGTCGCATCTGGGTGGATCCAGAGGCCGGTTTCGCCTTCGCCTTCCTCACCAACCTCTGGCAGGCGCCGCTGGAGCCCGCCATCGAGATCCTGGAGGCCGTCTATCGGGCTCGCGCCTGAGACAGGGCGTCCGATGAACCTCTCAGGGAGCGGTGAGGCAGGGGTGGCGCGGCGCCCTCGCCGTCGGGCGGCGCCGTGGTCAGAGTGGCGCCCGGGTCAGGGAGCGGCGCCCTGGGTCAGGAGCGGCACCCTCGTCAGGCGGCGGCAGCCCTGGTCAGGGAGCGGCAGCCCTGGTCAGGGAGCGGCGCCCTCCTCGTTCGCGAAGACGCGCAACTGCTCCAGGCAGAGGGCCCGGCGGCGTTCCACCTGTCGCACGATCCAGGGGTCGACACGAGCACTGTCCTCGATGAGCAGCTCCGGGCCGGCGGGCCCGTCCTGCACCTGGATCCCATCGCTGCTGCGATAGTCGGAGCGCCAGTCGGCCTGCAGCTGCACCGCGGAGGCGATGACCACCGCTCGCGAGAAGGACCAGTCGAGATGCTCGGCGTTGAGGCGATCGACGATGTCGCGGAGGCGGATCAACTCGGCGCGGGGGAGGCGGGCCAGCAGGTGCACGACGCGCAGGTCGGCGAAGGGGTCGCCGGGGACCGCGACGACGGGTGGCTGGAGGCTGGCGTCCGGCAACCCGGGAGGCTCTCTGAGCAGCATCAGAGCTCTTCGCGATCCTCGCCGCTGCCCGCAGGTCCGCGCCGCACGGCCAGGTAGCTGCCCGGCGCGGCCCCCACCAGGAGCGGCCGCACGACGTCCAGGACGGTGTCAGCGTCGGTGCCCACGAGGCGAATGGCCAGGTAGCCGGTCTCGAGCGAGTTGGAATCGTGCTCGCCCGCGCCGGACTCGTCGAGGGCGCGCATGAGGCTGTTCTCCAGCGCGAAGAGCCGCTGTTGCTCGCGGACGCTCTCGAATGTCGGGTCCGCGAGGCGCAGCCAGACCGTCACCCGATGTCGGTCGGCGGTGGCGTCGAAGGTGGCCTCATGGGCCGTGCGCCACTCGGCCTCGTCATCAGTGGCAGCGGTCGCGGGTGCGCGCGCCTCCCCGCCATCGCCGGATCCGCCAAGCAGCCGCCGCAGGAAGCCCACCCGAGGTTAGAGAAGCTCCCCGTGCGCAGATGCCGTGGGCTCGCCCTCGCGAGGCCGCGGCTCCTCGCCAGGGGCGAACGGAGCGGCAGCGCTGGCGGACGCTCGAGCCATCTCCGCTCCGCCGTCGTCCTCGTCGCCGGCACCGAGCACCGGGAGCTGTCGGCCAGCCTGGCCCTCGATGGCACCCACTCCATAAGGCACCCACTTCTCCGGCGACTGGAGGCGGTGCTGCTCCTCGTTGCCGCGCGAATGGATCTGCGCGAAGCCGGCCGGCTCGATCCACATGGCCTCGCCCTGGAGCAGCGCGTGCACGCCGCCCTGTCCGGCTCCGAGCGCTCTGATCGGCACCAGGAGCAGCTGGAGGGCTGGTGCGCCTGGTAGTCGGTGGGCTCCTCGTAGGTCGTGATGTAGCCCTCGTAGTTGCGCAGGATGACCTTGTGGTCCGAGTAGCTGATGAGGTAGTTGGGCATGACCGGGATCTTGCCACCGCCGCCCGGCGCGTCGATGACGTAGGTCGGCACGGCATAGCCGCTGGTATGCCCGCGAAGCCCCTCGATGATCTCGAGGCCCTTGCCCACGGGCGTGCGGAAGTGCCCGGAGCCCTCCACGAGGTCGCACTGGTAGAGGTAGTAGGGGCGGATACGGTTCTCGACCAGCTTGTGGACCAGCGAGCGCTGGATGTGCACGCAGTCGTTTACCCCGGCCAGCAGCACGGACTGGTTGCCGATGGGGATGCCGGCACGCGTCAGCATGTCGACCGCGCGCGAGACCTCCGGCGTGATCTCGTTGGGGTGGTTGAAGTGGAGGTTCATCCAGAGCGGGTGGTAGCGCGTCAGCATCTCGCAGAGCTCGTCGTCCACGCGCTGCGGCAGGAACACCGGCACGCGGGTCCCGATGCGCACGATCTCGATGTGCGGGATCTCGCGCAGGCCGCGCAGCACGCGCTCCAGCAGCTTGGGCGCCATGGTCAGGGGGTCGCCGCCCGAGAGGAGCACGTCGCGCACCTGGGGCGTGCGGCGCAGGTAGTCGAGCTGCGCCTCGAAGTCGCGCGTGTTGAAGTTCTGGGCGGCGTCGCCAACGATGCGCGAGCGGGTGCAGTAGCGGCAGTACGAGGCGCACTGCGTGGTCACCAGCATGAGCACGCGGTCCGGGTAGCGGTGCACCAGGCCGGGCACGGGCGAGTGGCGGTCCTCGGCCAGCGAGTCCTCCATCATGGCCGTGAAGGCCTCCTGCTCCCGACCGAGGGGCATGACCTGGCGGCGGATGGGATCGTCCGGGTCGGCCGGGTCCACGAGGCTGATGAAGTAGGGCGTGATGTCGACGCGGAACTTGTCCGGCGCGCCGAGGCCCGCGCGCTCCTCGTCGGAGAGCTCCAGGATCCGGGAGAACGTCTCCAGGTCGTTGACGCGGTTGGAGAGCTGCCAGCGCCAGTCGTCCCATTGCTCGTCAGGAACGTCAGCGTAGAAGGGAGCGCGATGGCTGCGGGCCGGGCGACCATCGGCGCCCAGGGCCCTGGCGGGGTCGCGCGGGTTGACCCAGCCGTCCTGTCCGGGTGGTCGATCCGTGGTGGCTACCGTGGCGTCCTGCATGGGCCGCGATGATACCGCCGACACGCGGCGTCACCTCTCGTGCCGCGTTGGCCGTTGGCACCGAGCCGGTGCCCGGTGTCTTGACACACCGACCCCGGTGGCTCATAAGTGCCATACCGTCAGCGGACCCGGCGAGGTACGTTGTCGTTGGCTGGACCCGCGTGGCCGTGAAGGCCCCGGTCGCGGAGCCGGCGCATTCATCCATCATCGGACAGCCGAATACGAAGGACGGGCACCGACCGAGCGGCGCCCGGGCCCTGTCCCACGGCATCGCATCCTGAGCAGGCACGCGCTTCATCATCATCATCGCGGTGGCTGCCAGGAACGGTCGCTCGGTCATCGTAGGATCGAGGGCCGGGAGCGGGCCGTCGGGCAGGTTCGTGAGCGAGCCGTCCACCATCGGAGACACAGTCGATGGACAAGCTACGAAGGGAATCGGGCGCGCTGGCCGACTGGGTCGGACGGCGCGTCCTGTGGCTCAGAGCCACGCTCGCGGAGGTCCGTCCCGGCGAGCACGGCGGCGAGCATGGTCAGGGCCTGGCTGAGTACGCGCTCATCCTGTCGCTCATCGCCATCGTCGTCATCGGCGCGCTGGCCTTCTTCGGTCAGCAGCTCGACAAGCCGTGTTCTGGGATCCGATCAATGCCGAGGTGAGCAAGGTCGTCAGCGGACCTCTGATCGCCGTCGAGCTTGCGCTGACAATCACGGTGGTCGAGCCCAGCATGCCGACGCGAATCGCGTGGCGCGCCGGCCGTTTGCTAGACTCCGGGCGCCATGACTTGGGACCGGCTGCGCACAATGGGCTACGTCCTCGCCCTCGTTCTTCTGGGCGTGGTCGTCGTCTCGCTGTATGGCGCCTTCCGGACCGAGTTCGAGAAGAGCCAGTTCATCGGCTTCCTCGGTGGAGTCGTGCTGGGGACGATCATGGTGAGCCTCATCATGGTCATCCTCATCGTGCCGGAGCGCCGACGGACCGCCTGGGTCCAGGCCATCACGACCGTCAACGCCAAGTACCTCTTCCTGGTGCTGATCGTCGGCTGGGCGCTGGCCATGGGCCTGCTGGCCAGCCTGCAGCTCGAGGTCAACACGGTCGGGGTTCCGGCACTTATCGGGCTCTTCGCGGGCATCTTCATCTTCATGGGCTTCATCTGGTCCGTCATCGGCGAGTAGGGATTGGCCGGGTCGGCAGGATCGGGTCGGGCGAAACGAGGACCCCGTGCTGGGAATCGAGCGGGCGTGGAGCGCAGTCAGGGCCGGGAGCGGGTATCGCCTGAATGAGGTCAGCCAAGAAGTACCTCGACCGGCTCCTGGAACATCGCAGGGACGATGACGACCACCTGCTCGAGTACGCGTTCATCGCAGTCCTCATCGTCGTCGTCGCCTTGCTCGCCTTCGTCTTCCTGGGTGACGCCGTGGCGGACTTGGTCTCGCTGATCGGTGGCCGCGTCGATGAGGTGACCATCCACGAGTAGGACCCCTCGGTCCGCTACCGAACCGGACCGCACACGCTGGCGGGGCCCGATGGTCACAGTCTGGGGGCCCCAGAGGTTCCATCGACGGCGTCAGAGTCTGCCGATCCATCATCCGCATCACTGACGACGGGCGGCGTGTGCGGTCCGTATCAGTTGACAGTCCGCGGCGGGACTGTAGCATCCGCCGTGCACGGGTGGCAGTGGCCCCCGAGCGCATTCATCCATCTCGGCGCCCGGCTCCGCCGGTTCGCCACCAACCATGGGAGGACCATCGAATGGTCGATTTCCTGCTTCGCCACTACGTCGAGAACGAGAGACGAAGAGGGTCAGGGCCTCGCTGAGTACGCCCTGATCCTGGCGCTCATCGCCATCGTCGTGATCGGCGTCCTACGATTCCTGGGCACGCAGATCCAGAGCATCCTCTCAGCAAGATCGGCGCAGCCATCTAGCGCGCCGATCGGCAACGAGCCGATCGACGGCCCGTCCCCAGCAGGGGACGGGCCGTCTTCTTGTTTCCAACCGACCGAGATGTCTGCCTCCTATCATCGTCCGATGGCCGGAGCTGCAGCAGATAGGGACAGCCGACGAGCCCGGCCCGCCCGACTACGTGGGGGTGGGCACGGCCCGCTCGGGGACGAGCTGGTGGGACAGCCTTATCAACCAGCATCCCGCGGTCTTCCGTCAGGCCGGCACACCCAAGGAAGTGCACTTCTTCGACGGGCTCTGGGCGGACGGCCTGCGGCCCGGCGACGTCGAGCGATATCACGCCCTGTTCGCGCGGCCAGCTGGCGCCATCAGCGGTGAGTGGACTCCCGGCTACATGCTGGACGCCTGGACGCCGGCACTCCTTCGCGAGGCAGCCCCGGACGCGCGCCTCCTGGTGCTGCTGCGCGACCCCGTCGAGCGCTTCCGCTCCGGGCGCACGCTGGCGGAGAACCGCTTCACGGTCGGCTCGACGGCGCGAGCGGCCGCCAACGCCGCCTTCAATCGTGGCCTCTACGCGGACCAGCTGCTGCGCCTCTGGCGTGCCTTCCCCCGGGAGCAGGTCCTGGTGCTCCAGTACGAGCGCTGCGTCGCAGATACCCCGCGCAACTGGCGCGCACCTTCGACTTCCTGGGCCTGGGCCCGGACATCCCGCCCGGCCTGGATCTCGGACGGCGCGTCAACGAGAGCCGCGGGCCGAAGGTCGAGCTGAGCGCCTGGCAGACCGACGTCCTGGTTCGTCGCTACGCCCCGGAGAACGAGCGACTGGCGGGGCTCCTGCCGGACCTGGACCTGTCGCTCTGGCAGATGCCATGAGCCCGCGCGGACGACGCGTTTGGCGCCGCCCCGAGGCCGCGCCATGACGCTGCGAGCGCAGAGCCGGCGCCTGCTCGTGCGCGGCTCGCGAGCCTGGCATCGCTGGCGCGGACCACGCCAGCCCGGACCACCGGAGCCACCCCGCTGCCCGCCCGGCTGGCACACCGGCCCACCACACTACGTCGGCCTGGGCGCCCAGAAGGCGGGCACCTCGTGGTGGGACGCGCTCATCGGCCGGCACCCGTCCGTCGTCCGGGCAGCCGGTCTGCCCAAGGAGCTCCATTACTTCGATCAGGCCTGGGAGATGCCCTTCGAGCGAGGCGGACGCGGCAAGGTACTCCGAGTACTTCCCGCGGCCCGAGGGCGGCATCACGGGCGAGTGGACACCCGGCTACCTGATCGACTTCTGGACACCCGGGCTACTTGCCGCCGCGGCGCCTGACGCCCGCATCCTCATCCTGCTGCGCGACCCGGTCGAGCGCTTCGCCTCGAGCCTGAGCCACCAGCTGGCCACCTCGCGCACGCCACTCGTGGATCGCGATATCCAGGGCGCCTTCCAGCGTGGCCTCTACGCACCCCAGCTGCGCCGCGTGCTGGATGCCTTCCCGGCCGAGCAGGTCTTCCTCGGTCAGTACGAGGCCTGCCGTGCCGATCCCGCCCGCGAGCTGGCGCGGACGTTCGCCTTCCTGGGCCTGGCGCCCTTCGAGCCGGACGAGGCCTCTTACCGGGGCGAGGTGAACCCCACGACCGGACGGCGCTTCGAACCCTCTGGTCGCCTGCGAGTGGCCCTGGTGGAGGGCTATGCGCCCGACCTCGAGCAGCTCACGAGCCTCGCACCCGGCCTCGACCTATCGCTGTGGCCGACGGCCCGAGAGGTCGGCTTGGCGTAGACCGGCGCCGCGGGCCCGGACCCTACCAGTCGAGCCAGTCGGACGAGGCGTCCCGGACCTGGTCCCGCAGTGACTTCCCTTCCCCGGTGGCCGGATCGAGCAGGTTGGGCTGGGAAGTGTCGTGGATGATGTAGGGCACCAGCTCCAGGCTGACGAGCGTGCCCCCGTGGAAGGTGGCCTGCACGAGCATCGACTCCATCGTGTTCGTTGACCAGTGCTGGTCGAAGATGAGGTTGCCCAGCGAGTAGAGAACCGGGACGCCGTCGATGTCCTCGATGGCGCCGGCGACATGGCTGTGGCCGCCCAGGACGAGGTCGGCGCCGGCCTTCACCCAGCGGGCCGCGTGCTTGCGCTGCGAGGCCATCGGCTGGCGCGTGTACTCGACGCCCCAGTGCGGATAGACCAGCACGACGTCCGCTTTGCGTGCCGCCTCCTTGATGTCCGGCACCAGGTAGCGGTCCAGGCAGGGCGTGCCGCCGCTGACATCGGGGCCGGCCCACGAGAACGGCACCACGCCGACGCACGGGATGATGGCCAGCGTGGCCGCGTCCGAGCCGCCTGAGTCGCCCGTCTTGCCCACCTTGAGGTAGCTGATGCGGCGCGCCTGGTCGAGGTCCGCGCCGGCCCCGCCAGTGGCGATGCCGTAGCGGCGCAGGATGCGCCGCGAGTCGCGGATGCCCTCGGTGTCGTAGTCCTTGATGTGGTTGTTGGCCAGGGACATCCAATCGATGCCAGCACGCGAGAAGATCTCGGTCAGCTCCGGCTTGCCGGAGAAGCGTAGCCCGGAGCTGTGGAAGCCCCAAGCGTCGGTGACGGGCATCTCGTGGTTGGCGATGGCCAGCTCGGCATCCTTGAAGAGCCGGCGTACGACGCCCTTGTCGCCCGTCAGCACGTAGCGGGGCACGACATTGTCGTTGAAGACCGGGTCGCAGCAGCCGTGTCCCGTGACGCGGGCGGTCCCGCCGTCAAAGGGGTAGTCCACGCCCTTGCCCCGCCGCACCACCGTGTCGTAGACGCCGCGATCGGTGAATGCGTCGCCGCCGGCCACGAGCACCCACGTATGCGATTGATCCCATCCGCTGTCATCGGACCGCTGGAGCGACACCGTCAGCGGCCACGCGTCAGTCGAGCGGACGCGATCGTTCCCCACCAGGGAGCGCCCGTCGAGCGCCAGCGGTCGCATGGAAGGCGCCAAGTCGGCGGCCGCGACGAGTCCGAGGCCGCCGCGGCGGATGGCACGGCCGACAGCCTCCACGTCTCCCCCCTCGACGGTCGGGTGTATGACCACCCCGAGCGTCTCGGCCACGGCATCGCGGATACCGTCCTCGACCACCAGTCGTCGGAAGCCGGCCAGCTCACCGCCCTCGAGCGCCCTCGCGAGGTCACGCCGCGCCAGGCCCGACTTGTCCGACCAGAACCCCGCGACCGGGACGACGGGCATGACCTGCTCGACCGCGGTCACGCCGGGGACGGTCGTGCCCGTCGGGTCGGAGTCGAGGGCGCTGGTCGCCCCCGGATCGCCTGCATCGGCCGATCCGGTCGGGACGGGAGTCGCCGGGGCGAGGGTCGATCCGGACATCGCTGGATCAGCGGTCGGAACCGCAGCGGCCAGGGCGAAGGTCGGTCCGGCATCGCTGGTCGCCGTGCCAGCCAAGGCCACAAGGATGCGGGACTCCTGGCCGATCCCGGGGCTGCCCACCGGCAGTGACGGCGGCGCGGGCACCCCCTCATCCTCGTCGGCGTCCAGGACGGCGACCACGAAGCCCAGCAGACCGAGTAGGAAGAGACCGGCCAGCAGCGCCACCAAGAGGCGGGACGCCATCTCGGTGCGGCGGGTGTCGATGGGAGCATCGCTCATCGCGTCGGGGTGCCTCTCCTCGCGTTCATCGACGACAGGAGGGAACGAGGGCTGGTCAGAGAGACTGGCGGACCCGACCGGATTCGAACCGGCGATCTCCAGCGTGACAGGCTGGCATGTTGGGCCGCTACACCACGGGTCCCGCGGAGAGGCAGAGTAGCAGGCCGCGACCCAACACGCCCGAAAGTCACGTCACTTATGCTCGGACCCATGCCCGACCACATCGACCTGCGATCCGACACCGTCACCAAGCCGACCCCGGAGATGCGCCGCGCCATGGCGGAGGCAGAGGTCGGTGACGACGTCTTCGGTGACGATCCCACCGTCAACGCCCTCCAGGAGCGCGCTGCAGAGCTGACCGGCAAGGCGGCCGGGCTCTTCGTGGCCAGCGGCACCATGGGCAACCTCGTGGCCCACATGGCCCACGTGCCCCGCGGCGGCGAGATTATCGCGGCGGCGGAATCCCACGTCATCCTTGATGAAGCTGCCGGCCACGCGGTCATCAGTGGCGCCAGCACCTGGCCCGTCCCGGCGCGCCCCGACGGCACCATGGACCTTGACGCCATCCGCGCCGCGATGCGGGACCCGCGCGATGCACACCAGCCCATCACGTCGCTGGTCATGCTCGAGAACACGCACTCCATGAGCATGGGCCAGCCCTTGGCGGCCGCCTACACGAGCACCGTGGCCGCCGTGGCGCACGAGCACGGCGTCCCGCTGCACGTCGACGGCGCCCGCCTCTTCAACGCCGTGGTGGCCCTGGGCACCCCGGCCCACGAGTTGCTCGCCGACGCCGACAGCGCCACCTTCTGCCTCTCCAAGGGTCTCGCCTGCCCCGTCGGCTCGGTCGTCGTGGGCAGCGAGGACCTCATCTGGCGCGCGCGTCGGGCACGCAAGCTCGTGGGTGGCGGCATGCGCCAGGCCGGTGTGCTGGCCGCGGCCGGGCTCGTGGCCCTGCGCGATGGGCCGGCCGGCATGATCGAGCGCCTGGCCGAGGACCACGCCAACGCGCGGCGGCTGGCGGAGGGACTCGCCGAGCTGCCCGGCATCACGGGCCTGGACCCAGAACGCGTGGTCACAAACTACGTGCTCTTCACGGTGCGCCCGCGGCCCGCACAGGCACCCCTGGAGGCCCGCGCGGCCTTCCTGGCCGAGTGGCGCGCGCGTGGTGTCGATCCCATCGAGTTCAGCCACGGACAGGTCCGCGCCCTGACCCATTACGGCATCGAGGCCGGGCACGTCGAGCGAGCCCTGGTCACCGCCAGGGAAGCGCTCGAGGCGGCAGGCCTGGCGCCGGTGCACGCGTGAGCAACGCCGACGCCGCCCTAGAGGCGCTCATCCAGGCGCGCTTCGACGCGCTCATGGAGACCTGGCCGAGCCACGCCACCTACCTTGGCATCCACGCGTATGACGGTCGCCTCGCCGACCTCAGCCGGGCCGCCAAGGAGGCGGACATGGCCGCCGAGGGCCGCTTCATCAGCGACCTCGAGGCTGTCGATGCGACGGGACTCTCCGAACGCGCCCGCTTCGAGCGCGACGTGGCGCTCCACGGCGCGCGGCTGCGGCACTACGACGCTGAGGTCGTGCGCGGCTGGGAACGCCGCGCCTCGGCCAGCCACGAGGTCGGCGACGCCCTCTTCCTGCTGCTGGCGCGCGACTTCGCGCCGCTCGACGAGCGACTCGAGTCGATGACCCAGCGGCTGGAGGCCGTGCCGGCTGCCCTGCGCCAGGCCCGCGACCGCCTGGGCGGTCATCCCGTGCGCTTCTGGAACGAGCTGGAGGTGGGCGCAGCGGCCGACCTGCCGACGCTTGTCCACGAGATCGTCACGGCCGCCCGGGATCGCTGGCCGGCCGGCAGTCCCAGACTCGTGCGGCTGGAGACCGCGGCACGGGCCACGCGCGATGCCATCTTCGATTACACCGCCTGGATCGAAATCGACCCTCGGGGATGCGGATGGGGACTTCGCCCTGGGTCGCGAGGCCTTCGATCGACTCGTCGCCCTGCGCGCCTTCGACGGCCTGGACACGGAGGCCATCCTGGCCATCGGCTGGCAGCAGCTGGATGAGCTCCATCGTGCACGCGCCGAGGCCGGCCGCGCCATCGATCCATCGCTCAGCGAGACGGAGGCCGTGGACCGCGTCAAGGCCGATGGCCCGCCCGACTTCGAGGCCGCTCTGAGCGCCTACCGCGACGCCATGCTGCGGGCACGACGATTCATCGACGAGCGCGGCCTGGCCAGCCTGCCGGCCGACGATGTCATCGCGGTCATCCCCACCCCAAAGCACATGCGCAGCCTCATCCCACTGGCGGCCTACTTCGAACCGGCCGCCTTCGACCGGCCCCTCCGGGGCGTCTACATCGTCACCCCGTCCGTGGACGGGGACCCGGGCGCCATGCGCGAGCACAACTGGGCCTCTATCGTGAACACCAGCGTCCACGAGGCCTATCCCGGCCATCACCTGCAGTTCTCGGCCGCCCTGGCCTCCCCCACCCCAGCCCGACTGCTCATCGAGGCACCAGAGTTCCACGAGGGCTGGGGCATGTACTGCGAGCAGATGATGCTGGAGGCAGGCTTCGAGGACACTCCCGCGCGGCGCGTCATCGTGGCCACGGACGCCATCTGGCGGGCCTGCCGCATCATCCTGGACATCGGCCTCCACCGCGGGCAGATCAGCGTGGAGGAAGCCATCGACTTCCTCGTCGAGCACACCCGCTTCGAGCGACCGGTGGCCCGGGCGGAAGTCCATCGCTACACGCAGACGCCGGGCTACAACCTGTCGTACCTGCTGGGCAAGGTCCTGCTGCTGCGCCTGCGGGCCGCCGAGCAGGAGCGCCTCGGTCCCGACTTCTCGCTGAAGCGTTTCCATGACGCCCTGCTCTACTCGGGCAGCCTGCCCGTCTCGTTCCATCGCCGGCTGCTGGCCGGCGAGGGGGGTGGACCGACGCTCCCGGGAGCCCAGCACAGGTCCTGATGCTGGTCATCCCCAGCCTCGACCTGCAGCAGGGCCGCTCGCGGCTGGTCTGGTGGCCGGGCGCCTCGACGGGCGTGGGCAGTCCGACCGACCGACCGGCTGCCATCGCCGAGGCGTTCGTGGCGCAGGGTGCGCCAGGCCGTCCATCTCGTGGATCTCGACGGCGCTCGCCAGGGGCGACCGGCGAACCTGGAAGCCATCGGCGCGGTCGCCCGGGCGATGGCCAAGCCGCTGCAGGTCGCCGGCGGGATCGACGGTCCGGAGCAGATCGAGCTGGCCTTCGCGGCCGGTGCGACGCGCGTCGTCATGCCCCTCTGGGCCGTGGCGGAGGATCACGCGCTCCTGGCCTCCTGCCTGCGCATCGGCGGGGACTGGCTGGCTGTGGGTCTCGACGCCCGGCCTGATGGCCTGCGCGACTACCCCTGGCGGCACCGCGCCGCGCCGCGCTTCGATGAACTGATGCTGGAGCTCAGCGCGGCGGGGGTCCATCGCTTCGTCTTCTCGCACGTCTCTGCGGCCAGCGCCGCGTCACTCGTGGGCGGCCTGCGGAACGACCTCGATGCGGACGATCCTGGTGGCCGGCGGGGTCGGCGGCCTCGACGAGCTCATGCTCCTGCGAGATGCCGGGGTGGCGGGCGTCATCCTGGGCGAGGCGCTCTTCGACGGGCGCATCGACCTCGCGGCGGCCATCCGCGCGGTCGGCTGAAGGACCCAGGTGGTCCTGGACGGTGGCTATGTTACGAAATCTTCAGCCGGCTGGCGTGCGATCGGACTTGAGTTTGTGGCTGCGCTGCCGTAGTCTCTGGCGCGTGCTGCTTGACAGCACGTACTGACCTAGGCGCAAGGTCATGGGTAGGTTGGGTTAGGGTAGCCGGTGAAGCCGGCGTCATAGATGCCCTTGCGACGTGGCAGACGATCGGGAGCTTGCTCCTGATCAGCCGGGACAGTTCAAGCGACCCCGCTTCGGCGGGGTCGCCTCGAATTCTGGGACGGACGCCGCCTTGCCGTGGGGGACATCTGCCGCTGAAGGCAGGTCGCCCGGAGAGGTCCCGGACCGGTCGCTGTCGGCCGCGCGGACTCAGACCATGCGCTCGGGACGCACCAGCTCGTCGAACTCATCCGCTGTGACGTAGCCCAGGGTCAGGGCCGCCTCCTTGAGCGTCGAGCCCTCGTGATGTGCCTTCTTGGCCACCTCGGCGGCGCGGTCGTAGCCGATCCGCGGACTGAGCGCCGTGACCAGCATGAGCGAGCGTGCCACGTGCTCGGCGATGCGCTCGCGGTCCGCGGTGAGACCCTCGACGGCGAACTCCCGGAAGCTGTCGCAGGCGTCCGCCAGCAGGCGCGTCGAGCGCAGCACGTTGGCGGCCATGACCGGCTTGAAGACGTTGAGCTCGAAGTTGCCCTGCGAGCCGGCGAACGTGACGGCGGCGTGGTTGCCGAAGACCTGTACGGCCACCATCGTGAGCGCCTCCGACTGTGTCGGGTTCACCTTGCCGGGCATGATCGAGGAGCCCGGCTCGTTCTCCGGCAGGACGAGCTCGCCGAGGCCGGCGCGCGGCCCGCTGCCCAGCCAGCGCAGGTCGTTGGCGATCTTCATGAGGCTGGCGGCCAGGGTGGCGAGTGCGCCGCTCGCGAAGACGACGGCGTCGTGCGCGGCCAGCGCCGCGAACTTGTTGGGAGCGCTGACGAAGGGCAGCCCCGTCGAGCTCGGCCAGTCGCGTCGCCACGGCTTCACCGAAGCCGGCCGGGGCGTTGAGGCCGGTGCCCACCGCCGTACCGCCGATGGCCAGCTCGTGGAGCCCTGGCAGCACGCGCGTGCAGCCGCTCGAGGCCGGCATCCAGCTGGGCCACGTAGCCGCCGAACTCCTGGCCGAGCGTGAGCGGCACCGCGTCCTGGAGATGGGTCCGCCCGATCTTGACGATGTCCGCGAACTCCCGCGCCCGCGCCGCCAGCGCGTCGCGCAACTGCATCACCGAGGGCAGCAGGCTGCCCGTGATGAGCGTGGCGATGGCCACGTGCATGGCGGTCGGGAACGTGTCGTTCGACGACTGCCCCATGTTGACGTGGTCGTTGGGATGGACCGGCTGCTTGCTGCCCAGGACCCCGCCGGCCAGCTCGATGGCGCGGTTGGCGATGACCTCGTTGGCATTCATGTTGGTCTGCGTGCCGGAGCCCGTCTGCCAGATGTAGAGCGGGAAGTGCTCGTCCAGGCTGCCGCCGGCGACCTCTTCGGCGGCGCGCACGATATGCGGGCCGACCGTCGGGTCCAAACGCCCAGCGGCCAGGTTGACCTCGGCACAGGCCAGCTTCAGGAGGCCCATAGCATGCACGATCTCGACGGGCATGCGCTCGCCGCGCGGGTCACCGATGGCGAAGTGATGCAGCGATCGCTGCGTCTGGGCACCCCAGTAGCGGTCAGCGGGCACCTCGACGGCGCCCATCGAATCGGTCTCGACGCGCATCGTGGAGGGGGTCGATCCGGTCATCCCGTGACTGTAGCGCCCGGCGCGCGACCGGGCGGTTCGACAGCGCGGTGTTCAGCTGAGAGCGACGAGCGCCGCGACCAGATCGCGCAGAGAGTCGATGCGGGCAGCGGCGAGGTCCAGGACACGGGGGCCCGGGTCGGTGTTCGGATGGGGAACGGCCACGACCCTGGCGCCCGCCGCACGTGCGGACTTGATGCCGGCCCCGGAATCCTCGACGACAGCGGTCGTCGTGGGGTCAAGACCCATGCGTCTCATCAGCTCGAGGTAGACGTCGGGGGCCGGCTTGCCGTGCTCGAGCTCATCGCTCGAGATGAGCGCCTCGAAGTGGTCACGCCAGCCGGCCCCCGTCAGGCAGGCTGAGATCAGGCGCATGGGTGATCCCGACGCGAGCCCGATGCGATACCGGTCCGCGCATGCTGCGAGCGCCTCGTCCGCCCCCGGCATGATGGGCACCTCGCCGCCCTCGTAGTAGCCGACCATCCGGCCGATGATCGCCTCGAAGACCCTTTCGCGGCTCAGCTGCCCCCCGAGCTTGTCGTACAGCGCGTCGACCCAGACGTCGGTGTGCACGCCGGCCATGGCGAGCTGGTCAGTCGCGGTCCAGGTCTTCCCGTGGCGCTCCAGCAGATCGACGCGGGCTCGATACCAGGCTGGCTCGCTGTCAACGAGGACGCCATCCAGATCGAAGATGACGGCTGAGATCATGGGCCGCTCCTATCGCTGTCTTGACCACCCTGATGCCGACTCGACCCGTGCGGAGCCTTGGGTCATTGTCGCCGAACAGAGCCACGGCGGGGGCAGGCTCGCCGACGGCGTGGCTTCGGCACCGATCGTGGTCTAATGCCGCGCATGTCGAAGCTGTCCTCCCCCAAGTTCAGCCTCATCCTGCTCGGCGTGGCTCTGCTCGCGGGCGCCCCGTCTGCCAGCGCCGGAACGGAAGAGGTCATCGTCATCACGGACGACCTTGAGCCAGCCGTTCTGTCCGTCGCCAGCGGCACCGCGGTGTCGTGGCTCAACCAGGACGACGAGCGCCACCGCATCCGCTCACGCGAGGGACCGGTCGAGTTCGATTCCGGGAACCTCGAGGCTGGCGAGACCTTCACCTTCACGTTCGTCACCGAAGGCACCTATCCCTACCGTGACGAGCGCGATGACGCTGCCACGGCCTACGTCGGGACCATCCTGGTCGGCCCGGCCGGAGTCGCGACGGGTGGAGCAGCCGAGTCGTCCGGGAATCTGCCCGACGCTCCACCACCGAGCACGGTCAGCATCGCCATCGCCGACCGGGCCTTCGCGCCCGCCAGTGTCGTGGTCGCGGCCGGCGGAACCGTCGAGTGGACCAATGCCGATGGTGAGGTGCACACGGTGTCAGCCACTGGGGGCACCTTCGAGAGCGGCGTCATACCCGAGGGTGCCGCGTTCTCCCAGGTCTTCGAGACGCCCGGCACGTTCGACTATTCCTGTGCCATCCATCCGGAGATGCGCGGCAGCGTGACCGTCGCCGAGCCAGTCGACGCGGCGGAAGCGTCGGCGGTCCCGGTCCCGGCGGCTTCCGCTGTCCCCATCATGGAGTTCCCGGTCGCCATCGTGGACATGGTCTACGACCCCGCCGGCCTGGAGGTACCCGCAGGTTCCACCGTGCGCTGGAGGAACGACGACGCGGTCGTGCACACCGTGACCGCGCGCGACGGCTCGTTCAACTCGGGCGTCTTGAAGACCGGGGACGAGTTCAGCCAGACGTTCGATGAGCCGGGCACCTACGACTACTTCTGCGCGATCCATCCGCTCCAGGGTGGCCAGGTCGTCGTGACCGAACCTGGCGGCTGAGTCAGGCCTGGCGGCACAGCAGCAGGCTCGCCATTTGACGGCTCGGCGCGCGACCGCGAGACTTCAGCAGCGGCGCCGAGGGCGCCGAGTCGTGCGCCCGTAGCTCAGCGGATAGAGCGTCTGCCTCCGGAGCAGAAGGTCGTGGGTTCGAGTCCCGCCGGGCGCGCCATTTCCCTCACCCACCTTCAACCCGCCGTGTCAGCAGCTGTTAGCGCCCAAGTCAGCTCCCGCCAGCGTGATCTGGGAGCCGCAGCAGCGAGCTGACCTCGATCGAGATCGCGCACCTGGGTCCCGTGGGCGACGCGCCCGGATCGTGGCCCAGCAGGGAGACGAACGGGCCCACATCGACCTCGACGCGGATGACCGGCGGCATTCTGGCAAGGCCGCCTGACCTACCTCGGGCCTGGCGGATCCCGCGCGCGCTTTGGCCCTGGCGAGTTGTAACGCAGCTGGCAGCCGCAGGCTTGCTCCTCAGTCGGACCGCAAGCCGGATCACTCTAGCGTTCCGGCATGAACGAGACGACCGCATCGGACACACGTCTCGACGACCCACGACAGGCGGGCGATCAGCCACCCTTCCCCGAGCAGCGCCAGGCGACGCCCGGGTCAGAGCAAGAGATGGAGCCGTCGCCCGACTACGGCGAGGACACGTACAAGGGCCACGGCCGGCTGACGGACCGTGTCGCGCTCATCACCGGTGCCGACAGCGGCATCGGTCGCGCCGTCGCGCTGGCGTTCGCACGCGAGGGTGCGGACGTCGTCGTGTCCTACCTCAACGAACGGGAGGACGCCGCGGTCACGTGCCGGGTCGTGGAGGAAGCCGGTCGCCGTGCCATCGATGCACCCGGGGACATCGGGGACGAACGGCACTGCCAGGCGCTCGTGAAGCGCACCATCGACGAGCTGGGTCGCCTCGACATCCTCGTCAACAACGCCGCGCACCAGCAACGCTTCGAGCGCCTCGAGGACATCCCTTCCGAGGAATGGCACCACACCTTCGACTCGAACATCCACGCCATGTTCTACCTGGTCAAGGCGGCCAAGCCGTACCTTCGCCCCGGCGCCTCGATCATCAACACGACCTCGGTCCAGGCCTACAAGCCTTCCGCGAACCTGCTCGCCTACGCCACCACCAAGGGCGCCATCCTGACGTTCACCAAGGGCCTCAGCGAGCTCCTCATCAAGGACGGCATCCGCGTCAACGCTGTCGCGCCCGGCCCCATCTGGACCCCCATCATCCCGGCCTCTACGGACCCCAGAAAGACGGCCGAGTTCGGCGAGCAGAGCCCCATGGGACGACCCGGGCAGCCGCGAGAGCTCGCGCCGGTCTACGTGCTCCTCGCCTCCGAAGACGCCAGTTACATCACGGGCACCGTCTATGCGGTCGCCGGCGGCATGCCGCTGCCCTGACCCTGGGGTGGTCAGTTCATGCGTTCCGCCACCATGGCGGCCAAGTCGCTGGCTGCTTATGGGTGACCGATCCGCTGGCCGTTCACAACCCCACGTCCGGGACTTGACCGCGTCACGTGGCGCCGGTTACATATGGTCGACTCATACTACTGAGGAGGGCCTTCGTCACCGTGCAACTTGAGCTCATCGCTTTCGGCGTCATCGAGATCGAGGGCCAGCGCTACGAGCACGACGTGGTCATCGAGGCGGGCGCCGTGCGCAAGCGGCGCAAGGGTCCCTCGAAGCCCTTCAAGGAGGACTTCGGCCACACCCCGCTGTCAGTGCTGGAGGACATCCCCTGGTCCGGGAAGCGGCTCGTCATCGGGACCGGCGCATCGGGCAGGCTGCCGGTCATGGACGAGGTCGTCGTCGAGGCGGGACGTCGCGGAGTGGCGCTGATCTCACTGCCCACCGCGGAGGCCTGCCGGCTCCTGGCCGAGGACCCTGCCAAGCAGGTCTTCGCCATCCTGCACGTCACCTGTTGACAGCGACGCCGAGCATGCTGGCGAGTTGACCATGGGCCACGCCAGAAGGTGGGAGGCAGCGCCCAGCATGGGCCGCTGGGCCCATGCAGTCGCTGCCTTCGGCCGTTGCCGTCGCCCTCGATGCGGGACTCTGATTCTGGGTATGACAGCCGCCGGCACCCGCCCTCCCCATCCGCACGGAGGGCCTGACCAAGCACTACAAGGGCGTGCACGCTCTGGAGGATCTCGACCTGGAGGTGCAGCGCGGCGAGGTCTTCGGCTTCCTTGGCCCCAACGGCGCCGGCAAGACCACCACCATCCGGGCCCTCTTGCACTTCATCTTCCCGACCCGTGGACGGGCCGCCATCCTGGGCCTCGATACGGTCCATGACTCCGTGGAGATCCGCCGACACGTGGGCTACATGCCGGCGGACTTCTCGCTCTACCCCAACCTCACGGGGGCGGAAACACTGCGCTACTACGCCAACCTGCGGGGCGGCGTGAGTGAGCAGGTCGTCGCTCACCTCGCGGAGCGCCTGGAAGCGGACCTCTCGCGCAAGAACGCCGACCTCTCCAGCGGCAACCGCCAGAAGGTGGCGCTCGTGGCCGCCTTCATGAGCGAGCCGGAGCTACTCATCCTCGACGAGCCCAGCAGCGGCCTCGATCCGCTCATGCAGCAGGAGCTGCAGGCCCTCATCCGCGAGGTCCGAGCCGACGGGCGCACGGTCTTCCTCTCCAGCCACAGCCTCGCTGAGGTCGAGCGCGTCGCCGATCGGGTCGGCATCCTGCGCGCCGGGCACCTCATCGTCGTCGAGCGCGTCGACACCCTCAAGGACAAGGCCATCCGCCGACTGGACCTGGAGTTCGAGGCGCCAGTCGAGGCGGGGGCCTTCCGTGCTGTGCCTGGCGTACGAAGCGTGGAGGCCCACGGTCATGGTCTGAGCATCTCGTTCGAGGGCTCGGTCAACGCCCTGCTGCGCGTGGCCCTGGAACACCAGGTCGTCAACCTCAACAGCCGTGAGGCGGACCTCGAGGAGATCTTCCTGGCCTACTACCGCGGCGCCGCGAACGGCAGCGGACAGGATGCTCACTAGCGTCCTGCGCAAGAGCGCCCGGGACGCGCTCGCCTGGACCGCGGCCGGCGTCGCCGTCCTGCTGGTCATGGCCGGCGTGGCCCTGCCCATGTACGCGGAGTTCGGCGAGGGCTACCTGGGGCTCATGGAGGACATGCCGGATTGGCTGCGCGTCGTCTATGGCGAATCGATGGGCTCCGTGGCCGGACTGGTGGGCATGGCCATGTTCACCCTCGTAAGCCCGCTGGTGCTGCTCGTCTACGCCATCGCCATGGGCAGCGGCGCGGCCGTCGGCGAGGAGGAGGGCGGGACGCTGGCACTACTGCTGGCCAATCCGGTCAGCCGCGGCCACGTGCTGCTGGCTAAGGCCGCCGTGGCCATCATCGGCGTCCTGCTCATCGTGTTCGCCGTCTGGCTGGGGATCAGCGCCATCGCGGGGGTAGTGGGCATCGACATGACGGGCCAGGACACCGTCGCGGCCAGCGTCCACCTGGCGGCGCTGGCGCTGCTCTTCGGCTCGCTGGCGCTGGCGGTGAGCGCCTGGACGGGATCGTCAGCCCTGGGCCTGGGCGTGGCCGGCATCACGGCCGTGGTGTCCTACGTGGTCAACACCTGGCTGCCCATCGTGGAGGATCTGGCGGACCTGGCGCGCCTCTCGCCCTGGCACCTGTACTCCGGAGCGGACGCCCTGCGACGCGGCCTCGACCCGGCGCTCCTGCTCATCGCCGTCGCGGCTGCCGCGGCGCTCTTCGCCGCCAGCTTCGTCGGCCTGCAGCGCCGGGACCTGCGGGTCTAGCCGTGATCGGCGCACCATCCGCTCATGTCCGTCCCTGGCAGCGGCTGGCGCTGCAGGGCACCTTCAGCAAGGCCGTCGCCGACCGCCTGCCCACCGCCATCGTGGCCGGCGGCCTGATGGGCCTGATGGGCCTCGTGCTGGGCCCGATGTTCGTGCCCATGCAGGACAGCATCGGCCAGATGATGGCCATGATCCCCGAGGAGTTCACGAGCTTCTTGGGTGGCGCGGACATGGCCACGCCAGCAGGCTTCCTGAACGGCGAGATGTACTCGATGATGGCGCCGGCGGCGGTCATCTGGGTCGCCATCGCCTCGGCCTCGAAGGCCCTGGCGGGCGAGATCGAGGTCGGCTCGATGGGCCTGTTGGCCATCAACCCGATCTCACGCCGGCGCCTGGCGATGGACAAGGCGCTGGCCATGCTCGTGCACGTGGTCGTGGCGGCACTGCTGACCGGCCTCGGGGTGTGGGTCGGCGTGCTCATCGCCGGCCTGCCTGTGGCAGCCTCGGATGTGTTGGCCATGAGCTTGCACCTGGCACTCCTCGGTGCGGCCACGGGAGGCCTCGCGCTGCTCATCTCGGTCATCACGGGGCGGCGCCTGCGCAGCCTGCTGCTGGCAGCTGGCGCCGCTTTCCTGGCCTACGTGGTGGCCTCGTTCCTGCCGCTGTCCGCGTCGCTGAAAGGCCTGGCCGGCCTGTCGCCGTGGTACCACTACAACGGCTCGGACCCGCTCTCCAACGGGGTCGATCTCGTCTCGGCGGGCATCCTGGTCTTCCTCACGCTCGCGGCCCTGGCCGCCAGCGTGTGGCTCTTCGAGCGGCGCGACATCCCTGCCTGAGGCTCCGGCCCCCCGGCGCGGGGTACATCCAGGCGTCGTCACGTGGCACACTCGGATGGATGGATCGAACATCGGCCGCCAGGGCCTGGACTGGCCTGAGCACGCGCGAAGACGCCACGTGAGCGTCCTGCGGCGCATCAAGCGACTCGTGCGTCCCGGTCCCGCACCGGGAGCTCGACGAAAGCGGGCCGGCACGCCCGCGGGCAAGCCCAGGAGCGCCGCGGGCAAGACCCCGCCGCCCGTGCCGGAGGGCTGGCGCATCGGCCCGCCCGACTACATCGGCATCGGCGTCCAGAAGGCTGGCACGACGTTCTGGTGGAAGCTCATCGCCCGGCATCCGCAGGTGGTGGGCGAGCTCAAGGAGACACACCAGCTCACTCGACTCGGCTGGCGGCCCATGTTCGAGGCCGACCGCGAGTCGTATTACCGCTTCTTCCCGCGGCCGGAGGGCGCCATCACCGGCGAGTGGACGCCGCGCTACATGAGCGTGCCCGGTGTCGTGGACACCATGAAGGCGGTGGCGCCGGAGGCCAAACTGCTGGTGCAGCTGCGCGACCCGGTCGAGCGCTACCGATCCGGGGTGGGCCAGTGGCAGAAGCGCAAGGAGAACCGTGGCAAGTCCCTCAACCTGTGGGCCGGCCGAAAGGACGCCTACGCGCGCTCCTTCTACGCCTTCTCGCTGAGTCGCTACGTTGAGGCCTTCGGGCGGGACCGCGTGCTCATCCTGCAGTTCGAGCAATGCCTTACGGATCCGGCCGGCCAATACTTGAAGACACTGGAGTTCCTGGGCCTGGACGAATGGCTGCCAGACGAATCGATCCTGGGCAAGCCCGTCAACGTGAGCAGGAAGCGACCCTCGCCCAAGGCCCTCGACGAGCCGGCGGACCTGGTCGAGACGTTCGAGGAGGACGTGCGGCAGCTCATCGCTATGGCACCGGACTTCGACCTCTCGCTCTGGCCGAACTTCCGCCACCTGGCCTGATCGCGGGCGGTCGAAGCCCGCCGGACAAGGACGACGGCCCGCCCCGCTGGGGACGAGCCGTCGTGGACTTTCGCCGGGTCTGAGGCTACGGCGTGATCTTGACCACGCTGCCGGCTCCCGGAGTCAAGGTGTTGAGCGAGGCGAGGATGTTGCCCTCGGCGTCGACGGCCAGGCCACCGGGCGCCATGAAGGTCTCGTCGTTGATGAGGATCGTCGGCTCGCCACCACCGGGCGGGACGCTGAGAAGCGCACCGATGGGCGCCGCGCCCGCGGTGAAGACACCCATCAGGCCGTCGTGCACGATCTCGGCCACGTACAGCGTGCCGTCCGGACCGAAGGCGATGTCGATGATGTTGGTGAAGCCCGTTGCGTAGGTGCTGGTCTCGCCGGTCGCCGGATCGACCCGCAGGACCGACGCACCGCCGACTGGGAAGGGACCACCGGTCAACTGGCCGACGTAGTAGGCACCATCAGGCCCGACCACGACGGAGGTGGGTACCCATTCGACGGGCAGCGGCACCATCTCGCCCTCGGCCGGAGCGCCACTGGCGGCTTCGGCGGGTGCCTCTTCCTCGGCCATCTCCTCGCCCTCAGCGGGCACGGCGCTCTCGGTGGCCTCGGAGCTCTCGACGGGCAGGGCGTTCTCCTCCTCTGGTGGAGGGCCCATGGCTGCCAGGAGCTCAGCCGAGAACATGGCCTCGAAGGGCGGGAAGGCCGCGATCAGCGAGACGACGCCGCTCTCATCGACCGCCAGCAGGTCGTTGCCGCCGGCGTCGGCGACGACGAAGCCGCTGTCCGTGACGGTCACCGAGTAGGGGTTCGAGTCGACCATCGTGGGCTCCGGGTTGTTGGCGCCCTCGAAAGCCGCGACGTCGGCGAAGGGCTCGACGGTGCCGTCTGCACCGATCTTGACGAGCCAGCCGGCGGCGCCGGCCTCCGGCGGGAAGCTCTCACGCTCGGCCGGGTCGCCGCCCAGGTTCATGGTCACGTACAGCGTGCCGTCAGCTGCCACAGCCACATCCGAGGCTCCCACGATCTCGGCACCACCACTCAGTCCTGCTGACAGCAGGCCCGTGGCGACCTGAGAGGTCGAGCCGTCCGCGATCTTGGTGATGGCGCCAGTAGGTCCCATGCAGACCTGCTCCTCGCCCTCACCCATGCAACTCTCGCCGGCGGTCCCGGCCTCGACGACGTAGATCGAGCCGTCCGCAGCGACCGTGAGGCCACGGGGGATGTTCAGGCCCTCCGCGAGCACCTCGACCGTGGGGCCCTGGGCCGCAGCTGGTGCGCCCAGCAGCGCGATGGCGGCCACCGTGGTCGCGAGGACTCCTACCTTCCCGCTAGTCATCAGCTCTCCTTCTCGTGGGCGACCGTTCCCCCCGGAGCGAAGAGCTCCCTCATCCGTCAGCGTCGCGGAGTATGCACGCGGGCCGCCGAATTGTCACGAGGCCGCTATGTGGTGGCACGCGTGCGATGGGTGACGGTCGGTCGACATGCCCGTCAGGGCGAGTCGGTCAGCTCCCGCACCCGGGTCAGGACCTCGTCCAACATGGCCGAAGTGAGGCGCCCGGTGAACGTGTTCTGCTGGCTGGGGTGGTAACAACCCAGCAGTCGGTAGGGACCGACCGTCGCCTCCGCAGCGTGGCCGAAGCGCGGACGGGGCGAGGTCCGGTGGCCCAGCTGTGCCAGGCTCAGCAGGGCTGCGGCCCAGGCATAGCCGCCCAGGGCCAGCACCACGCGCAGCTCTGACAGCAGGCGCAGCTCTCGGACGAGGAAAGGCAGGCAGGCATCACGCTCGGCCGTGGTCGGCTTGTTGTCGGGTGGCGCGCAGCGCGTGGCTGCCGCGATGTAGGCGTCCTGCAGCCGCAGGTCATCGCCCGCACCGAGCGAGCGAGGCCGAGGCGAGTAGCGGGCACGATAGAGCGCCTCGAACAGGAGTTCGCCCGAGCCACCAGGGTTGTCCCCCGTGAAGACGCGGCCCGTCCGGTTGCCCCCGTGAGCGGCCGGCGCCAGGCCGAGCAGCAGCAGTCTCGCCTGCGGGTCACCGAAGCCGGGCAGTGGGCGGCCCCAGTAGACGTCGTCCCGGTGTCGGGCCACGCGACGCTGGGCCACCTCCTCGCGCCAGGCGACAAGCCTGGGGCAGCGACGACAGGTCGTGATGTCGGCGACAAGGTCGCCGAGACGGTCCATGCTCAGCCCGGCGATGCCGCTGGCAGAGCTCTCGCTGGGGCTGCCAAGGCGGTAGCCTGCCGCTGCCGCGCGACGCCTGAGCTCGGCGACCGCCGCAGCCGCAGCTGCCTGGCCCCTGGCAGCAGCCTGCTCCCGGGCAGCAGCCTCATCCCGGACAGCGATCTGCCCCTCGGCGGCGGCTTGGGCGATCAACGAATCGCGCGCGCCCAGGGCTTCCAGAAGCTCCGACCAGGCCTCCTGCGACAGATAGCGAGCGCCTTGCCACTCGTTCCAGCCGCTCGCGGCGCGGACGGCGGTCAGCTCGAACCAGGAGTCGGGCAGCCCGGCCGCGGCAGCGGCGTCTATCAGAGCGCCGGGCGGCAGGGCCAGCAGCGCGCGAGCCAGCTCCACGCACCGCCAGGCCTGGGCGTCGCTGCTGCCGGAGCCGCGGGCACCCTCGTCGATGGCCGCCGCCATGTCCCAATCGTCGAAGGCTACGATCGCGCGTCCGCGGTCGTCGCCATAGGCGACCTCCCCGATGGCGGAGGCCAGGATCTCCCCGGCCACGGCCTGGGCCACGATGCGGGGATGCAGCCCGCGGACGCGGCGGGCCAGCTCGGCCGACCGGACGATCACGCCGGCGGGCAGCCCATCGGTGCCGGCGGCCGCGGCGATCCGTTCGAGTGCCGCCTGCAGCTCTGCATCGTCCGATGCCGCGGCCGCCGCAGTCGCAGTGACGGCCGGCGGCGTCGTCCGGCGCCGGCCGGAAGGCGTCACCCGCAAGGCGCGTGGCGAAGACCGCGGCGACGGCCGCTCGCAGGGGCTCCTCCCGCAGTCGACGCAGCGCACGATGCGCATCGGGTACGCCGCCGAGCCCGATCCGCATGGCCAGCTCGCCCCAGCCGGCAGCGTCGGCGTCGGAGACTTCCTCGAAGCCCAGGAAGACGTGGCAGGCGTAGCCGTCCAGCGCGAGCTCCAAGCCGTGCTCGCGCAGGTCGCGCACCCCGCGCAGGTAGTCCAGGCCACTGCGCTGGTCGCGCAGGATGAGGTAGTCGTCCGCGCTCCCCGACAGGCCTAGCGCCTCAGCCGCACCCGGGATGCGCACGTTGGCCCGCGGATAGCGATTGAGGTAGATCACCAGGGATCGACGCTCGACGGCATCGGCAGGACCGTGCTCCGCGCGGTTGGCATAGGCGAAGACATCGGGCACCTCCGTCCCGCTCTCGAAGGCCGTCAATTGCCGGAAGCCGCCAGCCCCCGCGAAGCGCCAACGCTGCCGCAGGAGCGGGAAGATCTGGCGCCGATGACGCTCCACGAGGCCGTCGTCAGGCGTCTCGTCTCGCTGCGGTCGCCGGAATTCCATGCCGTACTGCTCGCTGAAGCCCTCCACCTGCCCGTGCCCGAACATGGGCAATCCGGGCAGGGTCGCCAACATCGTGGCAACGCCGAAGTACTTGTCGTGGCTGCCGAACTGGTCCACGGCGGACCGCTCGTCGGGGTTGTTCATGAAGTTGACGTAGCGACCCAGGATGCGGGCATCGAAGGCGACCGTCTCGCGGATGACCTGCTGGTAGCCGGCATTCTTCTCGTCACGCAGCATGTGCATGAAGGCGCTGTTGTAGACGCGGTGCATGCCCAGGGTGCGCACGAAGTAGCCCTCCATCAGCCAGAAGGCCTCGGCCAGCAGCAGCGTGTCAGGCACCTCCGCAGCCACGCGGTCGACGACCTCGCGCCAGAACTCGGTCGGCATGCGCCGGGCCAGCTCGGCCGCCGGCAGGGCCGCCGAAGAGCGGGACGGGATACCCGACTCATGCCCCGGCAGCGGATACCAGAGGCGCTGGATGTGGCGGCGCGCCAGCACCATGGCGGCGTCGAAGCGGATGACGTGGAAGCGCCTGGCGACCTCCAGGATCTGGCCGATGACCGCCTCGCGGACGTCCGCCCGGAGGTAGTCGAGCTGTGCCGTGTCGTTCCAGGGGAAGCTCGTGCCGTCATTCCCGTGGTAGATATAGCGCGTCTCGCCGGTCGCCTTGTCGATCCGTTTGAAGACCACGGCCGCATCCGAAGAATCCCAGTAGTGGTCCTCGATCTGGATGACCACGCGGTCGTCCGACGAGAGGTCCGCGCCCGTGAACGAGTAGGCCTCGTAGGGCGGGAAGGGCGACGAGATGAAGTGCTCCGGGTGCTCCACGACCCAGCGGGAATCGATGCCCATGTGGTTGGGCACCATGTCCGCCGCCAGGCGGACGCCCCGCGCCGCGGCCCGCTCGCGCAGTGAGCGCCAGGCGTCGTCGCCGCCCAGCTCGTCGGCGATGCGATAGTCGAACACGGAGTAGGCAGAGGCCATGGCGTCAGGGTTGCCGCGCATCCGCTTGATGCGCCGCGAGGCCGGGCTGCGCTCCCAGAGGCCGATGAGCCAGAGGCCCGTGAAGCCCCGCGCCGCGAGCTCGTCGAGCTCCTCGTCGGGCACCTGGTCGAGCCGGCTGATCTTCCGTCCGTAGGTGGCGGACAGCTGGGCCAGCCACACGTACGTGGACTTGGCCACCAGCACCAGCTCGGCCATCCAGTCCCGGTCGGCGCTGAAGGCCTCGACCTCCTCGTCCAGCAGGCGCAGTCCGGCCAGTGCGTCGGCATCGTCCACGCCACCGCCCGGCGTGCGCCGGGCGCGCAGCCAGGTGGCCCGCTCGATCTCATCGAGGCTGCCGAGGGATCGGTCGATGATGCGCAAGTCTGCGTCGTCGAGCCAGCCCGCCCAGTGGATGCGGATCCAGCGCAGCTGTGCAGCCAATGAATGGGGCGCGGCCAGGATGGGCTCCCTCAGTCGGCCCATGAGGGTGCGGGCGGGCGCCGTGCGGTCCGGGTCGGGATCGTCAGCAGGCAGGTCGGCACCGGCCAGGCCGTCCACCAGTCGCCGCTGCGGGGCCTCCGCAAGGCAGGCGTCGTCGATGAGGTCGCGGTAGGCGGCCGCGGCCGGGTTGTCCGCTGCGATCGACGCCAGGGCCAGTTCCTCGAGTGCGGCCTCGCGTCCAGGAACGGTACCCTTCGGGCGGGCCAGCCAGTCGCCGGCGCGCATGTCGGCTCGGTAGACAGGCAGGGAGGGGAAGGCCGTCTCGAAGGCGATGAGCCCGGTGTCGACGGGTGCCTGGCCGATGCGCCCGTCCAGGGACTCGAGCCCGCGGGCGAGGGGCCCGCCGCCCCGCGGATCGGTACGGCGCTCCACGGCCACGGCACGATGGCCCAGCTCGTGGATGAGGCCGATGGCGGCGAGCTCCGAGGCCGCCCGTGCCCGCGCATCCCGCTCGATCACGAAGCGTTCGGCCAACGCCGTGGCCCGGGACACGTCCAGCACGATGGCCTCACCGTCCGTGGAGAAGAGGTGCTCCTCGAATCCGTAGCGGTCCCGTGCCTGGCGGGCGATCCGGAAGTCCATCCGCGCCACGATAGCAGCGGGGGACCACCCTGAGGACGGCCTGACGGGCGATCGTGAGCATCCGTGGGTCGTGGGGGTGGGACGACAGGGGTAAGCCCATCCGTGGCCGGAGCAGCCGCATGGCCCCGCGGCATCCATGCAGCCCTAACCGGAGGCCCCGGTATGGAGATGGATTTGATACGCCCGTTGGTGAACCGTCCTCTTAGCATTCGAAGCAACTCGCGCACAGCAGACGCGTGTGCCAGGACGTGGCACGGGCCACGCGGGGCCCGCGACGTCGAACCCCGTGGCGCGACGAGTCGATCGACGACCTTGGGCAGGTCCGACCGCAAGTCGGCCACAGGCGAGGGGTGACGATGCTGTCCGCTGAGGACGGTCACATGACCGTCGGGAGACGCAGGATCTACCGGCGAGGGTTGCACTCGGATGCGTTCCGGCACGAGAAACTGCGGCCGGGAGCGGTGGTCGCGGACGTCGTCACGCCATGAGCCGGACCGTCGTCATCGACTGTTATCCGTCCAGCGTGGGCCGCTACATGGGCGATCATGCGATCGTGGCCGTCGACGTCGTGCGCGCCACGACCATGGTCGTGTCAGCGGTGGCGTCCGGCAGGCGCTGCATCCTCGCATCCGATGTCGCGGAGGCATTCGCGCTGCACGCCGGGCTCGGCAGCGCCATCCTCGCGGGAGAGGTGCGGGGCACCATGCCCCGTGGCTTCGATATGAACAACAGCCCGGCAGAGCTCGAGGCCCGGGACGACCCGGAGCGAGCGCTCATCGTGCTCTCAGACATCCGGGACCGAGCTGATGCTCGCGTCCGCAGGTGCGCCCCACCGCGCCCAGGCAGCCTGCTTCCGCAACTGGGGTGCGGCAGCGCGCAGCCTCGAGTCCTATCCCGGTCCCATCGCGATCGATCGGGGCCGGGAGCCGCAACGAGTTCCGCGAGGAAGACCAGATGTGCTGCGCCTGGATCGCCGAGCGCCTCGTGCAGGCTGGCCATCGACCCGCGGGGGCGTCGACGCATCGAGCTCATCGAGCGCTGGAAGGGCGCACCGGCGGAGGCCTGTGATGTGAGCAACAGCGTCGCCTACCTGCGTCGCACCGGGCAGCTGCGAAGACCGCGACTTCATCGTCTCGCACGTCAATGACCTCGACCTGGTGTGCTCCATCGAGGGCAACGAGGTGGGCGCTCGGCTGCCGGGCGGTCCGACCCGGCTGGCCGAGTCGGCCCGGCGGACGAGCGAGTCAGCACGGCTGGCGGACGGGCGCCGCCCACTTGGGCCGTCACACCCACAGGCGTGACGCGGCGGCTCATGTCATGGGATCGGTGACCTCGAAGGTCAAGCGCGCCCTCGACCTGGTGATTGCCACCTGTGCCTTGGTCGTCCTCGCTCCACTCCTCGCTGCCATCGCCATCGGGATCAGGACCACCCTCGGGGAGCCGGCGCTCTTCCGCCAACAGCGTCCGGGTCTCCACGGCCGGCCCTTCACCATCCTCAAGTTCCGCTCCATGTCGTCAGCGATCGGAAGCGACGGCGCCCTCCTGCCGGAGGCAGAGCGCCTGACCAGGTTGGGATACTGGCTCCGACGCACGAGCCTCGACGAGGTGCCGGAACTCTGGAACGTCGTCCGCGGGGACATGAGCCTCGTCGGTCCCCGGCCGCTCCTGATGCGCTACCTGCCGCTGTACTCGCCCGAGCAGTCGCGGCGTCACGATGTGAGGCCGGGCATGACCGGACTGGCGCAGGTGCACGGGCGTCACACACTGGAGTGGGCGCGCCGATTCGAGCTCGACGTCTGGTATGTCGACCACTGGTCGCTGCGGCTTGATGCCTGGATCATCCGGGAGACGCTGAGGGTCGTCTTGAAGGGACAGGCAGATATCCTCCCGGCGACCCGGAGGGTGCCCTTCACCTGGCCCGGGAACGAGGAGCACACCGAACGACCGTCGCCGACGCAGCGTTCCCCATCCCACGGCGCCCTTCGGGCGCCGACCTGACACGTTCCTGCAAGGGCCACCCTGTCGTCGTGCCGCCCGGAGTCGGGTGCCCCGAATGCCAAGATCGGGTATGCACAAGAGGCGGACCCTGGTCGTCACCTCCGTGAGGTCGTCGCCGTGCTCGGTGGCCGGGGCGGCGGTAGCGTGAAGGCGGCGCAAGCGTGAAGGCACGTCTCATCGATGTCGACGCGCCTGAATGGCGAGCGGTCCTTGCGACGAATGCCCACGACGTGTATCACCTGCCAGGGTATGCGGCCGTGAGCGCGCGACACGACGAGGGTTCGGCCGTGGCGGCGTACGCGGAGGACGCGGGACGGCGCTTCCTCCTGCCCCTCATCATCCGCCATGTCAAGCCCGGATATCGGGATGCGGCCCGGCTGCCCGGCGGGAATGTGACCAGCCGCGGGGCCATCTACAAGGTCCGCACTGTCGATGGCTGGACCATCCGGGTCGCTGACCAGTGGCAGCGTCGCGGGTCCTGGCTGAGCTTGGGCATCCAACGGCTCCCTCGCCAGGCGGAGGTGCGTCTTACCGACAGGACGCGCGATGCCCGCGGGGCTCGCCGCTGGCTCGCCTTCGATGCGGTGAAGTTCGTGCCGCTCGACCTGCCTGAGCCGAAGGCACCGGACCCGGCTCCGCCGCCCGGTCCCACGCCTGCTCCGACCCCGGTGCCCACCACCGACACCGGACGGGAGCTCGCAGCCACCCCTGCACCCGTCAGTCAGCCCACGCCGACACCGGCGGCCGCGCCCACGCCGACACCTATCCCCGAGGTGACACCGACGCCCGAGCCCACGCCGACACCTATCCCCGAGATGACACCGACACCGACGCCCGAGCCGACCCCTGACCGGACACCCAAACCGAAGCCGCCGCCGCCGGCGTCGAGGCCATCTTCGAACGGTGATGCCGCAGAGGACGAGACTAGGATCGTCAGCCCGCCCGTGATCGTTCGCAGCTCGTCCGCCATCGCGGGTGAAGGTGACGGATTTGACATCGCTGCGGAGGTGAGAGGACGCGGCGAGCCAGTTTCAGGTGTGGCCGTGGCCGCAGGCCCCGAACTCCGGTCGCCCCCTGGCCGCGGGGTGAGCGCGAAGCCACTCATGGCGATGGCAGCCACGACGACGAGCGCGACGAGCACGGCTGCCACCGGCCAGAGCAGCCTAGGTGAGGATCGGGCAGGCGTGGAAGGGGTGGGCGCCACTGGAGTCGGATCCCCCTGACCCCCAGCTCCACGAAGCCGGTCCAGGCCGCACCCTGGGCACGGGAAGATCGCGCTCCAGCCTGGCGTCCCGCACCTGGGGCATGGGATGGACGGGCGCTGCCGGGGAGGCCCGCCTCCGGCCGCGGAGGAAGACGCGAGCCCAGGACCCGCGTCGGGTCGCGCATGCATTCGAGGCGACGCTGTGGCGCCTTCAGCGGTCGAGTCATGGGAACGCGCTGTCCCGCATGCCCGACAGTGCGCTCAGCCCGACCGCGTTGGCTGTCTGACACCGGGTGCACAGCCAGTACAGCGGCGAGGCCGTCATCTCAGATCATCAGGGACGCGACATGTCGCGTGAGGCACTGGTCGGACCAGAAGGACGATCGCTGATACCTCCGGACGGACTCGCGACCGTCCACGTGCTGCGGCCGGATGCGGTCCGGAAGCACGCCTGCGAGACAGGGCGGGAAGAATCTAGCCCGCTTGCCGTTCAAGGGCGACCGCATGAGGCGGGGTGATGTCTTGCATTTCCCAGACGAATCCTGACCACGCTACAACGGCACGCTTCTTCGTCAGCGCATCGCGATCCACTCTGCCACGTGCGCCGGGGTCAGGGCGTCAGTCGCCGCGGTGGGCTCCACTGCGGATGCTGAATCCCGAGAGGCCGCCGCGGGCCGGTTCGTGGCCGACCTCCACCTCCCTGACATCAGCGCCCGCTGGACCCTGCCAGAGAGCCTCGACGAGCTCCTCGAGTTCCTCGGGGCGGCCCTCGGCAACGACCTCCACGCCGCCATCGGATCGGTTGGCGACCCAGCCATGGAGCTGCAGTCGCGAGGCCTCACGCTGGACGAACCAGCGGTAGCCCACACCCTGCACGCGCCCCCGGACGATCACCACGAGACGTTCCGGGCGCCCGGGCGGAATGGTCATGCAGCTTCCCTCGGATGCCGCTCCGAGCGTTCGTGGCCAAGCCAGCAGCAGGTGGTCGAGCGTCAGCTCGGGGTTGGCGTAGCCCTCGATGGCCAGCATGAGCCCGTCCAGTCGGTCAAGGAACAGGTGCAGTGCGGCTCGGTCCGTGGAGGGGCCCTGCGCCAGGAGATCCTCCAGCTGGTCGAGGTCGCGGATGCCCTGACCGTCGCTGACCGGTGGCACTGGCAGCTACGGCGAGGTCGCGTCCCAGCTCACGCCAGACGTCGATGATGACGAGCACGGCGCGGCGCCGCTCCGCGGGCTCCAGGCGCGCTGCCGAGGGAGCCACCGAGCCACGCATGGCGGCGTCCACGCTGGCCGCCTCCGCGATCAGGCTGGCGGCCGCACCCAGCCGCTGTGCGCCGGTCGGCTGTCACCAGCGCCAGGAGCGTGCGACCGATGCGAGCCCGTGCCAGCAGGGCCTCCGGCCGTCCTGAGAGCGCGCGCGCGATGCCGGGTCGTCCACCCGCCGAGAGCGCCAGCGCGCGCGCCTGTGACGCCTCGGCCCAGCCTTCCGCAACGAGCAGGCGCGTCAGCGTCTCGATAGGGAGCGGCGCCATGCGCATTCGCACCGCGCGCGAGAGCACGGTGGGCAGCAGGAGCGCGGCATCATCCGCGCAGAGCACCAGGCAGGTGGCTGGCCCGGGCTCTTCCAGCGTCTTGAGCAGCGCGTTCTGGGCGTCGAGGTTGAGACGGTGTGCAGCCGTGACGATGGCCACCCGAAAGCGGCCCTCCATGGCCGTCAAGGCCAGGTCGGAGACGAGCTGCTGGACCTGGGAGATGCGGATCTGCTCGCCGGCCCCTTCCGGCTCGACGAGATGCAGGTCCGGGTGGTTGCCAGCCGCCACCTTGTGACAGGCGGCGCAGGCGCGACACGGCCGCGCGAACGGATCGGCGGCGCCACACAAGAGTCCCGCCGCCAGGTCGAGTGCCAGCGTGGTCTTGCCGACGCCGCGAGGCCCCACGACCAGCAGGGCGTGGGGCGGGCGCTCGCCGTGAACGAAGCCGGCCACGGCGCCCAGCGGCCCCGCATGACCGTGGGTCAGGAAGAGGCCGCCGTGCGTGGACGCAGCGGCGGCCTCCATGGGTGGCGGGCTCAGGCCTCGCTGGCCTCGGCGGGCGTGGTGGTGCGCTTGCGCGGGGCGCGCTTGGGCTTGGCGTCCTCGGTCGAACGCGGACGCCACCGGGGGCGCCGACCCAGCCGGTGCCGACGTCTGTGGGCGCAGCAGCACCGGCCTCGGCCGGCGGGGTGGTGCGCTTGCGCGGGGCGCGCTTGGGCTTGGCGTCCTCGGTGGACGCGGACGCCACCGGGGGCGCCGACTCAGCCGGGCCGACGTCTGTGGACGCAGCGCTGGGCTCGGCCGGCGGGGTGGTGCGCTTGCGCGGGGCGCGCTTGGGCTTGGCGTCCTCGGTCGGACGCGGACGCCACGGGGGCCACCGACCCAGCCGGTGCCGACGTCTGCGGGCGTCGTGCTGGCCTCCGCTGGCCTCAGGGACCGCCTGCCCGTCGCTGGCTGCCGGCCCGATGGCTGACCGCTGGCGGCCTGCCGGCGTGCCAGCTCAGCGCGCAGCATCTCCTGCACGTCCGGCGGGACCTCGCTCCAGGGGTCGCCACCTGGGGTCTGCTCGATCGGCTCCATGGCCTGCGCCGAGGCGCGACCGCCGCTCACGGGCCGAGCCAGCGCTCCTGCCTGGCCTTACCGGCCCCGCTGGAAGGCCGGCCTTGGGCCCGAGCCGTACCGCTCGCGGTCGATGGCCGAGCGATAGCCGCCACCGCGGCCTCCACGTCCGTCGCGCCGTCGATCCTGCTGTCGCTTCTCCGCGAGCAGGTACTCGGGCACCTCCGGCTCACCCTCCGGCTCGAGATCGTCGACGGCATCCTCGCCACGCGGCGAAGCCGGCGCGGCGGGTCGTCGCTCCGGCGCCACGCCGATCTGGCTGTCCCAGACGGACCCGAAGCCCGAGTGCTGTGGCAGTGGCGGGACCTCATCCGCGAACTCCGGGATGTCCGCCTCGAGCTCGTCGGGTGTGGCGCCAGCGCTGTCCTCGATCTCGCCCGCGGGGCCAGCCTCGGCACCACGGCCACCGCGTCCCCGGCCGCGTCCTCCGCGGCGACGGCGTCGGCGACGACCCTCCTCCGCCTGCGGCTCAGCGCCCGCCGAGTCGGCATCCGCAGCCACGTCCAGATCGACGTCGATGTCCGTGGGCGTCACGATCTGGACGGGTCCCCGCGAGAGGCGCTCACCCGGCAGCGCCACGAGAGCCACACTGGGGCGCTCGCCGTCCTGCTGGGGAACCTCCGCGTCTCTTGGAAGCGCGGCCTGGCTGCCACGGCGGCGCGTGGGCCGCTCGGGCTTCTCATCACCGTCGCGCCGGCGGCGGCGCGGCACGACACCCGATTCCTTGTCAGGCACCTCGGTCATGGAGAGGTCACCCTCAGCCGCCACGCGACGTCCGCTGCGGACGCCCTTCTCCACCTTGGCCACGGAGTTGATGTCGATGAAGATGTCCGCGGCGTCGATGAGGTCGCTGCTGGTGTTGCCGCGGAAGCTGATGACCTCCACCCGGACCCCGCGCTGCTGGACCGCATAGATGGCCGGCGCGAAGTCACCGTCGCCGGAGACGACCACAGCGATGTCCAGCTTGTCCGACATGCGCATGAGGTCCACCACGAGCTCGATGTCGAGGTTGGCCTTGACGCGTCCATCGCCGTACTTGCGGATGTCCTTGCTCACGACCTTGTAGCCGCTGCGGGCCAGGAAGCCGTGGAACTGCCGCTGGTTCTCGTTCTCCGGGTCGAGGCCCGTGTAGGCGTAGGCGCGCACGAGGTCGCGGCCGGCCGTGGCGGACTTCAGAAGGGTGACGTAGTCGATATCGACGCCGGCGGCCTTGGCCGCATAGAAGATGTTCGCCACGTCCACGAAGACGGCGACGTTCTTGCTCACGCAGGACTCCTGTGTGGGTCGGACCGCTGCAAGCGGCCCGGCATGGGGGGACACTCAGCGCGACGGTCGCGTCCTGGGGCTTCGCCCATCGCGCATCGCGGGTGTCGTGTCCGGTCGTTGCTGATGTGTCGGTCTCCTGTGACAGCCAACAGCCAAGTGCGGCGCTGGCGTCTGATCGCGACTGAACCTCTCCGAATGGAAGCGGCCGACTCGCCCGACGGCTTGCGGACCGACCTCGAGCGCGCCGCACCGGGTGTTCCAGGGCCACCGCTTGGGGCCACAGTCCGCACGCGCCCGGGGCGCTCGGGGCGTCTTGCATTCGAACGACGCTAAGCCATGATACTTGAGGCGCGCCATCCGCGGGCGTGGCATATCAGAGTCGGCTGGAGCGCGTCGACAGCCACCGGGCTGGTGCGTCCTGTCACCACCTCAGCACCTCGACCGCGCCCGGTGCGTGGCCGAAGCGTCCCTCGTAACCGAATCGCAGCCTCGCCGCCACCTTGCACGCTCCGGCGAGCGGTCTATCATGTCGCAACGCTTGAGCGGCCACGTGTGCGGCCCGCTCGTAGGAGGGGTGTGTCCGGGAGGAGTCCCGTGCCGGCTCGCAAGCCCGGCTCGGGGTGGACGACCTTGGCTGACCCGATGACGATGTGACCGCGGCACGACGTGGGACAGGACTGACCGGCGTCACCGTGGCGCGGCAGACACGAAGAGGAGATGCAGGAACCATGATGAGGAAGAGTCTTGGTGTCTTTGCCGCGGCGGGCCTGCTGGCCGTCGCTGTGGCAGGGCCCGTTTCCGCACAGGCGCCGGAGGACCCGCTCGGCGTCGTCGAGATCCCGCCGGGGAGCCCGTCGTCATCGCCGGCTGGGGTGTCCTGTCGGGCGCCAACGCCTCACTGGGCCAGGACTGGGTCAACTCGATGTACATCGCGGCTGACGACCGCGGCAACGAGCTCAAAGGTCACCCCATCGAGATCATCACCGAGGACGCCGCCTGCAGCCCCGAGGGTGGCGCGTCGGCGGCACAGAAGCTGGCCTCCAACCCCAGTCTCGTGGGCCTCATCGGCTCGGCCTGCTCGGACGAGACCGTGGGCGGCATCGCCGCGATCACCAACGCCGGACTGACGACGATCTCGCCGTCCAACACGCGCCCGGCGCTGACCGCGCCGGATCGCGGACCCGAGTACGCGGGTTATCTGCGCACCGCCTTCAACGACGCCTCCCAAGGCAAGGCCGTGGCAGAGTTCCTCTACAACGAGTTGGGCCTGACCAAGGCTGCCACCGTCCATGACGGCTCGGCCTACGCCGAGGCGCTCGTGGGCGTCTTCGAGGAAGAGTTCGCCGCGCTGGGTGGCGAGATCGTGGCCTCGGAGGCCATCCAGGTCGGCCAGACCGACATGAAGCCGGTCCTGACCTCGGTCGCGGCAGCCGGCCCGGAGGTCATCTACTACCCGATCTTCACGGCTGAGGGCGGCTTCATGACCGCCCAGTCCAAGGAAGTCGCGGGCCTCGAGGATGTCGCCCTGATCGGCTCGGACGGCATGTTCTCCGCGGACATGGTCAAGGGCGCCGGTGCGGCGGCCAATGGCATGTACCTCTCCAGCCCTGACTTCAGCGCTTTCCAGGCGGGCTACCAGGACCTGCTTGACAAGTACATGGCCAAGTTCGGCATCAACCCCCCGCAGGCCTTCCACGCTCACGGTTACGATGCCGCGGGCATCCTCCTGAACGCCATCGAGAAGGTCTCGGTGGAAGGCGAGGACGGCACGCTCTACGTGCCCAAGGGTGCCCTGCGCGACGAGCTGTACGCGACCAAGGACTACCCTGGCGTGACCGGATCGCTGACCTGCACCCCGACGGGTGACTGCGGTGCCCAGCTCATCGCCGTCTATCAGCTCGGCGAGGCCGAGGTCGGCGGCGCCTGGCCGCCGGCGGCCCCGATCTGGTCCTACGGCGGCTAGGGCTGCTGCAAGCGCACCAGATAGGTGGCGAGCCGGGCGGTCCTTCCGCCCGGCTCGCTGCGACTCACCCGAACCACAGGCCGGTCTCGCGGCTGATCGCTGAAGCAGCGCAGGCCGCAGGGTGGTCCGGCACCGACATCGCAGCTCCAGGAGAGACACGGCCGCACGATGACAGGCCAAGCCACGACGAGAGACTACGGCGCCGCGGCGCGCACCAAGACCAACGAGCGCGCCCTCGATGCGGCCATCGCCGCGTTCCTGTGGGCCTTCCGCATCATCGTGGTCCTGGTCATCGTGGTGGGCTCCTACCTGACCCTCTCGTCGGGCAAGTACGCCGATCGATACCTGGGTGGACCTGCTGGTCAGCGGCGCCTCACTGGGCGGCATGTACGCCCTCATCGCCCTCGGCTACACGATGGTCTACGGCATCCTGCGCATGATCAACTTCGCCCACGGCGACGTCTTCATGATCGGCGCCTTCGCCGGCTACTTCACGGCCACGTTCCTCAAGAACATCGGCTTCCTCGACGCCAGCCCTATCGCCTCGATCATCTCCATCGCGCTGATGATGCTGGTGGCGGCCATCGTGGCGGCACTGGTGGCCGTGGGCATCGAGCGCGTCGCCTACCGCCCGCTGCGTAACTCACCGCGACTGGTGATGCTCATCGCCGCCATCGGCGCCTCGTACTTCCTGCAGTACACGGTGAAGGGCATCGTGGGCGTGGGCGTCTTCGCCTACCCGGTACCCAGCATCCTGTCGGAGCCGGTGCCACTGCCCTTTGCGGAGGCCCTGCGCCTGCAGTGGCTGGACGTGGTGGTCGTGGGATCCGCGCTGCTGATGATGGTGGGCATGTACCTCTTCGTGATGCGCACCAAGCTGGGCACGGCCATCCGGGCCGTCTCGGAAGACGCTCCCACGGCGGCCCTCATGGGCATCAACGTGGACCGTGCCATCGTCATGACCTTCGCCATCGGTGCCGCGCTGGCGGGCGTGGCTGGCGTGCTCTTCGGCCTGATGTTCATCCAGATCAACTACTACAGCGGTTTCCTGCCCGGCATCAAGGCCTTCACGGCGGCAGTCCTGGGCGGCATCGGCAACATCCCGGGCGCCATGGTGGGTGGCATGTTCCTGGGTGAGGTCGAGTCCGTGGGCCCCATCCTCTTCCTCGACGGCCTCGGGGTACCCTCGCCCACCCAGCTCAAGGACGTCATCGCCTTCACGCTGCTGGTCCTCGTCCTGATCTTCCGACCCCAGGGCATCCTGGGTGAGCGCATCTCGAGGACCCGCGCATGAGCGCCACCACGATGCCCGCCACCTCATCCAGGACCCGCGATGCCTGGCGCGGGGTCGTCAACGTCGGGCTCATCGCCGGAGCGGTGGTCATCTACTTGTGCGTGGTCGGCATCGTGCCCATCTTCAGCGGCCAGCCGCTCGTGGTGGACGTCATCTCGCTAGGCCAACTGTCGCTGGTGGTGACCTTCCTGGCAGCCGGCTTCGCAGCGGCCCGGCGCGGACCTCGCGGGCCAGTGCCGGGCGTCCTGGCCGGCGCGCTGGCGGGGCTCATCAGCGGTGCCTTCCTGTCCGCCTTCATCCTCCTGAGCAGCGCCGATCAACCTGCGCACATTCCTGCCCAACGCCTCGCCGGATCTCTTCGAGGTCCTGACCCTCGGCAGCGACCCGGTCGTGGCCGGATTCTGGATTCCCATGGTGGGCGGCGTCCTGGGTGGCGTCCTGGGCGCTGTCTTGGCGCTCCTGCCTCGCCGGGCCCGCGAGCTCGTCATCGTCAACCTCACGGCCTTGCTCCTCGTGGGGCTCTTCGCCGGCCTCGCGCGGCAGCGCATGCTGAGCGGCGATTTCGGTGACATCGCGGATCAGACGCGGGCCATCTTCGCCTCCAAGGGCCTGACCGTCGCAGGCGCGCTGCTCACGGTCGCGGTCGCCTCCCTTGGCTACCTGGCCTGGACCGGCCTGCGCGTGCGCTCGCGCGTGCGCGCCATGCCCGAAGAGCGAAGGAAGGTGGCGATCATCCCGTTGGCGGTGCTGGGTCTGGTGCTCGTCCTGGCCATGCCCTGGATGGGCGGCGCCTTCGTGGCCCAGACGGTGGCCATGATCGCGCTCTACATCCTCATGGGCCTGGGGCTCAACATCACACTCGGCTTCGCGGGACTGCTCGACCTGGGCTTCGTGGCCTTCTTCGCGGTCGGTGCCTACACCGTGGCCCTGCTGACGTCCGGAGGTGATTTCGGATTGCTGGGCCTGCCCTGGTGGGCCGCGGTGCCCTTCGGCGTCGTGGCAGCCATGGTCTTCGGCGTCTTCCTGGGGCTGCCCATCCTGGGCATCCGCGGCGACTATCTCGCCATCGCGACCCTGGGCTTCGGCGAGATCATCGCCATCCTCATCAAGTCGGACGTCCTGAAACCGTGGCTGGGTGGTCCGCAGGGCATCACCGAGATCCCACCGCCCATCGAGGCGCAGCCAGCCGACTTCCTCTACGGCCCCGTCCAGATCTACTACGTGGCGCTCGCGCTGGCTGCCTTCATCGCCTTCGCGGCCTGGCGACTACGCGCCTCGCGACTGGGTCGTGCCTGGCTGGCCATCCGCGAGGACGAGGACGTGGCAGAGGCCCTGGGCGTGAACCTCGTACAGTCCAAGACCCTGGCCTACATGCTCGGCGCCGCCTTCGCGGGCCTGGGCGGGGCCATCCTGGTCGGGCTTCTGGGCTCGGTCTTCCCGAGCACCTTCAACATCGTGGTCTCCATCAACGTGGCGGCTGTCGTCGTGGTGGGCGGCATGGGCAGCATCCCGGGCGTCATCGTCGGCGCCGTCGTGCTCATCGGCCTGCCGGAGCTCTTCCGCGAGTTCTCCGAGTACCGCTACCTCTTCTACGGTGTCGCACTCATGTTCATGATGCGCTTCCGGCCTGAGGGCCTCTGGCCATCTCGCATCGGCCGTCGCGAGATGCACGTCGAGGAAGCCACGTCGGCAGCCCTGCCCCTGGAAGCGACGGAGGCCTGAGCGTGGCGCTCCTTGAGGTCACCCACGCCACCAAGCGCTTCGGTGGCCTGTTGGCGGTCAACGCCTTGGACTTCAGCCTCGACGAGGGCGCCATCGTCAGCGTCATCGGTCCCAACGGCGCCGGCAAGACGACCTTCTTCAATTGCATCGCCGGCTTCTACCAGATCGACGAGGGCAGCATCACGCTGGGCGGCATCCCCATCCACGAGCTGCGTCCCGACCGCATCGCCCACCTGGGTCTCTCGCGGACGTACCAGAACATCCGCCTCTTCAAGGCCATGACGGCGCTGGAGAACGTGCTCGTGGGCGCCCACCAGCATCTCGTCTCGGGCTGGGTCCGGGCCATCATCCGCACCCGCGGCCAGCAGGCCGAGGAGAAGGCCGCCGTGCAGGAGGCAGAGGACCTGCTGGCCTTCGTGGGGCTCGGCGGCAAGGGCGACATCCAGGCCTCCAGCCTGCCCTACGGCGACCAGCGCCGCCTGGAGATCGCGCGCGCCATGGCCACGAGACCGCGCTTGCTGCTGCTCGACGAGCCCACGGCCGGCATGAACCCCAACGAGACCGCGGAGGCCACCGCGCTCATCCGGCGGCTACGTGACGAGCGCGGCACGACCATCCTGCTCATCGAGCACGAGATGCGTGTCGTGATGGGCATCTCCGAGCGCATCACCGTCCTCGACTACGGCCAGCGCATCGCCGAGGGCACGCCGGCCGAGATCCAGCGCGACCAGCGAGTCATCGAGGCCTACCTGGGCAAGGCCGCCGGTGAAGCTGCCGCCGCAGCGGCCGCCGGGGAGGCCTGACCATGGCCCTCCTCGAGGTCGTCGACCTGAACACGTTCTACGGCAGCATCCATGCCCTGCGGGGCGTGTCGCTGACCGTGGACGAGGGTGAGATCGTGACCCTCATCGGCGCCAACGGCGCCGGCAAGACGACCACCCTCAACACCATCAGCGGGCTGCTGCGCCCGCGCAGCGGGTCGGTCACCTTCGACGGTCGGGACCTCACCACGGTGCCCTCTCACGACGTCGTGACACTGGGCGTCGTCCAGGTCCCCGAGGGACGGCGCGTCTTCGCCCGCCTGACCATCGAGGAGAACCTGCGCATGGGCGCCTACTCGGTGAACGACAAGGCGGCCGTGCAGGCCGGCATCGAGCGCGCCTACGCCATGTTCCCGAGGCTCAAGGAACGCGCGGGCCAGGTGGCCGGCACCCTCTCCGGTGGCGAGCAGCAGATGCTGGCCATGGGTCGTGCGCTGATGGCCACGCCCCGCATCCTGCTCCTGGACGAACCCTCGATGGGACTCGCCCCCAACCTGGTGGAGCTCATCTTCGAGACCATCGTGGCCATCCATCGCGCCGGGACCGCCATCATGCTCGTGGAGCAGAACGCCAGTCAGGCGCTGGCCATCGCCGACCGCGGCTACGTGCTGCAGACGGGCCGTATCGTCCTGGCCGACTCGGCCGCCGGGCTGGCCGCCAATGAGAACGTGCGCCGCTCCTACCTGGGCGAGATCGATCGTCCTGCTGGCCCTGGCTCAGAAGGGTGACACGGGGTTGGGATCGTCCGCCGTGGGCGCGCGGGCGCCCTCGCTGAGGAAGCGCCGCAGGAACTGGCGCGTGGCCTCCTGGCGTGGCTCGTCGAGGACCTGCTCCGGCGGTCCCTCCTCAACGACCACGCCGCCCTCGAGATAGAGGACGCGGTCAGCTGCCTCCCGCGCGAAGGCCATCTCGTGCGACACGACGATCATCGTGGAGCCCTCGTGAGCGAGCTGCTCCATGACCACGATGACCTCGCCGATGAGCTCGGGGTCCAGGGCGCTGGTGGGCTCGTCGAAGAGCATCACCTTGGGCTCCATGGTGAGAGCTCGGGCGATGGCCGCCCGCTGCTGCTGACCACCCGAGAGTCGTGAGGGGTAGGCGTCGCGCTTGTCGATCATCTGGACCTTCTCGAGGAAGCGCTCGGCCGTCTCGATGGCCTGTTTGCGCGGCAGCTTCCTGACGGCCATGGGAGCCTCGATGCAGTTCTCCAGCACGGTCATGTGCGGGAAGAGGTTGAAACCCTGGAAGACCATGCCCATCTGCGTGCGGATGCTGGCGGATCTGCGCGCGCCGGGCACGGCCCTGGCGCTGAAGCGGGTCCGCCTCGACGCGCAAGTCACCCAGGCGCACCTCGCCCACGGTGGGCTCCTCCAGGAAGTTGAGGCAGCGCAGGAACGTCGTCTTGCCGGACCCGGAACGACCGATGAGCATGACCGTCTCATGCTGGCGTACGGCCAGGCTGACGCCGCGCAGGACGTGCGTCGAGCCAAAGTACTTCTCGATGCCGGTAGCCTCGATGACGACGTCGCCCAGGGCCACCATCAGCGGTCGCTCCGGGCCATGCGCCGCTCCAGGCGCTCCTGGAAGTAGGAGAAGATCATCGTCAGCACCCAGTACACGGCGGCCGCCAGCAGCAGCGTCTCGAAGTTGTGGAACTTGGACTTGCCGACGGTGCTGGCCCGCCACATGAGCTCCTGCACGCCGATGACATAGACCAGCGCGGTGTCCTTGATCATGGCGATGAACTCGTTGCCCACGGCCGGCGTCACGATGCGCACGGCCTGCGGCATCACGACACGGGCCATGATGCGTCGTTGCGTCATGCCCAAGGCGGCGGCGGCCTCGCGCTGGCCGCGTGGCACGGCCTGGATGCCGGCCCGGAAGATCTCCGTCATGTAGGCACCGTAGTTGAAGCCCAGCGCGAAGATGCCCAGCCAGATGAGGTCGATGGCGGACGCAGCGGGCCAGATCGACGGCAGCGCCAGCCACACGAAGATGATCTGGACGATGAGCGGCGTGCCCCGGACGAGCGAGACGTAGAGCGTCGCCAGCGCATAGACCGGCGCCACCGTCGAGATGCGGCCCATGGCACCCAGCAGTGCCAGGACGATGGCCAGGAGGATGGACGAGACAGCGATGAAGATCGTGATGGGAACGCCGCCCAGGATGAACCACCACCACGGCTGCAGCCACGCCAGGTCGACGGCCCCACCGGCCACCAGGAGGGCCACCAGGCCACCGATGACGAGGACCCAGGTGGCCACGAAGATAAGCCGGAAACGCACCTTGCGGCGGGCATCGGCTGCCGAGATCTGGCCGACGATGGCGTCGACCTCCTGCGCCGGGACGAGGGCCCGGGTGCCGGGATCGCGTCCGTCAGCGGCCATGGTCAAGGCGCGGCCCTCGGGTAGGTGGAGGGGACGCGTGGTCCCCTCCACGGGTCAGGTGGCGGGAGCTACTCCGCCGGAGGCGTGGTGAGGTCCATGCCGTACCACTGCTGGCTCATCTCGGAGAGTGTGCCATCCGCGTGCATCTCCCCGATGATGGCGTCGATGGCGGCCACGAGGGAGTCGTTGTCCTCGACGCTCTTGTCGAATGCGGCGGCGAGCGGCTCGAAATAGACCGGCTCGCCGATGGCCACGACGGGCAGACCCTCGGCGATGGCCTGCTGGACGGTGGGCGCGGCGGTCAGCCAGCCGTCGAAGTCATTGCGGCCGGCCGCCCAGGACTCGGCGCAGTTGCGGTCGGTCGGCAGCGTCGTGGCCACGGAGCCCTCGGGCGGGACCGTGTCCGGCGTCTCCGTGCCGAAGTCGAGCTCGCCGTTGTACCAGTCGAGGTACGTGGTGCCCTCACCCATGCAGACCGTCTTGCCGGCCAGGTCGTCCAGGCTGTCGAAGCCGCTGTCGGAACGCACGGCGAACTGCGCCGGCGTGTAGTAGTAGGGCTGCGTGAAGTCGAGGACCTCCTGGCGCGGCGTGGTGATGGTCACCGAGCCCACGCTGAAGTCCCAGCGATCGGACCAGCTGCCCGCCGAGACGAGCGCGAAGTCCGGCGTCTCGAACGCGATCTCCACGCCAAGGCGCCTGGCGATCTCCGTCCCGACGTCGATGTCGAAACCCTTGTAGCTGCCGTCGACGTCCAGGAATGACTGCGGCGGATAGGCCGGGTCGGTCGACATGCGGATGACGCCGGCCTCCAGGACGCGGGCCAGGAGTCCATCGGCTGCGGCGGTTCCGTCTCCTGCGGCCGGGCTGGCGTCCTGTGCGGCAGCCGGTGCCGCCAGGCTGAGTGTGAGCAGCGCAGCAGCGCCGATAGCGATGGCTCGCCGGTTCGTGCCCATCGAACGAACGTCCCCCTCCTCGTGTGTGTATGGGTCGCAACGGTATACCACGCTCGGGCGGGGCTCGCGAAGCGCGCTCGACACCCTGGGGTGGCGCCAGGGGAACGTTCCGGGAGCATCGATGGCACATGCCCGCCGACCCCAGAGTTCACGGCCGGCCCGCTGCCGGTTGCCGTCCGCTCGCTCTACACTGGGCCTCATGGACGCGGAGGGCTGGCTGACGAGCGAGATGGCCGCCTTCGCCTGCGCGGCCTGCGGCCAGCCCTACGGTGAGGGCCACATCCGCCTCCTGGCACGGCGCGAGGAGCTCTGGTTCGTGGACCTCTCCTGCCCGCATTGCGGCTCGCAGGCGGTCGCCATCGTGACCGTCCAGCTCGAGGCTGAGGCTGTCGACGCCGCGAGCAGCGATGCCCGCCAGACGCGCTGGCCAGCCCACTGGCCTCCCCCGCACTGCCCGCAGTGAGCGTGGACGACGTCATCGACGCCCATGTTCTACTGCGCGACTTCGAGGGCGATGTGCACCAGCTCATCGCCCGATTCTCCGGGCAGCGGCTTTGAGCGAGGCTCCTCGCTTCGCTCACGCCAGCGAGGCGGAGCTGGCGCGCATCCTCGACTACTACAAGGTCGCCTGGCAATATGAGCCGCACGTCTTCCCCATCCGCTGGAACAGTGAGGGCGTGGTCGTGGAGTCCTTCGCGCCTGACTTCTACCTGCCGGAGCTGGAGCTCCACGTCGAGCTGACCACGCTCAGGCAGAGCCTCGTGCGCAGGAAGAACCGCAAGCTGCGACACCTCCGCGAGCTTTACCCGATGGTGCGTATCAAGCTCTTCTACGCGCGCGACTTCCGGGCACTGCTGCTCAAGTACGGCCGACTGGACGCGGCCGCGTCGCTTATCGGCATCGACGGCCAGCCGCCGCCGCGGCGCGCCGCGGCTGCCGTGGCCGCCTTTGGACCGGGCGGTCTCGCCAGCGTGGCTGAGCCGCTCGAGAGCAGCCTGCCGGGCGCGGGCGGCCCGGTCGCCGACTGATCGCCCGCCCCCAGCCACGAAGGAGTAGCGCGGATGCCCGCATCGCCACTGGAGAAGGACGTCGCCGAGATCCTCATCGACGGAGTGACCCTTCAGGCCAAGGTGACCGAGCTGGGCGCACGCATCTCGGATGACTACGAGGGCCGCCGGGTGACCCTGGTGAGCGTCCTCAAGGGTGCCCTGCCCTTCATGGCGGACCTCATGCGCTCCATCTCACTGCCGGTACGCATCGACCTCATGGAGGTCTCCTCGTATGGCGGAGCCACGGAGACCTCCGGCCAGGTGCGCATCCTCAAGGACCTCTCCTCCTCGATCGAGGGAGAGGACGTCATCATCGTGGAGGACATCATCGATACCGGCCTGACCCTCCACTACGTGACCGAGCACCTGCGCGGCAAGGAGCCTGCCAGCCTGACCATCTGCACGCTCCTGGACAAGCCGGCCCGCCGACTGGTGGACATCGACATCACCTATCGCGGCTTCGAGATCCCTGACCGCTTCGTCATCGGCTATGGGCTCGACTACGGCGAGATCTACCGCAACCTGCCCTACATCGGCGTGCTTCGCCCGGAGGTCTACGGCGGCGAGTGAGGCGTGGCCTTGGACGCGGGCGGTGGCTGATCGCCATCGGCGCCGCGGTGACCATCGCAAGCATGCCCCTGGCGTGGCTGAAGGTCGGCGGGGTCGTGCTCTCAGCGGAGACAGCCAGCGGCTTCGAGGGTGCCGGCGTGCTGGTCTTCGTGGCCTGCGTGGCCATGCTCGCCCTCATCGTGCTGCCCTATGCCACCCGGCATCGCCGGGCACTACTGGATCGACGCATCGCCTACCTGGCGTGCTGGTCGCTGGCCATGGCGGGCATGGTCGGCACCGCCGCAAGGCTGCTGGGCACGGAGGGCAGTCGGCTCATGCCGGCAGAGGCACCCGGCCTGTGGCTGGCTGTCACTGGCATGGCCGTCGTCACGTGGGGCCTGCTCGAGCTGCTCGCGGAGCGCCCGAGCCCTCCGTGATGCTCGCCTGGGCGGGTCCGTGTGCCTCCCGCGAGGGAACTGCCGGATGGGTTCGGGCGGGACCATGGCTATACTCCTCCCGAGTATCTGAGGAGGTGGTGGTACATGAGCGACCAGCCCGCCAACATGGGGCGACGGCGCAGCGTGGCCAACGAGGCGCGGACATACGCGCGCGATCGGGTGCAACTGCTGCGGCGCCTGGCGCGCATGGAGGGGCAGGTGCGAGGCATCGCTCGCATGATCGAGCGCGACGAGCCCTGCCTCGACGTCATGCAGCAGACAGCGGCCCTGCGCGCCGCGGTGGACTCCGTGACCATGCTGGTCATGGAGGACCACGTCCAAGGTTGCCTCTCGCGAGCGGCCACGTCCGGCGACAGCGAGGCCGTCGCCGACGAGGTCATGGACGTGCTACGACGCGGCATGGGTCGCCCCGGGCGCGCGGCGCGCGTTGCGACAGAGGCCTGAAGGACTTCGCGGGCCCATCTCGCGCGACGCGCAGGAACGGGTGCAGGCCGCGGCGATGCCCAGGTTGGTTGTCCACCGCCTCGAGCCGGTTGTCCACAGCGGTGCTTCGGCGCACCGGTGGTTGGTGGATAAGCGGCTTGACGCGACCCTGGCGGTCACCCGACACTGCGCGCCCCTGCACCACGCGGTGCCCTACGTGGTGTCGTGCAGTGGCGGAGTACGGTAACGCGGCCGGGATGATGCGCAGAGAGATCCGCGCGCGACGATCATCCGGGCGGCGGAAGACAGAAACGCCGAGGGTGCGAGGAACGTTCCAGCGCCGGGAGCGGCTTTGGCCCGGGATACGTGTTCGCGACGACGACCGCGAGCCGGCCACGAGGAGGGTCGCTTCCGGCGCAGTCCCATGTCCGCAGCAGGGTCGAAAAGGGGTCCGCGGTGCCTGACAGCGCCGACCACGAGGCGGAGGAGCCAGCTGGGGTGGACCCGGAGCCGGCGGACCGCTCGGACGGTCAGGGCCGACCGGATGGGCATGCTCGAGCCACTCGCGGTCGGACGGCTGGTGGCCCCGAGGACGCACGGGGGGCGTCGCGTCGAGAGCTGCCACACGACGCGCTGGAGCTGTCACCGATGGGTGACGCCTTCCGCAGCGCGCTGGAGGCAGGACTGCAGGAGCTGGGGCTGTCCGCCGAGCCGGCAGGATCGGCGCGGGCTCGCCGCAGCTACGAGCTCCACGCCCGTCTCCTGCGCGAGTGGGGCGCGGCCATCAACCTGACGGCCATCCGCGAGCCGACCCAGATCGCCCGGCGCCACGTCTGTGATTCCCTCAGCGCGGTCGAGCACCTGGCTCGCATCGCGCGGCCAGGGGCGGCGCTCCTCGACGTCGGCAGCGGGGCCGGCTATCCAGGGCTGCCGCTGGCCGCGGCACTCCCGCTGGGCCGCGTGGCGCTGCTCGATTCGGTCGGCAAGAAGGCCCGCTTCCTGGCCGTGGCTGCGACGGCAGTCCATGGGGCCCTGGTCGAACCCGAGGGGGGCCCGCTGGGCCTGGAGCCAGACGCTGTCCACGAGTCCGCGGCCGCCACGCCCAGCCCGCACATCGAGGCTCTCGCCGAGCGGGCCGAGGACCTGGCCGAGGACCCACAGCAGCGAGGCGCATGGGACGTCGTCACCGCTCGCGCCGTGGGATCGCTGGCCGAGGTGCTGGAGCTGGCCATGCCGCTGACCCGGGAGGGCGGCTGGGTGGTGGCCTGGAAACGCGAGGACGGACACGACGGTTTGCGGGCGGAGCTTCGCGATGCTGGCTCCATCATCCGCGCCACCGGCGGCGGCCGGCCCGAGGTCGTCGTCGTGAGGGCTGCCAGCCTGGTCGGCCACCGTCTGGTCCTGGTGCCCAAGGAGCGGCCCACGCCCGCCAGCTACCCGCGTCCGGTGGGCATCCGTCGCCGGCGGGAGCGTCGTGCCGAGGGCTCCGGGTCGGCCTGATCGGCCACGAGCCTCGACCCTGGTGAGAGCGCCCGTCGAGGCTCCGTCCGGCCAGCGACCATCCAGGCTCACTGCGACGACTCGAGGACTCGACGGTCCGGAGCCCTGCTACGCTCGGCCGATGCGCGTCGCCGTGCTCTCCGACATCCACGCCAACGGCCCCGCCCTGGAGGCCGTCCTGGCGGCCGTGGGCGAGGTGGAGCAGGTCTGGGTGCTCGGGGACACCGTCGGCTACGGGCCGCATCCGGACGAGGTCGTGGCAAGACTGCGGGAGGTCGGGGCGGTCGCCGTGCAGGGCAACCACGACGCGGCCGTCCTGGGCCGCATCCCCACGGGCACCTTCAACGGCCAGGCGCGCAGCGCGGTCGAGTGGACCGTGGACGCGATCTCAACGACGACGCGGGCCTGGCTGATGGCCCAGCCGGACAGCCGCGTGGAAGGGGACTTCACGCTCGTCCACGGCAGCCCGCGCGAACCGCTCTGGGAGTACCTCATCTCCATCCCAGCGGCACGACTCAACCTGGCCGCCTTCGAGACACCCTACTGCCTGGTCGGGCACACGCACTACCCGCTGACCTTCCGCGACGACAGCGGCCGCGTCGAGGTGCTGGCTGCCGGGGACGCCGCGCGCCTGTCGCTCGACGATCGGCGCTGCATCCTCAACCCTGGCAGCGTGGGCCAGCCGCGGGACGGCGACCCGCGTGCCTGCGCCATGCTCATCGAGACCGAGGCCCGCGAGGTCGAGTGGCGTCGCGTCGAGTACCCGGTCGCCGAGACCCAGCGAGCCATCCGCGCCTTGCCCCTGCCAGTGAGCCTGGCCGACCGACTCGTCGCCGGGCGCTGAAGCCGGGATGTCGCATGCTCTCGCCCGAGCCATGAAACGCGCCGATCGACCTGTGTTCGCGGGGCTGGCGCGCGTTCCCGGGCTCCCACGTATGCTCCGTTCGGCCAGCGGCGCGCGCGACCGAACCCAGCCCAGCCCGAGACCGATGACCGACGATCAACCTCCAAAACCCAGACGAACTCGCGCGCCTGCGGCGATCGAAAGCCGCGCCAACGCCGCAGCCGACGCCGGAGTCCAGCTCCACGCGCGAGCTGCAAGGACAGAAGCCCGGTAATCGGCGGGTCCGTGTCGAGCGACCCCAGAGCCAGTACTTCCGCTACACGCCGACCGGCGCGCTTGAGGCACGGCCCAAGGCGCACGAGGAGAAGGGCGCCCTGGCGCGCTTCCGGGCCGACCGGCCGCCACGCCTCTGTTCGGCCGACCGCTCTCGTCTCGCCGAAGAGATCGGCGAACGTCTCTCCAAGGTCAAGGCCCTGGCCATCTTCAGCTCCGACGCCATCAGCTCGAGCGCCTATGCCACCGAGGAGATCCTGCGCGTCCTCATCGTGGCCGGCGCGGTGGCCTTCACGCTCAGCCTCGAGGTCGCCATCGCCATCGCCATCCTGCTGGCGGTGGTCTCCACGAGCTACCGGCAGATCGGCTACGCCTACCCCAACGGCGGCGGCGCCTATGCCGTGGCCAAGGAGAACCTGGGCCGCTGGGCGTCGCTCATCGCGGCCGCCGCCCTGCTCGTGGACTACGTCCTCACGGTGGCCGTCTCGACGTCCTCGGCGGTGGCCCAGATCACCTCGGCGCTGCCGAGCTGCTGGCCTGGACGGTGCCCCTGGGTGTCCTCTTCATCGTCCTCATGACGCTGGGCAACCTGCGCGGCATCCGCGAGTCCGGCAACATCTTCGCCTTGCCCACCTACCTCTTCGTGGGCTCGGCACTGCTCATGATCGCCCTGGGTGCTCTACCAGATCGTCTTCGAGGGCGCCGGGGTCGAGGCCGTCAACCCGGTGCCAGGCGCGCCCGTCCCCGCTCCAGGCCGTCACGATCCTGCTGCTCCTGCGCGCCTTCGCCAGCGGCTCGGTGGCCCTGACCGGCGTGGAGGCCGTGGCCAACGGCGTGCCGGCCTTCAAGCCGCCCGAGTCCCGCAACGCGGCCACGACGCTCACGGTCATGGCCGTCCTGCTGGGCATCCTCTTCGTCGGCATCACCTACCTGGCCGACACTTCGCCATCGTCCCCAGCGACTGACGTCACCGTGGTCGTCCGAGGTGGCCGGCATGGTCTTCGGGGATGGATTCGCTGGGCTTCTACCTCTTCCAGACCTTCACGGCCCTCATCCTCATCCTGGCCGCCAACACGTCCTTCAACGGCCTTCCCACGCCTGGCCGCCATCCTGGCCGAGGACTTCTACTTCCCCCGCAACTTCGCCTACCGCGGCGACCGGCTGGCCTACACGGCCGGCATCGTCGTGCTGGCGGCGCTGGCGGCGCTCCTGCTGATCGGCTTCGGCGGCGACACGCACGCCCTCATCCCGCTCTACTCGGTGGGCGTCTTCATGGCCTTCACCCTGAGCCAGAGCGGCATGGTCCGGCACTGGCTGGCAAGGACCGCGTGAGCGGCTGGCGCTGGCGCCTGAGCATCAACGCCGTGGGGGCGCTGATGACCGCCATCGTGCTCGTCGTCGTGCTCGTCAGCAAGGCTCCGCAGTCGCTCCTGGTGGCGATCATCATCCCCATCATCGTGGCCATCATGTGGTTCATCCACCACGAGTACGAGACGGCCGCCCGGGAGCTGCACGTCGACCGCGAGAAGGTCTTCGGCAGGACCGGACAAGCGCAGCCGCGTCATCATCCCCATCCCCACCATCTCGCGCTCGGTCATCCGCTCCGTGCAGTTCGGCCGGGCGCTCTCCGACGACGTGCGCGCCGTCCACATCACCATCGACTCGGAGTCGACCGAGCGGCTGCGCGCCGACTGGGAGCACATCCTGCCGGGCGTGCCGCTGGTCGTCATCGAGACCCCCTTCCGCTCGCTCGTGGTGCCGTTCCTGCACTACCTCGACGTCATGGCGCCCTCCTCGCCGGAAACCATCACCATCGTCGTCCTGCCGGAGTACGTGCCGCGTCACTGGTGGGACCGCTTCCTGCACAACCAGAAGGTCGCAGCGCATCCGCCAGGCCCTCATCGGTCGACCAGACACGGTCGTGGTCGCAGGTCCCGTACGGCGCCGAACGCGAGCACGAGAACGGTACGCATTAGCCTGACGCCACAGCAGCAGCCACCGCGGCGACGACCGACCGCCCGTGCCACCGGCGGAGCGGCGGTGTTAGGCTTCCGCCGTGCCCAGTGAGTCCCCATCCGACCAGGTCAAGCGTGCCGTCCTCCACCTGATCGGTAGTCCCGTCGACAGGGACGTGGTCGAGTTCGGCTGCAAGCTGGCCCGCTCCGATCACGCCCAACTGGTGGCCGTCTACGTCGTGGAGGTGGACTGGCGCCACGACCTCGACGACGACCTGGACGAGGAGCGAGAGGAGCGCCTCCCGTGCGCTCGACGTGGCCGAGGGTCTCGCCGAGCGGGCCAAGGTCAGGCTGGAAACGCAACTCCTCCAGGCACGCGACGTAGGCGCCGCGCTCGTGGACGAGGCCGTGGCGCTGGGCGCCGATGCCATCGTCCTGGGACTGCCCTACAAGGTCCGCTTCGGCGGCGACTTCGCGATGGGTCTGACCATCCCCTATGTCTTCAAGAATGCTCCCTGCCGCGTCTTCGTCATCCGCGAGCCGGTGGCCAGGAGCGAGTCGCGAGAAACCCTGACCAAGAGGTTCTGATCGATGCGTACCATCATCGTCGGCTGCGGGCGCGTGGGCGCCGGGCTGGCCACCCAGCTTGCCGACGACGGCCACGACGTCATCGTCCTGGATCAGTCGAACGAGGCCTTCCGGCGCCTCTCGCCGTCATTCCCGGGGCAAGCGCTGCGAGGTGACGGCACCGACGAGTCGGTCCTTCGCCGCGCTGGGGCCGAAGGTGCCGACTGGTTCCTGGCCCTCACCAATGGGGATAACCGCAACATCCTGGCGGCGCAGCTGGCCACTCAGACCTTCCGCATCCCCAACGTCGTCTGCAAGATCAACGACCCGGTGCGTGCCCAGGCCTACGCCACGCTCGGTGTCAACACCGTCGACCGGACGATGATGATGATCGACTCCATCGGGCGCTTCATGGGTCAGCCGGCCATGCCGGGCGCCACGAACGTGACGCGGGCGGTGCCACGCCAGGCGGCAGTGCTGGATGCCGGCGCACGGTCCCAGGACGCAGCCCTCGACAAGACAGGAGGTCGCTGACGTGTTCGTGATCGTGGTGGGCGGCGGACGCATCGGCTTCTACCTGACCAAAGAGCTGCTGGCCGAGGGTCATGAGCTGGTGCTCATGGAGAAGGACCCGCGCAGCGCGGAGCGCATCCGCGACGAGTTGGGCGCCGTGGTCGTCAACCGCGACGGTTGCGAGGGCACGCATCTTGCCGAGGCCGGCGCAAACCGCGCCGCCATCGTGGCCGCCGTGACCGGCGACGATGCCGACAACCTCGTCGTCTGCCAGATGGCCAAGCACCACTTCGACGTGCCGCGCACCATCGCCCGTGTCAATAACCCGCGCAACGAAGATCCTCTTCAGGCACCTCGGCGTGGACGAGATCATCAGCCCTACGCGCATGATCCTGGCGGCCATCGAGCAGGACATCCCGGTCCACGAGCTGCTCCACCTGGCGCAGCTGGAGGGCGGCGAGTTGGAGCTCCTCGAGGCCCAGATCGCGGCCGATTCGCCGGCTCTCGGCCTTCGCCCATCGGATATCGACCTGCCCGACGGCTGCACGCTATTCGTGCTCATCCGCGACGACAAGGCGCAGTCGGTCCGCCCGGACACCGTCTTCACCGAGGGCGACAAGGTCATCGCCATCTCCCGGGCGGAGTGCGAGACGGACCTGCGTCGCCAGCTCATCGGCGAGGCACCCCAGCTGGGTGCCTGACGAGCCCCGATCGGTCTCAGCCACCTGGACCCCTCGATGCCAGGCCGCGGCCAGGGTCGCATCGCGGCCGTCTGAGCGCGGCATGGCTGGCCGGATCCGACGACCCGCCCTGCCGGCATGACCGCTGGATAACAGGATGTCTGCCTGTCTTAACGATATGTGACTTGACAACACCATTGTCATGGTACTAGCATCTCTCGCGTACAGGGTCACCGTCCATCGGAGCATCAGGACAGCGCTCCGAGCCGGGTGACACGAGGTCAACGGAGGACACACGCCATGACCATCATCCGCAGAACGCTCCCGCAGACCGACCTCTCCACCATCCGGGGCGCCTTCGACCGTCTCTTCGACGAGGCGACCTTCCGACCCTTCACGTGGGGCAATTTCGCGGAATCGCGCTTGCCCCTGGACATCACCTCGACGGAGGATGCCATCGCCATCGAGGCTGCCCTTCCCGGCATCCGGCCGGAGGATGTCGAGATCACCGCCCACCAGGACACGCTGACGATCGCCGTCAAGGAACAAGCCGAGCGCGAGAGTCGGGAGGGCGAGCGCGTCTATCGGGAGGTCCGCCGCAGCAGCGGCCGGCGCACCCTGACACTGCCCTCCGGGCTGGACCTCGATCGGGCGGTAGCCACCTTCGAGAACGGCATGCTGCGCCTGGAGATCCCGCGCGCTGAGCAGGCCAAGCCACGCCAGATCCCCGTGACGGCGGTCACGGACAGCCCACACCGAGGCCCCCATGGCCGAGGTCGGCGCTGGCACGGTGACGGCCGGGCAGGCCTGATCCGGTGCCGGACTGGACGGGAGAACGAGAACGCCCAGGCGGGCGCGACGCCAGCCGGCCGGTCTACGTCATCAGCGTGGCCGCGGAGCTGGTGAGCGTGCATCCGCGGACGCTGCGCATCTATGAGGGTGAGGGGCTGGTCCGGCCAGCCCGCACCCCCACCAACATCCGTCTCTACTCAGAGAATGACCTGCGGCGGATCCTCTGGATCCGGCATCTGACCCAGAACCTGGGCGTGAACCTGGCTGGGGTGCGCGTCCTCTTCGAGCTCGAGGAGCGCCTTGGCATGCGCATCCTCGAGCAGTTGTACAGCGAGCGCGCAGCGATCCACCGCCATGACGGCGAAGCAGCCGAACGGCCCGCGGGTGAGCAGCCCGCGGGTGGCCGGCACCCCTAGAGCCCCGACCAGACCAAGGAGAACCAGAATGGCCAGCCGAACGAGGAAGCCCGCCGACACGAAGACCGCGCGCGACACGAAGACCGCCGACGCGGCAGTCGCCGAGAAGAGGCCGGTCGTCACCAGGCCATGGAGGCCGACGAGCCCCAGGTCCTGCCCCTCGTCGCCCTTCGCGAGACCGTCATCTTCCCGGAGATGATCGTGCCCCTGCAGGTCGGTCGCGAGAAGTCCGTCAAGGCCCTCGATCGCGCGGTGGCAGAGGATTCCCTCATCGCCCTCGTCACGCAGCGTCAGGCAGAACGCGAGGACATCGAGAGCGCCGACGAACTCTACGGGGTCGGCACCCTGGCCAAGATCGCCCAGGTCGTGCGGGCCCAGGACGGCACCGTGCGCGCCATCGTCCAGGGTCAGCGGCGCATCCGTCTGCTGGGCTTCGAATCGACGGAGGGCTACATCGCCGCGCGCATCCAGGCGCTGCAGGACGAGACGTCCACGGACCTGGAGGTGGAGGCGCTCGTGCGCACCGTCCAGGGCCAGATCGAGCAGTACGTGCAGTCCGGTGCACCGGTCCCGCCGGAGGCCGCCGTGGCGGCACGCAACATCTCCGAGCCGGGCCTGCTGGCGGACATGGTCGCCTACAGCCCGGACATGACCACCGAGCAGCGCCAGGAGCTCCTCGAGACGCTGGACGTGGTCGAGCGCCTCAGGATCGTCTCGACCTTCCTGGCGCGCCAGGTCGAGATCCTCGAACTCAAGGGCCGCATCCAGTCGGAGGTCAAGTCGGAGCTGGACAAGAGCCAGCGCGAGTACATCCTGCGCGAGCAGCTCAAAGCCATCCAGCGCGAGCTCGGCGAGGACGACCCGCAGCAGGCCGAGGTCGCCGAACTGCGTGAGAAGGTCGAGGCCTCCGGCATGCCGGAGGAGGTCAAGGAGCGCGCGCTCAAGGAAGTCGATCGCATGAGCCGCATCCCCACGGCCTCGCCGGAGGTGGGCGTCATCCGCACGTACGTCGACTGGCTGGTGAGCCTTCCCTGGAACACCTCCACGCAGGACAACCTGGACATCAGGCAGGCCGCCGTCGTGCTCGACGAAGACCACTCCGGACTGGAGAAGGTCAAGGAGCGCATCCTGGAGTACCTCGCCGTGCGCTCTCTCGCGGACACCATCCGCAGCCCCATCCTGGCCCTCGTGGGTCCCCCGGGCGTAGGCAAGACATCGCTGGGCAAGTCCGTGGCGCGAGCCATGGGCCGGGAGTTCGTGCGCATGAGCCTGGGCGGCATCCACGACGAAGCCGAGATCCGCGGTCATCGGCGCACCTACATCGGCGCGCTGCCCGGCCGCATCATCCAGAACATCAAGACGGCCGGCTCCAACAACCCCGTCTTCATGCTCGACGAGATCGACAAGATCGGCATGGACTTCCGAGGCGACCCCTCGTCGGCGCTCCTGGAGGTCCTCGACCCCGAGCAGAACAACACCTTCGCGGACAATTACCTGGAGGTGCCCTTCGACCTCTCGAAGGTGCTCTTCATCGCCACCGGGAACCTCATCGACCCTATCCCCATGGCCCTGCGCGACCGCATGGAGATCATCCAGCTGCCGGGCTACACGCAGCGCGAGAAGGCCGAGATCGGCAAGCGCTTCCTGGTGCCCAAGCAGATGACCAACCACGGACTCAAGCCGAAGCACGTGACCTGTCACGGATGAGGCCATGACCACGCTCGTGCAGTCGTACACGCACGAGGCCGGCGTGCGCAACCTGGAGCGCGAGATCGCCAACGTCATGCGCAAGATCGCGCGCACGGTGGCTGAGGGCCGCACCACGCGCACCGACGTGACCACGCGCAAGCTCACCGCAGCTGCTCGGGCCGGGGCGCTACGAGTACGGCGAGCTGGAGCCCGAGGACCAGGTCGGGGCAGCCACGGGCCTGGTCGTGACAGAGGTCGGCGGCGACGTCGTGGCCGTCGAGGTCACCCGCATGGAGGGCAAGGAGGACTTCATCCTCACCGGCCAGCTGGGCGACGTGATGCGCGAGTCGGCCCGGGCCGGGCTCTCCTGGATCCGCGCCAACGCCAGCCGCCTGGGCATCGAGCGCGAGCACTTCGAGAAGAACACGATGCACATCCACGTGCCCGCGGGAGCCATCCCCAAGGACGGCCCCTCGGCCGGCATCACCATGGTCACGGCCATGGTCAGCTCGCTGACGGGCATCCCGGTGCGCAAGGACGTGGCCATGACCGGCGAGATCACGCTGCGTGGTCGCGTCCTGCCCATCGGCGGGCTGAAGTCCAAGATCCTGGCCGCCCATCTCTCGGGCGCCCGGATCGTCATCCTCCCCAAGCGCAACGAGAAGGACCTGCGGGACATCCCCGACGAGGTCCGCAGCCAGATGAAGCTGGTCATGGTCGAGTCCATGGACCAGGTGCTGGCCGCCGCGCTGCGCCGCAAGCCTCGACCGCTGAAGGCCGCTCCCGCCAAGCCGGTCGGCTCGGGACGAGGGCGAGACCGGTGCCGGCAGCGGCACCAAGACGCCTCTCTTCCCGCCGCAGCAGCCGCCGGCGGTGGCCTAGACCGGCCAGGGAGCCCGGATGGAGTACCGCGACTACTACGCCACCCTCGGCGTCGACAAGAGCGCCACGCAGGCCGACATCAAGAAGGCCTACCGGCGCCTTGCCCGCAAGCACCATCCGGACGTCAACACGGGAGACGAGACGGCCGAGCGCCGCTTCAAGGAGATCAGCGAAGCCAACGAGGTCCTCTCCGATCCGCAGAAGCGCAAGGCCTACGACCAGCTCGGTGCCGACTGGGCGTCCTATCGAGGGGCAGGCGGTGCCGGGGCCAACGCCTTCACCGGCTTCGCCGGCGCAGCCGGCGGCAGGCGGGGCGGCGTGCGCTATCAGTTCCACGGCGACGCCGCCGACCTGTCCGGCTTCAGCGACTTCTTCCGCACCTTCTTCGGGGGCGCGGGCGCGGAGGGAGACGTGGGCGGCCCGCCCTTCGAGCCGCTCTTTGGCGGCCTCGGCGGGGACAGCGGGGCGGGCCACGCCGCATCCGGCTTCGCCACGGGCAGCCCGCGCGGCACACGCCGGCCCGCCTACCGCGCACCGGCTGATGCCACGGCCGACACGACGGTCAGCCTGGAAGAGGTCCTGCACGGGACGGAGCGCCACATCGAGGTCGGTGGCAAGCGCCTCGAGGTGCGGATCCCGCAGGGCGTCACCGACGGCCAGCGCATCCGCCTCTCGGGCCGGGCGGAGGGAGGCGGCCACATCTACATCACCGTGCACGTGGCACGGCACCCGCGCTTCTCGCGCGACGGCGACGACCTGGGCATGGAGCTGCCGCTGACGCTCGGTGAGGCCCTCCTCGGCGCCCAGGTCAGCTTCGAGACCCTCGGCGGCAAGCGCCTCCTGCTGACCATCCCTCCCGGGACGCAGGGCGGACGCCTCTTCCGGCTGGCGGGCCAGGGACTGCCACGCTTCGGTGGTGGCGACCCGGGAGACCTGCGTGTCCGGACCACCATCGTGCTGCCGACCAGCCTCGACGAGGAGGGCACCCGCCGGGCGCGCGCCCTCGTGGACCACATCGCCCAGCCCGACCCGCGCCAGGCCGCGGCATCGCGACGCTAGCCACAGGGACCCATCACGCATGAAGCTCGACCGCTACACCCAGAAGGCCCAGGAGGCCATCCTCGCCGCGCAGCAGCTGGCCTCGCGCGCTGACAGCGCCGTGCTCGATGCCGAGCACATCCTGGCGGCGCTCCTCGACGACGCCGAGGGCATCCCGGCCGTGACGCTGCGCCAGCTCGGCGCTGACCCCGCCCGCGTGTCGGTCGAGCTGGGAGCTGCCCTGGCTCGGCGGGCCAGGATCCAGGGCGGCCAGCTCGGGCTGGACCCCAGGGCGCGTGCGCTCATCGAGCGGGCCGAGGACGAGGCCCGGCGCCTGGCCGACGAGTACGTCTCCACCGAGCATCTCCTGCTGGCGGCCTCTGAGGCCGGCGGCGAGGCGCAGCGACTCCTGGAGGGCGTTGGCGCCGGTCACGAGGCCCTGCTGCGAGCGCTGGAGGCCGTGCGTGGCAGTCAGCGTGTCACCTCGCCCAACCCGGAGGCCACCTACCAGGCCCTCGAGAAGTACGGCCAGGATCTCACCGAAGTCGGCCCGGGAGGGCAAGCTGGACCCCGTCGTCGGTCGTGACGAGGAGATCCGCCGCGTCATCCAGGTGCTCAGCCGCCGCACCAAGAACAACCCCGTCCTCATCGGCGAGCCCGGCGTGGGCAAGACCGCCATCGTGGAGGGCCTCGCCCAGCGCATCGTGCGCGGCGACGTCCCGGAGGGCCTGCGCGACCGGCGCGTGGTGGCGCTCGACCTGGGCGCGCTCATCGCCGGAGCCAAGTTCCGCGGCGAGTTCGAGGAGCGGCTGAAGGCCGTCCTCAAGGAGATCCGGGACTCCGACGGCCAGGTGGTGCTCTTCATCGACGAGTTGCACACCGTCGTGGGCGCTGGTGCAGCTGAGGGCGCCATGGACGCCTCCAACCTGCTGAAGCCGATGTTGGCGCGTGGCGAGCTGCACACCATCGGCGCCACCACGCTGGACGAGTACCGCAAGCACGTGGAGAAGGACGCCGCCCTGGAACGGCGCTTCCAGCCCGTCTACGTGGACCAGCCCGATGTCGAGGAGACCATCTCCATCCTGCGCGGCCTGCGCGAGCGCTACGAGGTCCACCACGGCGTGCGCATCACGGACTCGGCCATGGTCGCCGCGGCGGTCCTTTCCGACCGCTACATCAGCGAACGCTTCCTGCCTGACAAGGCCATCGACCTCGTCGACGAAGCCGCCAGCCGGCTGCGCATGGAGATGGATTCCATGCCCGTCGAGCTCGACGAGCTGGAGCGCCGCCGCATCCAGCTGGAGATCGAACGCGAGGCCCTGCGCAAGGAGAAGGACGACGCCTCGCGCGCCCGGCTGGACGTCCTCGAGCGCGAGCTGGCCGACATCTCCGAGCGAGCGGGGGCCCTCAAGAGCCAGTGGCAGCAGGAGAAGGAAGCCATCGCCGGCCTGCGCGCCACCAAGACGGCGCTGGAGCAGGCCCAGCACGACGTCGAGAGCGCCGAACGGTCAGCCGACTACGGCCGTGCGGCCGAGCTGCGCTACGGTCGCATCCCTGAGCTCCAGGAGCGCCTCAAGGCCGAGGAGGCAGCCCTGACGAGCAGCCAAGGCGGCCACCGGCGCCTGCTCAAGGAGGAGGTGGATGCGGACGACATCGCCCGCATCGTGGCCTCCTGGACGGGCATCCCCGTGGTCCGCCTCATGGAGGGCGAGCAGGCCAAGCTCATCCACATGGAGGAGCGTCTCCATGAGCGCGTCATCGGCCAGGACGAGGCCATCGTCGCGGTCTCCGACGCCGTTCGCCGTGCGCGAGCCGGTCTCAAGGACCCCCGCCGGCCCATCGGCTCCTTCATCTTCCTGGGGCCGACCGGCGTGGGCAAGACGGAGACCGCTCGAGCCCTGGCCCAGTTCCTCTTCGACGACGAGTCGGCCATGACCCGCATCGACATGAGCGAGTACATGGAGAGATACGCGGTCAGCCGCCTCATCGGCGCACCCCCCGGCTACGTGGGCTACGAGGAGGGTGGTCAGCTCACGGAAGCGGTCCGCCGCCGCCCCTACCAGGTGATCCTGCTCGACGAGATCGAGAAGGCTCACCCCGACGTCTTCAACGTGCTCCTGCAGGTCCTCGACGACGGCCGGCTCACGGACGGCCAGGGCCGCACCGTCTCGTTCAAGGACTGCGTGCTCATCATGACCAGCAACGTCGGCTCTCAGCTGGCCGGGGCGGAACGCGGCGCCGGGCTCTCGGAAGAGCAGCTCGAGCGCACCGTGCGCGAGGCGCTGCGAGCCACCTTCCGCCCGGAGTTCCTCAACCGCATCGACGAGATCATCGTCTTCCACAGCCTCGACGAAGCCGCCCTGGGCGCCATCGTGGACCTGCTCGTGGCCGACCTGGCCAGGCGGCTGGCAGACCAGGACCTCACGCTCGTGCTGACGCCGGCGGCCAAGGCGCTCATCGGTCGCGAGGGTCACGACCCGCAATACGGCGCGCGGCCGCTGAAGCGGGCCGTGCAACGCCTCCTGGAGAACCCCCTGGCACGCGCACTCCTGGAGGGCCGCTTCAAGCCGGGCAGCACGATCACCGCCGACGCCGACCCGGTCGGCGGCACGATCGTCTGCACGGGCTCGGAGGGCGAGACCATGGTCAGCGGGCCCACCGAGCGGCGCGACCCGCGGGGCGCCGCCCCCACGGTCGGTGCCGGGCTGCGGCCCAGCCTCATGGACCTACCCTCCACCGAGCCGACGGACGAGCGCAAGGAGCGCCTCAACTAGCCGGCCTTGGGCCCTGTCGCGCCGCGCGCTCCCCGAAGCGAGCCCCCGAAGGCCACCGACGGAACGCTCGCGGGTGAAGTGGCTATCGTTGTGCCGATGGCCTCGCTCCCGCCTCGAGCACTGCCCTGGCGATGGGCATCCTCATGATGGACGCTCAGGATGCTGGGCTGAGGCGAACCGCCACCATCCTGCGGCGGAACATCCTGCAGATGATCCACACCGCGGGGTCAGGGCACCCCGGCAGCGCCCTGTCCTGTGCCGACCTGGTGACAGTGCTCTACTACGACGAGATGCGCATCGACCCGGCGAACCCGACCTGGGCCGATCGAGACCGCTTCCTGCTCTCGAAGGGACACGCCTGCCCCGTGCTGTACGCGGTGCTGGCGATGAAGGGCTACTTCGGCATGGAGCACCTCGGCAGACTGCGGCAGATCGACGGCATCCTGCAGGGCCATCCGGACATGAGGAAGACACCCGGCGTGGACCACACGACCGGATCGCTCGGCAACGGCCTCTCGATCGGCGTGGGCATGGCGCTGGCTGCCAGGCTGGACGGCAGGAGCTACCGAACCTACGTCCTGCTTGGCTGCGGCGAGATGCAGGAAGGCATGGTCTGGGAAGCCATGATGTCGGCCGCGAAGTACGGGCTGGACAACCTCTGCGCCATCGTCGACTACAACCGGCTGCAGCTGGACGGACACAATGACGACGTGATGCCCATGGGCGACCTGTGCGCGAAGTTGGCGTCGTTCGATTGGCAGGTCATCGAGTGCGAGGGCCATGACGTCGCGGCGATACGCGGGGCCCTGGCGGAGGCCCGCGAGGTGAAGGGTCGGCCGTCCGTGCTGGTCGCGCACACCGTGAAAGGCAAGGGCGTCTCATACATGGAAGACAAGTACGAGTGGCACGGCATGGTCCCCGACAGGCAGCAGTTCGAGCAGGCCATGGCCGAGCTGGAGGTGTCAGGGCTGGCCGATCGGTGACTGGGGCGGCCCCGAGGACCTATCGCATCAAGAGCCCGCCATTGACATCGAGCGTCGCACCCGTGATGAACGATGATTCGTCGCTCGCCAGGAAGCAGACTGCGTAGGCGACGTCCTGAGGCACTCCCAAGCGCCGGAGCGGGATCTTCTCCACGAGGGCCGCCCGGTCCACCTCTGACAGCGCTTCGATCATGGGCGTCCACGTGGTCCCCGGAGCGATGGCGTTCACGTTGATGTCGAACGCCGCCACCTCCAGGGCGAGCTTCCTTGTCAGCGCGAGCAGTCCCCCCTTGGCGGCGGCGTAGTCCGCGCCGACCATGATCCCGCCGCTCTCGCCGGCCAGGGACGAGATGTTGATGATCTTGCCGTACCGACGTGCCTTCATCATCGGAAGAACGGCCTTGCAGCAGATGAACGGTCCGGTGAGGTCGATCGCTAGCGTCCGCTGCCAGTCATCGAGAGCAAGGCCCTCCGTGGGTGAGGTGCCCAGGATGCCGGCGTTGTTCACCAGGATGTCCAGCCCACCGAAGGCCTCGACGATGCGCTCGACCATGGCGTGGACGTCGGGCTCGGAGGTCACGTCCGTCGCGAAGATGGCGGCCCGGTGGCCCTTCGCGACGATCTCGCCGACCGTCCTCTGGGCAGCCGTCGGATCGATGTCGTTGACCGCGACGCTGGCGCCCCGCTCTGCGAAGATGCGCGCGATGGCTGCGCCGATGCCCCGCCCGGCACCCGTCACCAGGGCGGTCCTGCCCGCGAAGTTCACGGGTGGTCGGCGAGGCCCGCCAGGACGGTCCTCTCGATGGCTGCAGCATCCATCCCGTACTTCCTGAGCAACTCAGGGTACGGCCCCGACTCAGCGAAGGTGTCCCGCAGGCCGATGCGCTTCATGGGCACCGGGCGATGCTCCACGAGCACCTCGGCCACAGCGCTGCCCAACCCACCGTTGATCTGGTGATCCTCGGCGGTGACGACGAAGCGCTTGTCCGCGCAGTGCTCGATGACGCAGGCCTCGTCGAGCGGCTTGATGGTGTGCATGTCGATGACGCTCACCTGGACACCTCCCGCCGCCAGGGCGGCTGCCGCGTCCAGGGCCTGCGTCACCATGTCGCCGTTGGCGATGATGGTGGCATCGACTCCCGTCCTCAGCACGATGGCCCTGCCGAACTCGAAGGCCAGGTCGTCGTCGTAGATGACCGGCACGCCGTCACGGGTGAGACGCAGGTAGAGCGGGCCCTCCAACGCAGCGGCGGCGAAGACGGCCTTGTAGGCCATCGTCGCATCGGTCGGCATGCACACGGTCATGTTGGGGATCGTGCGCATGATGCCCAGGTCCTCGGTCGCCTGGTGCGTCGGGCCGTCATTCCCGGGCGTGAGCCCGCCGTGACTGGGGCAGATCTTGACGTTGGCCCTGGGGTAGGCCACGAAGGTCCGGACCTGCTCGCAGGCCCGCATGCTCGCGAAGACAGCGTACGTGGAGACGAAGGGTATCTTGCCGCAGCTCGCGAGACCGGCCGCCACGGCCATCTCGTTCTGCTCGGCGACGCCGACGTTGAAGTAGCGCTCCGGGTGGACCTCTCCGAATAGGGCGCTCCTGGTGGACTTCCCGATGTCCGCCTCCAGCACCACCACGCGGTCGTTCACGTACCCCAGGTCGCGCAGCGCTTCTCCGTAAGCCGTGCGCGTGGGGATGACGTCGCCGAGCGGGTACCTAGCCATCCCGATGTGTCACCTCGACTGCCGCTTCCGCGGGGCGTCGGCATACGCGAAGCCGATCACCCGGAGACCCGTGGTTCCGAACCGGCATTGATGATACGGCGGCCATCCTGGTCAGCCGCTCGGGTTACGCTCTCGCGGGATGCCCTCGGAAGGCAGTGAAGGAGGACGCGGCTTGGGGAGGCGGCTGGAAGACAAGACCATCATCGTGACCGGGAGCTCCCGGGGCATCGGACGAGCCTGCGCCATGCGGTGCGTGGAGGCCGGTGCCAGGGTCGCGGTCCATGGCCGGACAGCCACGCGCGCACTGGATGAGACGCTCGCGGCCATCCGCGCGTCGGGTGGGCGAGCCATCGCCGTGACTGGAGACGTCTCCGTCCAGGCGGATGCCGGACGCATCGTGCGCGAGACGATCGAGGCCTTCGGAGTGGTCGACGGCCTGGTCAACAACGCCGGTATCGGCCCGTTCGTCGATCTCATGGACGTGACCGAGGAGCGCTGGGACCACATCATGGCCGTCAACGCCAAGGGTCCCTTCCTCATGACCCAGTCCGTCGCCCGCACGATGATCGAAGCCGGCCGTCCCGGCCGCATCTGCAACGTGACCTCCATATCCGGGCTCAAGGCGACCGACCCCCGACAGGTCCCGTACTGCACGTCCAAGGGAGCGGTCAACATGTTCACCAGGGTGGCCGCACTGGCCCTGGCACCGCATGACATCACGGTGAATGCCGTCCTGCCGGGGACCATCGAGACGGACATCAACCGAGTCATGCTCGCCGAGGGGGGCGTCGCCAGGTCCATCGTCGAAGCGACGCCGCTCGGACGCCTCGGTGACGTCGACGACGTCGCGCACGCGGTGGTCTACTTCATGTCCGACGAGAGCCGCTGGGTGACCGGCGCGCTGCTGGCCATCGACGGTGGCTTCATCGCCTGAGGGTCGCGACGGCGTGAGCGTCGCCGCGACCGCTCCGGAGTGGGACCGCAGGATGGACGGCAGCGAGCCGCGCCTCGTGACGGCCATCCGCGACGAGATCCTGGCTGCGCCGGAGCAACGCATCACCTTCGCCCGCTTCATGGAGCGGGCCCTGACAGAGCCCGGGCTGGGCTACTACGCCAGCAGCGAGCTGCGACCCACGCGTGGCGGCGACTTCCTGACCGCGCCGGAGCTGCACCCCTTCTTCGGCCGCTGCCTGGCACGCTTCATCGAGGGAGCCTGGCGCCGCGTCGGGTCACCGAGTCGCTACCTCGTGCGCGAGTACGGCGCCGGCCGGGGCACTCTGTCTGAGAGTGCCGTGTCCGGTCTGCTGGCCGACGACTCCCCCTTGGCCCGCATCGTGGACTGGCAGGCCGTGGATCTGCCCGACCGCTCCGCCAGCACCGATGAGCCGGCCGACCTGCTGCTGGCCAACGAGTACCTCGACGCCCTGCCCGTCCATCGCCTCAGGCAGGCAGGAGCCTTGCGCGAGGCCTGGGTGGGCTGGCGGGACGGCTGGTTCAGCGAGATCCTGGCCGACTCCTCGGATGCGGCGCTCGAAGCTCACCTGGCCGCCGAGGGCATCGAGCTGCGCGAGGGGCAGCGCGCGGATATCTGCCTGGCGGCGCCGCGCTGGGTGACCCAGATGGCATCGACGCTCCGCGAGGCGGGCGTGCTGCTGGTCATCGACTACGGGCACGAGGCCGCCGAGCTGTATGGCCCGCGGCGCATGGCCGGGTCGCTGCTGACATACCGCCGCCACGCCGTGTCGGACGATCCCTTCAGTGCCGTCGGCCACAGCGACATCACCGCGCACGTGGACCTCAGCGCCCTGCGACGAGCGGCCAGTGGCGCCGGGCTGGACCCCCTGGGCCAGACGACTCAGGCGCGCTTCCTGGCCGGCCTGGGCCTCGGCGACCTGCTCGTGGAGCTCGGTCGCGACCCGGCCACGGAGTTGCCCGAATACCTTGCGGCCCGCAGTGCCACGGCGCGCCTCCTCGACCCGCGGCACCTGGGCGCATTCGCGGTGCTGGCGTGGGGCCGCGGCGTGCCGCCGGGATCGCCGCTGAAGGGATTCGACGGGGCCGTCTAGCATCGTCCCATGCGGTTCGACGTCGCCCGCGAGCGCCTCCGGCACCTGCCCTCCCCGCTGCCGCCGCCACGAGCGGACATCGAGGCGCACGTCCTGCGCCGCGGGGTCGTCCCTGAGGCCGTGCGCCGCAGCCTGGCTGGTCCGGTCCGGGAGGCTGCCGCCCTGGTGCTCATCTACCCTGACGCAGCGGGGGAGGCGCACATCGTCCTCATGGTGCGGCCGGACGGTGACCACGCCCACGCCGGACAGGTGGCGCTGCCCGGTGGCAAGCGCGAGGATGGCGACCAGTTCCCTGGCGGGACCGCCCTGCGGGAGGCCGCCGAGGAAGTCGGCCTGGACCCGGTCGCGGCGGGCGTGCAGGTGCTCGGCCTCCTTGACGTGGTGGACGTGCGCGTCACCGGCTTCCTGATGGTGCCCGTCGTGGCCGTCGCCGGGCGCCAGCCTCATTTCGTGGCCGACCCTCGCGAGGTGGCCGCCATCCTCACCGTGCCGGTGCGCCACTTCCTGCCCGACGCCTCGGTGGAGGTCGTGGAGGAGGAGCGCGAGGGCTGGAGCCTCCGCTACGGCGCATACCCGGTGCAGGGCTACCGGATCTGGGGCGCCACGGGCCGGGCGCTCAGCCAGCTCGGCGCGGTCCTGGGCTGCGCTTGAGCCCAGCGCCAGCCAGGCGCGGCATCGGGCGAGGCCGGCCTGGGCAGGTCCTACCAGGGCTCTCCTTCGGTCGTATCGTGGTCGTCGGGCCTGACCTCGCCGACCGACAGCTCGCCGCGCGCCACCCGGTCGGATGCGGCTGGCCGCTCGAGGATGGGTCGGTCGTCAAGCCGTTCGTGGCGGCCCTCCACCGCGATGGGAGGCACCTCCACGAGGATGGCGCGCATGCTCGAGCCATCCGTCCAGGCTGCGTGCCGCAGGCCTGCCGGCCAGGCCACCGCTTCCCCGTGGTTGATGGGCGCTCGTTCGTCACCGACCTGCACCCAGCCGCCTCCGGCGACGACGACGAAGAGTCCGTCATCCGGGCTCGACTGCGGCGCCATAAGCGCCCGACGTGAGAAGGAGAGCTCCGTGACGTGGGCCCGCGGGTCGCTCCAGATGGCCTGCGCCTCCAGCCCATGTCCGGCCGTGGGAGGCCCCGAACGCCGGAACCCAGGGCCGAAGCGCAGGATCTCCACGCCGCTGGCGCTCGTTCGAGGTCAGCGTCGCTTGCGGGTGCTGGCTTTCGCGCGTGACCGGCGGATCGTGGCGTCCGGATCGCGGTAGCGCTTCTGACTCAGGAATTGCTCGCGGCGCAGGGTCTGGTTGTAGGCCTCGATGAGGGGCGGGAAGCGCAGGAAGCGGATCCAGACGAAGACGGCCAGGCCGACGATGAGCGTCACCAGCACGAAGACGAAGTAGAACTTGAAGGTGCAGTACACGAGCAGCAGGCCGAAGACGGCCAGGCCGGTCCACAGGAGCCACTCCTGGAGGGCCACGAGTGGCGGATGGTGGTGCAGCCGGCGCGTCTGCACGTTGTAGAGGACGACCGTGCCCACCAGGAACACGAGGGATGCCACGGCGACCGGGTAGAAGAGGTCGCCGAAGTTCTGCGGGCTGAAGCCGCCATCCATGAAGAGCGATCCGAGCAAGTCCATCGCTGCGAGGGTATCAGACCATCGGGGGTCCGCTCAGCGGTTCCCCGCAGGAGCGTCCGCGAGTCCTCACGAGGGCGTTGATATACTCGGTGACCCGCGCCGGCGGTCGTCCGGGCGCAGTCTCACGAGGGAGGAGAGGGACCGAGTGCGAGCCCTGCTCTCGGTCGCGGATGGGGCCGGCATCGCTGAGCTGGCGCAAGAGCTGATCGAGCTGGGGATCGAGGTCTACGCCACCGATCCCACGCGAGATGCGCTCACGCGGGCTGGTCTCGAGACGCGGCCCATCTCAGCGCTGGCCGGCGATGCACCGATGGCCGAGGAGTCCGGCCTCGTCGGCGGACGGGTGCGCACCTTCCATCCGGGCGTCTACGCCGGGATCCTGGCGCGCCGCCACGTCGCTTCCGACATGACCGACCTCGCCGAGCGCGAGCTCGCCGGCATCGACATCGTGGTCGTCGACCTCGGCTCGTTCGGGCCGCAGGTCGGCCGCGGCCTGCCCATCGACGCAGCCGTGGAATTGATCGACGTGGAGGCGCTGGCCCTGCTCACGGCCGCGGCCCGCAACTTCGGCGGCGTGGCCGCGGTCTGCGACAGCGCCGACTACGCGCTCCTCGTCGACGAGTTGCGCCAGCACGGGCACGTCTCGGCGGAGGCCCGCCGGCGCCTGGCCGCCAAGGCCTTCGCCGCGCTCGCGGCGTACCAGGGCGAGGTGGCCGCCTACCTCGACTACATCGGCGGTGTGCGCTTCCCCGAGCAGCTCAGCCTCGTCCTGCGCAAGGAGCGCGACTTGCCCTACGGCGAGAACCCCCATCAGCGTGGCGCGCTCTACCGCGAGACGACGCACCGGGCGAGATCCCTGGCCGACGCGGAGCGACTGCAGGGTCCTGAGCCCACCTTCAATGACCTCATCGACCTCGACGCCGCGTTCCGCATGGCGTGCGACTTCGCCTCCCCGACGTGCGCCATCGTCAAGCAGCGCAACCCCATCGGTCTGGCCTCTCACGACGACGGGCGAGAGGCCTTCCGCCGCGCCCTGTCAGGCGATCCGGTGACCGCCTACGGCGCGGTGGTGGCCGTCAACCGCGATGTCGACGACGCTATCGTCCGCGAGCTCGTGGCCAACCACTTCGAAGGGCTGGTGGCGCGCGGTTTCAGCGAGAGCGCCAAGGCTCTGCTGGCAGCCCGTCCGGAGCTGGCCGTGCTGGCCGTGCCGGCACTGGCGGCCGATCCCCCGCCCGACTACGGCATCGCCGACCTTGATTTCCATCGCATCGAGGGCGGGCTGCTGGTGGAGACGCGTGACCGCCTGGACATCGATCATGCGCAGCTGCACGTCGTCACGCAGCGCCGGCCGACCCTCGAGGAGCTCACCGACCTGATGTTCGCCTGGAGGGCCGTGCGACACATCACCAGCCTGGCCGTCGTGGTCGCCAAGGGTGCCACGCTGGTCGGTGTGGGTGCCGGCCAGTCGAGCCGACTCACGGCCACGGAGATCGCGCTCCACCGCGCCGCCGACAGAGCGCCCCGCAGCGTGCTCGCCTCGGACGCCTACTTCCCCTTCGGCGACGCCATCGCCCTGGCCGCCGAGCGCGGTGTCACGGCCATCATCCAGCCCGGCGGCAGCGTGCGCGACGAGATGGCCATCGAGATCGCCGACCGCCACCACCTGGCCATGGTCTTCACCGGGCGGCGCCACTTCCGCCACTAGGCCGAGTGGGAGGCAGGTCCTGCCAGGAGCTCCCGAGCTCGTCCCACGTGGCTACGGCCCGCACCGCCCCTTCACCTTCGCGCCGCTGCGCGAGGTCCCATGCGGCCGCCACGCTCAGGCCCCAGCCCGGCGGCTCGAAGGCCGGCAGCAGGTCAGCCAGGGGCGCCAGGGCGAAGGCGCGCTCGGCCGCCAGGGGGTGCGGGACCGTCAGCCATTGCGGACCATCGCGGGCGGGGTCGTCGCTGCGCGCGGTGCTCTCGCGCTCGACGTGCAGACGGTGCGGCCCGAACAGGAGCAGGTCGAGGTCCAGCTCGCGGGGCCCCCAGCGCTGGCGCTCCCGGCGGCCAAAGGCGCGCTCCAGGCCTTTGAGCGCCACGAGCAAGGACATGGCGCCCTCCTCGGGCGAAGAGCCGGCCGGCACGCGCAGGGCCACGGCCGCGTTCCAGAAGTCGACCTGGACCACGGGTCCCACGGGCCGCGTCCGGTAGAGGCGCGAGACACCTTCCAGGGTCGCGCCGGGCAGGGCCCGCAGGGCGGCCACCGCCCGTTCGAGCGTCTGGCGCGCCGGCCCCACGTTGGCGCCCAGGCCCACGGCAGCCAATTCCCTCGCTTCCATGACCCCATCATGCCCGGGCCTGCGCGGAGCGATGCGCCCGGGCACGGCGGGGGTGGCGATCGCGGGCTCGCTGGGGTACACTCGGGCTGCGCTCAGCTCCCTCCCACAGCGCGTCGGCTTCGGGCTAGTGAGCGAACGCCCGACACTCGGCTCGAAGAGGAATCGAAGTGACCGCTCCGCTCTGGTACGTGCTCGGGTTCGCCTTCGCGGGTCTCACCTTCGTCTTCCTGACCATCGGTGCGTCCTGGTTCATCACCCATCGTCACAAGGGTGACCGGCACAAGGGACTGCCGTACGAATCGGGCATCGACACCTTCGGGGACACGCGGGGACGCTTCGGCCTCTCCTTCTACCTCTACGCGCTGCTCTTCGTGGCCTTCGATATCGAAGTCGTCTTCATCGCCCTCTGGGCGCTCGTCTTCAACGACCTGTTGCTGGGCGGCTTTCTGGGCATGCTCCTCTTCGTGCTCATCATGGAGCTCTCCGTCCTCTACGCCGCACGCAAGGGCCTGCTGACGTGGAAGTAGACGGTCCGGGCACGGTCGCGCCCGAGAGGGCCGCGCCGCCTGACGCAGCCGTGACTGGGGCGGCAGTGACTGCACCCCCGGGCGCCCTGACGCCTTCGTCCGGCCCTCGCCATGCCATCGTGGTGCCCAATACCACCTGGGTCCCGGCAGATCCCGGCGCCTACGGCGGACTGCCCGCCAGCATCGACCACCTCAAGGAGCTGGAATCCGGGGACAAGTCGGACAACGCGCGTTGGGCTGCCCTGGGCGTCGTGCCCACCACCGCCGACTACGTCCTCGACTACATCCGTGCCAACAGCCTCTGGCCGCTGCTCTCGGGCCTGGCCTGCTGCGCCATGGAGATGATGTCGGCGGCCACACCGGTCAACGACATGGACCGCTTCAACATGTTCCCCTTCCGGGCCAGCCCACGACAGGCGGACGTGCTCATCGTGGCCGGCACGCTGACGACCAAGATGGCCGGTCCGCTCGTCCGGCTCTGGGAGCAGATGCCGGAGCCCAAGTGGGTGGTGGCCATGGGTGATTGCACGTGCTCGGGAGGGCGCTACAAGCGCTCCTACGCCACGGTAGAGGGCATCGACCGTCTCATGCCCGTGGACGTCTACGTGCCCGGCTGCCCACCTCGCCCGGAGGGCCTCATCTACGGCATGCTCAAGCTGCAGCAGATCATCCTCGAGCGGCGCGGCAGCTGGCCGGAGCGCCGCGTCGGGCCGTCGGTCCCGTCGGGCGTCTAGCAGCGCGCAGGAGTCAGGGCCACGGACACGCTGCAGCTGCGTCGCCTCGATGAGCGCCTCGCCGAGCACCTGCTCGTGCCTGCCGCTGGCATGGGCGACACGATCGAGCTCGTCGTGGGGCCGGCGGCGCTGCCGACCGTCATGCGCACGCTGCGCGAGGACACCGACCTGCGCTACGAGATCCTCTCGGACATCTGCGGTGTGGACACCGGGCTGACGATGCAGGTCGTCTACCACCTCTGGTCGCCACTCAGTTCGGACTGGCTGCGCGTCATCGCGGACGGCCTCTCGCGCGAGGACCCCCGACTGCCCTCCATCACCTTCCTGTGGCCCGGGGCCGAGTGGGGTGAGCGTGAGGCCTACGACATGTTCGGCATCGAGTTCGAGGGCAACCGCGACCTGCGCCGCATCTACATGTCGCCCGACTACCTGGGCTTCCCACTGCGCAAGGACTTCGCCCTTGCCGACGACGCGTCGCGCGGGCCGGGTGAGGGCATCCGCCCCATGGAGACGCCGCACCGGCCGGCGGAGGAACGCGCCACGGGGCTGCTGCGCACGAGCCCTGGAGCCGGCGCGGTGCTGGGTCCGGGCGGCGAGCGCCTGCGGGTCGGCCCCGGAGCGGCCGCGGACATCGCCGCCAGGATCGGCGAGAGCGAGCCATGAGCACTGAGCAGGAGCGCATCCGCTCGCTGGACGATCCGGAGGTGCTGGTCTCGACTCCGGGCACCATCTATGACGCCATCCCGCCGCTCACGCCCCGCACGGAGCGCGAGGCCGAGTTCTACACCCTCGGCGACGGCGAGATGTTCGTCAACCTCGGGCCGCAGCACCCTTCGACGCACGGCGTGCTGCGCGTCGTCCTCAAGATCGACGGCGAGCGCATCGTGGACCTCGACCCCGTCCTGGGCTACCTGCACCGCGGCGTGGAGAAGATCTGCGAGTACGGCGACTGGCACCACGCCATCAGCAACTGCGACCCGCTCGAGTACGCCGCCTCGATGTTCAGCGAGGCACTGCCCGTCCTGGCGGCAGAGAAGCTGCTGGGCCTGGAAGTGCCGCGCCGCGCCGACCACATCCGCGTCCTGGTCTGGGAGCTCAACCGCATCGCCAGCCACGCCCTTTTCATCGGCTGGCTGGCGCTGGACCTGGGCGGACTGACACCCATCCTCTACGGCTTCGCCGAGCGCGACGAGATCGTCGAGATGCTGGCCGCACTGACGGGCCAGAAGCTGCTCTTCAACTACCTGCGCATCGGGGGCGTCAACGGCGACCTGAACCACGAGTTCCTGAGCCGCCTCGGCGATTGGATGGGACGCGCCGGCAAGCAGATCGACGGCCAGGCCACGCTCATGAACGAGAGCGAGATCTTCGTCAACCGCACCAAGGGCCTCGGCGTCGTCGACCGCGAGACAGCCCTCCGGCTGGGCATGTCCGGCCCGCCACTGCGAGCGTCCGGCGTGCCCTACGACGTACGCCGCGCTCACCCGTACAGCGTCTACCCGGAGCTCGAGTTCGACGTCCCGGTACGTAGCGAGGGCGATTCCTATGCCCGCTACCTCCTCCACATCGAGGAGATCAAGCAGTCCCTGCGCATCATCGACCAGGTGTTGCACCGGATGCCTGACGGCCCGGTCATGGCCAGGCTACCGCGCCTGCTGCGGATCCCGCCGGGTCGCGCCTACATCGCTCTCGAGAGTCCGCGCGGCCAGTACGCCGCGTACGCCATCAGCGACGGGACCGACCAGCCCTTCCGATTCCGCATCCACGACCCTTCGTTCTTCAACCTGCAAGCGGTCGGTCTGCTGACACCGGGGCACCTCATGGCTGACATCATGGCCATCATGGCCAGCCTGGACCCCATCATGGGCGGCATCGACAAGTGAGCAGCCTCTCGGACCCCTGGAGGCACGTCGGCACCGGCGGTCGTGTCATCCTCGTTCTGACGGCCCTCCTGGTGCTCGGCGTGGTAGCCCTCATGGCGCTCTGGGTGGTGGGCATCGGTCCGTGGCTGACCGACGCCGCGCTTGACACTGCGGCGGCCAATATCGGCATCCTGCGCTTCCTGGCGGCCGCCACTGGCGTACTCCTCTTCACCGTGCCGGCGGCCTTCGTCATCATCTTCATGGAGCTCAAGATCATCGCCTTCATGAACCTGCGCATCGGGCCCAACCGCATCGGCCCGTGGGGCACGCTGAGCTCGACGATCCACGGCCTCAAGGTGCTCGCCAAGGAGGACTACACGCCCACCGGCGTCGACGTGCCGGTCTTCACGCTGGCCCCCGCCGTGGTCTACCTGGCGGCCGTTCTGACCCTGCTGGTCATCCCCTTCGCGCCCGGCATGCTGGGCTACGAGATGGAGCTGGGGCTCCTCTACTTCTTCGCCATCGGCGGCCTCGGCGTCATCGGCCTGATGATGGCCGGCTGGTCCAGCTTCAACAAGTACTCGCTGCTGGGTGGCCTGCGGGCGGCCGCGGCCATCATCAGTTACGAGCTGCCGCTCATCCTGGGCGTCATGGGCATCGTGCTGCTGGCGGGCACGCTGAACCTGGGCACCATCGTGGAGAACCAGTCGGGCTGGTTCCTCAACTGGTACGCCTTCCAGCAGCCGCTGGCGCTCATCATCTTCTTCATCGCCGCCACGGCTGAGGCATCACGGACGCCTTTCGACTTCACGGAGGCCGACTCGGAGATCGTGGCCGGCTTCGCCACCGAGTACAGCGGCATGCGCTTCGGCTTCTTCTTCTTCGCCGAGTACGTCAACGTCTTCATCCTCTCTGCGCTCACGGTCACGCTCTTCCTGGGCGGCTGGAACGGCCTCTTCGACATCGACCCGCTGCTCGAAGCGCTGGGCATCGCCACGCCCGTCTCGCTGGCCCTCGACGTGGGCTCACTGGGACCGTGGCTGATGGCCATCCCGGTGCTGGGGCTGCCCGTCCTGGTCGTGGCGCTCACGGGGCTGGTGTGGATGGTCAAGTCGTCGTGGGGCATCCTGAGGTCCCTGGTCGTCGGCTTCGTGCTGGCCAATCTGCTCGTCATCGGCGCGCTCGGCCTCTGGGCAGTCTTCAGCTTCGAGGCGATCATGGGCATCCTCTGGTTCCTGGGCAAGTCGTTCGCGCTGGTGGCCCTCTTCGTGCTCATGCGGGCGACCTTCCCGCGCGTGCGCATGGACCAGCTCATGGGCTTCGCCTGGAAGTGGATGATGCCGGCGGCCCTGCTCAACATCTTCGTGACCGCGGGTGCCATCCTCATCGCCAGGGAGCTGGGCGCATGAGGACCGAACGCGTGCCAGGCCTGGCCCTCGTGAAGGGCGTGTGGTTCGCCTTCCGCCAGGTGCTGCGCCCCAAGCTCACCGTGCAGTACCCGGAGGTCCAGAACCCCATCGCGCCGCGCCATCGCGGTCGCCTCATCCTGCTCTACGACGAGGCCGGCACGCTCAAGTGCGAGACCTGCTTCCAGTGTGCGGCGGCTTGCCCCATCGAGTGCATCGACATGGGTGGCGTGGATACCCGGGACCGCTATCACGTCCACTGGGGCCCTGCCGAGCAGTACGCCGAGCGCCGCGAGGAAAGCGCCCGGCGGCGCTCCGGGCGTCCCGTGCCCGATCGCAGCTTCGACCCCTTCGCCCCCATCGACCTGGCGCCGCTTGATGCCATCCTGACCGAGGAGGGTCACCAGCCGCGCCGCAGCCTGGCCATCCTGGAGCGCACCCAGGCCGCCTACGGCCATCTCCCCGTGGCAGCGATGCAGCACATCGCCCACCAGACGGGCGCCTGGTACAGCGAGCTTTACGGCATCGCCAGCTCCTACCCGCACCTGCGCTTCGAGCCTCCCAGCGGACACGTCGTGCGCGTTTGCCGTTGCGCGCAGTGCGCGCTGCTCGGCGGCGGGCGCGTCCTGGCGGCCTTCCGCGAGCACCTCGGCACGGACGTCGGGGGCGTGAGCCCCGACGGTGCGGTACGCCTCGAGACGGCCGACTGCCACGGCGCATCGTCGGGCAGCCCGCGCGTCGAGGTGGACGGCGAGGTCCTGCCGCGCTCGTCCGCGGAGGATGCCGCGCGCATCTCGGCCGCTCTTCGAGCTCACCTGTCCCAGGGCCGAGCCGCATGAGCCTGCCCATCCTGCCAGGCGCCCCCGGCTGGCCATCCGTGCTCCTTGAGCGCGCCGGCCAGGTAGACCCGGAAGCCGGCATCGAGGCGGCCGAGGCGGCCGGCGCCTGGGTAGCCTGGCAGAAGACCGTCTCGGAGCTCGCGCCGGAGGCGCTCATCGCGCTCGTCAGCGAGTCCGCGCTGCAGGGTCGTGGCGGGGCCGGCTTCAGCACCGGCCGCAAGTGGAGTGACTGCGCCAACCAGCCCGTGCCCCCGCAGCAGCGCTACGTCGTGGCCAACGGCTTCGAAGCGGACCCGGGCGCCCAAGTCGACCGCACGCTCATGGAACTCGACCCGCACGCCGTCGTCGAGGGCATCGCCCTGGCGGCCTTCGCCGTGCGGGCAGAGACGGCCATCATCGCCGTGCGGAGCTCGGCGGCCCTGGCGGCCGGACGCCTGCGACGCGCCATCGGCGAGGCCGAGGCGCGCGGCCACATCGGCCCCGGGGCCATCGGACGAGGCCGGTCACTCCGGGTCGAGGTCCGGCAGGTGACGGGGTCCTTCGTCGTGGGCGAGGAGACCGTCTTGCTGCGGGCCCTCGAGGGGCGACGCGCCCAGCCTGAGCAGCGTCCGCCGTACCCCTCCCGGCAGGGCCTGTGGGACAAGCCGACCGTGGTCAACAACGTCAAGACGCTGGCCGCCGTGCCTTGGATCGTGCGCCACGGCGCTGGCGCCTACGCGGCCCTCGGGGCACCCGCGCGGCCCGGCACTACCGTCGTGCAGTTGGGAGGCATCGTGCGCAGGCCAGGCATCGTGGAGGTCCCCCTGGACGCCACGCTGCGCGCCATCATCGACGGTCCGGGCGGCTTCGGGCAGGGCGCCCTGAAGGCCGTACTGGTGGGAGGGCCCACCGGCGGCTTCCTGCCCCCGGAAGCCCTGGACATCACATTCGCCGCGGAGGCGCTGACCGCCGCCGGGGCCCTGGCCGGCTCGGGCACGCTCCTGGCCGTGGACGACTCCACCTGCATCGTCGATATGGCCACCCTGATGACCCGCTACCTCTCCGACCAGGCCTGCGGCAAGTCCATCCCCTGCCGCATCGGGACACGCCGACTTTCCGAGCTGGGCAGCGCCTTCTGCGACGGCCGGTCACGCCCGACCGACAGCCTCTTGCTGGGCGACCTCTCCCGCGACATGCGTGACGCGGCCCTGTGCGGCCTGGAGGCACAGGCCTCCAACCCGCTCCTGTCGGGGATGCGATACTTCGCCGCGGAGTTCGAGGACCACCTCCTGCGGGGTCGCTGCCCGGCTGGCGTCTGCCAGCCCATCTCGCTGGCGGGCGCAGCCCGATGACCGCGTTGATCCGACCGGGGGGCATGCTCGGAGCTTCCCAGAGACCATGACCGACACCCTGCCGCAGATCCGCCCGCCCGGCCCCCGGCCGACCGAGCCCGGCCAGCCGCACAGCGACGACGTCGTGGAGCGCTTGCTCACCACGCAGTCGCCACAGCGTCGCCTGGTGGCGCCCGAGTTCAGCCTCGAGGTCGACGGCCGCATCCTCACGGGGCGCGCCGGGCAGACCATCCTGGAGGTCTGCCGGGACAACGGCATCGAGGTCCCGACGCTCTGCTACGAGCCCAAGCTGCCCGGCTTCGGCGCCTGTCGCATGTGCGTCGTGGAGGTCGAGGGTGAGGACGGCCCACCCATCTCCTGCTCACGTGCGGCCGAGCCGGACATGAAGGTGCAGACGCAGACGCCGCGCCTGCGCCAGATCCGCAAGACCAACCTGGAGCTCATCTTCAGCGATCACAACGCCTACTGCCTGCCGCCCTGCCAGAACAAGTGCCCCAGCCACATCGACATCCCGGGCTTCCTCAAGGCCAACACCGAGGGCGACTTCATGGAGTCGGCGCGCATCTTCAAGCGCACCATCCCCTTCCCCTCGGTGCTCGGCCGTGTCTGTCCGGCGCCCTGCGAGGAGCACTGCCGCCGTGACGAGGTCGAGGAGGCCATCGCCATCCGCGACAGCCACCGCTACGCGGGCGACGAGGTCCTCAAGGCCCAGGCGGCCGGCGCCAGGCCGCCCCGACCTTTCGACCAGCAACCGGCCACGGGCAAGCGGGTGGCGGTCATCGGCTCCGGCCCTGCGGGCATGTCGGCGGCCTACTACCTGGGCCTGAGCGGCCACGAGGTGACCGTCTTCGAACGCGACCCAGAGCCGGGCGGCATGCTGCGCTACGGCATCCCGCAGTACCGCCTGCCCAAGGTCGAGGTGCTGGACGCCGAGTACGAGGCCGTCTGGGACCTGGGCGTGAGGCTGGTCGCCAACGCCGAGCTGGGCGTCGACTTCACGGTCGACGACCTCCAGAACCAGGGCTTCGATGCTGTCCTGGTGGCCATCGGCTGCTACGACACCAACACGCTGGGCATCCCCGGCGAGGAGGCCCAGGGCGTCATCGACGGCCTCGAGTACCTGCGCATCGCCACCCTCGGCCTGCCCTACCCGGGCCACGCCGGCACGCGCGTGGTGGTCATCGGCGGCGGCTTCACCTCCATGGACTGCGCCCGCACCTCCGTGCGCCAGGGCTGCTCCGAGGTGACGCTCGTCTACCGCCGCGACATGAAGGACATGCCGGCCGCCAACGAGGTCCACGAGATGCTGGAGGAGGGGGCTCGCGCCATCTTCCAGGCCTCGCCCACGCGCGTCATCGCGGACGCCTCGGGCAAGGTCAGCGGCGTGGAGTTCCAGCGCATGGCCCTGGGGGCGCCGGATGACTCCGGGAGGCGGCGACCGGAGGCCGTGCCGGGCACGGAGTTCATCATCGACTGCGACCGCGTCCTGTTGGCCATCGGCCAGGGACCGGACCTGCGCTGGCTGGACCACGGCTCGGAGGGCGTGCGAGCCAGCTCCCGGGGACGCCTCGAGGCCGATGCCGTGACCTTCGTCACCGGTCGCCCGGGCGTCTTCGGCACGGGCGACGTGCGCACCGGTGCGGCCACCGTGGTGGCCGCCGTCGCCGAGGGCCGTCGCGCCTCCTATGCCATCGACGCCTACCTCCAGGGCCTGGACCTGGAGGCCATCAAGACCCGCCAGACGCTGGCGGAGCCACAGCCGGAGTTCCTCTCCATCGTGCCCTACACGGGTGAGGTCAAGGAGCCCCGCCTGCGCCTGCGCGCCATGCCCGCCGAGGCCCGCAGCACCTCGTACATCGAATACGAGATCCCCTATACGCAGGCCGAGGCGATGCGCGAATCGGCGCGCTGCCTGCAGTGCACCTGCGAGGCCATCGGCTATTGCGACCTGCGCCGCCAGGGCATCGAGTACGGCACCACGCTGCGGACCCTGGACCCGGCACGGACCGGCCTGTCTGTGCGCAGCGTCACGGAGAACCGCTTCACGGGCCGCAACCACGACTACCTGCGCGACGACAGCCACGCCTTCATCCTGCGCGAGCCCTCGCGCTGCATCGACTGCGGCCGCTGCGCCAACGTCTGCAAGGAGATCGTGGGCGCGGCCTGCTACGACTTCATGCGCACCGGCTTCGACACGCTGGTGACGACGCCCCTGGACATGGGCCTCGACACGACGCCCTGCGTATCCTGCGGGCGCTGCGCGGAGACCTGCCCGACGGGCGCCCTGATGCCCAAGCCGCGCGTGCTCGAGAAGTACGAGGTCGACGAGTCGCGCTGCATCCTGTGCGGCATCTGCGTGGACGCCTGCCCCTATGATGCCCTTCGCTGCGGGCCCGACTTCGAGCTGGCGCACGAGTCACGCGAGGAGCCCATGATCGACCTCATGGCCATCGCGGCCTTGGAGCGGGACACGGAGATCAGCTACGTGCGTCGCGAGCGCGACTGGCTCGCGCGCGCACAGGCCCAGGGTCGGGACATCCCGCGGGATCGGCAGTTGCCCATGCTGCCGGCGGGCCTGACGCGAGCGAACGGGACGACGCCCACGGGCGGGGCCGGCACGGGCGCCGGGGCCGGCTCCGGGCAGGCCCACCACCGCTAGAGCACGGGGGGACAGAGGGAGAGCGTGGAGCTGCCGCAGACGGTTCCGTACCTCGAGTGGCGCTGGGATGACCTGGTCTTCCTGGTGCTGGCCGGCGTCATGCTGGGTGCCGCGCTTCTCGTGGTGCTGGGCCGCGACATCATCCGCTCCGGGCTCTGGCTGGTCCTCTCCTTCGCTGGCCTGGCCGGTATCTACGCGCTGCTGGGGAGTGCCTTCATAGCCCTCACCCAGGTGCTCGTCTACATCGGCGCCATCAGCGTGCTCATCCTCTTCGCCATCATGATCACGCAGTCGAAGGCCGGCCCCAGTCGGCTCGTCTTCCAGCGCCAGTGGTGGGCAGCGGCCATCGCCGTCGTCGTCCTCGTCCTCCTGCTGCTGACCGCCGTGCTGTTGACCACATTCCCCCTGGCCGGGGACCTTGTCCCGCAGTCGGCACGGGACGTCGCCCTGTTGCTCTTCGGCGACTACCTGTTCGCCGTGGAGGTGGTGGGCGTGGTCCTGCTGGCGGCCGTCATCGGTGGCCTCTACCTCGCCCGGCGCGACCCGGACATGCCGGAGACCAACCGCCTGGGCGGTCCCGGAGGACTGCCGGCGAGCGGCCCGGCCGACGAGGAGGAGGCCGCGTGAGTCACTCGCTGGAGGCATACCTCGTCCTCTCGGTCCTGCTCTTTGGCATCGGCGTCTTCGGCTTCCTGGCCAAGCGCAACGCCATCGCCATGCTGATGTCCATCGAGATCATGCTCAACGCCGTGAACCTGGCCATCGTGGCCTTCGGCGCCTTCACGCCGGAGCTGGCCGCGCAGGCCTCCACCATCGCGCTCTTCGTCATCGCCGTAGCGGCCGGCGAGGCCACCGTCGGGCTGGCCATCGTCATCGCCATCTACCGCAATCGCAGGACGCCGCTCGTGGACGAGTACGCGTCGATGCACGACTAGGCGCGACCGATGCACATCTTCGGAGCGGAGGGGGCTGACGAGGCGCTGCACCTGACGGAGGCCAGCCCCGAACAGGCCGCTGCCATGCTGGCGCTGCTGGTCCTGCCCATGGCCGGCTTCCTGCTGACCGGACTGCTGGGGCGCCGCCTCGGCGAGCGGCCCTGGATCATCGCCGTCACGGCCATCCTCATCACGGCCGGCATCGCCACCGTCCTGGCACTCGGAGCCCTGGCCGGACCTGAGCCCACCGTGGTGGGCATCACCCTCTACACCTGGATACCGGCCGGCGATCTGCAGGTCGAGTTCGGCTTCCTCTTCGACGACCTGACCGCGGTCATGCTCATCGTGGTCACCTGGATCGGCACGCTGGTGCACATCTACAGCATCGGCTACATGGCCCACGACCCCGGCAAATGGCGCTTCTTCGCCTACCTCAACCTCTTCATGTTCAGCATGCTGCTGCTGGTCCTGGCGGACAGCTACCTGGTCGTCTTCGCCGCCTGGGAGCTGGTAGGGCTCTCCTCGTACCTGCTCATCGGCTTCTGGTACAAGCGGCGCGCGCCGGCGCTGGCCTCCAAGAAGGCCTTCCTCGTCAACCGTGTCGCAGACCAGTCGTTCGTGGTGGGCATCATGGGCGTCTTCCTGTTGACCGGGACGATGGACATCCTCGACTCGTTCGCGCCCTTCGGGTCGGTGGACCCGCTGGTACGCAACATCGTGGCCCTGCTGCTCTTCGTGGGCGCGGCCGGCAAGTCAGCGCAATTCCCCTTCCACGTCTGGCTGCCCGACGCCATGGAGGGCCCCACGCCTGTCTCGGCCCTCATCCATGCCGCCACGATGGTGAATGCGGGCGTCTACTTCGTTGCGCGCACCTCGCCCATCTTCGCCAGCGCCCAGCAGACCATGCTCATCGTGGCTGCCATCGGCGTCTTCACGGCCATCCTGTCGGCCAGCATCGCCCTGACCCAGAAGGACATCAAGCGCGTGCTGGCCTACTCCACGCTCTCCCAGCTGGGCTACATGTTCGCGGCCCTAGGTGTGGGCGCCTTCGTGGCCGCCATCTTCCACCTCATGGCCCACGGCTTCACCAAGGGCCTGCTCTTCCTGGGCTCAGGCTCGGTCATCCACGCCGTGGATGGGGAGCAGGACATGGACCGCATGGGCGCCCTGCACAAGAAGATCCCCATCACGCACTGGACCTTCCTCATCGGCGCGCTGTCGCTGGCGGGCATCCCGCCCCTGGCGGGCTTCTTCTCCAAGGACGCGGTGTTGGCCGAAGCGTTCCTCTTCGGCTACAGCTGGGTCTTCGTCATCGGCCTGGTGGTGGCCGGTCTGACAGGCTTCTACATGTTCCGCCTCATGGGCAAGACGTTCTACGGCAAGAGCCACGTCGATCCTGCGGTGGAGCCACACGTGCACGAGTCGCCGCCGTCCATGACCGTACCGCTCATCCTGCTGGCCATCCCGACCGCCCTCCTGGGACTGCTCATCGGCCCGGTCCTCGAGTCGATGACCGAGTCGCGCATCTTCGGCTGGCTGGAACCGGTCTTCCGTCAGGCGGATGAGATCCTGGGCATCCACCCCCACGAGTACGAGCTCTTCGGGATCGACGGGGCACTCATCCTGGCCTCGGTGACCGTGGCCGCTGTGGGGATCGGGGTGGGCATCTGGCTCTTCGGTATCTTCGGCCGCCGTGGCCGACCCGAGCTGGTCGATGACCTCACGCAGCGCAACGGCCTCACCCGCGGGCTCTACCGCGCGTCCCTGGCCAAGTGGTGGTGGGACGACCTCTACCACGTCCTGTTCTACCGCCTGGGCGGGATGGTCGCCAACGCGGTCATGTGGTTCGACGTGCGCATCATCGACGGCGTCGTCAACGGCACAGGAAGCGTCACGCAGGCTGCCGGCGAGCGTGTCCGCCATCTCCAGACCGGACGCGTGCAGAACTACGCGCTGGACATCGCCATCGGCCTGGTCGTCATGATCGCCGTCTTCATCCTGCTGGCGCGCTGATGCTCGACGACTTCCTGGCTCGGCCGGACCTCCTCTCGATCCTCATCCTCACACCCCTGGTGGGAGCCATCGTCCTTGGCTTCATGCCCGGCAACAACCTGCGGCTGGTGCGCTCCGTGGCGCTGGCCACGGCCGGGGTGGCCTTCGTCCTCTCGCTCCTCGTGGCGGCCAGCTTCGACAGCAGCCAGCCGGGCTTCCAGCTCGTCCAGGAAGCCGACTGGATCGCCTTCCTGGGCATCGAGTACAAGGTCGGCGTGGACGGCATCTCGCTGGTGATGGTGCTGCTGACCACCCTCCTGACGCTCGTCAGCATCCTGGCCAGCGTGGGGCCCATCCAGACGCGCGTGAAGGAGTACATGATCGCCTTCCTCGTGCTCGAGGTGGGCATGCTGGGCGTCTTCCTGGCCCTCGACCTCTTCCTCTTCTACGTCTTCTGGGAGATCGTCCTGGTGCCGATGTATCTCATCATCGGCATCTGGGGTGGCGCCAACCGCATCTACGCCACGATCAAGTTCGTCATCTACACGCTGGTCGGCTCGCTGCTCATGCTGGTGGCCATCCTGGCCATCGCCTGGTCCTACCAGGTAGCGACGGGTTCCTGGGCTGGTGCCTTCGACTACGAGACGCTACTGGTTGAAGGCATCGACCCGACCCTTCAGACGTGGGCCTTCCTGGGCTTCTTCCTGGCCTTCGCCATCAAGGTGCCCATGTGGCCCTTCCACACCTGGCTGCCCGACGCGCACACGGAGGCGCCCACGGCCGGCTCGGTCATCCTTGCCGGCGTGCTCCTGAAGCTGGGCGGCTATGGCCTCATCCGCTTCAACCTGCCGCTCTTCCCGGAGGCCTCGGTGGACCTCGCGCCGCTGGTCATCGCGCTCTCGATCATCGGCATGCTGTACGGCGCCATCGTGGCCATCCGGCAGCCAGACCTCAAGCGGCTCATCGCCTACTCCTCCGTCAGCCACATGGGCTTCGTGACGCTGGGCATCTTCGTCCTCGGCGAACAAGGGCTGCAAGGTGCCATCTTCCAGATGGTCGCCCACGGCATCATCACGGGTGCCCTGTTCCTCCTCGTGGGTGTCATCTATGAGCGCACCCACGATCGCACCATCGCCAAGATGGGTGGCTTGGGCGGCCGGCTGCCGGTCTTCGCGACCCTGATGGTGTTCTTCAGCCTGGCCTCCGCCGGTTTGCCCGGCCTGGCCGGTTTCGTGGGCGAGTTCCTGGTGCTGCTTGGCGCGGTCGACTACCAGGCCGTCGTCGGCTTCGTGGCCGCCCTGACCATCGTCTTGGCGGCCGTCTACTTGCTCTTCATGGTGCAGAACACCATCTTCGGCGAGCTCTCCGACTTCCTGAAAGGGCTGGGCAGCAAGCTCACCGACGTTGACCGCGTGGAGGCCATGACGCTGGCACCGCTGGTCGTGCTGACGGTGGTGCTGGGCCTCGTCCCCGGCCTCGTGCTGGACCTCATCCAGCTGCCCGTCACGGAGATCCTGGGCGTGGTCAACGGCGGGGCTGAGGCCGCCGCCGGAGCCACTGGGGCTCCTGCCATGACGCAGACGGAGATCCTCACGCTCCTGCCCTTCACGCTCGTGGCCGCCAGCGCCATCCTGGTCATCCTGGTGGACCTGGCCTGGCCTCGCCGCGACGGGGCGGTCCTGGCCGTGGGCCTCGGCGGGCTCCTCGTCGCGCTCGTGGCGAGTCTCGCCATCGGGCCCCTGCCGGGCGGCTGGGGTCTGCTGACGGAGCCGGGCACCATCGGTGAACCGTCGCTCTACACGTTGGACCTCTTCACGGTCCTCATCGACGTGACGCTCATCCTGGTCGGCCTGCTGACGCTGCTCTTCGCGCCGGACTACCTGGGTCCCCGGAAGCTGCCCCTGGCGGAGTTCACGGCCACGCTCCTCTTCGCCATCAGCGGCGGCATGCTGATCGCCGGCGGTCAGGACCTGCTCATCCTCTTCTTGGGCCTGGAACTGCTGGTCCTGCCGGGCTACCTGCTGGCCGGCTTCGCCAAGCGCGATGGCCTTTCCACTGAGGGCGCCATCAAGTACTTCCTGCTGGGCTCGTTTTCCAGCGCCATCCTCCTCTTCGGCTTGGCCTTCGTGCTCGGCTACACGGGCTCTACGCAGCTCTCCGCCATCGCCGATCGACTTTCGGCCATCGTCGACGGCAGCCAGCCGCTGCCGCTGGCGCTGGCCATGGGCCTCGGCCTGCTGGCCGTGGGGACGCTCTTCAAGATCGCCGCGGTGCCCTTCCACTACTGGACCCCGGACGCCTACCAGGGCTCGCCCACGCCGGTGACCGGCTACCTCTCTACGGGTCCTAAGATCGCCGCCTTCGCGCTCATCCTGCGTCTCTTCGTGGAGGCTCTCACGCCACTGCGCGGCGAGTGGGCGGTGGTCATCGGCGTGCTGGCCGCCATCACCATGACGGTCGGAAACCTGGCCGCTCTTGGTCAGGACAACATCAAGCGCATGTTGGCCTACTCCTCGATCGCCCACACCGGCTACATCATGGTGGGGCTGGTCGTCTTCGCCACCGCGCCGACGGAGGAGGTGGCCGAGGCGGGTGTCCAGAGCGTCCTCTTCTACGCCATCGCCTACGCCTTCATGAACCTGGGTGCCTTCGCCGTGGTCACTGCGCTGCAGCGGCGGCCGGGCGTGACGAGCCAGATCGCCACCTTTGCGGGTCTCGGCTACCGGGCCCCGCTGCTAGCGCTGACGATGACCGTCTTCCTGCTCTCGCTGACTGGCATCCCGCCGCTGGTCGGTTTCTTCGCCAAGGCGCTCGTGGTGTTGGGCGCGCTGGAGGTCGGAGGGTCGATGACCCTGCTGGCGGTCATCTTGATGCTCAACGCCGCCGCGGCTGCCTTCTATTACCTGCGCGTGGTCGTCGTCATGTACATGCGCAAGCCGGCAGAGGATGCCGGCCCCGTGGGCCTCGGCATGCCGACCAGGGTGGGCCTCGTGATGGCAGCCGTAGCCACCATCGCCATCGGTCTGCTGCCCCCGGTCACAGCGGCCGTGCTCGACTGGACGGGGGCCGCCGCGGCTGCGCTGACCGCGCTCTAGAGTCCGACGGCGGGGGACACTCGCGGCCCGGGCTGGCCGCCCTACGGGCCGTGGCCGCCCTGCGGGCCGTGGCCGCCTCGCCGGACGCGGCGAGCGCTCGCCAGCAACCCCAGGAAACGGGCCGCTTCGCGCGGCGAGGACAGGACGTGGTCGGCCCGCTCGGCCACGCCGGCCCTCAGGTCCGCGTGCCCGGCCACGGCGACGGCGAGCCCGTCCACGGCCCCGCGCGAGCGCGCCTGGCGCAGGGCATCGAACGCCAGTGCATCGGTATGGTCGTCGCCGAGCATGAGTGCCACGCGCGGTTGGTCCTGCTCGATCAGTCGGAGAAGCGCCTGGCCCTTGTCCGTCGCGCCAGCCGGGCGCAGCTCCAGCGAACGGCGACCGCCAGAGCGAACGAGGACGTGGCCCGGATCGAGAGCCTCGACGGCCGCCACGACACGATCCCGGGCGGCGTCGATGTCAGGCGCGCTGCGGAAGTGGAAGGTGAGAGCCGAGCCCTTGGCCTCGATCACGAGCCAGGCGTCACTGACGGCCTGGGGCACCTCGCGCTGGAGGAGCCGGGCCATGGCCACCTCTGCCGGGTCAGCTGGTTCGCGCTCGACGTGGAGGGCAGCGAGGCGTAAGGGGCGCGACGGGGCGGCCCACTCGGCGCCGTGGTCGCCCAGATAGCAGATGCCGCCCACCCGGACGCGGCCGACCAGGTCCGCGACGGTGCGTCCGGAGAGGAGCGCGACGCGCACGCCGGGGGCGGCCACCAGGCTACGCAGGGCGCGTCGAGCAGCCGGGACGATGGCGGCGCCCCAGGGGTCGGAGACGAGCTCGGCGAGCGTCCCGTCGAAGTCGCTGACCACCAGCAGGCGCGCGTCCTCTGCGGCGTCCACCACCTGCCGCGCTAGCCCGGATGCACCGAGCGACCGGCCAACCTCAGAAGCCAGCGGCGATGCCCTCCTCATCATCCTCGAGCGACCGCCCGCCCTCAGGCTCGCGACCGCCGGCGTCACGAGCGAGGCGAGCGGCACGCCCTCGCCGATCGTGCATCAACCAGGCCGGGATGGCCGTCGCGAGGAGCACGAGGGCCGCCACGATGAAGAGTTGGCCCAGCACGTCGGCGGCCTCCGCGGAAGCCCAGCGTTCCAGTGCATCCAGCACCAGCGGATCGCTCAGCGGCGCGCCGACGAGATCGGGGGGCAGGATGCTGTCACGGAAAGCCTGGTCCTCGACGGCCTTTGAGACCGCGTCGATGCGGGTCGTGGCGAAGGCCGTAAGGATGGCCATGCCGACGCCCATGCCGACCATGCGGGCCACCGTGACCATGCCGCTGGCCATGCCGAAGGCAGCCCGGCCAGCGGCTTCCACGGCTGCCGTGGTGCGCGGCGTCACGGTCAGGCCGAAGCCAAGTCCGAAGAGTGACACGGCCGTCAATGGCACGAGCAGGTCGGTGTCGATGCGGACCGTGGAGAGCAGCACGAGGCCGACGATGCTGGTGGCGAGGCCCGCCATCGTCACCAGCGTGGCGTCCAGGCGCCGTGTCGCGAAGCCTGAGATGAAGGCGCCGACAGCCATGGCCAACGCCAGCGGACCCAGGAGGATGCCCTGCTCTTCCGGGCCGGAGAAGCGCACCCGGTCGACGAACGTGGCGACGCCGATGATGGCCGTGGCCAGCGCATAGCCCGTCAGCAGGCTCACCAGGACCGCGCCGCTGAAGACCCGGTCGCCGAAGAGGCGTAGATCGATGAACGGCTCCGCGGTGCGCAGCATCCGCCAGGCGGCCAGCGCCCCGCTGATGAGCGCGATGACCGCTGCCAAAGGCGCCATCGGCAGATCGCCACCCGCCTCTTCACCGACAAGGGTGATGGCCAGCAGGCCGCTGGTGAGGGCGATCGTGAAGAGCGTGGCCCCGATGGCGTCCATGCTCGAGCGGCTGGGCTTGACATCCCAGTCCGGGGAGGCCGCCCAGACATAGAGGAGCGCCAGGGCGGACAGCGGCGCCGTGATGTAGAAGACCCAGCGCCAGCTCGGCGTCACGACGTCGGCGAGGGTGCCGCCCCAGATGCCGACCGAAGCCAGGGCATCACGCAGTTGCAGGTGCTCCAGCACGAGCGCACCCAGGACAGGTCCGGCGGCCATGCCCAGGAACGTGGCAGCGCCGACGAACCCGAGCGCGCGCGACCGGGCGTGGCCGGCAAAGAGATGGCTGGCGCCCGCCGTCGCGAGAGGCACGATGGCGCCGGCACCGACGCCCTGGATGGCGCGCGCGGCGACCAGCTGCTCGAGGCTCTGGGCGGCCCCGGAGAGGAGGGAACCCAGGCCGAAGAGTGCCAGAGAAGCCATCACGAGGGCTGGCAGCCCGAAGCGGTCGGCGGCCCGGCCCGCCAGCGGCGTGGCTGCGATGTACGCGATCAGGTAGGCCGTGATGACCCAGGAGGCCCGGCGCAGGTCGGTCCAGCCGGAAAGGTCCACGATGATGCGTGGAAGCGCCACGGCCGTGATGAAGAGTTCGATGCCGACCAGCAGCACGCCAAGGCAGAGCGCCGCCAGCATCACCCCTCGGGATGACGGGCTCACGAGCGGGTCGACCCGTCAGCCGTGCGGAAGGACTGGGGCATCGGGCGCGCCGTGGTCGGCCACCGGCATCGTCAAGAGCCAAGCGCCCTTGAGCAGCGACAGGTGCGTGGCCTCCAGGCCCTCGACCTCGGCCTGCCAGCGGCGCACCATCTCACGCTCGTCGGGTCGATCGCCATCGTCGACGAAGAGCGTGGCGCCGGGAGCCAGGCGATCGCGCAGCAGGGGCAGGGCAGGATACCGGGCGAGTGACCCCGTGGCCCCGGGCGGTCCATCCACGAAAACGGCATCGACGGCGACGGGAAGGCCGGCACCGAGCTCGTACCAGCTCCAGCTGCCGGGCCCGATAGACACCTTCCGGAGTGGTGCGTCAACGACGCTGGCCACGGCCGTGAGCCCCTGCGCCTCCAGCTCTGCCCGTGTGCGCTCGGCATGCTCGGGCTGGTGCTCCAGGGCGGTCACGTGACCACCGCCCGACTGCTGCAGGCGGCGGGCGATGACGATCGTGGAGACACCGCTGCCCAGCTCAAGGACCTGGGCCGGCGCCCGGCGGTCGATGATGCGAACGAGCTCCACGAGGGCGTCGGGGGCAGCGGCATAGCCGCGTGTGGCGGGCAGAGGATGCGCCAGCTGCAGCTCGGCGCGAAGCCAGTCGAGAGCCTCCAGTTGGCTGAAGAGACGTGCCTCCGCGGCCTCGATGGCGTCGATGGTGCGGCGCCCCTGGATGCGCGCCTCACGCTCCGCCGTGTGGTGTTCGCCCTTGCCCTGGGGCCGTGCTGCAGCCGCGCTGTCTGGACCGGACCGTGCGGGCTTGCGTGCCCCCGCGCCTCCACGGCGCCGGTCACGGCGGCGCGATCGACCTGCCGGCGCCCGGCTCGCCATCACCAGCACCACGAAGGCAGTCGCCACCACGGCCGCCCCCAATGCGAGGCTGACCGCATCGGCACCCAGGGCCAGGGCAGCCAAGGCGGCCAGAAGGAGACCGATGAGCACCGCGGCTGCGACGAGGCGGCGTCGTCGGAGGATCCGTGGCATGTCGCCATGATGGGCCAGGGCCGGCAGAGTTGCATGGGCCGGCGGGGATCCAGGGGCCGGTGAATGCCACGCGGCAGTCTGGAGCGCAGGTGGCCGGGGCGTGACACCATGACAGCGGGCCCGGCGTGGCGAGCGGGGCCGATCCGCCTCGCAGGCCAGGGTCACCAGCCGCCACGTCCCGACCGGGAGGATCGACCATGAGCCATCGCGCGGCCCTGACACCTTCGCAGATCATCGTCGCTGGTGCGCGCCTCCGGCGACGCCGCGGTGGCCGAGGTGCGGGCGCTCGGAGGGCGCTCCCGGATCGCCCCGAGACCCGGAGCCTGGAGCGCGAACGAGGTCCTCGGCCACCTCATCGAGGCCGACCGTCGTGGCTTCGTGGGCCGCGTGCGCCTCGCCCTGCAGGAGGACCGGCCGACCTTCGAGCCCTGGGACCAGCCCGCGGTGGCGGCTGCCAGGCGTGACCACGAGCGCGAGCCGGAGGACCTCGTGGCCGAATTCCGGGCCGTGCGGGAGGACGGCCTTCGCTTCGTGGCGGGCCTCCAGCAGGTCGACTGCGCTCGGGTCGGCCTTCATCCCGCCGTCGGGGAGTTGAGCATCTCCGACCTCCTGCACGAATGGGTGCACCACGACCGCGAACACGTCGCCCAGATGCTGGCCGTGAGTCAGTCGCTGGTGTGGCCGGCCATGGGCAACGCACAGCGCTTCTCGCAGCCCGACGAGTAGACCTGGGGGCCGGACGACCGCCCACCGACCCGGCCCGCCGAAGGGCGCGCCATCTCACGCGGGCCCCAGATCCGGCCTTGACAGCGATCGGGTCAGCAGCTTAGCATCAACGGACGCTTATATAAATCCTCACTTCTATATCGAGCGCCAACAGGAGGACCGCAGCGGTGCCCAGCCCGGCACGCATCCGATCCACCATCGCCACCATCACGGACCCGCCGGCCGACCTGAGGGCGTTGGTGGTCGTGCATAAGGTGCTGGCCGACCCGACACGCCTGCGCATCCTGCAGAGACTGAGCCACGGCGAGGGGACGGTCGGGGACCTTCGGAGACACGTGGACCTGAGCCAGCCGCTGGTGTCGTGGCACCTGCGGAGCCTGCGAGCGGTCGGGCTGGTCGAGACACGGCGGGTCGGTCGCGAGGTCATCTGCCGTCTCGACAGAGGGGCGCTGGAGCGATACCACGAGCAGGAGCGCCAGCTCCTCGGATCGGGAGGGACGTCATGAGCAAGGGGTCGTTCATCTCACCGGAGCAGCGCTCCGGCATCCGCGCCAAGGTGGAGCCGCTGGCCCTGGCCATGGCCCGCGCAGGCCTCACGCCCAACATGCTGACGCTCATCGGCTTCGGCATCGCCTCGCTGGGCGGCCTCATGGCGGCCCTGGAGTGGTGGCTGCTGGCGGGCATCGTGGCCACGCTCGGTGCCGGCTTCGACATGTTCGACGGTGCCGTGGCCCGGGCCACTGGCACGGTCAGTCGACTGGGTGCCTTCATGGACAGCGTCTTCGACCGCTGGGGTGAGGGTGTCGTCTACGTCGGCATCGTCATCGGCTGCACGCAGGCCGGCTTCGACCTGGGCGCCTGGCTCTCCGCCGCCGCGCTCGTCTCGGCCTTCATGGTCAGCTACGCGCGTGCCAAGAGCGAAGGGCTGGGCTATTCCAGCGGCAGCGGCATGGCCGCCATCGGCTTCGCGCCCCGCGAGGTACGCACGGTCATCCTGGGCATCGCCCTCGTCGGATCCGGGATCCTGGGCGGGGTGACTCCTCGACCTCGGCGACCTCGGCAGCCTGGTCCTGGCTGCCGGCCTGGCCCTCATCGCGGTTCTGGCGACCGTCACGGTCATCCAGCGCGTCCTCTTCGTCACCGCGCAGCCCAAGGACGGCTGAGCGTACCAGCCAGCAGGCCTGAACCCCCGGGTCAGGAAAGGAGACCAGTTGGAAGATCTCGAAGTGGCAGGCCTCGACGGCCATCGACAGGAGCCCGCAACCAGGCCGCCGCGGAAGGTTCGCGTCGCCATCGTCGGGGTGGGCAATTGCGCCAGCAGCCTCATCCAGGGCCGCTATCACTACCAGGACGCATCACCGGACGCCTTCGTGCCGGGCCTCATGCACGTCGACCTGGGGGGCTACCACGTTCGTGACATCGACTTCGTGGCGGCCTTCGACGTCAACGACCGGAAGGTCGGACGGGACCTCTCGGAGGCCATCTTCGTCGCCCCCAACAACACCTTTCGCTTCGCCAGCGTGCCGCGGCTCGACGTGGCCGTTGAGCGTGGGCCCACGTATGACGGCCTGGGCAAGTACCTCAGCCGCATCATCGAGGAGTCCGACGCTCCGGCCGTCGACGTGGCCGGCATCCTGCGTGAGCGACAGGTGGATGTACTGGTCTCCTACCTGCCGGTCGGCAGCGAGGTAGCCACGCGCTGGTACGCGGAGCAGGCCCTCGAGGCCGGCGTGGGCTTCGTGAACGCCATCCCCGTCTTCATCGGCCGCGAGGCGGAGTGGCAGCAGCGCTTCGCTGCCGAGGGCCTACCCGTCATCGGCGACGACATCAAGAGCCAGGTGGGCGCGACCATCTCGCACCGCGTCCTGACGCGCCTCTTCGCCGACCGCGGCGTGCGCGTCGACCGCACCTACCAGCTCAACTTCGGCGGCAACACGGACTTCCTCAACATGCTCGAGCGGGAGCGGCTGGAGTCCAAGAAGATCAGCAAGACGAACGCCGTGACCTCCATGCTCGACTACGAGCTGGGCGAGGGCAACGTGCACGTCGGGTCCCTCGGATCATGTGCCCTGGCTGGAGGACCGCAAGTTCTGCCACATCCGCATGGAGGGCACGACGTACGGTGACGTGCCGCTCCTGGTCGAGCTCAAGCTGGAGGTCTGGGACAGCCCCAACAGCGCAGGCGTCATCACGGACGCCATCCGTTGCCTGAAGCTCGGCCTCGATCGCGGCCTGTCGGGTACCCTCGTGGCACCATCGGCCTACTTCATGAAGAGCCCGCCGCAACAACTCCACGACGACGTGGCACACCAGCGCGTCGAGGCCTTCATCCGGGGCGAGGACAACGAGACGCTGACCGGCCAGGTGGCCCGAGAGGCATGGACGAGCGAGGCCACCAGCGAAGTGGGCCCGCCGGAGCAGGAGGCGATGGCCATCGCCTGAACAGGAGGGACGTGTCCGGCGTCGATTACGCACCGCACCGCCGCTCCCAGCACCATGGACCGGGTCGTGCCCTGGTCCGTGCCTGGGAGTGCGTGGTGGTGGCGCTCTATCGCAGCGCCTCGTGGTTGCTGGCCAGGGTGCCTCTGAGGCTCTCGGAACCGGTGGCGCGGGCGCTCTTCCTGGCCGGTTACCACCTCTGGCCGGCCAAGCGCCGCATCATCATCGCCAACGCCTCGCACGTCCTGGGGCTGCCACCGGAAGACCCTCGCGTGTCCCGTCTGGCGCGCGGCGTCTATGCCACGTACTCGCGCTTCGCCCTGGAGCTGATGCGGCTGCCCAGCCTGCCCGCGGACGAGCCCGGGCGACTGCTCCGTAACGATGGGGAGCACCACCGGCGCTTCATGGCTCTCTGGGAGCGCTGCCGGACAGAAGGCCGCGGCATCATCGCCGTCAGTGGCCACATCGGCAGCATCGAGGTCTTCGCGGGTGCCTATGCCCAGGAGGGCATCCCCGTCTTCGGCCTCGCGGATGACTCGGCCTTCCCCGAGCTCTTCGAGTTGCTCACGCGGTCGCGCGCCCGCTGGGGCGTGACCATCATCCCCTGGCGACGCTTGCGTGACATCTTCCGCGTCATGCGCCAGCCCTGCATCCTGGGCATGGTCGTGGATTGGGGCTACCGCGCGGACGACCTGCCCGTGCGCCTCTTCGGCGACTGGACCACGCTGCCCGCCGGCCCGGCCCTGCTGGCAGCGCGGACGCATGCGGTGATCGTGCCGGTCGTCGTGCGGCGTGAGCCAGACGGGCGCTACCGACCCATCATGTCCGAGCCCATCGAGGTCGCCGACGGCTCCGCGGCGGAGCTGGCGCGCACCACGCAGGCTATCGCCGACGCGCTGGAGGGGATGGTGCGGGCAGCCCCCGAACAGTGGTATACGTTCAAGCCCATGTGGCCGTCCAGCGCCCCCGAGAGCGCTGCATTAGCGGCACGGGCCGAGAACACGGAGGGGGTGCCGTGAACCCCGAGCGGGAGGCGCCGGCTGCGCGGGAGGTCGCCGGGCCAGGCATGGCCGATCCAGGGTCGAATGCCGGACCCATCCTTCCGCCGGCGCCACCCCTGAGCCTGCTTCAGACCGTCTCGTTCCGCATGTTGCTGGGTGCGCTCTGGGTGGCGCGGCACTTGCCGGACAAGCCGCTCTATCGCATCGCCTTCGCCATCGGCGCCGGCCTCTCGCTGGTCATGCCGGAGCGGCGCGACCAGGTGCGCAGGAACCTGGCGCGGGTCTGCGCCTGGCTGGTGGCCAATGACATGGCAGTCCCGCGCGTGGCGGCGGCAGCGCGCGACCGCCGCGCCCTCGACCGACTCGTGCGGGCGACCTTCGGCTACTGGGTCGTGGGTTACGCGGAGGCTGCCCTGGGGCCGCGCTACAGCGGCCCGGAGTTGAAGGTGCGGTTCGTAGCCAGCGATCCAGAGGCCAGCCGTGAGGCCATGACGGCCCGCCCCCCAGGCGCAGTCGGGCCGATCCACATGGCCATGCACTTCGGGTCGGTGGACCTCTCGGCGCTCTACGGGGTACGCGTGGGGGAGCTCCCCGTGACGGGCCCCATGGAGCTCGTGACGTCGCCGCTGGCCCGTGCCTACTTCGATCACGTGCGCTCCGAGTTGGGCGTCACCATCGTGCCCCTCGGCGATGCTGCCGGCTCGCTCATCGCGGCCCTTGAGCGCGGGGAGGCCGTGGGGGTCGTGGCTGACCGCAACATCGTCGGCAGCGGCGTGAAGGTGGAGCTCTTCGGAGCGCCCGCCCGACTGCCCATCGGACCGGCCGTCCTCTCCGTCCACACAGGCGCGCTCATCTACCTTCAAGCCATCGAGCGGACCGCACCGGGCGAGTGGCTGGGTCACACCGTGCGCATCCGACCTTCCCCCGGCCTGGCCCGGCGCGAGGCCACGCGATCCATCATCGAGCAGGAGGCGCGCGCGTTCGAGCGCATCGTCGCACGGGCACCGGAGCAATGGACCACACTGTTCTTCCCCATTTGGAGCGACGAGGAAGAGCGGTGAATCGAGGAGGAGCGCCTGGCGCACCGGACCCGGAGGCCGAGATGGCGATCGCCCGGCATCCAGAAGGTCGAGTCAGAAGCCTCGCCCGGCCCTCCGAGCCTCGAGGGGGCGCCATTGCTGCGCATGGACCCGCACATCCACACGCTGGCCTCGGACGGCGTATCCGACGTGGAGGCCATCCTGGAGGTCGCCCTCGCCCGGCGCCTGGATGCCATCGCCATCACGGACCACGAGCGCATCGACGCGGCGTTGGCGGCACGGGACATCGCCACGGGGCGCGGCCTGCCCATCGACGTCGTCGTCGGCGAGGAGGTCACGACCCGCAACGGGCACCTCGTGGGCCTCTGGCTGACCAGACGCATCAAGCCCTGGCACTCCATGAAGCGCTCCATCGCCATGATCCACGAGCAGGGAGGGCTGGCCATCATCGCCCATCCCTTGCCGCCCTACCCGCTCTGCGCCAGCGAGCGGACCATCCGGCGCCTCCTGGACGAAGCCGACCCCATCTACCATCCCGACGCCCTGGAGGGATTCAACCCCACCACGGCCCGGATGCCCTGGAGTCGCAAGGCTCCCGCTCTGGCCGAGGAGCTCGGCATCGCCTCCGTAGCCGGCTCGGACGCCCATCATGCCGTCAAGGTGGGCAGCGCCGTGACGCTCTTCCGCGGCCGGACGGCGACCGACCTCCGTGCGGCGGTAGCCTCCCGCGACACCGCCTGGGAGGGCCGCGCCTACACGTGGCAGGAGCAGCTGCACATGTTCGGGCGGCAGCAGCGCAAGAACGCCGCCGCCGTTCGCGACGAGGTTCGCGGCAAGGTCCTGCGCGACGGCACAGGCCGAGACCTGGGGTACCCTGGCGGTCGCGCACGACCGGCCCGCTTCGACCCCGACGCGGCCGGCCTGCCTCGTGAGGTGGAGCCATGAAGATCGGGCTGGTGACGCCCTACATCTTCCCACTGCCGGGCGGCGTCAACGCCCACGTCGGCTACCTCTACGAGAACCTCGTCAAGCGTGGACACGATGTGCGCATCATCAGTAGCACGCACGGTCCGCAGCGCTCCAGCGAAGGCGACATCATCCGCCTGGGGTATGGCTGGAGCGTCCCTACGAACGGATCGATAGGCACGCTAACGGTCTCTCATCGATATGGCGACCTGGTCACCGAGATGCTCGATCGCGAGCGATTCGACATCATCCATTTCCACGAGCCCTTCGTGCCATTCCTGTCGCTGCAGATCCTGCGCCACTCGAGATCCGTCAACATCGCCACGTTCCACGCCTACTCCGGCTTCAGTCCTTCCTATGAGTTCGGCCAGCGCATGATGAAGCGCTTCGCCAAGCGCCTCCACGGACGGATCGCCGTCAGCGCGGCGGCGCGGCACTTCATCGGGCGCTACTTCCCGGGCGACTACAAGGTCATCCCCAACGGTGTCGATCTCGCCCAGTACGAGGGCGTGCCTCCCTTCGCGCGGTGGCGAGACGGCATCCCCAACATCCTCTTCGTGGGACGCTTCGAGAGCCGCAAGGGGCTCATGTACCTGTTACGGGCCTACTACCAGCTGCGTCTGGAGGGCCTCGGCTGCCGGCTCCTGGTGGTCGGGCACGGACCCCAGCTCAGCGAGGTGCGTCGCTACATCGCTTCCCGACGACTGGGTGGCGTCGAGTTGCTGGGCCGGCTCTCGGAGCACGACAAGGCCCGCGCCTTCGCCACCGCGGACATCTATGCCTCGCCGGCTACCGGCCAGGAATCGTTCGGCATCGTGCTGCTGGAGGCCATGGCTGCCGGCGTGCCCATCGTCTGCAGCGACATCCACGGCTACAAGGGCGTCGTGCGTCGCAACGAGCAGGCCGTACTCGTGCCACCGCGCGACGTGGAGGCGCTGGCGGCCGCGCTGGGCACGCTCCTGCGGGATCCGCTGCTGCGCCAGCGCATGGGCGAGTCGGGGCACGACCGGGCCCAGCGGTTCGGTTGGGAAGCCGTGGCCGCCAGGGTCGAGGAGTACTACGGCTTCGCGGTGCGTCGCCTGGCGGCCGCGGGGGCGCTGCCGTCCGGATTCCGAGCCGAGATCCCGGAGGCCCCCAGTCGGTCGCTGGCGACGCCGGGCTTCTGGTCCGGCCCGTCGTGAGGCACCCCCGAATGCGGGCCTGGTGTCAGGGCGGCGCTGACCCGTGAGGGCCGCTGCTGCCTGGCGGCGTGGGAGAGCGATGTGGCGGGCGACACCACGGCGGGTGACTCCTGCAGCGTCGGGCCAGAAGCTGAATTCATCGCGCCCCAGCGCCGCGCGACCAGCATCACGCCGACCACGAAAGCGCCCGTGACCGCGGCCACCACGAGGGTGCCGGCATCGACGGGGCCACCGCCCGTCGCTGGGTCCGTGTTGACGGCGAACTGGAAGTCCCAGTTCCAGGTCGGCAGCAGGCCCTGGTAGAGGCTAGCCAGATCCGAGGGCAGTGGCAGGCCGGAGAGGTTCGGATAGAAGACCAGCAGCCAGAGCAGTGCTGCCCCGAGCACCCCCAGCACGAAGCGGCGAGGGTCGCGGGCTCGCAGCACGAGCCAGGCCGGCAGGGCGAGGGCTGCCAGCCCTCCGAGCGCCAAGAGGTCGGACGAGAGCGTTACCGCGGTCGTCGTGGTGGTATCGAGCAGCGCTACGGCAGCCACGACCCCTCCAAGCGTGAGCAGCGCCACGACGATGGGCCAAGCCAACGAGTTCGGCCGAGGCCTGGCGTCGGAGTGACGCGCCCTGCCACGGGCGGCATGGTGCGTGGCGCGCCAGGCGAGTCCGGTGGCGATGGCCGCGCCGACGGCCAGCACGGTCAGGGCCGCCATGCCGCCCTGGCTTAGCTGCGCCGTCCGGTTCACCTCTGAGGCGCACGCCGCGCTTCCGGCGTGGGCTTCCTCGGTGCCAGCCAGCATGCAGAGTGGCGTGCGCAGCAACCACATGAGCGGCACCGCCAAGATGGCCAGCGCGGCCGCAGCACGAGCCAGGAACCAGGCGCGGGCGCTCGGCCCGTGCCACAGATCGGCCAGGAAGTAGGCCAGGGCCAGCACCACGAACGGCAGGCTGGCGTAGACGTGGTACTGGAACGTGGCCCGATCGATGCGCGCCCAGGGCAGCCAGAGGGCCGCCCAGAGGATGACCACGAGCGTCAGCGACAGGCTACGGCGGCGCCAGGCCGACACGGCAGCGAAGCCCACAGCCGCGATCCCCAGCCAGAACACCACGAGGTTGCCGGTATCGTAGATGAGGCCCGTGGAGGAGCCCGCGTACCGTTCGGAGAAGAACCACACCGGCTTGAGGTCGAGCGGCCAGGCCCACCACGGCGACGAGGCCGCGTGCGAGGCGCGCAGGCTGTCGTGGTACTGGTACATCGACCCGGTCAGCTCGACCAGGGTCTTGCCGGCATCGACGCCGGGCGGCATGAAGGGAAGGCTGCCCACGAGCGGCAGACCCCAGGAGTTGCCCAGCTCGACCCAGGGCGCATAGCTGATGACATAGATGCCCAGCGGCAGCAGGGTCAGGCAGGCCAGCGTGAACAGCCAGGGCAGTCCGCCTGCGCGCCCGGGCTGCAGCCAGGCGCTGCCGATCGACGTACCGTGGAGTGGCCACGGGGGTTCGGACCAGCCGCGGTCCTCCCGTGGCCGATGCCGCTGCCGGGGCGAGGTCGCGCTGACCGAGGGGCCCGAAGCCGACGCGGCCAGCCAGCCAGGCGATGACGCCCGCCGCCAGCCCGACCACGACCGCCAGCACGCCGGCTGCCGCGAACCGGTCGGGTGCGCCGAGGACACCCAGGGCCAGGAGGACCGCCCCGGCGACGATGGGCCCGACGACCGCGAGGCGGAGTTCCTGGCGTGTGACTGGAAGCGGCCGGCGCACCATGGCGGCCGCGAGCAGGCTGGTCAGCAGGAGCATCAGGGACAGGAAGAGCCAGTTCCGGGACGGGTCGTCCACGGGCGCGGGCCGGATGGCCATGGCACCCAGCACGGCGGTCAGTGCGACCATGCCCAGAAGCGCGAGAACGCGCCCCAAGCCCGATCGGAACAGGACGAGCAGGGTCAGGCCGCCGATGGCGTAGAGCGCCACCCACTTGGAGGCCAGCGCAAGCCCCAGGACGAGGCCGGTGCCGACCAGGAGCACCACGGCCGTCCAGGGGCGCCGCGGGCCCATGTACAGAGGCGCGAAGAGAAGGGCGGCCAGGACGAGGAAAGTCGTGACATAGACGTCGTTCATGCCGATCCGTGCGTTGGCAAAGGCCATGCCCTCAGCAACGACCAGGGCCGCGGTCAGCACGGCGACGCTTCGCCTGGCGAAGAGGATGCGTGCCAGCAGGTACAGCAGGCCGGCCATCAGGGCCCCCATGAGCATCCCGGGCAGCCGCCATCCGAAGGCGTTGCCGTCGATGCCCACCCTGGTCAGGCTCCCGTCCGCGGCGATGGCCAGCAGGTCGCCGCGGTCCTGGTCGGGGAACTCCGGCTGCGTGTCGGCCAGCAGGATGGCCGGCTCCGCGGACAGGGGCACGTCCGCGAACACGGCGTTGCCGTGAGGCTCGACCACATAGACCGTGGGGCCGCCTGCGGGAGCGTCGCCCACGGCATGGACGAGGTTGGCAGGCTCGTTCCAGGCCACGGCGCGGACCGCGCCCGGCATCGTCAATTCGTCGGGCAGCCCCGGACCACCCTCCAGCAGCGGCACGATCTCAAGGCGATCCCCGGCGGCGGCGTAGAGCGTCGGTTCGTCGAGTCCGTCGCCGACCAGTGCCAGGGAGGTGACCCCCGCCTCGGTGGGCACCTCGGCGATGAGGTCGAGGGTCCAGGCGTCCAGGATGGAGATGCCGCGATGGTCCGCCACGGCCAGCAAGGGCGCCGACTCGACGCTCACACCGGGCAGGTCGCCAGCGTCGATGGCCTCCTGGACCCGTTGCAGGGCATCCTCCGTGAGGTAGGCGTCGGCGACCACGAGGCCAGTCGTTTCGAAGAGCCGCTCAAGGCGCGCCACCTCCCCGGCGGGCGCTTCCGCGGTGACTGCCTGGTCGCCTGCCCGATCAGCCGATGGGCTTGTCGATGACGCTGCCGTGCTCGTCCCACTGGCGCCGTCACCGCTGCCAGAGATGGCACGCGCCAGGCGCCGGGCGGCCCGCGCCGGGTCGCCGAGCTCACGGGTATCGACGACGACGCGCTCCTCCCAGGGCAGCGCCAGGGCGTCGGACGCCGCAAAGGAGAAGCGCTCGGAGAGCGGTGCGCCGCTCTCCGGTATCGAAGGTGCTGATAGAGCCCGCGCTGATGGCCACGACGGACGTGTCGGTGGCGATGAGTCGCTCGACGGGCGTGCCCGGCCCCGCCGAGAAAGGCTCCGGGGCGCCGTCGCCGCCCTGGTCGTCGGGGCGGGCCTGTAGGTCCGATGTCCCCAGCCGGTAGAGGCTGCCGTCAGGGCCGGCGACGTACAGGGTATGGCTGTCGTCATCAAGGGCCAGGGCCGTGGCCGCCACGGGCACCTCCCCGATCAACGTGTCGCTGGCCAGGTCGTAGACATGCAGGCTCTCGCCCGTGGCCACGTAGAGCCGATCGCCCGCGCTCGGCGACGTCCCGCCCGACGGGGACCAGGCTCGTTCGATGAGGGCATCGAAGACGGGCCCCTCGAGTCGTGCGCTGCCCGTGACCTCGTTGCCCCCTGCCAGCCGGATCCCCCAAGCCATGGCGTACTTGGCCAGGTGTGGATGGGTGAACTCATAGATGGCGTGAGGTTGCCCGTACTCCCAGTCCTGCAGGAACTCCGTCGCCGTGCGGGCGTGGTAGACCTCGTCGAAGTACATGCCCACCGGCTGTTCCAGGCGGTAGCCGCGCACCAGGACCGCGACGACGATGAGGCCGGCCACGATGAGCAGGTCCCAGCGGTCGAGGCGGCCACCGCGCTCACTGGCCAGCGCGGCGCTGCGGTCGGCCCGGACCGACGGTCGTGAGAGCCGCGCGACGAACCAATCGACCAGGCTGGGCCCGCGCACCCAGCCTGCGTCGCCCTGGCCCGACTCCGGTCCGACTGCGGGCGACCCCATGCCGACAGGTGCTGCCTGGGTCCCCGCCGTGCCGGCGACCGGCCACGGCTGGGGCAGCGGCAGTGGTGCTGGCGCAGGCGCCAGGGAGCGAGCCTCTTGGTCGAAGCCGTCCGGGCTGCTGCGCAGCGAAGGGCGCAGCTGCCAGGCCGCCCACAGACCGACGCCCGTTTGCAGCAGTGCCGAGGTGAGGATCAGCGGGCTGCTCCGGAACCACTGCCCCAGGGGAAGGTTCGTCACGTTGTCCGTGCCATAGAGCGGCAGGGTCAGGATGGCGTGCAAGTTGATGAAGGCGCCCACGCTCAACAGGAGCAGTGCCACGGCCCAGCGGCCCGAGACGACGGCCAGGAGCGGCAGCAACGCCACGGCCGGGAAGATGTAGCGCTCGTGGACGCGCGTGGGCAGGATGAAGAAGGCCAGGGCCAGGAACGTCAGGGCCACCAGGAGCGTCCAGCGATCGTCGCGCACCGCCCCACGCACAGCTCCCCACAGGAAGCCGGCCACCAGGAGGGTCGCCCCGATGGCGACACCGGGCACCGGACCGAGCAGCGGCAGCGTGTCGTCCGACCAGGACATGGAGCCGGCCAGCGGCCGCGTGCCGCCGGCCCCGACGAGCGCCCACGCGTTGAAGGCGTTGACGCTCAGGTAGCCGTAGCCGCCGGCCGTGCCGGACATCCGCTCGAGATACTCGACGGGGCCCATGCCGAATGGCAGCGCCAGCACGAAGAAGGTGATCGCGGCGGCCACGACCGAGGTCAGAAGGCGCAGGGGACCCTGGTGGCGTGCCAGTGGGATGGCCAGCGCGCGCGGGCCCCAGGGCCTATGCCGCGGACCAGTGCCTGGCCGGATGAGGTGACGCTTGACGAGCACGAAGGCCACCAGCGGGATGAGCACCACGCCGAACTGCGGCTTGACCAGGGCGGCCGCCACCGCCAGCGCCGCGGCCGCTTCGCTGTTGCCGCGGATGAGCGCGGCAGCGCCCAGCAGGAGGACCAGGGCCCCGGCAGCGTCACTCTGGCCCCAGAGCGCGGAGTCGTAGAAGGCGACCGGATTGAAGACGTACAGCGCGGCGGCGGCAAGGGCCATGGCCTCGGCGCGACGGCCGGGCTGAGCCCATCCCAGCACCAGCCGGTAGATGGCGTAGCCCACGGCCAGGTCCAGCAACATGGGGGGCAACTTGAGGAGGCTGGCGGCAGCAGCCCCGGGGTCGGCAGCCTGGCTCGCCAGCAGGCCGATGGGCCACAGCAGGTAGAGGTAGGCCGGCGGATAGTCGGCGAACCCGGCATTGGCGTAGAAGCCAGCCGGACCGTGCTCCGCCAGCGTCAGCGCCCACGACGAATAGGAGGCCAGGTCCGTCTCGAAGCCGGAGGACGGGAAGAGCACGTATGCGATAGTTAGGCGCAGTGCCAGCCCGCCGAGCAGGAGGACGACGAGCGCGGGGCTCACGGCGAGCGCTCGAAGTGGGCGGACCGACTCCCCGGGGCTGCGGCCGACCCCCTGCGCCAGGGTCGATGTCACCGGCGACGTCCTGCCTCCTGGGGAAAGAGCGATGAGGTGAGCGCGAGTATATCAACGGGCCCCGCCCGACTCCCCGTTCCGGCCAGCCGACCCTTGGCGCCTGATGACGAGTCGGGCCGCCCGGGCCGGCTGGAGGCCGTGCTGCAGCGCATCGAGCCGGCTTGGGTGAGCGTGGCGCTCTTCGCCCTCGCTCTTCTCGTCTACGTGGGCTCCAACCCCGATCGGGCGGACATCTACGACCACTTCGTGTGGCAGGCCGATGCCTTCCTGCACGGCCGCGCGGAGATCGCCTACCCCGTCACCGAGGGTCCCTACCAGAACGGCTACTTCCAGGACGTCCTGCCCGTGGCCGACGGGCTGGCTCAGGTCCCGTTCCCTCCCCTGCCCGCGGTCCTGCTCCTGCCGTTCGTAGCCATCTTCGGGCTAGGGACCAACGGTGCTGCGGTCGCCGCCGTGCTCGGCGCCCTCAACGTGGTGCTCTGCTGGGTCATGCTGCTGGGCGTCACGCCGCGGCGATCGGCAGCGCTGCTGGGCACGCTCTTCTACGGCTTCGGGACGGTGGCTTGGTACGCGGCCATGCTGGGCACGACCTGGTTCCTGGCCCACGTCGTGGCCTCCACCTTCCTCTTCCTGGCCATCAGCGCGGCCGTGCGCGCCGATCGGGCCGCCTTGGCCGCAGACCTCGAGATCCGGTCCGCCGGTGGCGCCTTCCTCGTCGCCCGGGCCGCCCGCTCACTGCGTCGGCAGTTCGTCGCCGGGCTCCTCTTCGGGACCGCTGCGCTGGCGCGCCTGACGACGATCTTTGGGGCACCTTTCTTCGTCTTCGTCGGCGGCGGGGGAACATGGCTGCGACGCGCCCTGGCGGCCGGGGCCGGGGCCCTCATCCCGGTGGCTCTGCTGCTGCTCTACAACGTGGCTACCACGGGCCACCTGTTCCACCCCGCCTACGAGCACCTCTACCGCGTCGAGCACCGGCCGCACCCCGAGATGGTCAACGAGGCATGGGGCATCGAGGACCCGCGCTACATCCCGCAGAACGTCGGCGTCATGCTGGCCTGGCCTCCGGAGCGGCCGCTGCTGGACGACCCGGCCTGCGAGGGGCGCACCCTCGACGCCGGCGTGCTCCTCGGCCGGGAGTGCCCGCTGCTGCGCCCCGACCCGATGGGCATGAGCATCCTGCTGACGAGCCCGGCCTATCTGCTGGCGCTGCCGGTGCTGCTGCGCTCGTGGCGCCGGCGCATCGTGGCCGGCAGCGCGCTGGCCGTGCTCTGCATCGCGCTGGTCGACCTCATGCACTTCAGCCAGGGCTGGGTCCAGTTCGGCTATCGCTTCAGCAACGACTTCGCGCCCTTCGCGGTCATCCTCGTGGCGCTGGGCATCGCCCGGCTCGGCGTGGGCGTCGTCAGCCTGGGCCTGGTGGCCCTCTCGGTGGCCATCAACGCCTGGGGCGTCTCCTGGGGCGTGGCGCTAGGGTGGTGACTGCGAGCGACCAGGCCTCGGGCCAGGGTGGCGTGACGGGCGGCACCAACCGCGACAGCGTCGTGGGGCGCCTCTTCCTGGTCGACGGTCGGCCGCTGCTGGCCTTCTCCATCGTGGCCGGGATCGCCCTTCTGCTCTATCTGCCCACCCTGATGCCCGACGTGGGCACCTGGGACACGGCCGAGTTCCAGACCATCGGGCCGGTGCTCGGCATCGCCCACCCCACGGGCTACCCGACGTACACCCTGCTGGCCTGGCTGGCATCGGTCGTCCTGCAGCCCTTCGGCAACGAGGCCCTGCGAGCCAACCTGCTTTCGGCGCTCTTGATGGCAGGGGCGGCCGCGCTCCTTGCCGTGCGCTTGGTTCAAGCCACGCGTCGCTGGCCGCTGGGCATCCTGGCCGGTGTCGTCTTCGCCGTGACGCCCATCGCCTGGCGCCTCTCGACGCGGGCGGATGCCCACGCCCTGCACGTCTTCCTGGCGGCGCTCATCCTGGTCCTCCTGGCGGGCTGGCAGCGTGGCCAGCGTCGCGATGACCCACGGGCAGGGCGATGGCTCGTGTTGGCCGCCCTGGCCTACGGCCTGGCGCTGGGCAACCATGCCCTGACATTGCTGCTGGCGCCCGGTATCGCCGCCTTCGTGATACTGGTGGCACCACGCATCCTGTGGCGGCAATGGCGCCTGGTCCTGCTCTGCCTGGCCGTGCTGACCCTGGCCACGGTGGCGGTCTACGCCTACCTGCCACTGCGCTCCGCGATGGACCCACCCCTCGACTACGCCGACGCAGAGACCTGGCGGGGCTTCTGGTACATCGTCATGGGGCAGCAGTTCCAGGGGTCGGTCGGCGGACTGCCGTCGCTCGTGGACGTCGTTTCCGGGGCCTGGGACATGGTGGTAAGCGACCTTGGCGCCCTCGCCATCCTGGTGCCGGCCGGAGCCATCCTGGGCGCGGTCCGTCATCCCCGCCTCGTCGTCCTGACCGGCCTCTGGTTCACCTGCACCTGGCTGTTCGCCAGCGCCTACCCCAACGCCTCGATCGAACGCTACTACCTCGTGCCGCTGCTGGCGGCCGCGACCTGGGTGGCCCTCGCTGCGGATGTCGCCTTGGATGCCTTGCAGAGGCTGATGGGCGTGGCGGCCCTGCGGTCGAGGTCTTCGGCGACGGGCGGTCCGCCCGGGTGGGCAGCCCGGATCCTTCCAGGCGTGCTCGTGACGGCGCTGCTGGTCACGAGCCTGCTCGCCCTGCCGGAGCGACGGGCTGAAGCCGACGCCTCGGACGAGACCTTCGGGCGCGACTGGCTGGAGGCAGCCCTGGCCGCCCTGCCGCAGGGTGCCACGGTGGTCTCGTGGTGGTCCTATTCGACCCCGCTCTGGTACGCCCGCTGGGTGGAGGGTCGCCGGCCGGACATCACCATCGTGGACGACAGCGGCGTTCGCGAAGCGGGCTACGGGACGGCGGAGGGAGCCATCGATCACTTTCTGGGCCGCGGGCCCGTCTATGTCACGCGGCTTGCCCGAGACCTGCCCGCCCTGGCCCAGCGCTACGAGCTGGAGCGTGTGGCGGACGTACCCAGCCCGGGCGACCTCTACCGTGTCATCGGAAGGCGCGCGGATGGATGAGGCCGCCGCGCATAGGATTAGGGAGTGCTTGACGCTTCGACCGACGCTCCATCCCCCGACCGATCCGGGGCGGTACACGTGCGCGTCCCCGAGCTGAGCTACTTCTTCCCGGCCCATGACGAGGCTGAGAACGTCGAGGCGCTCGTGATGGAGGCTCTCCGCGAGTCTACCCACCATGGCTGAGCGTTTCGAGATCGTCTGCGTCGACGATGGCAGCCGCGACGGCACGGCGCGGATCGCCGATCGCCTGGCGGCCGAGCACCCCGGCGTCGTGCGCGTCGTCCACCACGCCGTCAACCGCGGGTACGGCGCCGCGGTCCGCTCGGGGCTGGCCTCGGCCCGCTACCCGCTGGTGTGCTTCACCGATGGTGACCGACAGTTCCACGTCGCGGACCTGGCCTCCCTGCTGCGCCGGCTGGCGGAGGGTCAGCCCTCCGGCGCTGCAGCGGATGTCGTGGCTGGCTATCGCATCCGTCGGGCCGACCCGCCCGTCCGGCTGGCCTACGCACGCGTCTACCGGGCCTGCCTGCGCCTCTTCTTCGGCCTGGCCGTGCGCGACCCCGACTGTGCCTGCAAGCTCTTCCGGCGCAGCGCGCTGGAGGGCGTGCGCGTCGAGTCGGGTGGGGCCTTCCTGTCCGCGGAGTTGCTCATCAAGATCAGCCGACGGGGCGGGCGCATCGTCGAGCAGGGCGTGCCCCACTACCCTCGGACAGCCGGGCGGGCCTCCGGAGCGGACCCGCGCGTGGTCGCGCGTGCCGTGCGCGACTTCTGGGCGCTGCGCCTACGGCTCTGGGCCGACTCGCGGGGCGCCCTGCGGCGCGGAGCGGCCGTCCTGCCCGACGGGAGGCCGACACCGCCACCTGATGCCCGCCCGTTCCACGCCCAGGGCGCCCGTCCGGTCCCTCAGGGCGCGGCGGCCATCCAGGGCGCGGGTGGCTCCTCACAGGCCGTCGCGCGACGACGGCCCTCCGTCAGCCAGGCAGCCCGCCGCCGGGGCTGCGTCCGCCTGGTGGTCGATCGTCCCGAGGTCGGTCGTCGAGCGGCACGTCGAAACCGCCGCCCGCGGAGCCGCCCTCGCCCGCCGGCGGGTCAAGGTCCGCCGCCAGCGAGTTGACGAAGTCACGGAAGACGCTGAGCTTCTCCTCCTCGTCCGCTTCGGGGATGACGGCCGCCCGATCGAGCACGGCGTCCGTGGCGAAGATGGGGGCTGACACGCGGACGGCCAGGGCGATGGCGTCGCTGGGACGGGCATCGACGTCGATCTCGGACTCGGCGCGGGTCAGGACGAGGCGTGCCCGGTAGGTCTCGTCGGCGAGATCCGAGACGATGATGCGACGCACCCCGACCCCGAGCTCGGTGAGCACGTTGGCCAGCAGGTCGTGGGTCAAGGGACGCTCGGCTTCCACGCCCTGCAGCTTCATGGCGATGGACTGTGCCTCCCAGCTGCCGATCCAGATGGGCAGGTACCGCTCGCCGCTGGCCTCGCGCAGGATGACGACGTGCTGGGTCGACAGCGTGTGCACGCGCACGCTGTCGACGACCATCTCCTGCATCCCTTGGGGCATGGGGCTGATTCTAGCGGGCGCCCAGCGCTGTCTTGTCGCCCAGCTGCCGGTCAGGGCTCGTCGGCCGTGGTCAGGACGGACGAGTAGATGCCCTGCGGCGTGATCCACACGAGCGTGTCAGGGTCGCGCTGCTTCTTGGTCACCTTGCCGGGGACGACGTACATGCCCCGGACGTCCTTCATCTGGGGCTCGTCCGGGGCAGGCGCCCATTGGCCGATGTACGCGCCGTCCTCCTTCCCGAAGCCCACCACGCGGCTGTGGAGAGCGTCGTAGAGGTAGGCACGCCCGCCCGAAGAGGCGGTGCCGGAGCCAGCCACCAGCTGGTAGTCGTGGCCCGGTCGGATGTCGCCGGCGTCCGGGGGCTCGTCAAGTGCGAATCCGCCGTCGTACTTCTCGAGGCGGTAGCGCCGCAGCGTGTTGTCGAGCAGGGCGTAGACGTCGAAGTCGACGTAGAGCTGGCCGAAGTCCGCCACCTCCGAGCTGGGTGTAGCGAGGTAGGTCGAGGGCGGCGAGAAGGCGCTACCGTCGAGGGTCTGCTGGTAACGCATGATCTGGTTGCGGGAGGGCTCCGCCACATAGAGCCGGTAGCCGCCCGTGGAGGGCGAGTAGGCCGCCACGTCACCGTGGTCCTCGCCGAAGGTCGGGACGCCCTGGAGCGTGAGGCGGTTGAGTGTGCCCGCGCCGGCCGAGTTCGAGGGCCGCCAGCGCCACGGGCGCGCCTGGTCGTCGACCACGACGATGTCGGGGCCACCGGCCTCGATCTGGACGGGCCTGCCGATGGTCGAGCTACCGCCGGCCGCGGGAGCGTCGCCCTCGTGCACGACGGTAGCCGCCCTGCCCGTGGATGTGTTGACGCGGGTCACGACCGACGAGGCCCGGTCGATGGTGTAGGCGCCACCGCGCGAGTCCTCCACGAGGCCCACGGGGTCGCTGCCGTCGGGCAGTGTGGCGATCCGCTGTGTGATCGGCGTGCGTGCCTGATAGAGGCCGTCCAGCCCGGCCCGGACGCGACGTTCGAGCTCATCGAGAGCGGGGGCTGAGAGGCCGGTGTTGCGGGCTCGTTCGACCTCCGCCCAGGCCTCCCGGTAGTAGTCCAGGGCCGCGTCGGGCTCCGTCGCCACGAGGTTGTCGGCACGGTCCGTCCGGTCGAGGGCCACGGACAGCGCGGAGTCGCCGCTGGCGACCTGCTCGATGCGCCCGGCGTCGCCGCCTCGCGGCACCAGGACGACGGCCAGACCGAGGAGGAGGACGACGGCCACGATGGCCAGGGCGCCGATGGCGGCGCGGCGTTGCGTCTCCGCACGCGACGCCTGCGGGCGCACCTGGGCGGGGCGCGGCTGACGGCGTGGCATGGCCTCCCAGAGTCCGTCACGGAGCCCGGCCAGCCAGGCGCCCGCGCCGGTGCCGGTGGTAGGCGCTCCAACGAGCGGGGGTGCCGTCCCGCGCAGGTCGTCGTCGGCGGTGGCAGCGCCTGGCGGGCTGACCCGGCGGTGGGTGCGCGTCTGCTCGCTGGCTTCCACGACGATCAGGCCGTCGGAGCCCTCGCCGCCCATCGCCACGAACAGGTGGTGGAGATGGTCAGCGGCAGCCTGTGGGTGCAGCGTCAGGACGGCCGACTTGAGCTCTTCGGTGCCCACGGTCTCGGTCACGTTTCGCGACACCAGCAGGAGCGCGTCGCCGACGTCCAGCTCGCCACGCCAGACCTCTACGGGGCGGCTGTCGTCGAGGGGCAGGCCGCCCGAAGCGCTGCGATCGGGGACCAGCAGGCGGGCGCCGCGGACGAGATACGCCTCGACCGGCCCCACGGTGGCAAGGTAGAGCTCGTCGTTGCGGACGACGGCGGCGGCGACACCGATCGAACCCGGCACCAGGCCCGCGCCCTCGCGACCGCCTCGCAGGCGACGGTCAGCGTTCCGCACGGCGCGCTCAAGACAGGCGGCCACGCCGGCCGACTCGTCGTAGTAATACTCGTGGCGGATGGTCTCGGCCACCAGTGCCGTGGCCTCGCGAACACGCGGCCCGGGGGCCGACGAGCCGGCCACCACGAAGAGCACGCCCTTCGTGCGGGTCTTGGATCCGGTCGTGGGGCGCGTCACGCTGAGGGTGTCGCTCGACGTCGAAAGGCGGTCTCGCTCAGCACTCAGGCCGTGCGTGATCTCGAGTCGGCTGGCCATGGGCCGTCCAGTCTAGCGCGGCCGCCCCGAAGGGCCCGTTCGCGGCGGACGCACGACCACCCTCAGCTCAAGGAGTCGGGCGCCGCCGGGAGCCTGCGCGAAGGCCTCCAGCAGTGCTGCCGCACAGAGGCGCAACTCCTGGCCCGCGGCCGCGTCGGCCGCTGAGACGATCAGGGCTGGCGGGCGGACCTCGATGATGTCGGAGGGGCTCGCGGCCGGCACATGGACCTCGACGACTCGGCGCCAGCTGGACATGGCTGAAGCGGCCCGCAGCTCCTCGTCGAGGCCGAGTCGGGAGGCCAGGCCCGGCAGGAGCTCACCGATGCGTTGCGGGGGACGCCGGCGCGTGGGCCTCACGGGATCGCCGTGCTGTCGTCGGCGGTGAGCGGGACGTGGATACCGGACGACAGGCCCTCCCCGTGCGGCATGCGGGGTGCCTGGCGCGCCGCGCCGGGCTCGATCTGCCAGAGACTGGAGGCTGCCACGAGGGCGGGGTCAAGGTCGTCGGCTGTGGTCGTGGTCACGATCGCCTGGGGCAGGCTGCCGATACGCCTGACCAGGTGTGCACGGCGGTCCGGGTCAAGCTCGCTGAAGACGTCGTCGAGGAGTAGCAGCGGCGGGCGGCCGTCGAGCCGCGTGAGGACCTCCAGCTCCGCGAGCTTCAGGGCCAGGATGGCGGTGCGCTGCTGGCCCCGCGAGGCGAAGAGCGTATAGTCGCGGCCGCCAGCCTCGAAGGAGAGGTCGTCGCGGTGGGGCCCGACCAGCGTGGCGCCATTCCAGACCTCCCGATCGGCGGTCTCGAGCAGGCGCCGGTGCAGCGCTTCCGCCCATCCCTCGGTCGCCCGGGGCAGCGTGCCGGAGACGTAGCGGAGGCTCACGGGCGGCTCGTCTGGGGCGATCTCCCGATGGGCGGCTTGAAGCGGTCCGGCAAGGGCTGCCAGTGCGTCCTGGCGCCAGTCAAGGATCCGCCCTCCGCTCTCACAGAGGACGCCATCCCAGTAGACCAGCTCGGCCCGTCCGGCAGCCTCTTCGCGGATCCGCTTCAGGAGCGAGTTCCTCTGGGTCAGTGCGCGGGCATAGGTCGCCAGCGTGGCTGCTGCCATGACCTCGCGCTGTGCCACGAGCGCGTCGAGCAGGTTCCGACGCAGCGAGGGTGGGCCACTCACGAGCAGCATGTCCTCCGGGGCGAAGAGCACCGTGCGCAGGGCGACCGCCAGGGCTGCGGGTCGGCGGTTCACGCCGTTGACCCGGACCCGCTTGCGCGCCCCGCTGCCATGGGCGGCGGCAGGGATGACGACCTCCAGCTCTTCGACGCGGCCGTCCGTCTCGACGGAGGCTGCCGACCCGGGCGAAGTCGCTTCCCCAGCGCACCATCTCCGTGTCGGCCCCGCCTCGATAGGAGCGACCTGACGAAAGCAGGACGAGTGCCTCGACCAGGTTGGACTTGCCGGCCGCATTGCGGCCGACCACGACGTGCGGTCCGCCAGTCAGCTCGATGGCAAGCCGTGGATAACTGCGGAAGTCGGTCAGCGAGAGCGTCTGGACGGGCATCCGGCTGGCTCGGTCTGCGCTGGCTTGGCCCGGGGCGCCTCGGGCAGGCCGCCGGGTCGCGGCTTCGCCAACCTTCAGGACGGCGTGCGGACCGGCATGATGACGTGCACGTAGGCGGGGTCATCCACGGGCTTCAGCACGCCGGGCGAGAGGGGCCCACTGAGTTCGATGGCCAACTGCTCGGCATCCAGGTTCTGGAGCACCTCGACAAGGTAGCGAGCGTTGAAGGCGATGGTCACGGGGTCTCCCTCCAGCTGCACCTCGACGCTGCCCTCGGCGTCGCCGATGTCCGCGGCGGCGGCCACGCTGACCGACGATGGGTTCTCCTCTTCGCCGAAGCCGAGGCGCACCACGTTCGCGGCAGACGAGGCGATGAGCGCCGAGAGGCGCACAGCCTTGAGGAGGTCGTCCCGATCGACCAAGGCGCGCGTGCTGTGCGAGGTGGGCAAGACCGACTGGTAGTTGGGGAACTGTCCGTCGATGAGGCGGCTCACGACCTCGGTGGTGTCCACCCGGAAGATGACCTGGCTCTTGGCCGGGGCGATGATGATGTCGGCCGGCTCATCCGTGTCGCCCAGGATGCGCATGAGCTCCACGTATGAACGGGCAGGGATGACCACGCTGGTCTCTTCGACCGAGCGAAGGAGGCTGAGCGTCTTGACGGCGATGCGGTAGTTGTCAGCCGCCGCGAGGGTCAGGGTCTCTCCACTGAAGCGCGTCAGGACGCCGGTCAGGATGGGGCGCGCCTCGTCAGAGGCAGCCGCGAAGGCGACTTCGCCCAACGCCCGACGAAAGGCCTTCTGGCTGACCTGCGTGGTGGGCCGCTCGCCAGCGTTGGGGATGACGGGGAACTCCTCTGCCTCGATACCCCGCAGGTGGGTCCGGTACGTGCCGGCGCGCATGAGCAGCGTCTGGTCCTTCTCCATCTGAAGGTCCACGCGCTCACCGGCAGGCAGCCCGCTGACCACGTCGGTCAACAGGCGAGCCGGCACCGTCATGGCGCCATCGGTCTCGATCTTCCCTGGCACCCAGGCAGAGATGCCGATCTCGAGATTGGTGGCCGTCAATCGGAGGCCGCCATCCTGGGTCTTGAGAAGGACGTTGGAGAGGACGGGCAGCGTGGCCCGACTACTCACGGCCCGACTGACGACGGACAGGCCCCGGGCCAGGTTCTCCTGCATCAAGGACAGCTTCACGAGCGATGCGCTCCCTGCGGAATGGTCAAGGGTGAATCTAATCTTCTCATCTCATCATCCTCTTCATGGTGTGGATTGTGCGGACAACCCGTTCGTTCGCAGCGTGAGCCGCGCGCGACGCTCCTCGTCCACGACGGCGGACGGGCGGTGAACCGAGCGTGCACGATCCGGGCCGCCATGTGGATGCTGTGCTGGGCCGTCCACGATCCCACCAAGGCGTGCCCGCAGCCGTCCACGACGTACGTCCTGCGGCTCCCTCTCAGCAGAGCTCTCCGTCCCCCGTCCGTCCCCCATCCGCCTGGGTGGGCAGGGCAAGAGTGCCGCCGACCAGGGGGCTCTCCTGCTACGGGGCACGAGCCGATGGGGTAGGACCGGCCGCGGTGCGAGCCTAGGGCTCGGAGTAGATGGCTTCCCGGACAGCGGCCAGTTCGCGACGCAACTCCTCGTTGCGCGCGACCTCCTGGTCGATCTTCCGGCAGGCGTGCAGCACGGTGGAGTGATCGCGCCCACCCAACTCCGCGCCGATGCGCAGGAGCGAGACGTCCGTCTCCTCGCGCATGAGGTACATGGCGATCTGCCGTCGGCACGACGATGGCTCGGTCGCGCTTCTGACCCCGCAGGGCCTCGAGGTCCACGTCGTAATAGTCCGAGACGGCGGCGGCGATGCGTTCCGGGGTGACGGCCCGCTTGCGGGGGCTGTAGAGGACGTTGGATAGCACCGCCTGGGCCAGGTCCACGCTGATGGGCATGCCCTGCATGCTGGCGTAGGCGACGATGCGATTGAGGGCACCTTCCAGCTCGCGGATGTTGGAGACGACCTTGCGCGCGATGAACTCGAGGGCCTCCGGGCCGACGCGCACACCCTGCTCCTCCGACTTGGTGCGCAGGATGGCGATACGAGTCTCCAGGTCCGGCGCCGTGAGGTCCGCGATGAGTCCCCACTCGAAGCGGCTGCGAAGGCGTTCCTCCAGAGTCGTGATCTGCTTGGGTGGCCGGTCGCTGGAGAGCACGATCTGCTTGCCGTCCTCGTGGATGGCGTTGAAGGTATGGAAGAACTCCTCCTGCGTGCGCTCCTTGTCGGCGATGAACTGGATGTCGTCGATGAGCAGCAGGTCGATCTTGCGGTAGCGGGCGCGGAAGTCATCGATGCGCCCCTGCTGGATGCTGGTGATGAAGTCGTTGGTGAACTTCTCGCTGGTGGCGTAGACGACGCGCTTGCGCGGGAAGCGGGCGACCACCGCGTTGCCGACCGCGTGCATGAGGTGCGTCTTGCCGAGGCCCACGCCGCCGTACAGGAAGAGCGGGTTGTAGGCCTCGCCGGGGCGCTCCGCCACGGATAGGCTGGCGGCGTGGGCAAGGCGGTTGGCGGAGCCCACGATGAAGGTTCGGAAGGTGTATCGCGAATTGAGGTTGACGCCGCCACCCTCTCCCCCCACGCGACCCGGCTCGACGTCGCACCCGAGGACCACTCGTGGCACGGGCCGCGTCGACCGGGTGCTCGCCAGCGTCCGCCTCGGATGCCCCCTCGCGCACCTCGAACTCGACGTTGACGCTGTAGCCCACGATGCGGGCGAGGGTCTGTGCGATCAGTGAGCGGTAGCGGTTCTCCAGCCAGTCCTTGGCGAAACCATTGGGGGCTGCGACGCTGAAACGGTCCCCGTCGACATCGGTGAGAACGGTGTCCTTGAGCCATGTCTCGTAATTGGCCGGAGACAGCGACACCTGGAGCTCACCGAGGGCGGCTCGCCAGACCTGTTTCGCGTCCATCGATGGCAACGTGACCCGTACTGCACACGGCTACCGCGCCCTTGAGTGACGACTCCCGTCACCCACGACCAGCGCGCTCGACCTCTCGGAGGCCCGATCCGACCCTGTACGGTCGTCGTCGCTGTGCCTCCAACCTTGGGCATCCGGGCGCTCCGAAGGGCGCCGGGGCGGCATACGTTAGCACCGCCCTCCGTCACCCCGCAACGCCGATGCGACATACTCCCTTGGAGTATCCGCATCGCGCGGGGGGAGTATCCGCGATGGACGCTGTCCTGGCCGCCGGAGCATGACGAAGGCCGTGCGCTGGGGCATGCTGGCCGCTGTACGCCGCCGGTCGCAGCCTAGCCCGAGGGAGCCCCGACCCTGGATGCCGGGAGCCGCTGCCTGTTCGCGTATAATCCGCCGGACATATCGGTTCGCGTCCCCAGGACGGCAGCTGCCATCCGGTCGACGCATGCATCGTCGTACTCATCCGCAGGGGCGAGCCGGTCCCCCGAGTCACCCGACCGCTTGCCCAGAGGGAGCCCAGGCCCAGTGACCAAGCAGACGTACCAGCCCAAGAAGCGCCACCGCGCCAAGGAGCATGGCTTCCGCGCGCGCATGAAGACCAGGGGTGGCCGCAATGTGCTCGCCGCCCGGCGCGCGCGTGGCCGCAAGAAGCTCAGCGCCTGACGCCCCGCGAGCCCCACGGGGGACGGTGCCGATGCTTCGGTCCCGGGAGGACTTCGCTCGACTTGCGGCACACGGCCGCACCCGCACGGATCGCCTGCTTGTCGTCCACTTTGTCGCCAATGCCCGGGAGCACGATCGCTTCGGAGTCTCGACGGGTCGGCGCCTCGGCGGTGCGGTCGTCCGCAACCGCGTGCGTCGACGCATCCGTGAGATCCTGCGCGCCACCCCACGGGGAGGCGTTCAGGGCTGGGACGTCCTCGTAGTGGCTCGCCCGGCCAGCACCTCGGCGTCCTTCGACGAGCTGCGTGCCGCACTGGAGCGCCTCCTGGCCTCTGTGCGCGGATTCGCGGCGACTCCCTCATGAGCAGGCTCAGGAGCTTCCCCAGGCGCGTCGGCATCGGCCTCATCCACGTGTACCGGCGGACGCTCTCCCCGTTCTTCGCGGGCTCGTGCCGCTATGAGCCCTCCTGCTCCGAGTACACCGAGCAGGCCATCGTCAAGTACGGACTCCTGCGGGGCAGCTGGATGGGCGCCAAGCGCATCGCCAGCTGTGGCCCCTGGCGGCCCGGCGGCTACGACCCGGTGAAGTGATGCCACTTCGCGCCGACGCTGCTGGCGCCCTTCCGGCTCCTGGCCATCGACCTGTTGGCTGCCCTTTCCATCGCGCTCATGGCGCTCAGCCTCGTGGCCGGCCCGGTGCTGGCCCAGGACCCGAGCGTCGCACCCTCACCCACCGTGGTCGCGTCCACCCCGATGCCCTCGGCGGCTGGGGACGTCAGCGCCCTGGCGTCCCCGAAGGACCAGGCGTCAGGGGCCGCCCCGGCATCCTCGTCGGCCACGTCGGCCACGTCGGCCACGTCGGCCACGCGGCCTCGTCGGCCACCCCGGCCCCCTCGCCCTCCCTGGCGTCGGGCGCTCACTCGGCCGAGGACCCGTGCCCGGACCCCTACGCGCCGGAGCCTGGCGCCACACGCGACCCCGACGCCCCGCCGCCGAACCTCTGTCCGGCACAACCCGCCGGTGCCGACCCGCTGGCGCTCCTGGCCTGGGCCTTCACGCCCATCTTCCAGGTCATCTTCCTTGGGCTGGCCTTCTTCTACAGCCTCACCGGTGACATCGGCATCGCCATCATCCTGCTCACGATCACCATCCGCATCCTGCTCATCCCGGTCTTCCGAGCCCAGATCGTGTCGCAGCGGCGCATGCAGATGCTGCAGCCGGAGTTGCGCGCCATCCAGACGAAGTACAAGGGCGACCGGGCGCGAATCTCGGCAGAGCAGATGCAGCTCTACAAGGACCGCGGCGTCAACCCCGCGTCGGGCTGCCTGCCCTCCCTGCTCCAGCTGGTCCTGCTCATGCCCATGTACCAGGTCTTCAGCCAGGGCCTCAAGGCGCCGGACATCAGTTCGATGCTGTCGCCCTTCGGCATCACGCTCGTGAATGTGACCTGCCAGTCCACGACGGACCTCTCGGCACCCTGCATCGACCCCGATATCCCCTGGCTGGCCTGGATCCCCACGCTCGTGGGAAACGGCCCCATCATCCCAGGCTATCCCGGCGGCCTGCCCTCCAACCAGCCCGAGATCTTCGTCGTCGTCATCCTGGGCTTCGGCCTCTCGCTGCTGGCCCTCGCCTCATCGCTGCTGCAGCTCGTCCAGACACGCATGATGACGACGCCCAGCGACGATCCCCAGCAGCGCACACAGCAGCGCATGTTCCTGCTGCTGCCACTCTTCTCGCTGCTCTACGGCGCCATCCTGCCGGCCGGCCTCTTCATCTACTGGATCACGACGACCATCTTCAGCATCGTCCAGCAGTTCCTCATCAACGGCTACGGCGGGCTCTTCCCCCTCTTCGGCTGGACCCCCCGCTTCGCCGTTGGCCACACGCCGCGCTTCCCGGTGAGGATGCCGGCACCCAAGCCGCCGACCGCCGTCAGCGGTGCTTCGACCCAGACCACCCAGCGCTCGACCACTGACAGCGCAGCGGGCACCATCAGGCCGGCCAGGCGACGCAGCAGCCGGCGAGGGAGACGTCGATGAGCGAATACCAGGAGTTCACGGGCAAGACCGTCGAGGAGGCCATCCGCAGCGCCCGCGAGGCCTTCGGTGTCGGCGGTCTCGAGGATCTCGACTTCGAGATCCTGACGCAGGGCAGTCGTGGCGTGCTGGGCATGGGCGCCGAGCCAGCCCGGATCATCGCTGCTCCCCGCTCGGCCCTCGGCGGGACCGCCCCCAAGAAGGAGGCCGCCGCCGCGGTTCCGCCCCCACCGCCCCCTGCACGTCCCCGCGATGAGGGGCCGCGCGAGCCACGTCCCCGCCGGGACGACCGTCGCGATGACCGGGTCGGCCGCAGCGGGTCACGCGACGCTGGTCCCGACCGCGGACCACGCCGCCACGACCGTGGCGGCAGCCCTGCCAAGGAGCCGGGCCGTGTCACGAGTCCGTCCACGGAGGCGGTCGCTGCGGCCGTGGCCGCGAGCAGCACCACACCCCGCCGCGAGCCCTCGCCCGACGTGGAGGCGTCGCCAGAGGCCCTCGACGCCGGCCGCGAGATCCTCGAGCGGCTCGTCGCGCTGATGGGCTACGAGGCGCGCATCGAGATCAGCCAGGGACCCACGGCGCGCATCACGGTCTACGGCGCCGACGACGACGAGCAAGAAGCCCTCGGCGCCCTCATCGGCCGCAAGGGGGAGCGACTATCGGCCCTCCAGCACCTGGTCAACCTCATGCTCTCGCGTCGCATGGGGACCTGGACCCGCGTCCTGGTGGATGTGGAGGACTACCGTGGACGCCGCGAACGCCAGGTGGTCGAGGTCGCCACCCGCGCGGCAGAACATGTTCGGGAGACCGGACAGATGCTTCAGTTGGAGCCCATGTCGGCGCTGGAGCGACGCTGGATCCATCTCGCCCTGCGTGACGTCGAAGGCGTTGCCACGCAATCGATCGGTGAGGAGCCCATGCGCCGCGTGGTCGTCCTGCCTGTCTGACCGACCGACCGACGGCCCCGGGCTCCTGCGGCGCGGCCCTGCCGCCTGAACACGGCGGCGGGGCTCGAGTCGGGCAGGGCCGCCCCATCAGAACAACGACCCCGTCTGCCTGGACGGGGTCGTGCTGTCATCGGGCTGGTGGAGATGGGGGAGAGTCGAACTCCCCGTCCAGAACCATCTGCCGAGGCCCACTACGAGCGTGTCCGATGATTTGTCCTCGATCCCGGGTCCCGGCATCGGCACCGTGGCCCAGGAACCAGTCACGTCCCCTTGCGGGCTTGACTCCGGGCTACGCGACGCTGACCCAGAGCGCATCCTCGCTTGATGACGCTTCCACAGCCCGCGAGGAGGAGGCTGCTTCCACGCTCACTTGGCGGCCTTAGGCCGCGTAGGCGAGAGCAGGCTGGCGGTTGCCAGTTACTTCGTTTTGCCGCCTGTTTAGCGAGGCCTGACGGCACCTCGGCTCGCGTTCCTCGGGGTTCGGGCCCTGTCGAGACCACGCATCCCCACGGACTGCCATGTTACCAGTCGAACGCCCGTTCTGGCCTCAGCGGCCCCGGCGCACGTCGGCCAGATCGCGGTCCATGTCGCGCCGAGCGTCCCGCTCGGCGATGTCGCGTCGATGGTCGAAGGACTTCTTGCCTCGGGCCAGGCCCAGCTCCACCTTGGCCCGCCCCCGGTCGTTGAAGTACATGGAGAGCGGTACCAGCGTCAGCCCCTTGGCTCGCGTGCGGCCCACCAACTGGTCGATCTGCGTGCGATGCAGGAGCAGTTTGCGGTCGCGCCGGGGCTCATGGTTGAAGCGGTTGCCCGCCGACCAGGGCGCCACGTGCGCGCCCACCAGCCAGGCCTCGCCCCGGTCGATGCGAGCATAGGCGTCCTGTAGGTTGACATGGCCCTCGCGGATGGACTTGATCTCGGTCCCGGTCAGGGCGATGCCCGCTTCGAGGGTGTCCTCGATGATGTAGTCGTGGCGAGCCTTGCGGTTCTGGGCGACGGTCTTGCCCATGGAAGGGTCCCTCAGGAGTGACAGGTGGGGCGGACGACCGCTGCTGCGCCCGACCGCTGCTGCGCCCGACCGCTAGTGCCCCGGGGGCGCGGACGCACGAACGCCGGCCCGGGAGGGCCGGCGTCGTCGTGGCTTGCACCACACCCGGCGGGCTCGACTAGCGCCGAACCTCCGAGGCGGTGCAGCTACGTGAGTGATCTTGCATTGCACACCACCTCCTTTCGTTGTCGCCAACACTACCGGAACCGTCCGCGCACCGCAAGAGCGAATGACCGGCTGGCATGGTGCCCCCGGCGGCTGCTCAGCCGGGAGGTTCGGTTGCTGGCGGACCGCTGGGTGAGTCGGCGTGCGATCCGGGCGACCCATCCGTCGTGCTATCTGGCGTGGGCTCGTCGAGCAGGATCGAGATGGCGCGCCGCAGCTGGGGATCCGCGGCCACCGCGGCAGCGTCGACCACATCGCCACTGAGCGTTTGCCAGATCTCCTCGTCCCCGCCGGTCACCTCGATGTCTGGCGCCAGGCCTACCTCGTGCACCCAGGTCTTGTCCCGCGTGAGCCACTTGGCTACCGACAGACGGTAGCCACCACTCTCGCCGGGCAGTTGCGTCCACTCCTGGACGGTGCCCTTGCCGAAGGTCGGCTGCCCGACGAGCACTGCCCGACCGGCGTCCTGCAAGGCCCCTGCCAGGATCTCGCTGGCCGACGCCGTGCCGTCATCGACCAGCACGACCACCTCGACAGCCGGATCGACGGCCAGGCCACCACCTGCGGCCTCAACCGCGCGCTGCCTGCCGTCCGCGTTCTCCTCCCAGTACACGGGGCCCTCTGCGATGAACTGGCCGGCGATGTCCACGGCCGCGTCCACGAAACCCCCGGGGTCGCCGCGCACGTCAACGACGATGTCCGTGAGACCGGCGTCGAGCAGTCCACGCAGGGCCGCCTCGAAGTCGTCCGCGACACCGCCGCTGAAGCTGTCGATGCGCAGGTAGCCGACCATGCCGTCCGCGAGAACGGCCGAGCGCACGTCCTGGCTGCTGATGACCTCGCGCCTGATGGAGAGGTCGAGGGTCTCGCCGCCGCGGTCGACGGTCAGGCGGACGTCGCTGTCGCGCGGTCCCCGGATGAGGCCCACCGCGTCCTCGAGGGTCCGACCCTGCAGGTGTTGTCCGTCGACGGCCATGACGGCGTCTCCCGCCAGCAGCCCGGCCGCCAGCGCCGGTGCCTCCGGCAGGACCTCCACGACGCGCAGGAGGCAGTCGTCCTCGATGGCCTGACAACTGCCACCACCGGCGTCCTCGACGCTCATGCGAGCACCGATGCCCTCGAACTCGCCGCTGATGCCAGCCAGGGTGGTCTCGAACTCGTCCGGGCCGAGATAGGCCGAGTAGGGATCGTCAAGTGTCTCGAACATGCCCCGGAGGGCGCCCTCCAGGAGTTCCTCGGGCCGCGCCTCTCCAACGAACTCCCGGGTGATCTGGCGATACGTCTCCACGAAGGCTTCGACGGCTGCCCGCTCCCCCGCGTCACGCCCGGCACCGGCGCTGCCCAGGCCCAGGCCGGCGGCGAAGAGCAGCGCGCCGCTGACGGCAAGGATCCCGCCCGCGACCAGGGCAGTCTGCGTTGCCCCCAAGGCCTCGCGTCGCCCGGCCGAGCCGCCATCCGATGTCGGCGAAGGCTGCGCGGACGCATCCGCATCAGGTCGCTCGGTCGTGTCCGGCTGCTCTTGCATCACGACAGCCCGGAGTCGGGGACGGCGCTCACGGCCTGCGGCTCAGCGACGCAGGTACGTGCGCACACTGATCCATGCCCCCACCCCCCCGAGGCCAAGGCCGGCGCCCATGACGATGGTCACGATCTGGATGGTCAGCGAGCGGTCGAAGCCGAGCGGGACCTGCCCGGCGATCTCGCTGGCCAGGTCGCTGATGGGCCGCGAGGCGATGAGCAAGAGCAGCAGCGTGAGGACACCGCCCGCCAGTCCGATGAAGACGCCCTCGAAGATGAAGGGCCAGCGCACATAGCGGTCCGAGGCGCCTACGAGCCGCATGATCTCGATCTCCTGGGCGCGCGACATGAGCGCCATGCGGATGCTGTTGATGACGATGAGCAGCACCGTGAGTCCCACGAAGGCCAGCACGATGGCGCCCAGGTTGCGCAGGAGGCCGGTCAGGTTGACGAGGCGGTCGATGCCCGACTGCTGGCCCAGCACGGTGCGCACGAGGCCGGTCTCGCCTTCCAGGAGCGCTGTCACCTGGCGTGACTGGCGCGGGTCCGCCAGCTCGATGGCGAAGTAGGCCGGGAAGGGGTTGAAGTCGCGGTAGAGGTCGCTGAGGTCCTCCTGGCCCTGCTCGGCGCGGGCGGCCTGGAAATCCGCCAGGGCCTGCTCTTTGCTGACGAAGGTGATGGAGGCGACCTCGGGCAGCGCCTCCAGGCGCTGCTGGAACTCGGTCACGGATTCGGTCCGCAGGCCGTCGTGGAGCTCGGCGCGCACCTCGACCTTGGATTCGATGAAGGCCAGGCCGGCCTCCACGCCGGAGATGAGGATGACCAGCGTCGAGAGCAGGATGAGCATGAGGACCATCGTCACCGTGGCCGCGATGTTCATGACCCGGTTGCGCCAGAGGCCCTGGAGCGCCTGGTGGATGGAGAAGCGCAGGAAGCGCATCAGTCCGCGCCCTCAGTACTCACGGTGGTAGCCGCCCACCTCGTCGCGCACGATGCGCCCGTCCTCGAGCGCCACCACCCGGCGGCGGAGGGCCGTCACGACCTCCGCGTCGTGGGTCGCCATCATGACCGTGGTCCCCATCTCGTTGATGCGCAGCAGCAGCTGGATGATCTCCCAGCTGATGAGCGGATCGAGGTTCCCAGTAGGCTCGTCGGCGATGATGAGCCGCGGGTCGTGGACCATGGCCCGGGCGATGGCCGTGCGCTGCATCTCCCCGCCGGAGAGCTGGTCGGGCCGCTGTCGGGCCTGTTCCGTGAGGCCTACCAGGGCCAGGGCGCGATCGACGGACGGCTCCACGAGCCTGCGCGGCGTGCCGGTCACCTCCAACGCGAAGGCCACGTTCTCGTAGACCGTCTTGCGCGGCAGCAGGCGGAAGTCCTGGAAGACGATGCCGATGCGGCGCCGCAGGTGCGGCACCTCCTTGCGCCGCATGCGACCCAGTTCGAAGCCGGCAACCTCCACGCTGCCCTCGGTGGCTTTCTCGTCGCGGACGAGGAGCTTGATGAGGGTGGACTTGCCGGCCCCCGAAGGACCCACCAGGAATACGAAGTCGCCCGAGGGGATGACCAGGTCGACATCGATCAGGGCGGCCTTGCCGTTGGGATAGATCTTGGCGACCCTGGAGAGGCGCACGGAGCTGGGCACCTCGGGTGCGGCGGCCGGGGCCGCGGGCTGGCCGGCGCGCGACCCCACGTTCGGTGCCGGCGGCACGACCGACTTGTCGTGCCAGCCAGGCATGGGGACAGGGGGTCCGGGCGGCGCGCGGCCGGGCACGGCTGGGGCTGGTGCCCGGGCGGGTCGGGGCATCCCACTGCCCGACCCGGCGACGGCCCGGGATACGGCGTCGCTCATCGGCCGGGAGCGTAGCACAGGCCTCCGGCTCAGCCCTCCGTGGCCTCCCCTGCCAGCCGTGCCAGCACCTGGCCGTGCAGTCGGCCGTTGGTGGCCAGCACGCCACGCGCCGGCATGTCCGCGCCGCCCGTGAGGTCGGTCAGGCGACCCCCAGCCTGCTCAAGCACGGCACGGGGCCCCGCCAGGTCCCAGGTCTTCAGGTCGGCCTCGACCATGACCTCCGCGGCGCCCTCCGCCACCAGGAGGTAGCCGTAGAAGTCACCCAGTCCGCGGTCGCGCCACACAGAGCCCAGGAGATCGACGAAGCCCGGCGCCAATCCGCAGGACGTGACGCTTGGGCAGTGAGGAATACACCACCGACGCGGCCCCCAGGTCGTCCACGTCGGAGACCCGGATGGGCACGGCCGACTCGCGGTCCCAGCCGCCCGGCCCAACGTCCGCCGCCCAGGACCCGCCGCCCAGCCACGAGAACCAGCGGCGATGCAGGGCCGGGGCACTGACGGCCCCCACGGCCAGCCGGCCGTCGATCTCCAGGCCCAGCAGCGTCGCGAAGAGGGGCACGCCGCGCATGTAGTTGTGGGTGCCGTCGATGGGGTCGATGAACCAGCGCCGCCCACTGCTCGAAGGCTGCTCACCGTATTCCTCGCCGACCAACCCGTGTCCAGGGAAGCGGGCGCTGATGCGCGCCCGGATGACACGCTCGACGGCCGTGTCGGCAGCCGTGACGAACGAGGCATCCGGCTTGGAGGTGACCTCGATCGAACGCCGGAAGGAGGCCATCGAGATGGCGTCGGCGGCGTCACAGGCGGCCAGGGCCACCTCCAGCGCGGCGCCCAGCTCGGTCGCGGGATCAGGCAGGATGAGGGTCGTGGTCATGGTCACTCCCGTTGGTGCGGCCGCCGATCACAGCAGCGCGAAGCTCATGGGCAGGTAGCGGTCCATGCGCGGGCCGGGCCGGTCGGTGCAGTAGATGGCGGGCGTGCCGTCGAGGCGAAGTCCGGCGGCCATGAGCGGCAGCAGGGCCGTCATCGCGGCGCCCGGAACCACGGCCTGGCGGCCCTCCAGCACCGGTACGCTGCGAGTGAGATGGCCCAGCATGGCCGGCAGGTGCTCCGGCTCCCCTGCGGCCACTGGGCCGAGCCGGCCGCTGGGGTGGGCGTAGCCATAGCCGAGCAGGCCATCGGGACCTTCGAAGAGCCAGCCCTGCCGGCCGCCGCCGACCCAGAAGGCGTGGTCCTGGGGCCGCCGGTACCCCAGCAGCCGAAGGTCCAGGTCGCCCACGGCACCGACGGCCGCGAGAGCGTCGGCGCCGATGGGGCGCGCCCGCACGGCGTGCGGCAATCCGGGTAGGGCCGCATCATCGAGGACGCCGCGGAGCAGATAGACAGGCTCGCGCGGGGCCAGCCCGAGTGAGGCATAGAGCCCGGTGGAGACGGGCTGGTCGGCCTCCGCGCACGTGGCCATCCTGCCCACCGGGCCCACCCCTCCAAGGCAGGCGACGACGATGGCCCGGCCGAGTCCTCGCCCCTGCCACGGAGGCAGGACGAAGAGGAACGACAGGAAGGCCTCGCCCTCGCGAACCATGAGCACGCCGAAGGCGACCACGCGGCCCCGCTCGTCGGCCACCAGACACGAATGCGGGTCGGTAGCCAGGAGGTGGCGGAGATGCAGGTCCAAGGCACGCGGGTCGGGCGGCTGGTGCGCCCGCCGCCGACGCCGGTCGAGATCCTCGAGGGCCCGCATGAAGACGTCCAGCATGTCGGGGACATCAGCCTGGCTGGCTTCCCGGATCTCAGGCAGGGCCGCGCTCCCCGTCGGTGGCGACGCGCTCCAGCTCGGCCTGCATGAAGGCGTCCAGGTCGCCGTCCAGGACGGCACCGGTGTTGCTCGTCTCCACCTCCGTGCGATGGTCCTTGACCATCTGGTAGGGGTGCAGGACGTAGGAGCGGATCTGGTTGCCCCAGCCGGCCCCGACGTGCTCGCCCTTGAGTTCGGCCAGCTCGGCGTCGCGCTCCGAGATGCGCCGCTCGAGCAGTCGCGCCCGCAGGATCTTCATGGCTGATTCGCGATTCTGGTGTTGCGAGCGTTCGTTCTGGCTCTGCGCCACGAGCCCAGTGGGGATGTGCGTGAGACGCACCGCCGAGTCCGTCTTGTTGACGTGCTGGCCGCCGGCACCCTGCGATCGGAAGGTCTCGATGCGCAACTCCTCGTCCGGGATCTCCCCCACCTCGGTGTTGTCCTCGACCTCCGGCAGCACCTCGACCAGGGCGAACGTCGTGTGGCGGCGCTTCTGGGCGTCGTAGGGGCTGATGCGAACCAGGCGGTGGACGCCGCGTTCGGCGCGCAGCCAGCCGTAGGCACGCCGCCCGCTGACGGCCACCGTGGCGCTCTTGAGCCCGGCCTCCTCGCCTTCCAGCTGGTCGAGGATCTCCGTCCGGAAGCCGCGCCGCTCGCACCACCGCAGGTACATGCGCACGAGCATCTCCGCCCAATCGGTGGCCTCGGTGCCACCGGCGCCGGCACTGACGGTGACGATGGCGTCGCCATCGTCGTACTCGCCCGAGAAGAGCAGGCTGGTGCGCAGACGCTCGTAGTCGGTGCGTAAGGACTCGTATTCGACCTCCACGCCGGCCTCCAGCTCGGCGTCAGCCGCGCCTTCCGTGAGCGCGGCCAGCTCGGTCAGGTCGTCGGCTCGGGCGATGAGTCCATTCCAGGCTGCCAGCTCCTCGCGCAGCCCGTCCGCCTCGCGCAGGACGCGCTGGGCCTCGCGGGAATCGTTCCAGAAGTCGGGTCGGGCGGCGCGCTCGTCGAGCGCCGTGAGCTCGGAGGTCCTGGCGGCGAGGTCAAAGACGCCCCGACGTCGAATGCACGCGCGACACCAGCTCGCGGATGAGCGCGTGTTCCATCGGCTGTCGGGGCCGTCCGGTCTAGCTGCGTGCTCGCAACCCCTGCAGGAGCAGGGGTCGCAGCTCGATGATCTTGAGCGCGGTCTTGCTGCGGGCGACCACCGGGTTCACGCACGGGCAATAGGCATGGTGGACGCATTCGCCGCAGTTGCCATCACAGTCCAGCCAGGCGGCGTAGCTGCAGTTGCGGCAGTCACGCTCGCAGGCGATCAGGTCGGTGAACGATGCATCTCCGATCTCGGTTCCGGGCTCGACCGAAAACGGTGTCACGAATCTCCCTCTCCTATCCATCCGCCGGTCGGGCCAACATCCTGCGACGGGCCGTGTACAGGCGACGCCGGAGGGCGGCCTCCGGCGTTTCGCAGGAGTGTACCCACTGACCGGGCAGACGCACAAGGGGTGGCGTGAAGTTCGTGGCCACCACCGCTCCGAGGGCCCGCCACGCGGGTCTCGAGGCTCAGCGCCCTATACTTCTGGCTTCCATGCGCAGCTTCCTCAGCCGCTTCATCGGCGGCGGCAACGACTCCCACCTCAGCCGCCTGCGGCCCATCGTGGCGCGCATCAACGAGCTGGAGGCCCACTACACGGCTCTCTCCGACGAGCAGATCCGGGCCGAGATGGCCGAGGTGCGCGAGGAGGTGCGCCAAGCGGCACCACCCAGCGAGCCCTCGGACGAGGAGCTCCAGACCGCAGACAGCGAGCGGCGCGCGGACTTGCGCCGGCAGCGACAGCGAGCTGACCGCGGTCGCATCCAGAAGGCCCTCGACGAGGTCCTGCCTGACGTGTTCGCGGCCGCGCGCGAGGTCAGCCGGCGCCAACTGAGCATGCGCCCGTTCGACGTGCAGCTCATGGGAGCCATCGTCCTCCACGAGGGCAAGATCGCGGAGATGAAGACGGGTGAGGGCAAGACGCTCGTGGCCCCGCTGGCGGCCGCCCTCAACGCCATGTCAGGGCGCGGCGTCCACGTCGTCACCGTCAACGACTACCTGGCCAAGCGCGACCCGCAGTGGATGGGTCCCATCTATCACGGGCTGGGGCTCTCGGTGGGCATCATCCAGCACGACACGGCCTTCCTCTACGACCCGCTGTACCGGCCCAAGGACGAGACGCTCATGCACCTGCGTCCGGTGCCTCGCGCCGAGGCCTATGCCGCGGACGTGACCTATGCCACGAACAACGAGCTGGGCTTCGATTACCTGCGCGACAACATGGTCCAGGACCTCGCCGAGCGGGTCCAGCGCGACCGCTTCTTCGGCATCGTCGACGAGGTCGACAACATCCTGATCGACGAGGCCCGCACACCGCTCATCATCAGCGGAGCAGCCGGGGAGTCGGAGGATCTCTACCACACCTTCGCGCGCCTCGTGCCTCGTCTCGAGGCGCGCCCCGAGAACGCCACGGAGGGTGGCGACTACTTCGTGGACCTCAAGGAGCATGCCGTCTCCGCCACGGAGGAGGGCGTCGCCCGGATCGAGAAGCTGCTTGGCGTGCGCGACCTCTACGGCGTGGAGACCGACCCGCGCCTGCCCCGTCATTTCGAGCAGGCCCTGCGTGCCCACGCCCTCTACAAGCGCGATCGCGACTACATCGTCAAGGATGGCGAGATCGTCATCGTCGATGAGTTCACGGGCCGCCAGATGCCCGGCCGGCGCTGGTCGGAGGGCCTTCACCAGGCCATCGAGGCCAAGGAGGGCGTGCGCGTCCAGCGCGAGTCGGTGACCATGGCGACGGTCACATTCCAGAACTACTTCCGCATCTACGAGAAGCTCTCGGGCATGACCGGCACGGCCATGACCGAGCAGGAGGAGTTCTACAAGATCTACGGCCTGGACGTGGTCGCCGTGCCCACCCACCAGCCCATGATCCGCGACGACTTCGCGGACCTCGTCTACCGCGACGAGGAGGCCAAGTTCAGGGCCGTCATCGAGGAGATCGCGGAGCTCCAGGCGGCCGGCCGACCGATCCTCGTGGGCACGGTGTCGGTGGAGAAGTCGGAGAAGCTGGCGGAGATGCTGGGCCGTCGCGGCATCCGCCACGAGGTCCTCAACGCCAAGTTCCACGAGAAGGAAGCGCCCATCGTTGCCCAGGCCGGACGCAGCGGCTCGGTCACCATCGCCACCAACATGGCCGGCCGCGGCACGGACATCAAGCTTGGCGGAGACCCGGCCGGGTTGGCTTCGCAGAAGCTCCACAACCAGGGTCTCAACCCAGCCGAGGTCGAACCGGAGGTCTACGAGGACGCCCTGGCCAAGGCCCGGCTCGAGTGCGACGAGGACCACGCCAGTGTCGTGGCGGCAGGCGGCCTGCACATCATCGGCACGGAGCGCCACGACGCCCGGCGCATCGACAACCAGTTGCGTGGACGCGCCGGGCGCCAGGGCGACCCGGGCTCCTCACGCTTCTACCTCTCGCTGGAGGACGCTCTTCTGAAGCGTTTCGCCAGTGAGCGTGTCACCAGCCTCATGGAGCGCATGGGCCTCGAGGGTGACGTGGCCATCGAGTCGCGCATGGTCTCGAAGACCGTGGAGAACGCGCAGACGCGCGTCGAGGGCCACAACTTCGACATCCGCAAGCGTGTCGTGGAGTACGACGACGTCATCAACAAGCAGCGTGAGCGGATCTACGCGGAGCGGGACAAGGTCCTCCACAACGAGGACCTCAGCCAGACCGTGCTGGCCTTCGTCGAGGCTGAGCTGGAGCTGGCCGTGGACGCCCACCTGGGTGAGGCCACGTCCGAATGGGACCTCGAGGGCCTCGTCGAATCGGTCAAGGCACTGGGCCTGCGCGGCGAGGACCTCGACGCCGAGGCGCTCGCGGAGCTGGGCACGAGGACGGCCATCACGGAGCACCTCGTGGACCTCGCGGCCGGCCAGCTCGAGGAGCGCGAAGCCACGTTCGGCGATGAGACCTGGGCGCTCGTGGAGCGCGCCGTCCTGCTGCGAGCCATCGACACGCTCTGGGTGGACCACCTCACGGAGCTCGAAGATTTCCGGCGTGGCGTCGGCCTGCGCGGCTACGGGGGCACAGACCCTCTCGTGGAGTTCAAGCGCGAGGCCTTCAAGCTCTACGACGAACTGCGCGGCTTCATCCGCCACCAGGTGGCGGCCACCATCTTCCGGGTGAGCGTGCAGCGCCGCACCAGCGCGCCGGAGGAGCCCACGGAGATGCCCACGCTCTCACCAGAACAGCTGGCCAAGCTCAGAGCGGGCGCCGATGCCGAGGCTCGGGGCGCGACCGCGGCAGCCATCGCTTCCGGGGGCAGCGTCACCTCATCGAGCGGAGCCTTCGCCACGGCGCAACTGGCACCGCTCGCACCAGCCGCTCCCGGACCGCGGGCCATGCGCCTGCAGCACGGCGAAGAGACCGTCGGGACGACTTCCGGTTCCCGGGCGGCGATGCAGCCCGCGGACACCTCTCACCTTGGCCGCAATGATCCCTGCTGGTGCGGCTCAGGCAAGAAGTTCAAGCGCTGCCACGGCGCCTGAATCGGCTGCTGCCGGCAGGCAGCACCCAGAAGCCCGTGGCATAGCCAGCCACGAGGATGAGCAAGGTCAGCGCGGCCAGCAGGAGCACCGCCGCGACGGCGATCCGAGGGTCCGTCTTGTCCACCTCGGGATTGCGCAGCGGGGCTGCGTTCCAGCGGCGCGAACCCAACTGGTCGCGGTAGTCGCCGCCGCTCGGTGCGGCGCTGAGTCCCTCCGGGGTCGGATCCTGCACGGCGCACCGAGGCTGGCTGCGTGCTCGATGGGACGGTGGGGTCGCTCATAGGGCCTGCTCGTCCGCTCGCCGCGGTGCTCGCGGCTCGACCACTGCCGCACCCACCTCGCGATCGACCCAGAGCGGCATGGCTTGCATGCGCTGGGCGTCCGCGGAGAAGAGGGCGCCGACCGACTCTCCGCGGTGGATGCGCATGATGGCCTCGCCGATGAGCGGCGCCACGGAGAGCACCTTGATCCTGTCCAGCTGGCGCGAGGACGACAGGGGGATGGTGTCGGTGATGACCACTTCGCGCAGGCTCGATTCGCGGATGCGATCGATGGCCGGATCGGACAGGACGCCGTGCGTGGCACAGGCGTAGGCCTCGATGGCGCCTTCCCGCTCCAGCGCCTGCGAGGTCAAGATCAGGGTGCCCCCCGTGTCCACCTCGTCATCGACGATGATGGCGCGCTTGCCGCGCACGTCGCCGATGACGTTCATGACCCGGGCGCGGTCATCGTTGGCCTCGCGCCGCTTCTCGATGATGGCCAACGGCGCGCCCAGGAGCTCGGCGAAGGTGCGCGCACGTTTGGCGAAGCCGAGGTCCGTGACCACGACCATGTTCTCCAGCTCCTTCTGGCGCCAGTAGTTGGAGAGCATATGGACGGCCGTCAGCTCGTCCACAGGGATATTGAAGAAGCCCTGGATCTGCCCCTGGTGGAGGTCCATGGTCAACAGCCGGTCCGCACCAGCGACGCTGATCATGTCGGCGATGAGCCGCGCCGTGATGGGCACACGCGGCTGATCCTTCTTGTCCGAGCGACCATAGGAGTAGTAGGGCACCACGGCCGTGATGCGCCCGGCGCTGGCGCGCTTGAACGCGTCGATCATGATGAGCAGCTCCATGATCGACTTCTGCACCGGACGGCAGGTCGGCTGCACGAGGAAGATGTCCTTCTCTCGCACGTTGTCCAGGATACGCACGAAGATGTTCTCGTTGGCGAACTCGAAGACCTCGGACGAGCCCAGCTCGACGCCCAGGTAGTCCGCGATGCGGCTGGCCAGCAACAGGTTGCTGTTGCCCGCGTAGAGGCCCAGGATCTCACCCCGATGCATGCCCTCGACCTCGCCGAACACGCTCACCTCACGGTTCCCGTCTGCTCCGTCATGTCAGCGCCGCTCCGTCGTCATCGGGACCGCCCTCGGCTGCCCCCGGGCCGCCATTGTCCTCGACGGAGCGTCCTTCCGCCAAGCCCTCGCGGAAGACGGCGATGCCGGCCACGCTGTCGCCCTCGTTGAGGCGCATGACGATGACGCCCCGCGCCGCGCTGCCATAGCGGTTGATGGAAGTCACGTCGGTGCGCACCACCTGGCCCTCCGACGAGATGAGCAACAACTCCTCGTCCGTCTCGTCGACGAGCTCGACGGCCGCCACTTGGCCGCTCTTGGTGCCCTCCAGCGAGATGAGCCGAACGCCCTGGCTGCCGCGATGCTTGGGCCGGAACTCGGAGGCCGAGACGCGCTTGCCGTAGCCGGTCTCCGTGAGCACGAGGATGTCGTCGTCCGGGCGGACGACGCCCATGCCCACGACGCGATCGCCCTTGCGGGCCAGGCGGATGCCGATGACGCCAGCCGCCTCGCGGCCCATGGGCCGCACCTCGCGCTCGTGGAAGCGGGCGATGCGACCCTGTGCCGTGGCCAGGATGATGTCGTCCGAGCCCGACGAGACGGCCACCCAGGCAAGGGCGTCGTCGTCGCCCACGGTCAGCGCCCGGATGCCCGTGGAGCGCACGCGCTCGAAGCGCTCGATGGGCGTCTTCTTGACGATGCCCGCCACGGTGGCCATGACGAGATTGTGCCCGGGCTCGAAATCGGGCAGCGTGATGACCGCCAGGACCCGCTCGCCGGACTCCACCTGGACACCCTCGAGGTTGATGATGGGCATGCCTTTGGCCTGTCGCGAGGCATCCGGCACGGCGTGCACCTTGGAGCTGAAGACGCGGCCGCGATCGGTGAAGAAGAGCGCCCAATCGTGCGTGCTGGCCACCAGGAGGTGCGCCACGGCGTCCTCTTCCACGGTGCGGGCGCCGATGATGCCCTTGCCACCGCGTGCCTGGCGTCGGTAGGTGATGAGGGGCTGGCGCTTGATGTAGCCCCGCCGCGAGACGGTCACCACGACATCCTCGTCGGCGATGAGGTCCTCGTCGGAGAGCTCCTTGTCCGCGCTGCCCTCGATGCGCGTGCGGCGATCCTGGCCATACCTGACGTCCAGCTCGCCGAGCTCGTCGCGGATGATCTGGAGGACTCGCTTGGGGTTGGCGAGGATGTCTTCCAGCTCGGCGATGCGCTTGATGACGGCCACGTACTCGTCTTCGATCTTCTGGCGCTCCAGCGCCGCCAGGCGGCGCAGCTGCATCTCGAGGATGGCGTTGGCCTGGATCTCGGAGAGACCGAATCGGCCCATCAGGTTGCCGCGGGCCGTATCCACGTCGGCCGACTCACGGATGGTGCGGATGACGGCGTCGAGGTTATCGAGCGCGGTCTTGAGGCCCTCGAGGATGTGGGCCCGGTCGCGCGCCTTCTGCAGGTCGAACTCGGTGCGCCGTCGCACGACGATCCGGCGCCACTCGATGTGGTGCTGCAGCAGGGCCTTGAGCGGCAGCGTCTGGGGCTGGCCGTCCACGAGGGCCACGACGTTGGCGTTGAAGGCCATCTTGAGCGGTGTGTGCTTGAAGAGGTTGTTGAGCACCTTGCGCGGCGCGGCATCCTTCTTGCACTCGATGACGATGCGCATGCCGTCGCGGTCCGATTCGTCGCGCATGTCGGCGATGCCGTCGATCTTGCCGCCCTTCACGAGATCGGCGATCTTCTCCAGCAGGGCCGCCTTGTTGACCTGGTAGGGGATGGCCGTGGCCACGATGGCCGTGCGCCCGCTGCGCGTCTCCTCGAAGGCCACCTGGGCCTGCATGACGACGCGACCCCGCCCGTGGGCGTACATGTCGCGGATGGCGTCGACCTCCTCCCACTGGCCGGTCACCGGGTTGCGCCGTCGGTCGTAGCGGAAGATCATGCCTCCAGTGGGCAGGTCCGGCCCGAGCAGGTACTCGCAGAGCTGCGCCGTGGTGAGCTCGGGGTCATCGATGAGGGCCTGCGTCGCCCGCACCACCTCGCCCAGGTTGTGGGGCGGGATGTTGGTGGCCATGCCCACGGCGATGCCGGCCGAGCCGTTGATGAGCAGGTTGGGCAGCTTGGCGGGCAGAACGGCTGGCTGCATGCGTGAGCCGTCGTAGTTCTCGACGAACTCGACGGTGTCCTTGTCGATGTCGGCCAGGACCTCGGCTGCGATGGCCGTCATGCGCGCCTCGGTGTAGCGCATGGCCGCCGGCGGGTCGCCGTCCACGGAGCCGAAGTTGCCCTGCCCATCCACGAGCGGGAAACGCAGCGAGAAGTCTTGGGCCAAGCGCACCAGCGCGTCGTAGATGGCCTGATCGCCGTGCGGGTGGTACTTGCCCATGACATCGCCGACGATGGCCGCGCACTTCCGATAGGAAGCCGTCGAGGCGAGGCCCATCTCGCTCATGGTGAAGAGGATGCGGCGGTGCACTGGCTTCAAGCCATCGCGCACGTCCGGCAGGGCACGGCTGACGATGACGCTCATGGCGTAGTCGAGGTACGCCGACTTGAGCTCCTCCTCGATGGGGACCGAGCGGACGTTCTCGACTGGGTCGGTCATGCGCAATTCCTCGTGGTGCGGGCGCCGTGGAGAGCGGATGGGTCATCGGTCGCGATCGCCGCCACGAAACCGGCGGCGCGCGCGCTTGTCGCTGCCGAGGTCACCTCAGACATCCAGGTTCTGCACCTTGGTCGCCTCGGCTCGGATGAAGTCCTTGCGCGGCCCGACCTTCTCTCCCATGAGCGTCGTGAACATATGGTCGGCCTCGGCCGCATTGTCCGGGTGAACCTGCAAGAGGGAGCGCGTGGCCGGGTTCATGGTCGTTTCCCAGAGCTGTTCGGCGTTCATCTCACCGAGTCCCTTGAAGCGCTGCACGGTAAGGTTCTTGACCTTCATCTCCCTGACGATGCGGTCGCGCTCGCGCTCGTCGGCCGCGTAGCGCGTGACCTTGCCCGTGCTCACGCGGTAGAGCGGCGGCTGGGCGATGTAAAGGTGCCCGGCCTCCACGAGCTCGAGCATGTTGCGATAGAAGAAGGTCATCAGCAGGGTCCGGATGTGAGCGCCATCGACATCCGCGTCGGCCAGCAGGATGACCTTGTGGTAGCGCAGCTTGGAGAGATCGAAGGTCTCGCCGATGCCCGTCCCCAGGGCGATGATGAGGGGTCGGATCTTCTCGCTCGAGAGGACCCGGTCCAGGCGCGCCTTCTCGACGTTGAGCATCTTGCCGAAGAGGGGCAGGATGGCCTGCGAGCGCCGGTCGCGTCCCTGCTTGGCCGAGCCGCCTGCCGAGTCACCCTCCACGATGTAGAGCTCACTGCGCTCCGGGTCGCGCTCCTGGCAGTCAGCCAGCTTACCCGGCAGCGCGGAGCCTTCCAGGGCGGACTTGCGGATGACCAGGTCGCGGGCCTTGCGAGCTGCTTCGCGAGCACGAGCGGCTGTGAGCGACTTATCGATGATGCGTCGCCCGTCGGCGGGGTTCTCGTCGAGGAACTGGCTGATGCCCTCCCCCACCGCGGCCTGCACCTGGCCCTTGACGTCGGCATTGCCCAGCTTGGCCTTGGTCTGGCCTTCGAACTGCGGATCGGTCAGCTTGACACTGACGACCGCGGTCAGGCCCTCCCGTACGTCGTCGCCCGAAAGGTTGGACTTGGTCTCCTTGATGACTCCCTGCCGGCGGGCCCAGTCATTCAGTGAAGTGGTGAGGGCTGCTCGGAAGCCAGTGACATGCGTCCCACCATCGACGGTGTTGATATTGTTAGCAAAAGCAAGGACCGTCTCGCTGAAACTGTCGTTGTACTGGATGGCCACTTCGATCTGTGTCGGGCCGTCCCGTCGCTCCACGGCGATGGGCTTAGCGTTAAGTACGTCCTTGCCCTTGTTGAGGTGGCGCACGAAGCTCACCAGGCCGCCTTCGAAATGGAAAGACTTCTCACGCGGCGGACTGACGCGTTCGTCGACGAGCCTGATGAAGACCCCTTTGGTCAGGTAGGCCGACTCGCGCAGGCGCTGGACGATGAGGTCGAAGCTGAAATCGACGGTCTCGAAGACCTCGGGGTCGGGTTTGAACGTCGTGGTGGTCCCACTGCGGCCCTGTGCGCTGCCGATGGCATTGACCGGTCCAGTGGGCTTGCCGCGCACGTAGGACTGAGTCCAGACCTTGCCATCGCGCACCGACTCCACGGTGAGTGACACGGAGAGCGCGTTGACGACGCTGACACCGACGCCATGGAGACCCCCTGAGACCTTGTAGCCTCCGCCGCCGAACTTGCCGCCAGCGTGCAGCACCGTGTGCACGATCTCCAGCGCGTCCTTACCCGTCTGATGCTTACCCACCGGCACGCCACGTCCGTCGTCGCTGTTCCGGATCGAGCCGTCTGCCAGGATGGTCACCCCGATGCTCGTGGCATGGCCGGCCATGGCCTCATCGATGGAGTTGTCGACGACCTCCCACACGAGATGATGGAGACCCCGAGCATCGGTCGAGCCGATGTACATGCCTGGCCGCCGCCGCACCGCATCCAGTCCCTCCAGGACCTGGATAGACCGCACCCCGTATTCGTCGGCCCCGGGCGTCGCTCCGGTAGGACGCCTGGCGCTCGAGGCGCGAGGCTTGGCGCCCTCCGGCGCAGCCTGATCGGTCATGCCGTTCCTCCCGTCATCGGTCGAGCGTCGTGAGTCGGTCGACCAATCGGCCGAGGTCCTCGTCGTCATACCAGGCGATCGTGATGCGTCCACCCTTGCGGCCGGGCCTGATGGTCACCTTCGTACCCAGCGCCTCGCGAACCTGCGCCTCCATGTGTGCCACGTCCGGGTCCACGGCGTGTCTCGGCCTCCGCGGTACTGAACTCGCCCCCTGGCGTGCGGCCGCCACGAGAACCTCGGTCTGTCGCACGGAGAGCCCGCGCGCGCTGACGGTGACCAGCAGTGCTTCCTGCTGAGCGTGATCACGGAGGCCGGCCAGCGCCCGAGCATGCCCGGCGCTGAGCGTGCCTTCCGTGACCGCCTGTTGGACACGCGGCGATGTCTCAAGGATACGCAACGTATTGGCGACCGCTGGTCGGGAACGGCCGACGCGTTCAGCCACACGCTCCTGTGTCAGACCAAAGGTGTCGATGAGATGCTGGAACGCGCGCGCCTCCTCGACGGCATTCAGATCGGTGCGTTGGATGTTCTCTACGAGCGCGATCTCAAGCTGTTCCTGGTCGTTAGCGTTGCGAACGGTCGCTGCCACAGTCTCGAGCCCAGCCAGCACAGCCGCTCGGAGACGGCGCTCACCAGCGATCAATGTGAAATGCTCGCCGGCCTCCGTGACGATGATCGGTTGAAGGAGGCCGAATTCCGCGATCGAGTCTGCGAGCTGTTGCAGGTCCTCCGGGTCGAAGGTCCGTCGCGGCTGGTCGGCGTGTGGCTGGATGGAGGCGACGGGCAGGTCTCTCGTGAGTGATATGCCCGAAACTTTCGGTGGGATCAGAGACGCCAGTCCGCGACCCAAGCCTCCACTGCTACGCCTGCCCTCAAGCGCCATCGCCAGCACCCTCCCTGTCGCTGCCCTGATCCCTGTGGAGATCCTGGTACTTGGTCATGGCCTCGCGGAGCGACGGCCCTGGCTGGTAGCCACTGCGAGTCAGCAACTCGTGCGCGACGGCCTGGTATGCCAAGGCGCCACGCGAGCTTGGGCTGTAGGTGGCGATAGGCTGACCGTAGCTGGGCGCCTCTGCAAGACGCACGCTGCGAGGGACGACCGCCTCGAAAACCTGGCTGCCGAGATGCCGTCTGACCTCCGAGGTGACGTCGGATGCAAGGCTAGTGCGGCCATCATGCATGGTGAGGACCACCCCTTTGAGCGCCAGGTCGGGATTCAGGTGGTCCCGTACGAGGTCGATCGTGGCCATCAGTTGCCCCAGTCCCTCCAAGGCGTAGTACTCGCATTGCAGCGGAATGAGTACGCTCCGGGCTGCCGTGAGGCTATTCACGGTCAAGAGCCCAAGGGATGGCGGGCAATCGAGCAGGATGAAGTCGTACTTCTTGACGAGACCGGTCAGCACATGCTTCAAGCGACGCTCACGCCCAGCCACGGGCACGAGCTCCACCTCAGCGCCCGCCAGGCTCCGGTCCGACGGCATGAGGGACAGGTCCTCGATCATCGTCGGCACGATGGCATCTGCTGTCTCGACGTCGGCAAGCAGCACGTCGTAGACGGACGAACCCACCGCCGCCCGGTCGATGCCGACGCCGCTGGTGGCATTGCCCTGCGGGTCCATGTCAACGAGCAGCACGCTGCGCCCGTCCATGGCCAGATACGCAGCAAGGCTTACCACCGTTGTGGTCTTGCCCACCCCGCCCTTCTGGTTCGCGCAGGCGATGACCTCGCCCACTATCCGTCGCACCGATCGCTATGCACTGCATGAATGTTACCTCGAACGAGCATCGGACCTCGGTCCTTCGGAGCTCTGACCGCATCGCCTGGCAGCGCCGAGGCCCTGTCGGCCGTCACGGACAAGAATGCACGGGGCGCCTTCGTCCCGGCTCGGACGCGACTTGTTCGCCGCTTGTCCACACGCGCATCAGGGTTCAACGGCTAGCGGGCCCTGTTCCACGTGAAACTCGGGCCGGCTCGGGACGCTGAGTTGGTCTCAGGCAGGAGCCGATGCATTCCAATGAGTTCTCCCGTTCATCCGTTGCATCCGTTGTTCAAGGGCTCAGCGCGAGTGACAGTCTGAGCGCGGTCGGCGAGCGGGTTGTCCGAGCACGCTCGTGCTGAGACGGCACCGGCACGTAGACGGGCAAGACAACACACCATCGGTACCTTGCCAGACTCTCGACGGCAGGGATAGGGGAGGCGAGGGCTACTGATCGCCTACTCGTCGAACCTCAGGGGCGGACTCCTTCCGATTGGGCTCGGCGGCCAACGAGCGATTTCTGCCACGAGCGACCCCATTTCTGCCACCAGCGGCCCTGAAGGGTGTTTCACGTGGAACATCGGCGCCCCCATATGCTCGAGAAGGAGTACACCGCACGCTCGTCCTCGGGCGTATCGGCACCCGCCCAGCGCGGGTCGGTCCGGGGGTAGGCGAGGCCTGGTCTATACTGGCGATGAGGTGGTACGGAGCGCGAGTGGCGACTCGGGCACGGCCACGTCAGCCGTGGACCCCAGAGCGATCGACAGACCAGATGAGCGTACTGGCCCCTGCCGTGGGAGCCGTCATCGCCGCTATCGTCGAGTCGAGTGTGTTGACCCATCTCCAGGTGGGCGGCCTCAGGCCCGACCTCGTTTTCGCCGTGGGCGTCGCGGTGGCCATGGTCCTGGGCTTCGAGAGTGGCATGACTTGGGCCTTCGTCGGCGGCCTGTCGCTGGACCTGCTGCTGCCCGGACGATCCCTCGGCTCGACTGCCCTGACCCTGGTGCTGGTGACGGCCCTGGCGCTGCTGGTGGCGCGTGCGACGTGGCCTCCTCGCCTCGTGGTCATCGCGGCTACGACCTTCTTGCTGGCGATCGTCTATCAGATCCTGTCGCTGGTCCTGCTGGGGCTCACCCAGGACGTCGCCTTCGTGGGCCTGTCGCCGGCCGACCTGGCGCTCGTAGGGCTGCTCGATGGCGCCATCGCGGCTGCTGCGGCGCTCGTCGTACGTGCCGTCGACCTGCGCTTCGGCGAGCCGGAGCGGCTGGCGTGGTGATGACATGAGCACGCCCACGCTGCCCGGCGCCGACCGTGGGCTCGTCCCCGATGCGCGCCGCCTTACGCCGCGCCTGGTGGGTTTTGGCATCGCCATCATCCTGGCCGTGAGCGGGCTCGGCTTGCGGCTCTTCCAGTTGCAGTTGGCGCAGGCCTCGGCGTTCGAGCCTCGCACGGCCATCGGGCAGACCACCACCCGGCCCATCCCTGTGGCACGCGGCCTCATGTACGACCGTCGCGGTCGCCTGCTGGTCGAGAACGTGCCCACGTTCGTCCTGCGCATCGTCCCGGCCGAGCTGCCCTTCGAGGTCCGTCCCGAGGTCGCCGAACGGCTCTCTCGGCTCACCGACATCCCGGCACGCCGCATCATCGAGCGCCTCGACGCGCACGTCGGCTCCCAGTTCGAGCCCGTGCGCATCGCCGACGTGGAGACGGAGATGGCCCGCGTCATCAACGAGGACGCCGCCTCCTTCCCCGGTGTTCGCATCGACGTGGAGGCGCACCGCAGCTATCCGCAGGGCCCACTCCTCTCACACGTGCTTGGCTGGACCGGTCGCATCTCCGGCCCCGAATACGAACGTCTCCGCGGCGAGGGCTACTGGCCGGAGGACCTCATCGGCAAGGCCGGCCTGGAGGCGACCTTCGAGGATGTCCTGCGCGGCAGCTTCGGCCTGGAGGAGGTCGAGCTCGACGCACAGGGTCGCGAGCTGCACGCGCCGCGCATCCTGAACGAGCCGATCGCCGGTCAGTCGCTCGAGCTGACCATCGACACGCGCACCCAGGAGAACGCCCAGAAGGCACTTCAATGGGCCATGGATGCGGTCGGCATCGACCACGGCGTGGTCATCGCCATGAACCCGCAGAACGGCGAGATCCTGGCCATGGTCTCGTTGCCCAGCTATGACAACAACGCTTTCGCTGAGGGCATTTCCACAGCCGAGTATCGGCAACTGTTGCGCGACCCTGCCCGGCCCATGCTCAACGGCGCCATCGGTGAGCAGAACCCACCCGGCTCCACCTACAAGCTCGTGACCGGTTCCGGCGCCCTCCAGGACGGCAAGATCACGCCTACGACGGTCATCAGGACGGAGCCCTTCATCGAGATCGGCGAGTGGAAGTACTGGGACTGGAACAAGGAGGGCTTCGGGCCCGTCAACATCTATGGCGGCTTCGCCCACTCCAGCGACACGTTCTTCTATCGGCTGGCCGGCATGCTGGGCATCGACCGCCTGGCCTACTGGGCCCACCAGTGGGGCTTCGGCAAGCCCACGGGCATCGATCTGCCCGGTGAGGCCGCCGGCATCGTGCCCACCAACGACTGGAAGCGGCGCACCCTCAACGAGCAGTACTACACCGGCGAGGTGTACCAGGCGGGCATCGGGCAGGGTTACAACGTGAGCAGTGCCATCCAGATGCTCAACGCGTATGCCGCCCTGGCCAACGGGGGCACCCTCTTCAAGCCCCAGCTCGTGCGACGGATCCTGGACCCCGAGGGCAACGTCGAGGAGCGCGTCGAGCCCGAGGTCATCCGCCAGCTGGACATCGACAAGTCCGTGTTGCGCACGATGCGCGTGGCCGCCCGCCGTGTGGTCACGGTGCGGCACACCTACAACCTCGTGGACCTGCCCATCGTCGTGGCCGGCAAGTCGGGCACTGCCGAGTTCGGCCTCCGCGACAAGCAGGGCCGCCTGCCCTTCAGCAACTGGTTCGTCGCCTTCGTGCCCAAGGAGCCGCGCAAGACGGCTTCCGACCCGGAGGGCATCGAGGCCGTGAAGCGCGAGGACGCCGAGCTCGTCGTGCTGGCCTACGCGCACGACACCCGCACAGCCGGCAACGCGGCGACCGAGATCGTGAAGTACTTCCTGCAGCTCCATTACGGCCTCTCGGTGGACCTGCGCCAGCGTTGGGTCCTCGAGCGAGCCAACTTCTATGGCGGTTGATCGATGAGCACCCTGCGACTCGAGCCGGCGCGAGTCGGCACGCTGGCGGCCCACGACGGCCAGGGGCGCTGGTACGGCTTCGACCTGCAGCTGGCCATCTATGCGCTCTCACTCATCGTCATCGGTCTGCTGATGGCCTTCACCAACAGCGGCACCGACCCATTGCAGCCTGGCTCGATCTTCACGCGCGGCTTCGTCTGGCTGGCTCTGGCGGTCGTGGTCTTCGTGGCTTCGGCGGCTGCCGATCACCACTGGTTACGAACCTTCGCCTGGCCGATCTACGGCTTCGCGATCCTCCTCCTGCTCGTAACGCTGGCCATCGGGTCGGGCACCGGCGGCGTGTCTCGGTGGGTATCCATCTTCGGCCTGCAGTTCCAGTTCTCCGAGGTGGCCAAGATCCTCCTGGCCGTCGTGCTGGCGCACTACCTGGCGACGAGGGCGGCCGTCATCGAGCGACCTCGGACGATCGTCGGAGCCGGTGTCATCGCTCTGCCCCTGCTGGGCCTCGTGCTCATCCAGCCGGACCTCGGCACGTCACTGGTCTTCGGCGCCATCGTCTTCGGGGCGCTCTATCGTGGCCGGCGCCAGCCTACGCTGGCTGACCGTCTCGGCCATCGGCGTGGTGGCTTTGGTGCCCTTGGTCTGGGTGTATCTGCTGAAGGATTACCAGAAGCAGCGTCTGGTCTCGTTCCTGGACCCCACTGCCGACCCTCTCGGCTCCGGCTACCAACTGCAGCAATCCCAGATCACGGTGAGCTCGGGCGGGCTCCTCGGTCGCGGCCTGACCAACGGCATGGCCGGGGAGAACCTGCCCGTGGGAGCCACGGACTTCGTCTTCGCCCGCGTCGGTGAGGAACTGGGCTTCCTGGGTGGCATGGTCGTCCTGGTGCTCTTCGCGCTGCTGATCTGGCGCATCCTGCTGGTCGGCTGGCGCTCCGGGGAGACCTTCACCCTGGCCCTGTCGGGCGGCCTGGCCGCCATGATGCTCTTCCAGCTCGTGGTCAACGTCGGCATGGTCCTGGGGGTCATGCCCATCACCGGCATCCCGCTGCCCTTCGTGACACACGGCGGCGCCTCGCTCATCTCCGCCGCGCTCGGCCTCGGCGTCCTGGAGTCGCTGGCGATGAGGCGCTCCCGCTCGACCTGAGCGAGCCCGCGGGCCTCGGAGCGGCTGCGGGGTCGCCTGCCGGACGGGTCACGTCGAGCTCGACCAACCTGCGCACGGCTGTGGACAGGCTGGCCCCACGATGCGTGGGTGCTGCCACGGGACTTGATCCGATTCAGCCTCGCTTGATCAGGCTATCGAGTTCCCGACGGTAGTTGCGGCCCATGGTGGTGCGGGACAGCCACTCGAGGTAATCGCGGTCGACGCGGGCCACCTGATCGAGGGTCCAGCCGCGGTAGCGCCCGAACGTCAGCGCTGACCCGCTGGGTGCAGGCCTCGTCGGCGGCGGCCCGGCTTCGCCATACGGCGACGGCGAGGGACCACGGCTGTCGCGGTTCGCGGACCGCTCCGCGCTGACGGGAGCGGGTCGTGCGGGACCCAGGCCGACGGACTCGTCGTAGGCGCTCCGCTTCGAGGGGTCGCGCAGGATGGCGTACGCGTCGTTGAGTTCGGCCATACGAGCCGCGGCCTCCGGTGACGCATCGACGTCGGGGTGGTATCGCTTCGCCAGGTGCCGGTAGGCCAGTGTCATGAATTGGAGGTCGGCCCATGGGCTGATCATGAGCACGTCGTACAAGGTGCGGGCCATCAGGTGTCACCATAGCGAACTGCAGGCCCTCGCCGGCGATCATCGGGAGGCGCCGCCGGACATCGGCACGGTCGCGCCCGAGGCAAGGTCATCGGTTTGACGCCCGACTCCATCTCGGGCTACCATCACGTTTCGCGCCCAGGGGCTTGTCGCGCCGTGTTTGCCTGCGACTCGCCGTCCCGCGCCCAGGTATCGATACACGGAACGCACGATCAACCGACAGGGACCCCATGTACGCAGTCATCGAATCAGGCGGCAAGCAGTACCGCGTCGAGCTCGGCGCTGAGATCCAGGTCGACCGGCTCGACGTCCAGCCCGGCGACTCCATCACGCTCGAGCGAGTCCTGCTCGTCGCCGACGGAGACGCCACGGCGGTCGGACGCCCACTCGTCGACGGCGCAAGCGTCTCGGCCCAGGTGCTGCGCCAGGAGCGCGGCGACAAGGTGGTCGTCTTCAAATACAAGCCCAAGGCGCGCACTCGCGTCAAGAAGGGCGCACGCGCCGACCTGACCCGTCTCCGCATCGCGGACATCGCCTACGGCGATCGCAGTGCAGCCGACGACGCCAAGTCCGGCCTGATGCAGCAGGCCGCGGCCGCCCAGGAGGCTCAGGAGGCCGCGGCCGCGAAGGCCGCCGCCGACCAGGCGCTGGCCGCCAAGCTGGCGGCAGGGGAGGCCACCGCGGAGGCAGCTGCCACGTCCGAGGCCGCCGACAGCGCGCTCGAGGCCAGGCCCAGGGCCACGACTCGCAAGACCCCCAAGACCCCGAAGGCAGACGCTGATACCGAGACCGCCTCGGCCGAGCCCGATGCCGTAGCGGAGACGGCCGCGGCCGAGACCGATGCCGCCCCGGAGAGCGAGACGGCCACGGCGGCTGCCGAGGCCGATGTTGCCGCGGAGGCCGAGTCGGTGGCTGCCGAGACCGCGGCGGACGGCGCCGAGGCCGAGACCAGGAAGGAAGACTGACCCATGGCCCACAAGAAGGCAGGCTCCAGCTCCAAGAACGGCCGCGACAGCGTCGGCAAGCGCCTCGGCGTCAAGGCGGGGCAGGGTCAGCTCGTGCCGGCCGGCTCCATCATCGTTCGGCAGCGCGGCATGACCTTCCTGGCTGGCCCCGGTGCCGGCCTCGGTCGTGACTACACGGTCTTCGCTACCGTCACGGGCCGCGTCCACTACGAGCACGCGCGACGCGACAAGAAGCGTGTGCGCATCGAGGCCGAGGCCCCCGTCGCCGGCTGACGACAGCAAGGACACCCGACATGAAGACCGACACCCATCCCAAGTACCACCAGGCGAACGTCAGCTGTGCCTCCTGCGGCACGCAGTTCACGGTCGGCTCCACGCAGCAGGACCTGCGCGTGGACATCTGCTCGAATTGCCACCCCTTCTACACCGGCAAGCAGACGATCGTGGACACCGCCGGCCAGGTGGAGCGCTTCCAGAAGCGCCTCGAGCGCTCGGCGAAGCTCTGACCGTTGAGCCGGTCGGCAGCCCGGCCTGGCGAGGGCAGCTCGCCCCCTCGATCTGGCCGAGGATCTGACTGACATGGCTCGTTTCGCCTACGGCGGCCAAGCCCTCATGGAGGGCGTCTACATGCGCGGCCAGCGCGCCATCGGCGTGGCCGTGCGCGGACCCGAAGGTCAGATCTTCGCCGGCCAGGAGCCGCTCGACAGCATCCTCCACCGCAACCGCTTTGCCCGGGCGCCGTTCTTCAGGGGCGTCGTGGTGCTCTACGAGACCCTCATCATCGGCACGAAGTGGCTGATGCGCTCCGGCTCGCTGGCGGCGGCAGGGGAGGGTGTCGCCTTCGGCGGCAAGGCCGTGGCACTCACCCTCCTCGTGACACTCGGGCTGGCCGTGGGACTCTTCGTGCTCACCCCACTGTTGATCGCCCAGGGCAGCGTTTCGCTGCTGTTTGGAGAAGTCAGTGGAGGCTGGCAAGCCTTCGTGGTGCACCTCTTCGAGGGACTCATCCGGGTGGGCATCTTCGTGGGCTACCTGCTCCTGGTGAGTCGCTCGGCGGAGATCAGCCGCGTCTTCCGGTATCACGGTGCCGAGCACATGACCATCCACACGCTCGAGGCGGACCTGCCGCTGACCGTCGAGAACGTGCGTCGCTTCCCCACTGCCCACCCGCGCTGCGGAACCGAGTTCCTGGTCATCTTCATCCTCGTCAGCATCCTGCTCTTCAGCCTGCTGGCGGGCGTCGATCTGTGGATCGCACTGTTGGGCCGCATCCTGCTCATCCCCGTTATCGCGGCTGTCTCCTACGAGGTCCTCAAGTGGGGAGCCAGGCGCCGCGAGCACTCCGTCTGGCGCTGGCTCTTCTTGCCCGGCATCTGGTTGCAGGGCATCACCACCAAGCAGCCCGACGACTCCATGATCGAGGTCGCCATCTGCTCGATGCAGGAGGCCCTGGTGGCCAACGACGACGTGGCCCCCGAAGGCAGCTGGGACCCTGTCCGTGAGCCCATCCCCAACGCCGGGGAGCTGGCCCGTAGCGTCGAGGCGCGCATGGCCGCCGATGAGCAGCATGCTGCCGAGGGCGACGCGGAGGAGTCATGAGCCTGGAGGCTCGGCTCGACGAGATCGAGCGCCGCCTGGAGGAGATCGAAGCCGAGTGGTCGCGACCTGAGGTGGCCTCCGACCCGGAGCGCAGCAAGGTCCTCGGCCGAGAGCAGGCCCAGCTGGCACCGGTCGTGGACAGCCACCGCCGCCTTCGCGGCGTCCGCGAACAGCTGGCGGCCGCCCGCCGCGAGCGTGACACCGAGGGCGACCCCGAGCTGCGCGACCTGGCCCGCGAGGTCATCGCCGAGCTCGAGGCGGAGGAGACTGCCCTGGAGGCCCAGCTGCGCATCCAGCTGCTGCCCCGCGACCCCAACGACGATCGTGACGTCATCATCGAGATCCGGGGAGGCACCGGTGGCGAGGAGGCCAGCATCTTCGCGGCTGACCTGTTCCGCATGTACGCCCGCTACGCAGAGCGCCATCGCTGGAAGGCCGAGACGCTCTCGACGAGCGAATTGGGCGTGCGAGGACTGCGCGAGGTCATCTTCGAGATCAGCGGTGACGGCGCCTACAGCCGCCTGAAATACGAGGGCGGCGTGCATCGCGTGCAGCGCGTTCCGGAGACGGAGGCGGCCGGACGCATCCACACTTCGACGGCCACCGTGGCGGTCCTGCCCAAGGCGGATGAGGTCGACGTGCGGATCGACGAGGCCAGGGACCTGCGCATCGACGTCAAGCGTTCCTCGGGCCCTGGCGGACAGTCGGTGAACACGACGGACTCTGCCGTGCGTATCACGCACCTGCCCAGCGGCCTCGTGGTAGAGATCCAGGACGAGAAGAGCCAGCACAAGAACAAGGCCAAGGCCCTGGCCGTGTTGCGCTCGCGGCTGCTCGAGATGGAGCAGCGCAAGGCCCAGGCAGAGGAGGACGTCGTGCGTCGCTCCATGGTCGGCAGTGGCGAACGGTCCGAGAAGATCCGCACCTACAATTTCCCCCAGGATCGCATCACCGACCACCGCATCGGCATGGACGTCCACGACCTCCCCGGCGTGCTCGACGGGGACCTGGACCGGCTCATCGACGCGCTCATCACCACCGACCAGGCTGAACGGCTGGCCTCGATGGACTCGCGACCGGCGCGCGGCTAGACCGCACCGCGTCGAATACGACCGACTTTCCGCATGACCGACAGCCCGATGTCACCAACGGTGGGGGAGGCGCTGGCCGTCGGCCGCTGCGCGTCTGCGCGAGGCCGGCACAGAGACCGCACGCCTGGACGCCGAGGTCCTGCTCGGGCACGTGCTGGGCGTGGATCGCAGCACGTTGGCGGCACATCCCGAGGCACGCCTCGGCAAGATCCAGGCTGAGTCCTTCGAGCGCAGCGTGCAGCGCCGTCAGCGGGGCGAGCCGGTGGCCTACATCCGTGGTCTCAAGGAGTTCTACGGAGCCGCCGTCGTCGTCGACGAGCGCGTGCTCATCCCGCGTCCGGAGACCGAGACGCTCGTGGAACTGGCCATCGACCGCGTGCGGACGGATCTGACCTCGCGCCCTCGCCCCGAAGGCTCCGGGCCCTACGTCGTCTGGGACCTGGGCACGGGTTCCGGAGCTGTCGCCCTGGCCATCGGCCTTGAGCTGCGGCGACGCCGATATGGGGACGCCGTGCGCTTCGTCGTCAGCGACATCTCACCTGACGCCCTGGCGCTGGCCACTGTCAACTTCGTCGCGCAGGGCCTCGCGGACCTCGTCACCTTCGCCTCGGGCGACCTGACGGACGTGCGGCCCGAGCCGCTTCCCGTGGACCTGATGGTGGCCAATCTGCCCTACATCCCCTCCGACCAGATCGACGATCTGCCCCTGGCGGCCAGTTTCGAGCCGCGGCTCGCCCTCGACGGCGGGCCAGACGGCCTTGGAGTCATCCGTCGGCTCCTCGGCCAACTGGCGAAGGCGGTGTCGCCACAGGGGGCTGTCTTCCTGGAGATCGGCGCTGACCAGGCCGCGGCGCTGCTGCAAGAGACGGCCCTGCTGCTGCCCTCGTGGGAGTGCGCCATCCACCTCGACCTCGGCGGTAGCCCGCGGGTAGCTCGGCTGGAGCGCGCACGTGGTTGAGCGTCCGGTACCTTCGAGCGTCGCGGTCCTGCCTGCCCACGAACGTGAGTCGCTCGCCGCGGCCGCGGCGGCCCTCACGGCGGGCGGCATCGTGGGCCTCCCCACGGAAACCGTCTATGGGATCGGCGTGCTGCCGCGACCCGAACCCCTGCAGGCGCTCCTGGCGGCCAAGCAGCGGCCCGAGACGAAGGGCATCGCCCTGCTCATCGACGACCTGGACCAAGTGGCTGACCTCGTGGTGGTCGGCGGCGCGGCTCGCCGCCTGGCAGAGCGCTGCTGGCCGGGGCCGCTGACCCTGGTGCTGCCGCTCCGACGAGATGTGCGGCTGCCGGCTGGCGCTGACCGGCGCCCGTGGGTCGCTGGCCGTGCGTGTACCCGATCATGTCGTGCCGCGCGCCCTCGCACGCGAGCTTGGTCCGCTCGCCGTCTCATCCGCCAACCGTTCGGGCCAGCCCGACGCGCTCACGGCGGAGGAGCTCGTGGAGGCGGTAGGACTGTCGTTGTCTCTCGTCCTCGACGATGGGCCGGTCCGTGGGGGTGTGCCGTCCAGCGTCGTGGCCGTCGGGCCGGACGGGCGGCTCGCGATCTTCCGCGAAGGTGCCATCAGCCGCGCCGCCGTCGAGGCGCTGCTCTCAGCGGACGCATGAGCCAGAGCAGCGTGGCTTGCCCCGCCACCGAGCCCCTGGCCCGGCGAGGGCTGCCGGCGCGGGTACACTGGCGCACGCTGAGAGGACGAGCAGCGGAGCAGGTATGACCTTCATCACCGATGCCCAGCGGGCGACCGAGCCCATCGCCGTCGTCGACCCAGAGCTGTGGTCGGCGATGGTCGCCGAGCGCGAGCGGCAGACCTGGAAGATCGAGCTCATCGCCAGCGAGAACTACGCCTCTCGTGCGGTCCTGGAGGCGGCCGGGTCGTGGCTGACCAACAAGTACGCCGAGGGCCAGCCCGGCAAGCGCTACTACGGCGGCTGCGAGTACGTCGACGTGGTCGAGCGCCTGGCCGAGGAGCGCGCCCTGGCGCTATTCCCGGATGCCGAGTTCGTCAACGTGCAGCCGCATTCAGGGGCGCAGGCCAACATCGCCGCCTACGTCTCGGTGCTCGAGCACGGTGATCGCATCCTGGGCATGAGCCTCGCTCACGGCGGCCACCTGACTCACGGCCATCCCATCAACTTCAGCGGCCGCACCTACGAGGTACACAGCTACGGGGTTTCGGAGGTGGACAGCCGCATCGACTACGAGGCGCTGGAGCGGCAGGCCACCGATGTCCGTCCTCGGCTCATCGTGGCCGGGGCGAGCTCCTATCCGCGCATCATCGACTTCGAGCGGATGGCGCGCATCGCGCACGACGTGGAAGCCCTCCTCTTCGTAGACATGGCGCACATCGCCGGGCTGGTGGCTGCCGGGCTGCACCCAAGCCCCTTCCCGCACGCGGACATCGTGACCACGACCACTCACAAGACGCTGCGCGGCCCGCGAGGCGGTCTCATCTTCGGCCGTGCCGAGCTGGCCAAGCAGATCGACCGGGCCGTCTTCCCGGGCACCCAAGGCGGGCCGCTCATGCACGTCATCGCGGCCAAGGCGGTGGCCCTCCTCGAGGCCCAGGGCAGCGACTTCCGGCGATACCAGCGGCGGACGCTGGAGAATGCCGCCGAGTTGGCCGACACACTGCGCGCGCACGGCGCGGCGCTCGTCTCCGGCGGCACGGACAATCACCTCGTGCTCGTCGATGTCACGCCCCTCGGCGTGACCGGCCTGGAGGCAGAGCACCTCCTCGACGAGGTGGGCATCACCGTCAACAAGAACGCCATCCCCTTCGACCCGCTGCCGCCCAACACGGCCTCTGGGATCCGTGTCGGGTCACCGGCCACCACGACGCGAGGCTTCGGTCGTGCCGAGATGCGCCAGGTGGGCGAGCTTCTGGTGCGCGCCCTGCGTGAGCGCCACGACCCGGCGGCCCTGGCCGATGTCTCGCAGCAGGTGAGAGCCATCTGCGCGCGCTTCCCCGTGCCGGGACTGCCCAGCGCGTGAGACTCGAGGAGCTGCCGCTCATCCTGTTGGCGCTGGGCGCCGCCGCGGCAGCGTCCTTCCTGCTGACCCCGCTGGCTATGCGCTTCGCCAGGGCCACCGGGGCCATCGACGAGCCCGACGCCGGGCGGCGCATCCACAGCCGACCCATCCCCAGGGCGGGCGGCATGGCGGTCGTGGTCGCCTTCGTCGCGGTCGGGGTCGTGGCCATGTTCCTGATCGGCTCCGGCCGCGCCGCCGGCGCGTTCCCGCAGCTCTACGTCTGGGGTGGTGACGCCATCCGTCGCGACGAGCTGGTGGCCCTGCTGGGGGGGTCGCTGCTGGCCGCCGCGCTGGGCTACATCGACGATCGCTGGCAGATCCGGGCGCGGTGGCAGTTCATCTTCCAGGTGCTGCTGGCGGTGATGGCCGTGGCCCTCGGGGTCACCATCACCTTCGTGGCCAACCCGTTGGAGTTCCTGGGCGGTTTCCTGGACAGCTCCACCATCACCTTCGCTGGTCTGGGCGCAGCGCTGGTGACCGCGCTCTGGGTCGTGGGCATGATCAACAGCATCAACTTCATCGACGGCCTGGACGGTCTCTCGGCCGGAGTGGCTCTCATCGCTGCGCTCACGCTGGGCGTCATCTCGCTCACCAGTGGCGTGGGGTCCTACGCACCCATGGTCGCTTTGCTCTGCGCGGCCCTGGCGGGGGCCCTGGCCGGCTTCCTGCCCTGGAACTTCCACCCTGCCCGCGTCTTCATCGGCACGACCGGGGTGATGGCCGTGGGCTATGCGCTGGCGGTCCTCTCGATCCTGGGCACCGCCAAGGTGGCCGTCGCCTTGCTGGTGCTCGGCGTGCCCATCATCGACACCTTCTGGATCATCACGCGACGGCTGCTCGGTGGTCGCTCCCCCTTCACACCCGATCGCGGCCACATCCACCATCGGCTGCTGGACCTCGGCCTCACGCACCGGGGTGCCGTCCTGCTCATCTACGCCATCTGCGCGGCGCTGGCGGTCACGAGCATCGTCCTGGCAGGTGGTTCCGGGCCTCTCTACGCGTTCCTGGCCGTGGTCATCGGGTCTGGCCTGCTCCTGCTCCTGTTGACCTACCGCAGTGGCACGGACGAGGCGCTCGAGGCCAGCTCCTACCCCGACGGGGAGCCCGTCGCTCCGTCCGGCGGGGCAGGCCGGCCACGCGATGATCCGCGGGCGCAGACTCCCTCACCCCGCGGCCAGCCACCTCGAGGGCACTAGGGGAACCGCCCGACCATCGAGCGGCGGGACGCCAGGCCTGGCCTGGGATGCCGCGCAGCGGCCGCGACGACCCGCCGGACAGGCTGGCACACCGGGTGAGCGGGGTTGCGCTGCTATACTCCACGCCGCTCGCGCTGGGAGCCGATGGACGGTTACGGAAAGGCCCTTGGGTACTTCGCCCTCTTCTCTGAGATCGGGCTCGTCCTGCTCATCACGACCCTCGGCGGCGCGCTCGCAGGTCACTGGCTTGACGAGCGACTAGGCACGGGGCCGATCCTGGTGGTCCTGGGGTTCCTGGTGGGAGCCTTGCTTGGCGCGGTGGCCGACTGGCGACTGATCAGCAGGTTCCTGGAGCGATTGGAAGACTGACGAGCGTGCCCGATGACCGGGCCCTCAGCACGGGAGCGAGAGTGTCTGACGAGCCCAGGCTGGCAGGTGACGACCCGCGGCCGGACGAGCCGGGTGATCTGGTCGAGGTCGGGGGTTCCCGGCGCGGCGGCCTGTCATTGCGCACCCTCGGCCTCCTCATCGCCCTGCTGTTGATCGTCAATCTGGCGGCCCTCTTCATCGCGCCTCCCGTCAACGAGCAGCAAGCCGGTGAGGCGTGCGCCTACCCGGTCTGCTTCATCGAAGGCACCCTGCACTTCCCGCGACCACATGAGGTCTGGCTGCTGGGTGGAGGCGAGCACTCCGAGGACATGCTCTCGGCGCAGGTGAGCCTGACCGACTCGCTGCTTACGATGATCCTCCTCACGACGCTGGTGCTCGTGGTCGGTATCGTCGCGGCCCGCCGACGGGATGACATCCCGGGGCGTGTCCAGAACTTCCTAGAGTGGGTCATCGAGACCATCAGCGACTTCGGCCGCAGCCTTGGCGGTTCCGAGGCCAACCGCTACCTGCCCCTCTTCGCGGCGTTCTTCGTGCTTATCCTCGTCTTCAACTGGAGCGGCCTCGTGCCGCCCATCGGCCATCTCGACGGACTACGAGCGCCGACGAGCGACCTGAACGTGACGATCGGCCTCGCGCTGGTGGCCTTCTTCACGTTCCACATCGAGGGCGTTCGGCGGCTGGGCGGCGCGCACCTACGCCTCCAAGTTCTTCCCGTTCGGTGAGTTCCGCCATGGGGTCGGCACGGGGCTCATCGCGATCTTCGTGGGCCTCGTCGAATTCCTACTTGAGTTCATCAAGCCCGTCACGCTCTCGATGCGACTCTTCGGCAACATCTTCGGCGGGGAGGTGGCGCTCGCGGTCGTGCTCGGCCTCTCAGCCGGCCTCCTCGCGCCCATCGCGCTCTATGGCCTGGAGATCATCCTGACCTTCGTGCAGGCCCTCATCTTCAGCACGCTGACGCTCATGTTCATCCTCGTGGCCATCGAACATCACCAGGATGGGGACGGTCACGAGGGAAAGGAGGCGATGGGAGGCGCCACATGATGCAGACACTCGGACGATAGGCACGAGCCACTACCACTCGCAGGACCAGGCGACCCGGCGGGCCCCTCGCGAGGGGACCCGGGACCACACGACAGGAGACGTCATCCATGGACACCATCGCCCTCGGCGCCGGCCTTGCCGCGATCGCCATCATCGGACCAGGCATCGGGATCGGCATCCTGGCGGGTATGTCCTCAAGCGCCATCGGTCGGAACCCCGATGCCGCCAGCTCGATCCGCGGTCTGGCCATCATCCTGGCCGCCTTCGCTGAAGGCCTCGGCGTGCTGGCCATCGTCATCGGCCTGCTCATCATCTTCCTGCTGCCGGGTCAGCTCGCGTAGGTCATGGTCAGCCTGGCCCTCGCCCAGGGGGCGTCCCAACAACTCGCGCGGCTCGCGGCCGAAGGTGCCGATACCGGCGGTCTGACCATCAATCTCTTCTGGATCATCGTCGCGGCGACCAACTTCCTGGTCTTCTTCTACATCGCCTACAAGCTCGTCCTCGTGCCCGTCGGCGAGCGGCTGGGCGATCGGAGAGACCGCATCGAGCGGGGCCTCAAGGATGCCGACGCTGCCCGGCGTGACCGGGAGGCAGCGGCCGACCAGCGCGCCGCCGTCCTGGCCGAGGCACGCCGCGAGGCCAGCGAGATCGTGGCCCGTGCGCAGAAGCTCTCCGACGAGGTGCGTGAGAAGGGCGTAGCGGAGACCCAGGCGGAGATCGAGCGCCTGCGGAACCAACGCCCTGGCCGACATCGAGGCCGAGCGCCTGCGCGCCCTGGCAGACGTCCGTGGGGAGGTCGCCGACCTGGCCCTGCTCGCGGCCGGCAAGGTCGTCGGCGAGACCATGAGTGGAGACCGCGAGAGGCGTCTCGTGGACGCTTTCCTGGCCGAGGTCTCGGTCATGTCGCCTTCCCCGGACGAGCGCAACTGATGTCAGCACGCACGCTGGCGGTCCCATGGCGCTGACCCGAAGCACGGCTCGTCGCTACGCGGAGGCAGCCTTCGAGATCGCGGAGCGTGACGATTTGGTGGATGTCTGGCTGGCCGCCCTGGCGGTCGCTGACCAGCGCCTCACCTCGCCGGAGGCGATGCGGCTTCTGTCCAATCCGGCCATCCCGGCAGCCTCGCGCATCGAGGTCCTTGAGCGCTTGCTTGGCGGCGACGTCAGCGGTGCACCGCGCCATCTCCTGGCCCTTCTGCTGCGACGCGGCCGCTTCGAGTTGCTGCCCGCGGTAAGTCGCGAGTTCCGGCGCCTTCATAACCGCCGGGAGGGTATCGTGGAGGCCACCGTCACCTCGGCCTCCGCTCTCGACGCAGCCGACGTGGAGGCCCTCCGGCAGCGTCTCGAGGCGCTGACGGGGATGCAGGTCGAGTTGCAGCGACTCGTTGACCCCGACCTCCTCGGGGGTCTCTCCGTCCGCATCGGCGATCGCCTCATCGACGGGTCCGTGCGCGGCCGCCTCGAGCGGCTCCGAACCGAGCTTTCCATCCTCGCCACCTGACGCTCCAGCCCAGAGGAATACGAACCCCATGGCCATCCGCTCAGACGACATCACCCAGATCATCAAGTCCGCGATCGACGAGTTCGACGCAGGGTCGGAGATCCGCTCGGTCGGCACCGTCGTGGAGGTCGGCGACGGCATCGCCCACATCTACGGCTTGGAGGGTGCGTTGTCCTCGGAGCTGCTGGACTTCCCCGGTGGCATCAAGGGCATGGCGCTCAACCTGGAGGAGGAGACGGTCGGCGCGGTCATCCTGGGCGACTACACCCAGATCAAGCAGGGCGACACCGTCAAGACCACCGGCGCCGTCGTCGAGGTGCCGGTCGGTCCGGGGCCTCATCGGCCGCGTGGTGGACGCCCTGGGGCGGCCCATCGATGACAAGGGGCCCGTCACGTCGGCAGCGACTCGCGCCGTGGAACGCGTGGCTCCCGGCGTCATCAGCCGCAAGTCGGTGGACACGCCCGTGCAGACCGGCATCAAGGCCATCGACGCCCTCATCCCCATCGGCCGCGGCCAGCGCGAGCTCATCATCGGGGACCGCCAGACGGGCAAGACCACCGTGGCGGTGGACGCCATCATCAACCAGAAGGGCAAGGGCCTCGTCTGCATCTACGTCGCCATCGGCCAGAAGCTCTCCACGGTGGCCAAGACGGTGGCCGTCCTGGAGCAGTTCGGGGCGATGGAGCACACCATCGTCGTGGTGGCCGGAGCCGAGGACCCAGCGCCGCTGCAGTACCTGGCGCCCTACGCCGGTGCGGCCATGGGCGAGTACGTCATGGAGGTAGGCGTCGAGATCGACGGCCAGCTCGTGAAGGACGCCCTGTGCGTCTACGATGACCTCACCAAGCACGCTTGGGCCTACCGCGAGATGGCCCTGCTGTTGCGCCGCCCGCCCGGCCGCGAGGCCTACCCGGGTGACGTCTTCTACCTGCACAGCCGGCTCCTGGAGCGCGCCGCGCGCCTGAACGAGGCGCACGGCGGCGGGCTCGCTGACAGCGCTGCCCATCATCGAGACGCAGGCCAATGACGTCTCGGCCTACATCCCCACCAACGTCATCTCCATCACCGACGGCCAGATCTACCTCGAGTCGGACCTCTTCAACGCCGGCCAGCGACCCGCCCTCAACGTAGGCATCTCTGTCTCGCGCGTCGGCTCGGCGGCCCAGACGAAGGCCATGAAGAAGGTGGCGGGGCCCCTCAAGCTGGACCTGGCCCAGTACCGCGAGCTGGCTGCATTCGCCCAGTTCGCCTCGGACCTGGACAAGGCCACGCGCGATCAGTTGACGCGCGGTGAGCGTATCTCCGAGGTCATCAAGCAGCCCCAGTTCAGCCCGCTCGCCGTGGAGAACCAGGTCGCCATCCTGTGGGTCGTGACCAACGGCTACCTCGACGACGTGCCGGCTGCCCGGGTGCGTGATTTCGAGTCTCGCTTCTACCGCTTCCTGGAGGCGGAGCGACCGGAGGTGCTCACCTCGCTGGCCGCCAAGCAGGCCCTCGACGACGAGATCGTGGACTCGCTGCGCAGCGCCGCCGAGGCCTTCAAGGAAACCTTCACCGCCTAGTCAGGAGGAAGGCACCCGCTCGTGCCAAGCCAGCGCGAGATCCGGCGACGCATCGGATCTGTCGGCAACATCAAGCAGATCACGCGGGCCATGCAATTCGTGGCCGCCTCCAAGTTGAAGCGCGCCCAGGACGCCACGCTGGCCTCACGACCCTACAGCCAGAAGTTGGACGAGGTGTTGGCCGACGTCGCAGCCGTGCTCGACGACGAGCACCATCCGCTCCTTGCGGAAGAGAAACCCGGGTCGCGGCTCCTCATCCTGTTCACCACCGATCGCGGCCTGGCTGGCTCGCTCAACACGAACACCATCCGCTTCGCGGCCCGCGAGATCGCCAGATCCACAGGAGACCTGAGCGTTGTGACGGTGGGTCGCAAGGGTACGGCTGCCATGCGGCGCGCCCACGTGCCCATCGCCGCGGCCTTCGAGGGCTTCGGCGACAAGCCCGCCTTCGCCGACATCCTGCCCCTCGCCCGGCTCGTCTCGGACGATTTCCTGGCCGGCACCTACGTCAAGGTGCATCTCATCCACCCGGCGTTCGTCTCGACCCTGGTGCAGCGGCCGGAGATGAAGCGCCTCCTGCCCATCAAGCCCAACCCGGATGACGAGGCTATCCCGGGGCGCCAGTTCATCTTCGAGCCGAGCCCACAGCAGGTGCTAGAACAGCTCCTGCCGCGATACGTCGCCACGAGGCTCTTCCAGGCCGTCCTGGAGCTCACGGCCAGCGAGCAGTCAGCACGTATGGTGGCCATGCGCAACGCCACCGACAACGCCCAGGAGCTCATCGACGACCTGACTCTTACCTACAACAAGGTGCGCCAGGCGAATATCACTCGAGAGATGATCGAGATCGCCACCGGCGCCAACAGCGCCTGACCAGATCACACGCCGGACCGACGGGCCCGGATCACGGAGGAAGCCACGCAATGGCGGTAGTCACCACAAGCAAGTCCGAGCCGATCGCCGGTGCGGTCGGCCGCGTCATCGCCATCACGGGGCCGGTCGTCGACGTCGAGTTCCCGGCTGGGCAGCTGCCCGCCATCTTCAACGCGGTGCGCATCGGCACGGGTGCCGAGCCGGTCGTCTGTGAGGTCCAGCAGCACCTCGGCAACAACTGGGTGCGCGCGGTGGCCATGAGCACGACGGACGGCCTGGCGCGGGGCACGGAGGCGCACGACCTCGGCGGCCCTATCAGCGTGCCCGTCGGCCCGGAGACCCTGGGCCGCGTCTTCAACGTGCTGGGCGAGGCCATCGACGGCAAGGGCGCCGTGGACACCGAGCTGCGCCACCCCATCCACCGGGCGGCGCCGACCTTCGAGGAGCAGGCCACGGCCACGGAGGTGTTCGAGACCGGCATCAAGGTCATCGACCTCATCTGTCCCTTCGCCAAGGGCGGCAAGATCGGCGTCTTCGGCGGCGCGGGCGTGGGCAAGACGGTCATCATCCAGGAGCTCATCCGCAACGTGGCCCAGGAGCACGGCGGCTACTCGGTCTTCGCCGGGGTGGGGGAGCGCTCCCGGGAAGGCAACGACCTCATCTCGGAGATGGTCGAGTCGGGCGTCATGGCCAAGACGGTCATGACCTTCGGCCAGATGAACGAGCCGCCCGGGGCGCGCCTGCGGGTAGGTCTCACGGGCCTCACGATGGCCGAGTTCTTCCGCGATGAGGGGCGCGACGTGCTCCTCTTCATCGACAACATCTTCCGCTTCACGCAGGCCGGCTCGGAGGTCTCGGCGCTGCTCGGTCGGATGCCCTCCGCGGTGGGGTACCAGCCCAACCTGGCCACCGAGATGGCCGGCCTCCAGGAGCGCATCACGTCCACGAAGCAGGGTTCCATCACCTCGCTGCAGGCGATCTACGTGCCCGCCGACGACTACACCGACCCGGCCCCGGCGACCACCTTCGCGCATCTCGACTCGACCATCCGGCTGGAGCGCTACCTGACCGAGCTGGGCATCTACCCGGCCGTCGACCCCCTCACCTCGACCTCTCGCGTGCTGGACCCGCTCATCGTGGGGCAGGAGCACTACGAGGTCGCCCGCGAGGTGCAGCGCGTCCTGCAGCGGTATCGCGACCTCCAGGACATCATCGCCATCCTGGGCATCGACGAGCTCTCCGAGGAGGACAAGGCGCTGGTGGCCCGCGCCCGCCGCCTGCAGCGCTTCATGAGCCAGCCCATCTTCGTGGCCGCCGTCTTCACCGGCCGCGAGGGCCAGTACGTGCCCATCCGCGACACCGTCGCCTCCTTCCGCGAGATCCTGGACGGCAAGGCGGACGACCTGCCCGAGCAAGCCTTCTTCCTGGCTGGCACGCTCGACCAGGTGCGCGAGAACGCGGCCCGACTGGAGGCCCGCTGATCGTGGCCGGCACGGGCGCGGGAGGCTAGGCATGCCCCTGCTGCTAGAGATCGTCACGCCGGAGCGCCTCGCCTACCAGGACGAGGTCGATGCGGTCTTCTGCCCCGGCGTCGAAGGTGAACTGGGCGTCCTGCCGCACCATGCCCCGCTCCTCTCGACCCTGGGCGTCGGTGAGCTGCGCATCCGCAAGGGCGCGCAGGACGAGTTCTTCGCCATCGCCGGCGGCTTCGTCCAGGTCCGACCGGACAAGGTCGTCATCATGGCCGAGCTGGCCGACCTCTCCTCGGAGATCGACCTGGAGGCGGCCGAGGAGGCGCGCAACGAGGCCCAGCGGGCCATCCAGCAGGGCTTCGAGGAGCCGGCCGACCTGGCGCAGAGCCCGGGCATCGATGGAGCGAGCGCTGCTGCGCATCCGCGTCGCCGAACGCCGGCACCGCGAGGGGCCGCGGCAGCGGCCCTGACCGGCATGGCCGAGGCACGCCCCTTCCACTGGGAGTACCAGGCGCCGCCGGTGCCCCGCGAGGCCATCCGCATCGAGGGCGGCCGCCCGCTGCGAGGCGAGGTCGCCATCAGCGGTTCGAAGAACGCGGCACTCAAGCTGCTCGCGGCGGCCACCCTGACCGGCGAGCGCTGCCGCTTCACGAACGTGCCGGAGATCGCGGACGTCGTGCTGATGGCCGAGCTGCTGCGAGACCTGGGGGTCGTCGTCGACCATCCGGAGCCCAGCGTCTACGAGGTCTCTGCCGGCGACGTGGACTGGCTCTTCGTGCCCCTGGAAGCGGCCGCCAAGATGCGCGCCAGCTTCATCCTTCTGGGTCCGCTCCTGGCGCGGTTCGGCCGCGTCATCATCAGCAACCCGGGCGGTGACCGCATCGGCCGGCGCCCCGTGGACCTGCACGTGGACGCCATGCAGGCGCTGGGTGCCTCCATCGGCTACCGCAACGGCTACTACTTCGCCCAGGCCCCAGGGCGGCTGCGTGGGGGGCACGTTGAGTTCCCGCACGTCACGGTCATGGGCACTGAGAACGCCATGCTGGCGGCCACGCTGGCGGACGGACACACGACCATCCATCCGGCGGCCCGCGAACCGGAAGTGGACGACCTCATCGGCTTCCTGCAGGCCATGGGTGCCGACGTGCAGCGAACCGCTCCGGACGTCATCGAGGTCGAGGGGCGCCGGCGCCTGCGCGGCGCCACGCATCACGTCGTCGCCGATCGTATCGAGGCCGGGACCTTCGCCGTGGCGGCCGCCATCACGGGCGGTGAGGTCGTCCTCCGCGGTGCCCCCTCGGCCCACATCGCCGCCTTCCTCGACGTCCTCTCGGACGTGGGCGTGGACGTCAGCGCGACGGCCGATCGACATCACCGTGCGCGGAGCCGATCCGGGCAGCGGCGCCTATCGGGCCACGGACATCGAGACGGCCCCGTACCCCGGCCTAGCCACGGATCTCCAGCCGCCCACTTCGGTGCTGCTTACCCAGGCGGATGGGCGCAGCACGGTCCACGAATCGATCTTCGAGGACCGCCTCGAATGGCTCACTGACCTGCGCCACATGGGCGCACGGATCGAGGTCACCGACGCCCATCACGCGGCCATCACGGGCCCCTCGCACCTCCGTGCCCGGGACCTCGAGATGGGTGACCTGCGGGCCGGTGCCTCGCTCATCCTTTGCGCCCTGGCGGCCGACGGCAGCTCGACCATCAGCGGTGTCCATCACGTGCGGCGGGGCTACGAGGACATCGAGCGCAAGCTGCTCGACCTCGGCGCTCATATCGTGCCCACGACGGCCGGCGAAGGGCCGGGCACGGCGTGAAGATCGGCATCGACCTCGGCACCGCCAACGTGCTCGTCTATGTGAAGGGCAAGGGCATCGTCATCCGCGAGCCATCGGTCGTGGCCGTCAGCGAGGACCACCACATCCTCGCCGTGGGCGAGGAGGCGCGCGAGATGATCGGCCGGACCCCGGACAACATCTCTGCCATCCGCCCCATGAAGGACGGCGTCATCGCCGACTACGTCATCACGGAGGCCATGCTGCGCTACTTCATCCGCAAGGCCGGCCGCAGCTTCACCAAGCCGGAGGTCATGGTCTGCGTTCCTTCGGGCGTCACCAGCGTCGAGAAGCGCGCCGTCCGCGACGCAGCCCTCAAGGCCGGTGCCCGCGACGCCTACCTCATCGAGGAGCCCCTGGCGGCGGCCATCGGCGCCAACATGCCCATTTCCGGGGCCTCCGGGAACATGGTCATCGACATCGGTGGTGGCACCACGGAGATCGCCGTCGTGGCTCTGGGTGGGATCGTCGTGAGTCGCTCCCTGCGCGTCGGCGGCAACCGTTTCGACGAGGCCATCACCAGCTACATCCGCCGCAAGTACAACCTCATGATCGGAGAACGAACGGCTGAGGAGGTCAAGATCGCCATCGGCACGGCCCTGCCGCTGGAGCGCGAGCTGACGCTTGACGTGCGTGGTCGCGACCTGGTGGCGGGCTTGCCGCGCACCATCCCGATGACCAGCTCGGAGGTCATGGAGGCCATCGAGAAGCCCCTTCAGCAGGTCGTGACCGCCGTGCGCGCCGTGCTGGAGGAGACGCCCCCGGAGCTTGCCAGTGACATCATCGACAAAGGCATGGTCATGACCGGTGGCGGCTCGCTGCTGCGCAACATCGACCGGCTCCTGACCCAGGTGACCGGGGTGCCCTGTCACGTCGCCGAGAACGCCCTCAACTGCGTGGCCCTGGGGACGGGTCTGGCCATGGAGCACTTCGAGTTCTTCAAGAACTCCCTGGTCCAGCGCATCTAGCCCATGGCAGTGGCGACCGGCGGCCCGGACAACGGCGCACGGAGCTTCGCGGACCTCCACTGCCACAGCCGGGCGTCGTTCGACTCGCTGGCTGACCCGGCAGCCATGGTCGAGCGGGCCCTGCGGCTGGGTCTCACGCACCTAGCCATCACCGATCACGAACGCATCGACGGCGCACAACGTGCCCTTGAGCTGGCCGGCGACCGGTTGCTGGTCATCGTGGGCGAGGAGGTACGCAGTCGCGACGGCGACCTCATCGGCCTCTTCCTCGAGCGCGCCGTCGAGCCCGGCTTGAGCGCTGCCGAGACGGCCGCAGCCATCCACGAGCAGGGCGGTCTTGTGGGCCTGCCGCATCCCTTCGATGGCTTCCGTGCCTCCGGTGGCAGTCAGGCCCTCGGAGCGACGGACCGGCTCGAGGAGCTGGCAGCCATCATCGACTACGTGGAGGCGCACAACGCACGGGCCTACCGCGACGCGAACCCGCAGGCGGCAGCGTTCGCGGCCCGGCATTCGCTGCCCGCCGTGGCATCCTCGGACGCCCACAGCGTCATGGAGGTCGGCATCGCCAGCACCGTCCTCCCAGGAAGCTTCACCACGGCCGCAGAGCTGCGCGTGTTGCTGCCGGGGGCACGGATCCTCCCTGGGCGCGCCTCCTACTACGTGCGTCTCTGGACGCCGGCTGCCAAGCTGGTGCAGCGCGTGCGCGGCAATCGTCGTCGCCGTGGCAGCCAGGGGTCCACGCCGGACCTGGCGGACCAGGCATGACCGCTCCGCCGCCTGGGGATCCGACTCGATCGACCGGCGAGACGCCACAGAGCGGCGAGGGGCCAGACATCGGAGCGGCGCCGCCCACTGGAGAGGCGCCACAGATCGGGACATCGCCGCCGTCCGACGAGGCAGCCGGACATACGACCCCGCTGGTCGCGGCGCTCAAGGTCGCTCCGGGCCTCGACGCGGAGGCGGTCGTCGACTACCCGCTCGTGCAGGAGGACCTGACGGCCGGGGCGGTGCCCATCGGCAGACGGCTGCGCGATCGCCGAACACAGGCCTCCATCATCGTCCCGGTCCTGGTGCTGCTGCTCTTCGTGGTGGCCCTGCCCGGCTTTCAGCTCGACATCCTCGTCAGCTATGTGCTCGACGCCGATCCGGCCTGGCTGCTGGCAGCCTTCCTGATCTACTACCTGGGATTCCCGATGCGCGGCTACCGCTGGTCGATCCTGCTGCGCGGCATCGGGGCGCGCGTGGGCGTGCGCGACTCGACCGAGATCATCTTCGTCAGCTGGCTCGTGAACAGCGTCGTACCAGCCAAGCTCGGCGACGTCTACCGCGCCTGGCTGCTCAAGATCAACTTCCCGGTCTCACTCTCGGCCACCTTCGGAACGATCTTCATCGAGCGCGTCTTCGACTTGGTGGCCATCGTGGTGCTCGGCCTGGGCGCTGCTTTCTGGTCGTTCCGTGACGGCCTCTCGGATACGGTCCGCATCATCATGGGCATCGGTGTCGTCGTCGTGCTCGGACTGGCATTGGCCCTCTTCACGCTCCGCAACTTCGGCCAGCGACTCGTCCATCGACTGCCCTTGCCGGCCCGAATGGTGCTGCTGTACGAGCGTTTCGAGGAGGGCGTCTTCTCTGTCGACCGGCGCCAGCTGCCCTTGGTCGGCCTCCTCACAGGGCTCATCTGGACCACGGAGGCCTTGCGCCTGCTGTTCGTGGTCGACGCGCTCGGATTCGACATCTCGCTGGGTATCAGCGGCGCCTTCTTCGTTGCGCTGGTGGCCTCGCTGCTGACGGCCGTGCCATTCACACCGGCCGGGCTGGGGATCGTGGAAGCCGGCATCGTCGGCTTGCTGACGGTCATCTACCACGCCGACCCGAACGAAGCGGCCGCCATCGCGCTGGTCGACCGCGCCATCAGCGTCCTCTCGGTCATCGTCCTGGGCTTCATCGCCTACCTGCTGTCGCCCAAGGTGAAGGGGCGTCAGGCGACCTCAGGATCTCAGCCTCGGACCGGCGGCTCGGCGTCCCAGGGGTGAACCCGTTCGCGGGTTCAGTTCTTCTTGTCGAGCGGGCCGGCTGAAGTGATGGATCGGACTGCGGCCACCGGGCGCACCGGCGCGTAGCGGCCCGTCTGGCGGATCGACAACCGCCGCATGCGCAGCGCCAGGTAGTACTCCATGACCTGCCGGACCTGCGGCTCGCTCATGAGATCGTCGGACCGAAGGGCGTACTCGACGCGAGCGGTGGGGTGCGTGCTGGCCGACGAGGTCAGACCGAAGTACTGCGGGGACTCCGCGTCGTCGCGCAACTCGCGTAGACCGCGAGCCAGCTTGGTCGCCGTGCCCAATGAAGGCGTCCGGTCGCCGCGCAGCAGTCGCGAGATGGTGGAGTGATCGACTCCGGACTGCAGCGCAAGCTGGCGCTGGGACATCTTCTTGGCCTTGAGCTGCGCTCGAAGCCACTCGTTGAAGGCCCGTGGGTTCTGGACGCTCATGGCTCCCCGACCGAATCATCCGAGCACCCGGGTCTTTCGTCCCGGTGCGGCCACCGTTCGGTGGCAGGGCCATCATCGGTGCCTGGAAGCGCCGGAGGAATGGTCCATTCGTACGGGGCCCTCACAGCGCCAGGTCACTCGGCCACCTCGGGGCCCTGGGGAGATCACTCCGTGGGGCGGTATGTCCCTCCGATGACAGGCTCGATGAGGCCCAGTCGTCCATCACGGCGTCGATACAGCACCGCGACCCGCTCGTTCTCGGCGTTGACGAAGATGAAGAAGGTGTGCCCCAACTCCTCCATCCGGGAGATGGCGTCCTCCTCGAACATGGGCTCGATGGCGAAGCGCTTGACCTTGACGACACGCGCCTCGTCACCCGCCTCCAAGGCCGGTAGCGGCGGGCTCGCCTCGGCGGCTGCCTCGAAGCGGACCTGTTCGGCACGGCGCCGGTCGCGTGGTCGCTCTTTGGCGTCCACGGTCCGACGTTCCAGCTTGTCGACCACCTCGTCGGCGGCTGCCCGGAAGGTAGAGGCCGCCCCTTCACCGCGCAGCGACAGCCCGTCGATGAGCAGTGAGACCTCGACGATGTGGCTATCCGCGACCTTGCGCTTGCCTTCCAGGCGCAGCTCCACGTCAGCCTCACAGCGCTCGTCCAGCATGCGCTCGAGGCGTTGCAGCTTGCGCTCGATGTACTCGGCGTCCTTGTCGGAGACGGTCAGGTTCTTGCCTCTGATCGTGGTTCGCACCGGCATCTCCTCTGCTTTCGATCGATTTCATGCCGGGCGCCAGCAACGCGAGAAGCGTCCGGGACGATGCTCGGACGCGACTAGCGGTCCCGCGCCACCGTGATGGCCGAGACGGCGAGCACTTCCGCGTCGATGAGGGCCTTCGCACAACCGGCGAGCGTTGCTCCGGTGGTCAGGACATCATCCACGACGACCAGCCAGCGGCCCCTGACACGGCCCCGCATGGGCTCGGGGACGCCGAAGACGCCCGCCAGGTTGCCGGCTCGCTCGACCTGGCCGAGGGAATGCTGTGCCGTGGTGCGCCGCTGCCTGGCCAGGCACGGCTGCGCCGGCATGCCGCAGGTACCCTGCCATCGCGCGGGCCAGCAACTCGGCCTGGTCGAAGCCGCGTTCCCGGCGCCGCGTGGGGTGCACCGGCACCCAGGTCAGCAGATCGCCGCCCGCGCCGGCGCGTTGCCAACGCTCCGCCAGGGCCGCGGCCAAGGGCTCCACGAGGCGGCGCTCGCCGCGGTACTTGAGCGCGTGGATGGCGGCACGTGTCGGGCCGCTGAACGTGGCGCACCACTCGACCTGCACGAGTCCGGTCGGCATCGCCGCGGGCATGCCCAGCGGACGGCCCGCCGGCTCATCCAGGCGTCGCCACAACGATCGACGACAGGTCTCGCAGAGGACGGCCCCCTCGATCCCGCATCCCGGGCAGCGGGGTGGCACGAGGAGGTCCAGCAGGGCGTGCACCATGCCGACATGGTGGTTCATGGGCCTTCACTGGCCCTGTGTCCGCACTTACGCGGCACCCCATGACTGCGCGGGTCAGCGCCTTGACCGAAGCGACCTTGCGACCTGGCCTACGCCGCGGCCTGACTCGGTCCCTGCGGAGGTGGGTCCTGGCTGGTCAGCGGCGATGGGCTCGAACACCACCTTGTCGCCGACCTGGACCTCGTGCGCGCGCAGCGTGCCGGCTGGCAGCTCGATGACACCCTTCGCGCCGCGAACCGGCAGCACCAGCCCACGCCACGGCGGCAGGTGCTCGCGCATGCCCACGACACGACGTGCTCCCTCCGTGTCCGGGGCAGCCACGAAGAGCGCGTCGATGGCGAAACGCATGAAGAACATGTGGATGCTGGAGGTGGCCAGGTAGAGCCCTTCCCCGTCCGCCAGTGCCGCGCGGCCCATGAGACCCAGGAACCGCTGTCCGAAGGACTCTCCCAGCGTCAGTCGCTGGCAGACGATGGCGTCATCCGCTACCCGTCGCACCCTCGACGCGTCGATTGTCGCTCGATCCATCATGGCTTGGCGGTGATCAGAGGTTCGCGTTGCCGAGGTTCGTCACGATGAGGATCATGGCCGGCCCAAGGATGACGATGAACATCGACGGGAAGATGCAGCCCACGAGCGGGAAGAGCATCTTGATGGGCGCCTTGGCCGCCATCTCCTCGGCGCGCTGGCGGCGCTGGATGCGCAGCTGCTCCGACTGCACCTCGAGGACCCGGGCGATGGCCACGCCGAGCTGCTCGGCCTGGATGATGGCGCCGATGAAGTTGGTAAGGGCCGGCACGTTGGTGCGAGCCACCATCTCGCGCAGCGCATCCCGGCGCGCCTTGCCGATGCGCACCTCGGCCAGGGTGCGCCGGAACTCATCGGTCAGCGGCCCTTCGGTCTTCTCGACGACCTTGCCCAGCGCAGCATCGAAGCCCAGGCCGGCCTTGACGGAGATGGTCGAGCAGGTCGAGCGTGTCGGGGATGGCCAGGAGGATGGCCTTCTGGCGCGCCCTGATGCGCCGGCTCAACCAGTAGTCGGGGATGAAGAAGCCCATCGCCAGGCCGGCGACGGCCACGATCACGCCGGTCCCTGGGTCGCCCATGGCCAGGCCGAAGAACAGGAAGGCCAGCCCGCTGGTGAGCAGCGCGACCACCACCTTGAGGCCCATGAAGTCGAGCGTGCGCAGGCCATACGGGTAGCCGGCCTCCGCGAGCTTGGACTCGGTGCGGCCGATGCGATTCGGGGAGCTGAGGCGCGTGCCGATGCCCGACAGTCGGCGCATCAGCGGCCGCAGGGTGCGATCGATGATGGGCTGCTGGAGCTCGATCTCCTCGAGGCTCGTGACGCCCTCGAGGGTGCCCAGCTGGGTCAGGCGCGCCTGGACCGGGTCGGAGGACCGTGCGCCCAGCAGGGCCCAGACGATGAGCAGGACGCCGCCCGCCGCGAGCAGCGCCATGAGCAGGGGTACGCCCATCTCGCTAGACCTCGATATCCACGATACGCCGGATGGCCAGGAAGCCGATGAGCATGAGGATGGCGCCGAAGGCCAGCATGATCACGCCCAGCGGGATGCCGACGATCGAGCGGTTCGCCGAACATCGGCATCATGAAATTGGGCGAGATGACCGAGAGGATGGCCATGATGCCGAGTGGGCAACCCGGCCACCACGTATCCGGACATGCGCTGCTGCGCGGTCAGGACGCGGATCTCGCCCTTGATTCGGTTGCGCTCGCGGATGGTGAAGGCGATCGAGTCGAGGATCTCGGCGAGGTTGCCGCCCACCTGGTGCTGGATGGTGATGGCCGTGGTCATGAGCTCGAGATCGTCCGACCGGACGCGCCGGACCATGTTGTTCAGGGCCTGCTCGAACGGCAGTCCCAGGTTCACCTCTCGGATGACCCGGCTGAACTCGGTGGAGATGGGTGGCTGCGTCTCCCGCACCACGAGCTCGATGGCCTGAAGGAATGAGGCACCGGCGCGCAGGGCGTTGGCGACAAGAGTGATGGTGTCAGCCAGATTGTCGTCGAAGGCCCGCAGGCGCTTCGACTTGCGCCGGTTCAGCCACCAGCGCGGCACCCACCAGCCGACGATGACCGCCACCAGCAGGGCCAGCGGGTTGTCCAGTCCGGACAGCACGGTCTTGCCCAGGATGAACGTCAACAGCGGTGCGCCGACGATGGCCGCCGTGCGCAGGGCCAGGTACTCCGACGGCCTGAGCTGCAGGTCCGCCCTGGCCAGTTCGCGGGCCATGTCGGCGCCCCAGTCGCGCCGCTCCAGGACCCGGTCGACGCCAGTCGCCGCCCGTCCGCCGAAGATGCTGGCACGAAGGGACTTGCGTGCGGCCGGCTGATTGGTGCGCGCCTGCACGGCAGCCTGGGTCACCTGCTCGATGCGCTCGGTGGGGGATGTTCGCCGCCCTCCGAAGAGGCCGAAGAACAGGAGCATCACGGCTGCGGCGGCCAGGATGGCGACGATGACGGCAGGAGGTCATGGCCAGATCCTACGTGCGGTATCCGAAGAGCGCCGGTGGCAGGCTGATGCCCAGCACCTCGAACTTCTCGGTGAACTTGGGACGGATGCCGGTGGGCCTCAGGCGGCCCTGGATCTGCCCGTCGACCACGCCTGTCTGCTCGAAGGTGAAGATCTCCTGCATGACGATGACGTCACCCTCCATGCCCTGCACCTCGGTGATGCTGGTGATGCGGCGGGTGCCGTCCCTCAGGCGCGACTGCTGCACGATGAGGTCCACGGCTGAGGCGACCTGCTCGCGGATGGCCCGCAGCGGCAGGTCCATGCCGGCCATCAGCACCATCGTCTCGACACGCGAGAGCATGTCCCGCGGGCTGTTGGCGTGGACCGTCGTCATCGAGCCGTCGTGGCCGGTGTTCATGGCCTGCAGCATGTCGAGGGCCTCGCCCGAGCGGACCTCGCCGACGATGATGCGGTCGGGCCGCATGCGCAGCGAGTTGCGCACCAGGTCGCGGATGGGGATGGCGCCCTTGCCCTCGATGTTCGGCGGGCGGGTCTCCAGCGTGACGACGTGCTCCTGGCGGAGCTGCAGCTCGGCGGCGTCCTCGATGGTCACGATGCGCTCGTCGTTGGGGATGAAGCGAGGACAGCACGTTGAGCGTGGTGGTCTTGCCGGAGCCGGTACCGCCGGAGACGAAGATGTTGAGGCGCGCCTCGACGCAGGCCTTCAGGAAGTCGACCATCTCGGGAGTAGCGTACCGAAGCGGATGAGGTCGTCGACCGTGAACGGCGAGGCCGCGAACTTGCGGATGGTGATGACCGGTCCGACGAGGCTCAGCGGCGGGATGATGGCGTTGACGCGCGAGCCGTCCGTCAGGCGGGCGTCCACCATGGGGCTCGACTCGTCCACGCGCCGACCGATGGGGCTGATGATGCGGTCGATGATGCGCATCACGTGGTCGTCGTTCTGGAACGAGAGGTTCGTCAGCTCGAGCTTGCCAGCCCGTTCGATGTAGACCTGTCGTGGGCCGTTGACCATGACCTCGGTGATGGACTCGTCACGCAGCAGTGGCTCGAGGGGCCCCAGGCCGACGATCTCGTCGGTGATCTGCTCCAGCATGCGGACGCGTTCGGCGCGCGTGAGGGCGAGGCCCTCCTCGTCGACCGCGATGCTGAAGACCTCCTCGATCTGGCGGCGAACCTCCACCTGGTTGGTGAGGTCCAGCTTGGGATCGAGATCCGCGATGACGCGCTGCTGGATGCGGTACTTGGTGTCGCGGAAGGACTCCCGCACCGGAACCTGGGACATCATCCGCGAGGGCATCGGGGGAGGCGGCGGGAAGGACGATGGGGGGGCTGCCATGCCGGGCGGCGGCATGCCCGGCGCTTGTGGCATGCCGGGTGCCGGGACAGGCGGACCCGCGACCGACCCGCCTTCGCGGGCCGGCTTGGCGCTCTCGATGCGCTTCAGCAGCGACATGACGACTTCTCCCTAGCGAGGTCCATGACGGCGCTCACCGCCGTCCGAAGATGGACTTGCGAGCCTTCTCCTTCTCCGCCTCCGCCTCGTTGGAGGCGACCTCCGCGACGAGCGCGCGCGAGACTTTCAAGATGTCCTCGCTGACCGGCGCCTGGCTGTTGCTCCAGACGAAGGGCACGCCCCGGTTGAGGGCATAGACGACGGTCCGGCCATCGGAGACGACCTGATGGTCGATCTTGCGACCGACCGAGGACTCGACATCCGCGACACGGATGCCAAATGCCGAGTCGGCCCGATTGAGCACCAGCTTGATCCGGTCGCTGTAGCCGAGCTGGTCGGCCACCTCCATGAAGAGCCGGATGTTCTTGATGTTGGAGATCTCCAGCGTGAGGATGGTGAGGATCACGTCAGACGCATCCAGGAGCGCCAGCGTCACGTCGTTGAAGTGCGGCCAAAGATCGATGACCGTGAAGTCATTGGTGGCACGCAGGCGGTTCATGATGCGGCGGATCTGTTCCACCGTCACGAGCTCCGCCATCTCCGGGCTGGGTGGTGCCAGGAGCACCTTGATGCCCGTACTGTGGCTGATGAGAGTCGTGTCGACGAGCTCTTCGTCGGCGGCCCCCGGGTCGGCGACCACGTCGATGATGGACTTGTTCTTGGGATTGAGGTTCAGCAGCACCCCGACGTCACCGAACTGGAACGAGCCGTCCACAAGCGTCACGACCTGGCGTTGCTCGCCCGCGAGGGCCACGGCCAGGTTCACTGCCAGCGTGGTGCGCCCGACCCCGCCCTTGGGGGCGAAGAGTGTCACGATGCGGCCGGCCTTCCGGCCAGCTTCGCCGGGCCCACCCGGCGTGCCAGCCACGGCCATGACCATGCGGCTGCGCTTCAGCTTCTCTCGCGCATGTACCTGGCGGATGGAGGTCGTGAGCTCGTCCGAGCTGAAAGGCTTGACAAGGAACTCGCGCGCCCCGGCCAGCATCGAGCGCCGCAGGTAGTCGGCTTCGCCCTGGACGCTCATCATGATGATGGACGTGGCCGGGAACGTCGCTGAGATGCGCTCCGTGGTGGCGATGCCATCCATGCCCGGCATGTTGATGTCCATGAGCAGGATGTCTGGCGCCAGCTTGCCTGCCAGCTCCACGGCCTCGTCGCCAGATGCGGCCGTGCCGACGACCTGGATGTCGGCCTCGAACGAGAGCAGCTTCGTGAGATGCTCTCGGGTCTCGGAGATGTCGTCGACGATGACGACCCGGATCTGCTCGCTCACGCTCGGTTCCTCATGGCGGCGACGACTCAGCCGTAGCGGGTGCCACAGGGTAGCCCGCTCAGGCCAAATTGGCCAGCCCGCCCATCTCGAGGCAGGACGTCCGGAGGTCCGAGCGCATGTCGACCGAGACTTGACAGCACGGCAGGCTCCCATCGGAGATGTGACAGGTGTCACCAGAATCCTAGGCACCACTCCCGACTCGGGCGACATGACCATCGGGCTACGCCGAATAGGAGGTGCGGTCGCATGGCAGGCGATGGAGCCACCTGCGGACGGCTCCTCTCGAACGTGCTACGGCGGTCATCGGTGCCGGGCTATCATTCTGCGGACACGCCCAGACACGCCAGCCAGAGGTTCCCGCATGCCGCAGATCAGACTGCGGAAGCTGCGCAGACGTCTAGGGCTCTACGAGCCGCCGGCTCCACTGCCCAAGCCCATGGACCCTGCCAGCATCCGCCAGCGCCGCAGCGTCTTCGAGACCCTGCCGGCCCATCCTGCCTGCCCGGACGGCTGGCGCACGGGCCCCCCGGACTTCGTCATCTTCGGCGCCCAGAAGTCGGGCACGACGTGGTGGTTCCGCCTCATCGAGCAGCATCCCGGGGTCGTCCAGCCTGCTCACCAGCGACCGGAGCTCCACTTCTTCGACCGCCTCTGGGGTGAGTGGCCGACGGACGAGGCGGTCGAGCGCTATCACCACTACTTCCCGCGACCACAGGGCAAGCTCATCGGCGAGAAGACGCCGGAGTACCTGTCCTGCCCCTGGGCCCCCCCGATGGTCAAGCAGGCGGCACCCGACGCACGTGCCATCGTCCTGCTGCGAGATCCGGTGGCGCGCTACATCTCCGGTCTCAGCCACTACGACCGCGGTGGCCTCATCGAGGAGGAGGCAGGTCTCGAGCGAGCCTTCGGCGACCGGCTGCGTGTCGTCACGGACGCCATCGCGCGCGGCCTGTACGCCACCCAGCTCGAATGGCTTCTGGACTCCTACCCCGCCGATCGCCTGCTCGTGCTGCAGTACGAGCGTTGCGCCAACGATCCAGCCGGTCAGCTCGCCAAGACCTTCGAGTTCCTGGACCTGCCTTCACATCGGCTGCCGCCGGAGGAGCTGGCACGTCCCCGCAACCAGGCCAAGCTGGAAAAGGTGGTCGTCCCGGAGGAGCACCTCGCGCTGCTGCGTCGCTACTACCGGCCGGAGGTCAGGCGCCTCGTGGAGCTGACGCCGGAGATCGACCTCTCCCTCTGGCCGGACTTTCGCGACCTGCGCTGACACTCCAAACCCCGCCGCTGGCTCACGGGATCGGAAGTCAGGGTCGCCGGCCCCTCGGGGCTACGATCTCCAGGGTCTGCCCGTCATCGCGGATGGCCAGGACCAGTCCCAGCGCTCGAGCGCGAAGCGCGATCTCGGCCACGCGATCAGCGGGCAGCGACCTGGACAGCGTGCGCGCCTCGCGGTCCAGCGATCGGTTCTCCTCCATCATGGCCAGCAGGGCCGGCGGCGTCTCAGTCGCCCGTGAGCCCGTCGCCGACGTGGCCTCAGCCCCGCCGTCGGGCATGACCAATGGCCACGTGCCGGCCACGGTCACCACCAGCTCGCGTTCCGACCAGTCGAGCCGGACGATCACGGATGGTGGCCGAAGGGCCAGGTAGCCAGCGATGGCCTCGTCGACACTTCGGAACACGACGCTCTCGACGTCCGGGTCCAGGCGGCCCTCGATACCCTGCGTCGCGAAATCGACGCTGATCCCGGATCGCCGGCTCCGGTCGGTGGCGGTGCGGCGGATCGTGGGCCCCAGGCCCAGGTCGTCGAGGACCATCGGCCGGATCTCGAAGATGAATTCCTTGGTGGCGTCGAGCGCCTGCTGCACGAGGCGCCTCAGCGCGTCGATCTCATCCCTGGCCCGTGGGTCGCCCTTGTCCATGAGGCGCTCCACGATCTCGGCCTGCAGGCCGATGTTGGCGATCGACTGAGCTGGTCCGTCATGCAGCTGGCGGACGATGTCGCGGCGCAACTCCTCCTGACTGCGGAGAGCCAGCATGGGCTGCTCGTCGATATGGGGGTTGCGCGCGCTCGCGGCGGCCGCCAGAGGGCGCAGACCGACGGAGGCCACGGGTGTCGGCCGGCCGCCGGCGCCAGCCAGGGCCGCCAGGCTGTTGTCGATCTCGACGAGCCGCTGCAGATAGCGTGCCAGGATGCGCTGCTTGCCCTCCAGCACCTGTCGCTGCGCGTCGAAGAGCAGCTCCCGGCGTGTCAACGCCAGCAGGCTGGTCCGCGTCTCGCGAAGCTGTCCGGCATCCGGGGAGCCGGACGCCTCGAGTGTCTGCGAGCTCGGCTTCCATCTTGACGCGCCGGCCCTCGTGCCGTTCGATCTCGACGAGCACCTGCTCCATGAGCATGTCGATCTCGACGTTCTCGCCCTCGATGCGCCGGATATCCGCTTCGAGCTCCGCACGAAGCCTGGCCACAGCCGGCGGAGTCACCGCCCACGGTCCGGATGGCAGGCGCCTCAGGCCGGCCCGGCTCGCCAGTCGGTGCGTCGGGCGGCGGCCCAGACGGGTTCAATCCTCGGGGATCCTGATCCATCCCTGCTTCATGGCGTAGACGACGGCCTGGGTGCGGTCGTTGACCGAGAGCTTGCGCAGGATCGAGCTCATGTGATTCTTGACGGTCTGCTCGCTGATCGAGAGCGCGTAGGCGACCTGCTTATTGGTCATGCCCTTGGCGATATTGTCCAGGATCTCGACCTCGCGCGGTGAGAGCGGCGCGAAGATGGGCGCTGCCTCCTGGCCGTAGATGGCCAACTCGCGGAATTCCTTGAGCACGCGATTAGCGACCGACGGGCGTGCGAAGACCTTGTCGTTGATGAGGTACTCGCCGCCGTTCACACGACGGATGATGGTCACCAGGTCCTCAGGCGATATGTCCTTCAGCAGGAACGCAGCCGCACCGGCCTTGATGGCCTCGAAGAGCTGGTCCTCGTCCTCCGTCGCAGCCAGCGCGATGATGCCCGCACTGGGCACCTCACGCTTCACGCGCTGCGTGGTCTCGATCCCTCCGGGTGCGGGCAGGGACAGGTCGAGCAGCACGATGTCCGGGGTGGAGGCGCTGGCAGCGTCGATGGCAGAGCGTGAATCGTCTGCCTCAGCCACGACCTCGAAGTCGCTCTCTGCCTCGAGGATCTGTCGCATCCCGACTCGGAACAGGGCGTGGTCGTCAACGAGCAGGATCTTGACCCGTAGTCCAGGCGTTCGCCGGTCCGGTCCGCCTCGTCGTCGATCAGGTCCTTTGTACTCGCCCGGGATCATTCGGTTCTCCTCTCCCTGGAGTTCGACGCCAGCCGGAGCAATGTGGGCTTCCGGGTTGCGTCACGGCGATCCGTGTGCGTCGGAGTATAGGTGCTGGCGACGGGACCTCAGGACCGCTCTCACGTGGCCCAGCATGCCGCAGACAGGCGGACGAGCCAGGCAGGGTCGGCGCCTGGTTCGAGGCGCAATGGGGGGCCTGCAAGGCACGCCCTCGCCTCAGTCGCGAGCAGGTCGGCTGGGTACCGTCCTCGCGCATCAACGACCACTACCCAGGGGGCCTGGAACTCGCGGCTCAGGGCCACGACGGACTCCAGGTCCTCATCCGGGAGGGCGATGGCGTTGCGGTCGAGCGCCTCCGCGATCCACATGGGATGGTCGGTGATGAGCGTGTCCGGGACCACCTGGCCCTCGCGCTCGGCCACCACCTCGATCGCCCGAGTCAGCGCCGCGAAACGTGCCTCCCGTTCGCGCGACTGGTCGGCGACCGTGCCGAGTAGCAGGCCGCTGAACCCCACGGCCACAGCGATGAGCGCCATGGGCCCGAGGATGACGTTTGACTGACTCCAGCGTCGTCTCGCGGAGACGGACGCCAGCAGGGCGTCCATGCCAAGAGCGGCCATCACGAGGAGGCCGACCAGGAGCGGTCCGGAGGCGTGCAGGAACGTGCCCCAACGCATCGCGATCGGGAAGAGCATCGCGGTGCTGATGAAGACAAGGAAGCCGCTCACCAGCAGTGCCGCGAGTGCCGTGGGTCGATGCAGGGCCGGCGAGTGCGACATGGCGAACACGGCCACGAGTCCGACCGCACCGACGGGTAGGGCCGGCAGCAGCAGCACATCCTGGAGACCGACCCAGAGGGCCGCCAGCGGGTTCGTGATGACCGTCGCGAGGCCCTGGTCCAGATAGCGTTGCAGATCTGGCCGGTGGGCAAAGGCGAAAATGTCCTCATTGCCGACAAGCACCATGTTTTCCAGGGCCTGGCCGGGGAATGGGCTGCCGAACGCGATCATGTTCCGGATGAGCCAGGGTGCGGCGATCAGGAGGCCACCTACCACGACGGGCCAGAGGCGCTGGACGGCCTCTCGCAGCCGACTCTCCGGTGGCCTCGAGCGCAGGGCCCAGACAAGCACGAGGAGCACCGTGAGCCCCAGCCAAATAGCCTCTTGGCGCGACAGGTAGGCGAAGCCCATGAGGACGCCGAGCGTTGCGCCAGCGAGACGGGTCGGGGCCCTAGCTGGGGACGACGGCGCGCCATCGGCGATCCCCAGCCAGCGTGGCATGACCAGTACCGCCATGAGCGAGAAGACCAGGTATGGCGTGAATGAGTCGGGGACGGCTGAAGCCAGCACCAGCGGACCGAGGATGGCCGCCAGGATCCCGGAGGACAGGGCCACGGCACCGCCGCGTCGAGCGTCCAGGTCGACTGCCCGCGCTGCGCCACGCGCGACCGCCCACGCCAGGGGTGCCACCATCGCTCCGAGCAGCGCGCCACCGACTTGAGCTGCCCACCATGACGTGCCGAGGATCGACATCGCCAAGGCTGACAGAAGGCTGCTCATGGGCAGCCACAGCTCGAAGGCCGGCTTGGGAACGACGAGTGGACTCGTGGCGTAGCTCCACACCGCGTGGCTGACGAGACCGTCGCCACTCACCAGGTTCGCGGCGACGCCCGCGTAGTAGGCACTCACCTCCGTCGTCGACACGGGGATCTGCCCGCTGGCCACCAGCCGGACGATGAGCGCCAGCAGGTATAGGCCGCCAATCCGGACGGCATCCGAATGGGCGCCGCGTACGAATGTGCGCCATCCCGTATTGCTCATGGTTGGAGTGGCCTCATGAGGCGCAGCGCTCATCGGCATCGGACAGGCAGACGGCGTAGAGGGCCGCGGCCGGGAGCGTCTCGGCCGGCTCGTCGCGACCGGACTCGTCGGCGCCGGCGGATCCCGTGCCTGGCACGCTGACCAGCGGTGCCGAGAGCCACCGCGGCCGTACCTCGCCAGCCAGGACCGGTCGCAGGTCAGCCGTGATGTGGTCTTGCTCCAGCACGAGCCAACGTACGTCGTACAGCCGCAGGGCTGCCTCGACGACGGGCAGCGGATCGTCCGGGGTGACGATGCCCGACCAGCCACCGTGATAGCGATAGGCCCCCGCGTCCGGGCTCATCACCACGTCCGATGTCTCGGCGTTCCTTGCCAGCGTGGCCAGGATGTCGGTGCGGGGACGCTGCTCGCGCTCCCAAGCCTGGATGGTGATCATCGTCGCGGCGGCCGACATCACCAGCACCGCTCCCACGACCAGGAGCGTCAGGTTCCGTGTCGCCTTGACGGTGTCCCAAGACGACCGACGAGCCGCGACCCACCCCACCATCGCCGCCAGACCGGTCAGTGACAGGAGATAGGCGTGCGGCACGAGGGCCACGGCCGAGTGCAGGAACGTGCCTTGGGGAACGTGGACCGCGGAGACGATGGCACTGAAGGCGAGGAGCGCCACAGCGTAGACCGACCACGGGAGGAAGTCCGGGGTGCTCCGCCGTTGCCAGGCGCCGACCACGAGCGGCGGCACCAGGAGGATCAGCAACGGCGATATGGCCAGGACCCGAAGGGCGCCGATCAGCCCGTCGATACGGCTGCCGATCAAGGCTTGTGGTCCCTGCGCCAGGAACGATGCCAGAGTCGTCTCGGAGCTGACGCTGTAGAGCTCACGGTACTCGCGGATGAAGAGGATGCGGCCGCCGATGGAGGATGGCGAGAGCGATCCGAAGACCTCGACCTGGCGCACGAGCCAGGGCGTCACCACGATCAGGAACCCGACCGCGCAGATGAGCGCCGGCAGCCAGCCGATGCGCGTCAGCCGAGGAGGCCGCAGCAGGTCCCACGCGAAGGCGAGCGCGTAGGGCACGCCCAGCAGGATGCCATCGTTGCGTGACAGGAACGCCAGCCCGACCACGAAGCCGCCCAGTGCGAAGGAGCGGCGGTCACCGCGCAGCCCGCGGGCACAGAGCCACAGGGCCAGGGCGCCCAAGAGCATGTAGGTGGCGAAGTTGTCGGGCTGCCCGAGGTAGGGTGCCACGCCACCGGGCACGGCCACCAGCAGGCCCGCCGCCGCCGCCTGCCAGCGGGGCAGGCCGGCATCGCGACCGATGAACCAGGTCAATGGTGCGACCGCCGCGGAGGCTAGCCAGAAGGGCACGGCAGAAGCCGTGGCCGTCGGTCCCAGGAGCCAGATGAAGGGCACCTGGATCGAGGGCCGCCAGCGGCATCCAGTGGGCGTTCGACGGGATGGGCAGGACGCCCTCCGCCGGAAGCCTGCCACCCACCTCGACGAAGTTCCAGATGTAGTCGATCTGGAAGCCGTGACCAGCCGCGAGCTCGCGGGCCAGGTTGGCGTAGTAGTAGGCATCTGGGTAGGCCGGCTCGGCGAACAGCGCCGCCACGACCAGGCGTGCCACGATGGCCACGCCGAAGAGCAGGACTGGGACCACCATCTCGACTCCACAGTAGCAACGCACGCTCAGTCACCGGGGGGTACGGATGGACCATGCCCCCTGGCGATGGTGATGTCCTGGTGTCTGCTGTGGTGGACTCGCGTGTGGGACGAATGGGCCATCCGCTCGCGCCGCTCATGCCGACTACGCTGACCACGATGACGATGATGATGAAGGGCATGCCATGACGGCCGCACAGTCACCGCCGCGTCCACGCCCCAGCGTCACCATCGTGCTACCCGCCTACAACGAGGCTCATCGAATCGGTCCAGCGCTCGATGAACTCTTTGGCTGGCTCGAACGCGGGGGTCCACCCCGGGCCCGCGGTCGCTCCTCTGACGAGCTGGGTGAGTGGGACGTGCTGATCGTCGATGACGGGTCGGAGGACGAAACCGTCGCCATCGTGGAAGGTCGTGCGGAGGCGCGGGCCCAGGACACAGCGCGATGCACCGCGCCTGCAGGTCCTGCGCCGCCCTCACCGCGGCAAGGGCGCGGCCGTCACGGCCGGTGTCCTGGCCGCTCGCGGCGAGTTCGTCGTCTTCGCCGACGCTGATATGGCCACCCCACCCGACCAGATCCCACTGCTGACGGAAGCCCTCGAGGGGTACGACCTAGCCCTGGGCAGCCGCATCCAGCCCGACGGGTCCGACCGCCGCGTCAGTCAGCCGCTCTACCGCCGGCTGCTGGGCCGTGTCTACCGCAGGATCGCCGGTGCCTGGGTGACCGGGGACGTTCCGGATACCCAATGCGGATTCAAGGGCTTTCGACGTCACGCCGCTGTTGACATCTTCGGTCGTCTGCGGACCGGCGGCATCGCCTTCGATGCCGAAGTCATCTTCCTGGCGCGTCGCCGGGGCTACTCCATGGTCGCCGTGCCGGTCATGTGGCACGACATCCGAGGTTCGCGGATGCGGGTCCGCCCACGCCTCGCGGTCGGCGTGCTGTGGGACCTGCTGCGCATCCCGATCCTGCACCGCGACCTTCGTCGGCGGTGATCGAGGCCTTCCCTACGTCGTGCTCACGACTCGGGAGACGGATCCCGGTCCCCGACCCGACCTGCGCGGCTGACACTCGACATCGGGGCTCGGCGTCGTTCCATCGCCCGTGCCTACACTGCGAGGCGACATGGTCTCAGCCGACGTTCCCCCAGCCCTGCTTCATGGCAGCTCGACGCGACTGCATCATGTCCCGTTCGGCGACATCCCTCGCGCTGACTGGGATCGGCTCTATGCCGTGGCACCCGGTGCCACGCCGTTCTCGTCGTGGACATTCCACAGCGCCTGGTGGGACGCTTTCACTGCGACCGCTGAGGAGCACTACTTGGTGTTGGATGTCGGTGCCATCGTCGGCATCGTTCCCCTCATGCTGCGTCAGGAACGGGTCCCGTGGCCCGAGGCTCCTCCTGGAACCGCGCTCGAACCGCTGGCCGGGCTCTCGGACTCCGACAGCCGTTCGCGGCGCACGCTCTACTTCGGAGCCTCCTACCACGCTGACTACGCGACCCTCCTGGCATCAATGGTCGATCTCCCGTCTCTCGCGACGATGCTGGCCCTCCACCTCGCTGAGGGGCTGACTCGCGGAGCCTGGGACGCGGTGGACCTGCGCCGCCTCGCCGACGCTGACCCGGCGCGAGTCTTCCTTGAAGCGGCGTTGCGCGACACGGCCCTGGCAGCCGGGCTCGAGGTGCGCCTGGAGCCCGAGGATGTCTGCCCCGTCGTCGATCTCACCGACGACTGGCACGCGCAGTTGCTGCGGCTCGACAGGAAGACGCGGCACGAGATCCGCCGCAAGCTCCGCCGCGCCGAGCGCGGGGGCCACGTCGAGCTGCGCTACCTGCCACTGAACGATGCTTCGGTCGAGCGCTTCGTCCGCCTGCACCAGGCGCGCTGGGGGTCGTCCGGGCTCTTCGCCGCGGGCGAGGATGGCGATCGCAATCGCCTCTTCCTCCGGCGACTCGCGGAGCTGGAGGCCGCAGAGGGGCCGCATGCCCGATTCCACCTCGCTGAGGTGGCCATCGGCGACCAGACCGTGTATGCGCTCGCGGGCTTCAGCGACGGCGGCACCTGCTACTTCTACAACGCCGGCATGGACCCTGAAGCTCGCGACCTCTCGCCGGGCATCGTGGGGACGGCCACGTATCTTCGGGATCGACTCGAGCGTGGAGACCGACGCTTCGACTTCCTGCGCGGCAACGAGGCCTACAAGTACGAGTGGGGTGCGAGCGACCGGCACCTCACCCGGCTGCTCATCGAGCGTCCGACGACCGCATGAACCGGCCGGACCAAGGCTGGCGCGCATGGATCCCTATCGCTTCGACGACCGCCTCGGAATCGTCAGCTGCGCAGCACGGCCCAGTACCGTTCGGCCGCGCCGCTCCCGACGCGGCCATCGTCAGCGATGCGGGCCGCGAACCCGGTCACGGCATCGAGCATGCTCTGCTCATCGTCGAACAGTCGCTGGACTTGGCTGGCATATACGCGCAACCCGGCCACCTTGCGCTCCAGCTGATCGCTGATGTCGGCGTAGCGAGCCTCCATGAGCAGGCCCGTCGGCAGCTCCACACCCTGCTCGGAAAGCGCCTGGGCGCCGGAGAGCCCGGTCCACCAGGCGTACGGGAAGTCCTCGTAGAAGGAGAGCCTGCCAGCCAGGCTGGGGCTCGGCATCACCCAGCCTTCGCTCTCGTCCAGGAGCGACAGGGCGGCGTCCCGGCAGAGTCGATGATCCACGTGACCGCCCACGCCCATGGGCACATAGACCTGCTGTGGCTCGAGCCGGAGGATCTCGCGGCGCAAGATGTCCACGGGCGGCTCATCGTCCTCGAAGGGCCGGCCCAGGAGCGCCTCATCGCCCTCATAGCCGCGGTGGACTGCATCGGGCAGGTCAAGGTCCACGATGGCTGCCTCGGCGAACCAGGCGAAGCGCTCGTCCTCGACCTTGCGCAGCATCGCGACGTCCGCCGCACGGTAGTCGAAGGTGGCGAGTGTGCCCTGGGTGGGCACGTCATCGCGCAGGGGCCGGTCATCATGCCGGTCATTCGTGACATTCGCGCTGCGGGTCCAGGCAGCGCGCTGCCAGAACTGGCGGGCCTGCGTGTTGGCCCGGTCTTGGGTGGCCACGATGCGAGCTGGATCCGCTTCCCAGGCCGCGCCTGAACTGACATCGGCTGAGACCGGGTACTCGGAGGCGATGTTCGAGCGGTTGAAGGCCTGGCTGTTGGGCCACAGAGCCTTGGTCCCGAAGCCCAGGGCCTCGCGCTGGTAGTCCGAGAAGTCGGGACTGCTGGATGACCCGCCCGAATACACGGTCACGATGGCCACCGATTGGCCCAGCTCGCGCAGGCTGGCGATCAGGCCGCCGCACGACAGTGCCGCGTCATCAGGATGGGGGGCGACGAAGACGTGCGTCACGCGGGCGAGGATAGCATCGGCTCGAGGGGGCCGATCGACCCGCTCACCCAGGGTGACCCTGGCTTCCCACGAGCGGGACGAACACACAGGCCTCGCCACTCAGCGTCTCGGCCCCGGCTGCGCCGAGCCGCACCACGGTGAGGCGCTGACTGGAGCGCGAGCCGACCGGAACGACCAGTCGCGCGCCGTCCGCCAGCTGCTCGACCAGCGCCGAGGGGACGGCCGGTGCGGCGGCTGCCACGATGATGCCGGCATACGGTGCGCGGAGTGGGTAGCCGAGGCTGCCGTCTCCAATCACGACCTCGACGTCGTAGCCCAGGGCCGCCAATCGACCGCGCGCTTCATCGGCGAGTCCCGGATCGCGCTCGATCGATACGACGCGCGCGCCCATCTGGGCCAGCACGGCCGCCTGGTACCCGGAGCCAGTGCCCACATCGAGCACCGTCGGTGGTTCGGTGGCTGGCAGCCACGGCCCGGTGAGGGCCAGGGATTCGGACATGCGCGCCACCATATAGGGCTGCGAGATCGTCTGGCCGTGGCCGATCGAAAGGGCGCCGTCGTCGTACGACCGCTCGACATCCCCAGCGGGCACGAACGCCTCGCGAGGCACGATCCCCATCGCTGCCAGCACGGCCTCATCCCGGATGCCCCGCGAGACCAACTGCTCGCGGACCATGCGCGCCCTCGCCGCAGCGAACCTGCCAGCCACTGCCCGGGGATGACCCTCCGCTGTCATGGCACGGCCGGAGTGGACTACACGGCCGGGCTGGCCGACGGCTCGAAGGGTGCCTCGCTGATGGCGGGTGCGGGAGACTCCGTCGCGGCCGGCGTCGGCTCCGGTGTCGGTGTGGTCGTCGGCTCGGGGGTAGCGGCCTCCGTGGGCTCGGGCGTCGGCTCCGGCGTCGGTGTTGCCGTCGGCTCGGGGGTGACGGCCACCGTGGGCTCAGCCGTCGCCACTGCCGTCGGGCCCGCACTCGCCGACCCGACGGGGCTCGCCGATGCCACCGGGCTGGCGGCGATGCTCGGCTCGGGCGAGGCAGTCGGCTCATCGTCCCCACCGCTCAAGAGGCCGTTGCCCCCGAACAGGAGAGCCCAGGCGAAGATGAGCGCGAAGACGGCGATGATGATGCCGACCCACCACTTGCTCACCGGATCGTCGACGTAACGGGGTTGCTCGGAACCCTCCGTGGCCGTCGCCGGGGATGTGGTCACAGCCGGCTTTCCCTTGGTCGACTTCAAGGAAGCCTGCGACGCAGCGGCTGTGCTCGGGTGGGGTTCGGACGCCGGCGCGGTCGCGGGGGTGCGCACCAGCTCGCTCGTCACCACTCGAGACCGCTTGGGGCAGGGCCTCCGGTGCCGTTTCGGTGTCCGCCATGGGCTCGATCGACGAGTGTTCGACGGGCCCGACCTCGTCCGGGCTGTTTTGGTCGGTCATGCGGCGCTGCTCTCCCTGGTCGGCTGTCTGCGGTCCTGTGGCCGGACCCTCGAAACGGTCCTGGACGCCGTCCTGCGGCCTCTGGATGGTTTCTGTGCACCTCGATTATCGCGATGACGAGCCCGTGCTTGTGCGGGCCACGGGATCGGCCTTGGCAGGATGCCGCCGTGGCGGCTCGGGTACGCCCGGTTCAGGCATCGCGGACCGCGGGCAACGCGGCCGCCACACCTGCTGCCATGACCGTCAGCAGGCCGGCCACGGCGATGACGAGCCCGGCATCCACGTGATCTGCCAGCACGGCGCTCACCGCCATGGCGCCGGTGAGTGCGCCCATGACGATGCTCGAACGGATGGCGACCACGCGACCCATGAGTCCTTCCGGTGTCCGCTCCGCGAACAGTGTCTGGCTGGGGATGACGTAGACGAGGTTGAAGATCCCGATGGTGATGGCGGCCACCACCGCCAGGAGCTCATTGGAGGTGAGGCCGAGCACGATGGTCGCCAAGCCCATGACAAGGAAGCCGCTCACTACCAGCCAGCCCTTGCGCAGGCGAGCGCCGACGGCACCGACCACGAATCCGCCCACGAGATTGCCAAGGCCGATGGCCGCCTCGATGACGGCGTAGCTCTCCGGGTACGGGATCGTGTCGCCGTCCAGCGACCGCTCGGCATAGACGACCATCAGGGCCAGTGTGGCGCCGATCGACAGTTGGGCCAGCACGCTGACCAGGGTGTTCTGGAACAGCGCAGTCTCCTGGCGCAGGAAATGCCAACCTTCGCGAAGCTCGACCGTGAAGGCGGCCAGTGCGCCGGCGACCCGTGGTCCGATCTCCCGTGCCACCGGCGGGACCATGATGCCGGCCAGCAACACCGCGCTGACGAGGTAGGTCACCGAATCGATCCAGAAGGCGAGCGCCAGGTTCGTGCCCAGGAAGGCCACGAAGACGCCCGCGAGTGGGTATCCGGCGATGTCGGCGATGGTCTCGCCGGTCCAGATGGCGCCATTCGCCGGCGTGAGGTCCTCGCGATGCACGATGCGCGGCAGGATGGCAGCCTTGGCTGGCCGGAAGAAGAGGCTGATGGTGGTGATCCCGAAGACAAGCGGGTAGACCAGCACGACGTTGGCTTCCACGATGAACGGGATGACCAGCACGAGTCCGGCTCGCAGCAGGTCACTCACGATCATCGTCATCTTCTGGTCCCAGCGATCCACGAAGGTTCCTGCCAGCGGGCCGAGCAGGAGATTGGGCAGAGTCGCGGCCAGGAACACCAAGCCGGTCTGGAGCGCCGACCCGGTGATGGAGAGCACCATGACGCCGAGCGCGATCTGATGCAGCCGGTCGCCGAACAGGCTGATGGTCCCTGCCAGCCAGAAGGCGCTGAAGCGCGCGTCTCGTGCGAGCCCGACGTAAGGGTGCCGCCTGATCCGCTCACCCAGGCTTGGCGCGACCGTCGGAGCGACGACTCCGCTGGTGGGCAGGACAAGCCCCTCGGTCTCCGGGACCACCCCGATGCCACGCCCCGGACCCATGCCGCTGCCCAGCACGACCGGGCGGTCCATGGCCATGGTCCCGCTCGTGACCCCACCCGCGGGGCTGGTCCGCGGCTGACCGCGCCACAGTGATACCACTCCGGCGTCGGGGTCGGAGGAGCCCTTAGCGACCGATGAGAAGAGGAACCAGGCGATGCCTGCGGCCAAGAGCACGTCGCCCACGCTGATGACGTTGGAGAGGGACAGGATGACGACGGGCAGGATGTCGCCGAGCGGGCCGGCCGCGAGTAGGAACTCCAGGTTGAGTTGCTCCGGCAGCGCGACGTGGAAGGTGGGCGAGAGGTCGGCGGCCGTCAGTCCGGCCACTTCGACCGCCGGGACGAAGACGGGCATGTAGCCGCCGTTGACCAGGATGGCCAGACCGTTAGCTGCGACTCCCACCATCGCGAGGAGCAGCCCTGGCTGTGAGCGGTTGAGCCACAGGGCTACCACGAGCATCCCGAAGGCTGTGGCGAAGAGCGGGACACGGAACTGGTCGGCAGCATCGACGCCCTGCTCGATCGAGCCACTGCGTGCCAAAGCGCATGGCCAGCGCCAGCAGGATGAGGACCCCGAAGCGCAGCTTGACCGACAGGAGGTTGCTGAGGCGGCCGCCCGCCAGCAGGCCGAGCACCGTCCCGACGACAGCGGCGATCAGGAGCAACGTGTCACTCCTGACGCTCTGAGGCGGTCACTGCGGCCCGTCAGCCGCGGGAGCAGGCCCGCCATGGGTCCTTGCCCGAGTCTAGGGTTCAGCCACGGCTGAGCTGGACGGCAGCGCACTCCGGGAACGCACTGCGGCGACCTGGCCCAACGTCGGGACCGCGGCGTGCGGTCGCTCGACCGTCCCGCGCGGGTGGTCGTCATCCGTCCGTTCCAGCCCGGCGGCCCGGGTGCGACTAAAGGCCTCCACCACCTGCGGGTCGAACTGGATACCCGCGTAGCGCTGCAATTCGGCCAGTGCCTCGGCGGGGCTCAGCGGCACGGGCCGGTAGGGACGCGACGCAGTCATGGCCTCGAACGCGTCCGCGACATGCAGGACCCTCGCCAGCAGCGGGATCTCCTCGCCGATGAGCCGGTCGGGGTAGCCCGAGCCGTTGTACCACTCATGGTGATGCCGGATCAGGGGCCGAACCTTAGCGAGCTGGTCGACGTCCCTGAGGATCTCCTCGCCTTTGACGGGATGCTCGTTCATGAGCATCCGCTCCTCGCGCGTCAGACGCTCAGGCTTGAGCAGGACCGCATCACGGATGCCGATCTTGCCGATATCGTGAAGGAGACCGGCCCACTCGAGCTGCTCGATCTCGGGCTCGCTCAGGTTCATGACCTGGCCGATCTCGACGGCGATCCCCGACACGTGATCCGAGTGGCGGCGAGTGCTGGGGTCGCGGGCATCGATGGCCGAAGCCAGCGCGCGAACCGTCTGCGTGAACATATTGCGAATGTCCACGACCGCCTTGTATGCCGCTCGTGTCGTGTACAAGGGCAGCGCGAACACGAACGCCACCAAAGGCCCGACGAAGACGTAGGCGAGTGCCATCAGCCAAGCGATCGGTGTCAGGCCAACCATCGTGAGGCCAACGGACCTAACGTCCGACTGAAGTACAGCGCCATACGCGCGCCCTTCTCGGAGGGCAACGGCCAGGGAGGAAAGCGCGGTACTGGTAAGTACGTAGACGACCCCTGCTGCGAGTCCGCCGACCAAGCCGCCCAGCGTCATGACGGCATTGTGGGGAACCCACGCCGAGCCAAGACACGACCAACGAGTACGTGATGCCGGTCAAGACGGCAGGGATTACGACGAAAGTATGGTTGTAGACCGATCCGTACCAGGGGACTCGGCCACGCAGCTCCCTTAGTTCGAGAGTGCCGACCGCCGCCACGATGGCAGCCGCGGTAGGACCCCCCAGGATTGCCGTCGCAATTATTGGTGCGGCAGAGACGCTGACAAGCGAGCCTCTTGGCACCTGGATGGGTGACCCCGACGCCACAAGGGCAACCGCCACCCAGAAGCACACCGCCCATCCCGGGGGCATCGGCCCTTCGAAGCTGTCAAGTGGCCACAAGGCCCAACTTACGGCAAAGACAGCTACGGACGCCGCGGGCACCGCCGCGAGGAGTACCTGAAGCTTAGTTCTCAAGGGAGCCAACTCCTGATGCCGACAGGAAGGAAGTCAGTATCGCGACCGACGATACTGACTCCCCATCCGACGTTGGTACCAGGAGCGGGGTAGGCCCACTAGAGGGGCTTGATGCCCGCGCCCCCACCTACGACGATTGCCAAGACGAAACTCACGATAAGCGTGAGCCGTGTCACCGGATAGCGCCGCATGTCACTTACCAGGGCTTGATGCCGGCGTTCGGTTCCATCTGGTTACCCTCCGCGGTGTGCTTCCCGGCCGTCGTCGAGAACCGCACGTGTGCTTGGAGGCGCCACGGTGCGAGCAGACCCAAGACCCCCTCTGGCTCTCGTGCTGCCCCCGCCCTGACATCCTCTGGCCTTCTGGTCCCAGCCCATGACTGTGACCTGGCGGGACACTAGCCACGGCCAGATACCATGCCCTATGAGTACTAGTGCGTACCAGTGCGAAGTCAGGGTCCTAGGCTGTCGACGATCTCACGAAATGCTGGCGCGGGTACTCCGAGCTCTCCCACATGGGCGGCCGCGAGGCTCTTGTAGTGTGCGAGCGCGGCATCGGCTGAGCCCAAGGCAGCCAAGCAAGCGACCAGCGTCCCGCGGAGTTCGAGTGCCAAAGGGTCTACCTGCACTACAGGTAGCAGGACGTCGACGGCGTCCGTGTACAGGCCCTCGCGCACGAGCACCTGGGCGGTGGTCTGAGCCAGGTGAAGGTAGGCGCCGTGCAGCTGAGTGCGCCAAGACTCAGCCCATTCCTCGTACTCGAACTCGGCGGCGAACTTGCCTTGATACAGCTTGAGCATCTCGGGACCGCGATCACGTGCCCTACCGGACTTGAGAATTTCGGACACCTGGCGATAGAACGCGACGCTGTCGACTTGGAACATCTCCGAGTCCAAATAGACCATGTCGGATTCCATTCGAACGTAGTCGGCGGTAGCCCCGTCCTCATACCACGGCTCGATGTCGCGGCGCAGTACGAAGAGGGTCTGGTGAAGGCTGTTGATGGCCGATTTCGGACTCTGTTCCGGCCAAAGACCCTCCATGACCTGCTCCTTAGAGGCCATAAGACGAGGGTACGTAATAAGGAACAGCATCAAGGCGGCGGACCTTCGCGGCGTTTCGGTGACGACAACCTGACGATTGCCGACTTCGTAACTCGTTGCCCCAAGGTCATGAACACGAACTGTTGGACTGACTCTGCGAATTAGCCTGTTGACATAGCCGCGCCGGTGTGGCCGGCTGGACCTATGACGGTCAAACGCCTTGAGCACCGGAGCGTCATCCAGGGTTCCGTACCTGGCCACCAGGGATGCGGCAGCGCCGGCGGCGGAGCTGTTGCTCAACGCCAACTGGCGACCAAGAGCAGCCACCCACCGGGCCGGCGCTTGGATGATTGAGCGCTCAAGTGCTTCAGGAACTGGGTTCAACAAGCCTACCGATGCCGCGATCGGATCCGCGAGTTCCAGCAATGCAAGTGACGACTCCCTTTCAGCTTGGGCTATCCAGAGAGCGAGCTTGTCACCGTCGCGCTCCGCAACGGCCTCCAGGATTCGTGCACGCGCCAACCAGCGCCACGCGTTCTGGTGTGTCGCAGTGTCGACAGCTTGTCCGGCGCGCGCGAGCGCGTCGTCGGCTCCCTCCAAGATGCTGAGCATTGAGTCAACCACGGCGACTCTGGACTTGGTGTCGACGTCGGACCATTGGAGCGCAGCAATAGACTCGAATTCTTGCCGTGCTCCCGAAAGGTCACCTTCGCTTAGGCGCAGCGCCACTCTCGCGTAGCCCCCTTGCGCGCGCGACGCAAGCTCCTGTGACCATGGCGCGTCTCCGCGGCTGAACTTAGCCAGTAGGGACTCTGCTCGCGCCGTGCGTCCGCAGACTGCATTCAGATATGCAGCCTCCGCGATGGCGTCTGCCGTGGCACCGGGTTCGCTCGCCGCCGAGACAGCAGCGCGAATCCCTTCAGCTAGCCTCCCGCTCTCCGCCGTGGCCACCGCGGCGATCGACTGAGAAGAAGCCACCACCACGCTGGCATCGTCGACTTGCGTGAGTTGGTCAATGGCATCGGAGGCCAGACGGATGGCCTCAGTGAGATTGCCGCGTGCGAGTTCTGCATTGGCGAGGTTGTGGAGCGTAATGCCAGCGAAGTACGGCAACCGCCTTTGGAGTTGGCTCTGGGCAAGGTCTCGAAGGAGGTAGACGACGTCCTTGATCGACCCTCCGCGATTGGCCGCGAGCATCTGGCGCCAGCAGACCGCGATCTCATGAATGGGGGATGGGATGCTGAGGTCTTCCGCGACTGCCCCGACCTCCTGGTCGAGGCTCGCTCCTTCACCCCTGAGGTGGAATGCAGTCGCGAAGGTCAGGCCCACCAGGCCGCGCTCCTCGGGGCCGAGTTGTGCCCGGTCGATGCGTCCCAGCAGGCTCAGGGCAGCTTGCTCCTTGCCACTGGATAGGAGTGCCCTTGCCTTGATCACCTCCACGGCAGGCGGGGGAGAGGCATCGGGCATGAGTGCGACGACCTCCACGGCAGCGCCCCACGCGCCGGTGCCGAGGGCCTCGCTCGCCGCGGAGCCGAGGACGCGCATGGCGTCCTCGGGCAGGCTCGCCAGAGCGTAGTGCTTGGCGGACGTAAGCCACGCCGTGTTCTCAGCCGCACGGGCGATGGCGCCGTGCATCGCCCTGACCCGTTCCGGTGGTGTCTGCAACAGGAACTGATGCTCCAGGAACTCACGGAACAAGGGATGCATGCGGGCACCACTGCCCTCGGCCCCTGGCTCCCCGAGGAGTCCCAGCGAGCGGGCATCCTCCAAGTGGGTAGCGACCAACTCCTGGCCAATGGGCTCCTCGGTGACTGACAGGCCAGCCTCGACGAGTTCGGGCGTAACGCGGTCAAGCAGGCACGCGTGGAGCAGCACGCGCTCCGTGAGGCGGCGCCATCCGGGTCAGAACCTCCTCTGCGAGGAAGTCGTAGATGGGGCCCGTCGCCCCGCTCAGCGCCTCGATGAAGGAGGCCACCTCGCCCGGTCGACTCGCCGTGATGGACGCCGCGACAAGCTGCAGGCTGGCCGCCCAGCCCTGCGTACGCTCCGTGACGACATCGCAAGCTCGCTCGTCGAGCGGCTGCAGATATGCGGTCGCGAAGAGGTCCTCGATCTCAGGTCGTGAGAAGCGGAGGTCGCCAGTGGTCAACTCCGAGACACGCCCTTGGCCGATCATCCGCCCCAGGGCGAGGTTCGGCCGACCACGTCCGGCGATCACGAACCGCATGCCCGCCGGTGCGCGCTCAAGCAGGCGACTCATGATCATGCGCACGTCCACGGATTCGCTGACAAGGTGGTAGTCATCCAGGATCACCAGGATCTCCCTGGTGCCCACCTCTCCAAGGTCGGACAGGAACTGGGACAGAACGACCTCTCTGGATGAACCCATGGCTGCCACGTTCCGCAGAAGTGCCTCAGTAGGCCTGCCGAAACCCGGGACCGCTTCGCGAAGGGTCGCCACCATGTAGCTCAGGAACGTGATCCAGTCGCCATCCGACGACTCCAGGCGATACCAGACGCACGTCAGATCCGATCGACGGGCGAAGTCGTTCAGGAGCGTGGACTTGCCATAGCCCGCCTCCGCCGTGATCAGGACCAGCCGCGCTTGTGCCTGGTGCTCCAGCCAACTGACCAGCCGGGCACGCGTCAGGGTCAGGCGGCTCTCGACCGCCGGCGAGATCTTGCTGACGATGATCGCCAGGCCCGAGGGATGTCCGACCGCATCACCTGTTCGATCCACAGCGCCATTCGATGGTGCGGTGGCCTCAAGGTGGGCCTGCGTGGTGCTCTCTGGCGTCAGCGGCTGGCTGGGCATGGCCGCATCATCAGGGTTTCGTCTCATCCGCGACTTAGGCAGGCTGTGGATAAGTGCCCTTGAGTGGTGCTAGGTGCCCTCGTATTCGAAGTGGATCTTCAGTTCCACCTCGAATTCGATGATGCGACCCTCATCCACACGTGCGGTATGACGCACGACCTCGACCTGGCGGATGTTGCGCACCGTGTGGGAAGCGCGCGCGACAGCGTCGGCAGCCGCAGCGCTCCAGGAATCCGGGCTGCTGCCGACCATCTCGCGGATGATGATGACTCCCATGCCTGCTCCTTGCGCTTCGACCTCACGACCGGGACGTCGAGTGTAGGCAGTCCGGGCGGTGGCCGGCGTCCGGATGATGCCGACCGTGAGCGCTACGCGTAGGCGCCATCCGCGTAGTGGTCCTCTTCGGCGTAGGAGACGAAGCGCGTCTGGCGCTTTCGGAACCACAGCTTCGTTTCACCGGTCGGACCATTGCGGTGCTTGGCCAGCCTGAGGTTGATGACCTCGCCGTCGCGCTCCTGGTCGTCTGAGCCGCGCTCCTTATCTCGCCAGAGGAACATCACCAGGTCGGAGTCCTGCTCAAGGGCGCCTGATTCGCGCAGGTCCGACAGGCGAGGCTCACCCTTCTCTCGGGTCTCCGTCTGGCGCGAGAGCTGCGACAGGGCGACGACGGGGACCCCGAGCTCACGAGCCAGTGCCTTGAGGCCTCGCGAGATGTCACTGACCTCCTGGACCCGGTTCGCCTCACGGGACTGCACGCTCGACTGCATGAGCTGCAGGTAGTCCACGATGATCATGTCCAGTCCCGACTCAGCCTGAAGCCGCCTCGCCTTGGTGCGCAACTCCATGGTGCTGATGTTCGGCGTGTCGTCGATGAAGATGGGTGCCTCTGCCAACTTGTTCATGGCGGGCGCCAGCCGAGCGAAATCCATCTCCTCGAGGAATCCGGTGCGCAGGCGCTGCGAGTCGATGTTCGCGACCGAGGACAGTAACCGCAGCACCAACTGTTCCTTGCTCATCTCCAGGCTGAAGACGCCGACCACCTTGCCCTCGACGACGGCGGCGTGTTCGGCAAAGTTGAGGGCGAGGCTCGTCTTTCCGATCGACGGTCGCGCGGCCACCAGCACCAGGTCGGACTTCTGGAGGCCTGTGGTCATGGTGTCCAGATCCGCGAACCCGGTGCGGATGCCACTGATCTCACCCTTGTGCTGGTGGAGGTAGTCGAGCCGGTCGTAGGCGTCGTGGAGCAGCGTCTTGAGGGGCGCGAAGCCAGACTGCACGCGCTTCTCAGAGACGGCGAAGAGCTCCGACTCGGCCCGGTCGATGACCTCACCGACATCCCCGTCCTCCTGGTAGCCCAGGCCGGCGATGCGGCCAGCCGCACTGATGAGGTTCCGAAGGACGCTCTTGCGCTCGACGATCCGCGCGTAGTGGACGGCGTTGACCGCGGTCGGGGTGAGGTTGATGAGGCTCGTCAGATAGGCGGTCCCGCCGACCTCGTCCAGGTGTCCTTGACGCTCAAGCGTCTCGCTGACGGTCACGATGTCGACGGGTTCGCGACGTTCGTAGAGATCGAGCACGGCCGCGTAGATAGTGCCGTGATGCTGGCGATAGAAGTCACCGGGATGAAGCAGCTCGGCGACCTCGATGACCGCGTCACGGTCGATGAGCAACGCGCCAAGGACCGACTGCTCGGCTTCGATGGACTGTGGCGGTAGGCGGTCGATGGACAAGCCCTTCTCCGGGTGACGACAGTCAGGTGGGCCTCAAGTACGCCCTGGACATGTTCAAGCCACGCGGCAGGCCCACGCAAGCCTCATCTCCACCATCGCGCGCGATCATCTCCGCAGGCTGTCCGCAGCGACTCTCCACGAACGATGTGGATAAGTCGTGGATAGTGCCTCCGGTCAGCCGCTGCGGGTCCTAGTCAACCCTCCTGATGACTCCCACGAGCTTGCCCTGGATCCGAACGGCGTCGTAGTACTGGGGCTCATAGTGGGCATTGGCAGGCTGGAGGCGAACTCGGGTCCGCTCCTTGAAGAAGCGCTTCAACGTGACAGCGTTCTCTTCCACCTGCGCCACCACGATGTCTCCATCCTGCGCCGTCTGCTGTTCGCGGATGACGACGAGGTCGCCGTCCATGATGTGGGCATCGACCATCGAATCGCCACGCACCCGAAGGACGTAGGTGGCCGCGCTGGTGTTGATCAGGTCCGGGATCGAGACCGTCTCGCTGCCATCCTGGTATGCCTCGATCGGACCGCCCGCCGCGATCTCACCGATGACGGGGAAGCGACGTTCATCCGACGAAACCCTTCGCCAGAAGATCGCTGCCGCCGCTGCTGAGCAATGCGGCTGGCGTCAAGCGGAGCGCGCGCGACTGGGTGGCGTCCCGTTCCAGAAGGCCATCCCGCTCAAGGGCCGACAGGTGGTGGTGGACCGCGGACGTGGAGGCCAGGCCGACGGCAGCGGCGATCTCGCGAACCGATGGCGGATAGCCACTGCGCCGTAAGGTTGTGGCGATGTACTCGATGATCCGCTGTCTCCGCAACGCGTCGTGCTTGGTCACGGGGCCTCCTTTGCGCCAAGGTACCGAACATGTGTTCGATTGTCAAGCGACACCGGATCGGGACGGACGCCCAGGTCAGGCATCCTGGGCAGCGTCCGGCTTGCACTTCGATCTGCAGTTCGGCGGACCCCTGCCGGGCCACCAGGGATGTCGCCAACGGCTCGAGTGCTAGACTCGCGCTCCCGATGGCCCTGCGAACCACCTTCCGGCTGGGGCTGACCGCGCTCAGCTTCTGGCCATTCCTGCCCCTCCTGCAACGGGCGCCGCTCTATGGACGGCTCCTGGTCGTCTTGGCTCTCGACGCACGGGTGCCCTGGTCCCGCAAGGTCGTGCTGGGCATGGCGGGTGCATATATCGTGGCGCCGATCGATGTCATCCCGGACTGGATCCCGGTCATCAGCAGGTTCGATGACGTGATGGTCACTATCATCGCCCTGGACCTCTTCCTGGAGGGGATCCCGCGTGACGTGATGATCGAGAAGATGTACGCGCTCGGGATCGATGGCCGGGAGCTCGAACGCGACATGGAGGCGGCGCGGCGCCTGCTCCCCATGCCGGTCCGATCGCTCGCCCGTCGCTTGCCGACCCTCTTGGAGACCAGCGCCAGGATCCTGCGCGTGGAACTGGCAGAGCGCGGCATCATCCATCTGTAGCGAGATCTAGGAGGCTTCTGAGAACGTGAAGGTGATCCTCACAGCGGACGTCGAGTCGGTGGGCAAGAGCGGTGAGCTCAAGGACGTGACCAACGGCTACGCTCGCAACTACCTCATCCCGCGCAGCCTGGCCGTGCCAGCGTCGGGCGGGACCTACCGCGCTTGGCAGCACGATATCGCCAGCCGAGAGGAGCAGCGCAAGCGCGAGCGTGAGGAGGCAGAGATCGCCGCCCAGCGCATCAGCAGCACGACGCTCACGATGGGCGTCAAGGTCGGCGAGGGTGGCAAGCTCTATGGGTCCATCACGGCCAAGGACATCGCGGATGCGCTGGCCCGTCGCGGCATCGAGATCGATCGCCATCGCATCGACCTCGAGGAGCCACTTCGTCACCTCGGGACATACAAGGTGGCCATCCGTGTCGCGCCGGAGATCGATCTCGGAAGTCACCGTCGCGGTCGAACCGAAGGGTTAGGCGAGCGGCGGCGCTTGCCCGTCGCGTCATCATGGCGGGGTGAGATCCGCCACGATCCTGCACGTCGACCTGGATGCCTTCTTCGCGTCCGTCGAGCAGCGAGATCAGCCTGACCTTCGGGGTCGGCCCGTGGTCGTCGGGGGCGGCGGCCCTACCGATCGCGGTGTCGTCAGTGCGGCATCCTACGAAGCGAGGCGCTTCGGTATCCATTCGGCCATGCCGCTGCGTACCGCGGCATCGCTGTGCCCTGAAGCCGTCTTCGTGCCGGTCGACGGCCGACGGTACGCTGCTGTCAGTCGCCAGGTCATGCTGATCCTGCAGCGCTTTACGCCACAGGTGGAGCCCGTCTCGATCGACGAGGCGTTCCTTGATGTGAAGGGCGCCGAGCGGCTTCATGGTGATTCCGTCGTTATCGCCCGGGCGATCAAGGCCGCCATCCGCGATGAGCTGCACTTGACCGCGTCGGTCGGGGTCGCCACCAACAAGCTCGTGGCCAAGGTGGCCTCCGATCTGGAGAAACCGGATGGCCTGGTGATCGTGGAGCCTGGCCGTGAGGCCGCGTTCCTGGCCCCACTCCCTGTCGCACGCCTCTGGGGAGTCGGTGAGCGCACCGCCGACGTCTTGATGGAGTACGGCGTCCGGACCATCGGTGATCTGGCCGAGCTCCCGGACGACCTCCTGGCGCGCCGCTTCGGCAAGCAGGGACCGATCCTGGCTGAACGAGCCAGGGGTCTCGATCCGTCCCCGGTCTCGGGGGCCGAGGCTGCGCGGTCCATCAGCCACGAGCACACGTTCGACACGGACACGTCCGAGCCTGAGGTCTTGGAGCGCACGCTCCTGGCTCTCTGTGAAGGCGTCGGAGCACGGCTGCGAGCCACTCATGTCATGACGCGCACCGTGACGGTCAAGGTGCGCGACTCATCCTTCACCACCACCTCACGTCAGCGCACATTCGCCGAACCGACCGATCAGACCGAAGTCATCTTCCGCGCTGTGCTCGAGTTGGCACGTCCGCGACTCAGGGGGGTCAAGGTGAGGTTGCTTGGCGTTGCGGCCTCTCATCTCGATGAGGGCCAGCAACTGTCGCTCTTCCACGTCGCGGACGACCGCCGTCGGCGCGCCACCCAGGCGGCCGATGAGATCCGTCGTCGCTTCGGTGCCAGGTCGATCCAACGGGCGCGGCTGATCGGATCCGGCGTGCCCGAGCCATTCGAGCGTGATCCGCTGCGCCATCCCGATGGCCCCGGTGCCCCACCTGCCCGTCCCGACGATCCGAGATCCTGAGCGGCTCCACCTCGGCCAGTGACACGTGAGGTGGCACGGGTCCTTGCCAGCCTTCGCCCATGAGCGGATGGGTTGACACTCGAACGGGTGTTCGATAAATTCCCCCGACGGATAGAACAGATGTTCTACCAAGCCGAAGCGTGCCCCTCGGCCTCCGTCGCTCGTCCGTAAAGAGGAGGCGCTTGTCATGATCAACTTCGAGAATCGGACGCTCGGCACTGCGGTCGTCGTCGATGGTCGCACGGGCCGGCCCCGCGAGATCCGGACCGGCAGCGAGCGGCTGGCCATCACGATGCTTGAGGCCGTCCGGGACGAGACATCGGCCTATCCTGCCAACACGGGTCCGCGGACCGTCTTCGTAGTCCGCTCGGACGCGCGACGCTATCGGCTGGTACACCGGCTTGATGAGCGGCGCTGGACCATCGAGGAGCTGCCGCCCCAAGTTTCCTCCGTCACCCGAGCCGCATGAGGCGTACCCCCGTCCTTCGACACGGGTCGGGGCCGTACCCCTGGGCGCTGGCACACTAGTCACCATGCGAGAATGCCCGGCATGATCGAGGACCAGCGGCGCTTCCGTGACCGGACCGTCGAGGAGTTCACGACAGCCCTGGCGTCCGGGGATCCGGTGCCAGGGGGCGGGAGTGCCGCCGCGATGGCGGCCGCGCTCGCGGCGAGCCTGTGCAGCATGGTCGTACGGCTCTCACTGGATCGGCCGGCCTTGCAGGTGCACGCGACCCTGCACGCTGAGGGTCTCGCGGCCTCTGAGGCAGCCCGTTCACGCTTCCTCGACCTCGCAGATGATGACGCTGCGGCCTACGCGACCTATCGGCAGGCACGGCGGATGCCCCACGCCAGGGTCGAGGATTCCGCTGCCCGCGATGCTGCCACACGTCAGGCCGCGCGGGTGTCGGCGGAGATCCCGCTGGATGTCGTGGTGGCCTGCCGGCGCCAAGCAGAAGTGGCGGAGCGCCTCGTGGGACGGACGAACCGGCACGCCGCCAGCGACCTTGATGTGGCCGCCCTGCTGCTGGAGGCTTCCGCGCGTGCTGCCGCAGCCAATGTGCTTGTCAACCTCCCGGCACTCGTTGACGACGACCTGGCATCGGACCTGCGACGTCGCGTGGAACACGATCTGCGGCGGGTCGAAGCGTCAACCTCCCGGGTCCGGGACCTGGTCGCAACGGGCGCCCAGCGTCCACCAGAACAGAGGTGACCGCCGTGGGGGGTTCCGGCAGCGTCGCCACGCTTCTGGACGGCAGGGCCATGGCCCACGAGATGCTCGCCGAGACCCGGCAGGACATCTGCGACCTGACGTCACGACGGGGCTCCGTCCCGGAGATCCGCGTGCTTCTCGTGGGGGATGATGCGGCCTCCGCGGTGTACGCCAGGCGCATCCTTCGCTCGGCAGAGGCCGTCGGATCTGCGGGTCGCCTGGTCAGACTCCCTGCCGATGCGGATGTCGTGGCCGTCCGGGCCGCCCTCGCCGACCTGAGCCAGGATCCCGCTGTCGCCGGGATCATCCTGCAGTTACCGCTCCCTCCGGGGCTGGAGCTGGCTGCGATCATCGACGCTCTCGACCCAAGAAAGGATCTCGATGGGATCCATCCCCTGAATGCGGGGCTTATCTCGCGAGGCGGGGGCGGGTTCGCGCCGTCCTGCGCGGAAGCCGCCATCGAGATCCTCAGGCGTTCGGAGATCGTCATGGCCGGTCGCCCAGCCGTGGTCGTGGGACGAAGCAACGTCGTGGGCCGCCCTGCTCAGCTGCTTCTGATCGCGGAGGATGCCACGGTCACCGTCTGCCACCGCAAGACCAGGGACCTGGGCTCGCTCATTCGGCAGGCGGAGATCGTCATCGTGGCAGCAGGGGTTGCGGGGCTCATCACTGGTGAGGTCATCCAGCCGGGTGCCACGGTCATCGACTGCGGCATCAACGTGCTCGAGGACGGCACGATCACAGGAGACGTGGAACTCGCCACGGCGCTGCCCGTGGCTGGCGCCATCACCCCCGTGCCCGGCGGCGTTGGTCCGGTCACGAACGCCGTCCTCATGCGCCACCTGGCGCGGGCAGCGGACATGCAACTGACTGGCCGACCGACCTCCGGCTGACAGAAATCGGCGGCGACCGTCCGCTCCGCATGGCATCCTGACGCGCATGCCCAGCAGCCTTCAGATCGCCCAGGACGCCACGCTGCGTCCCATCACGGACATCGCCTCCGACCTGGGGCTCCTTCCCGACGAGATCGAGCTGTACGGCCGCTACAAGGCCAAGATCCGCTTGCAGGTGCTCGACCGGCTGGCTGACCGACCGGACGGCAGGGAGATCATCGTCACGGCCATCACCCCCACGCCGCTGGGCGAGGGCAAGACCACCACCACCATCGGTCTCGCCCAGGGGCTCAATCGCATCGGCGTGCGCGCGGCGGTGGCCATCCGGCAGCCTTCTCTCGGCCCGGTCTTCGGCATCAAGGGTGGCGGCGCTGGTGGCGGCTACAGCCAGGTGCTTCCGATGGAGGACATCAACCTCCACTTCACGGGGGACATCCACGCTGTCACCGCGGCCCACGATCTCGGCGCGGCATTCCTCGACAACCACCTGTTGCGCGGCAACGAGCTCGGGGTCGATGTCTCCACCATCCGCTGGCCTCGGGTCCTGGATGTCAACGACCGCATCCTGCGCCGGATCCGCCTGGGCCAGGGCGAGGCCCCCGAACTGCAGCACGACGGCGAGTTCCACATCACGGCTGCGTCCGAGGTGATGGCCGTGCTGGCCCTCGCCACGGACCTCCAGGACCTGCGCCGTCGCATCGGCCGCATCATCGTGGCCGAGACGGACGACGGCCGCGCTGTGACCATGGAGGATCTCAGGGTCGCTGGGGCCATGACGGTCCTGCTGCGGGACGCGCTCAAGCCCAACCTGGTCCAAACGGTCGAGGGTGGCCCAGCCTTCGTGCACGCCGGGCCGTTCGCCAATATCGCCCACGGCAACTCGTCTGTCGTGGCAGACCGGGTGGCCCTCAAGCTCAACGAAGCCGTCTGCACGGAAGGTGGCTTCGCATCCGACATGGGCCTCCAGAAGTTCATGGACATCAAGTGCCGTCTCTCCGGGTTGCGCCCGTCGGCGGCCGTGATCGTCGCCACGATCCGTGCCCTCAAGATGCACGGCGGCGTCGGCAAGGTCGTGGCCGGCCAGCCCTTGGATCCCGCGCTGCTGAAGGAGGATCCGGAGGCAGTGCGCCGAGGGGCCGAGAATCTCGCCCAGCACATCGCCATCGTGGCCAACTACGCTGTTCCGGCAGTCGTCGCCATCAACACGTTCCCCGACTGATCACGAGTCGGAGTTCAGGGCTGCCCGCGAGGCGGCGCTGGCCGCAGGCGCGCAGGACGTCGTTGTCTCGCGCCATTTCGCCGACGGAGGGGAGGGCGCCCTTGATCTGGCGCGTGCGGTCTGGGCAGCCGCCCAGATGGGCGCCCCGGGATTCCGGCTGCTCTCTCGCGAGGGCGCCTCCCTGCGCGAGCAGATCGAGGACATCGCCACTCGCGTGTACGGTGCAGACGGCGTGGACCTGGCGCCGCAGGCGGAAGTCTCCCTGGAAGCCATCGCGCGCCTGGGCTATGGCGACGTGCCGATCTGCATGGCCAAGACGCAGTCGTCGCTGAGCCACGACCCGGCGTTCAAGGGACGGCCACGGGGCTGGCGCCTGCCCATCCGCGACGCGCGTCTATTCGCGGGCGCCGGTTTCGTGACCGCCTACTGCGGCAACATGATGACCATGCCCGGGTTGCCTACCCACCCGGCCGGTGAAGACGTTGACATCGATGCCGACGGGCGGATCGTCGGCCTCTTCTAGTCGGACCCGAGCTGGGTGCCGGCGTCAACCAACGGCTGATCGGTATTTCAGGGGTGCGAGGCGACGTACAGCGCGAGCGCGGTGACGAGGCCCACGGCTCCGCCGGCGAGGGCGTACGCCCAGGCGGCGAGGTCTGGCGGTCCGAGCGGTTCGGACGTTTCTCCGTGACCATGGCCGTGGCCATGACCGCTGCCGCCCGGGTCATGGTCGCCGGCCGCGTGATGGTCAACGGTCGCGGGCGCGCCGCCACCGTTGACCGCGTGCGAGTCAGGGTCGGACATGGGTGCAGTATCGGACATCATCAGTCCACGAGCTCGTCCGTGACGAGCTCGTCGATGGGCGGACCGACGCTCACGCCGGAGTCCGGCAGGGTCACCATGGTCTCCACGGCCGACTCCCAGACCCCACGGTCGATGCTGCCCAGGCCGTGGAGCTTGGTGTAGTCACTCTGCCAGGCGTCGACGGTGGCCTCGAGAACGGCCAGCTGCGTCTCGGGATCGGCGGCCAGCTCTGGTACCTGGGCGAAGGTGGCCTCCAGCCCTCGCTGTGGATCGGCAGCGATCTCCTCCATGGCGCGCAGGGTCGCCTCGGTGAAGGCCCGGAGCGCATCGCCCTTCGCCTGCAGCGTGCTCGTACCGACCACGAGACCCGGACCTGGCAGCGGGGCCACGTCATCGACGTGGATGACGTTCACGTTCAGACCCTCCAGGGTCAGCTGGACCGGTTCATTGTTGACATAGCCGACGGCGGCATCGACCTGACCCTCGGCGACGGCCACGCCGTGGCCGAAGTCCGGGTACGTCACGATCTCGACGTCGTCGGTGGTCAGGCCGGCGGAGGCCAGAAGTGCCTGCAACGCGACCCACGAGGAGCCGAACCGGCCGGGGATGCCGACCGACTTCCCAGCCAGGTCCGCCACCTCGTCGATGCCGGTCTCGGCAAGCGAGAAGATCACGTTTGGGAAGCGGCCGAAGATGGTGGCCGCGTAGCGCACCGGGATGCCCTGGCCCACCGCGGGGATCAGGCTGGTCCCGTCGCCCAAGCCGATGTCCACGGCACCCTGTGCGACGAGGGTGATCAGCTCGGGGTCGACCTTGTTCTGGAACTCGACGTCCAGCCCGGCGTCCGCGTAGTAGCCGGCCTCGTCCGCCAGGTAGAACTGTGCGAACTGCACGCTGGGGATGTAGCCCAGGCCCACCGTGAGGCTCGTCAGCGTCGCGTCGGGGCTGGGTCCCTCAGCCCGTACTGCGATGCTCGCGGGGTTTGCGGCCGGGAGGCCTGCCAGCAGGACTCCGGCCAGGAGCACGGAGAGGACGAACTGAAGCCGGGCCGTCGATACGGTCCTGCTCTCCGGCGCGCGAAGCGGTCCTGACATGCGTGCCTGCCTTTCCAGCCTGTCTCAGCTCGAGGCCGGCACCAGCCGGCGTTCGATGGAGATGACGATGAGGTAGAGCCCCACCCCGAGGAGCGCGATGGTGAGGAGCGTGGCGAACATGAGGGGGATGTCGAACATGCTGCCGCGCGCGACATTGACGAGCACGCCCAGCCCCTGGTCCCCACCCGCCCACTCGGCCACGATCGCGCCGACGACGGCGAGCGTGACCCCGACACGCAGCCCGCCGAGGATCTGCGGCAATGCCGAGGGCACCTCGATCCAGCGCAGCAACTGCCAACGCGTCGCCCTCAGACTGCGGCCCATCTCGATCAGTCGCGGGTCGACCGAGCGGATGCCGACCATGGTCCCGACGGCGATGGGGAAGTAGCAGATGAGCGCACAGATGAGCAGGCGGCTGGCCAGTCCGGTACCGAACCAGAGTGCGATCAGGGGCGCCAGCGCCAGGATGGGCGTGGCCTGCGCGGCCACGATATACGGCGACAGCATGCGCGCCGCCAGCCGTGAGCGCGCCAGGAGGACGCCGGTCAGGATGCCGGCCAGCCCGCCCACGGCGAGTCCGAGAACGACCTCACCGAGGGTCGTCATGAAGTGAGGTCCGATGGTGCCCTGGGCCCAGCCGCTGGCGAAGCGCTCGGCCACCGTAAGCGGGCCAGGCAGGATGTAGTGCGGATAACCGCCCACGATGACGACGAGCTGCCAGACCAGGACGAAGACCGCCGCCGCGACCACGACCGGGAAGAGGTCGCGGAGCAGGTGCCGCGAGGATCGCGCCGCCCCCCCGCCGGTCGTGCGCGGGGCTGCTGGTGCGGACTGCTCGACCGCGCCGAAATCCGCGACCTGAGAGCTCTGCGCCGGCGACGCCTGCCTGCCTGTCGACGCCATCAGGCCGCCGCCCCGCTATCGTCGGCGCGTCGCTGCTGGGCCATCGCCTCGCCCTCCGCAAGCAGCCTGCGGACCTGGTCGGCGGCGCTCCCGAAGTCGGTCGTATCGCGCCCTGAGAGGAGGCGAGGGCGCGGCACCGGGATGTCCACCGCAGCGCGGATGCGTCCTGGACGAGGCGTCATCACGAGCACGCGATCGGACACGAACACGGCCTCCGAGATGCTGTGCGTCACGAGCACGATGGTCGTACCCGTGCGACCCCAAAGGTCCAGGAGTTCGGCGTCGAGCCGTTCACGTGTCATGGCGTCGAGAGCGCTGAATGGTTCGTCCAGCAGCAGCACGTCCGGCCTCGGGGCCAGCGCGCGCGCCAGCGCCGCTCGCTGCGCCATCCCGCCAGAGAGCTGATGGGGCAGCGCACCGGCGAATGACTGCAGGTCCGTCAGGGTCAGCACCTCGCGCGCTCGCGCCTCACGCTCTCGGCGGCCCACCCCGGCGATCTCCAGCGGGAGAGCCACGTTGTCCAGGACCGTTCGCCAAGGCAGCAGCCGCGGCTCCTGGAAGACCAGTCCGACACGCGGATCCACGCCAGTCACACTGGATCCAAAGGCCCGGACGATGCCTCGCTCGGGCGGCAGCAGGCCGCTGATGACCCGAAGGAGCGTGGACTTGCCGCAGCCGTTGGGGCCCACGATGGCCACCACCTCGCGCTGGCCCACACGCAGGTCCAGCCCATCCAAGGCGACCAGGCGAGTACCCGCGATCTCGAAGCTGCGGCTGACTCCGCTGAGCTCGATGGCGTCCGTTCGTGCATCCTCCCGCCCTGACCACCGGGATCGAGCGGAGAGGGTCGGACGCGGCCGGCCACCTGCCGGCAGGCGCGCCACGAGCGACGGTCGCCGACGCGATCGTCGGCGGTCGCCTCTCTCCTTCTTCCATCCGGACTGTGACCGTCGGCTCCCTGCGAGGGGATCGACCGCCGCGCTGGGCGGCGGCTCGTGGGCTGGCAGCGGACCTTCCTTGTCCCGTCTGCCGACCACCGGTAGGGGATTGCACCCGACCCCGAAGGTGAGGCGTGCTATGGCGAGTTGTGGTTCGACTATAGCAGTGGACGCCAGCATCCCCGCTGAGGCGAAGGTCATCGCGAGCGGGGCCGGATGGTTCGCCTGCACGTCTCGCGCTTCTGCGGCATCCTTGCCGCGGAATGACGCGCCGACCGACCCTAGGTGGCATCCTCGTCGTGGCGCTGGCCGGACTCATCGCCGGAGGCTGCAGCGCACCGACCGGTGCCGTGTTCGAAGCACTGCTCGATCCCTTCGAGGCGCCAGCCTCCCCGACCGAGGTTAAGCGTGGAACTGCCCGATGCCATCACCGGCGCCGGCGGCGAGACTTGGTGGCCCCACCCGGATGGCTACGCCATGAGGCTGCCGCCGGGGTGGAGCGGCGCTGCCCTCGATGACGCGCAGTCCAGCCAGCTGCATCGACGCGGTCTCTGTGGTGTCCCCGGATCTGGCCCTGCGCATCGAAGAGGTCCTGGATGCGACCAACTCCCGTGTCAGTGCCGTGGCCGGCGACCCGAGCGCTGCAGACTCGCTGCCGCCTCTGCTCATCGTGCTCGCGGAACCGACCGAGGACCAGCAGGCTCATGCCGTCAAGTCGCTCGTGAAGGACCAGATCTCCGACCTGCCTGGCCTCAGCGGCGGCCCCTTCCGCGACGACGTGACGCTGCCGACAGCCCGGGGTGTCCGCTTCGACTTCAGCCTGGAGGACCCGGACCTTGGGGCCATCCAGGTCCGCTCGTACCTATTCCGTTTCGGCGCCGACGCGTACCTCGTCTGCTTCGTGGCGTCGGAGGATGGCTTCGAGGCCGCTGAGGCCATCTTCGAAGCCATCGCCGCCAGTCTCCGCTTCGGGGTCTGACCGCAATAGACTCTGTCGCGTGAGCACGCGTCAGAGCGTCCGGATCGCGGATGTCACCGATGAGGCCTCGTGGGCCCTGTTGCCCCCGTGTGCCGACCCGCGATTCGACCATCGCAGCTGCGACTACTGGGAGGACCCTGTCCGCGGTGTGAAGTCGGCGCGGCCTTCCTGGTGGCAGTCCGGCCCCGCGGCCCCGACCCGCGAAGCCCCTCGATCGCTGGCTGACAACCCGTTCGCGCCAGCCCCAGGCGCTGGTCCTGCCTTCAACCCCTTCCTGGCAACGCCGCCGTCCGATCCTGCCTTCAACCCGTTCCTGGCCGCTCCCGCGTCCGATCCTCGACCGGGTCCTGACATGCCACGCAAGCTGCGGCTGCTGACCAGGGGTCTCGCGGTCTTCGGGTCCTACGCCAAGGTCCTGATGGTCGATGGCTCGCCCATGGCCTATGCGCAATTCGGGCCGCTATCTGCGTATCCGAGGGCCCAGCAGATCCGCGACCTTTACTCGGCTCTTCCCAGTGCGCCGCTGCCGGCGGTCATCACCTGTGTCGCCACGACGGGTGCTGCCAGAGGTTTGGGCTTTGGAGCGCGGCTCATCGCGGCCGTCGTGGACGACCTGGCCATTCGCGGCTTCGCTGCGGTGGAGGCGTATCCGGACTTGACCCTTTCCGAGGACGAGGCGTCCACCGCCCATCCACGCTTCTGGGAACGCTGCGGATTCCACATGGCCATCGCCGATGAACGCTTTCCGGTGATGCGCACCGAGCTGTCACTAGGACGGACGATTTGGACAGCCTCGTCGAATGCGTTCCCAACTTCAGCGAGGGCACCAGCTTAGAGACGCTGGATGCCATCGCCGAGGCCCTCCGTGGTCACGGCGGGGCCTGGCTCCTGGACCAGACGGCTGACGCGGATCATCAGCGCAGTGTCTACACCGTGGCGGGCTTCCCGGGCCGGGTCATGACTGCCCTGGAGGGTTCGGTCGAAGTGGCGATCGAGCGCATCGACATGCGCGTGCAACGTGGTAAGCACCCCCGTCTCGGGGCCGTGGACGTCATCCCTTTCGTGCCCCTGGGCGAGACGACCATGGCGCAATGCGTGGACGGCGCTCGCGGATTCGCCGCGGGCCTGGCCGAGCGCTTCGACTTGCCGGTCTACCTGTACGCAGAGGCCGCTCTGCGACCTGATCGGCGAGTCCTGGCCGACATCCGACGGCCCGGATTCGAGGGTCTCGCGGAGGCCATGCGCGAGGAGACCCACGCGCCGGACTTCGGGCCGCCCAGGCCGCATCCCACGGCCGGCGCCACTGTCGTGGGCGCACGCCCCTTCCTTATCGCCTGGAACATCCAGCTCTCCACCACCGACGTGGCGGTGGCTCGCCGACTCGCGGGTCAGGTCCGCGAGCGCGATGGTGGGTTGCCGGCGGTTCAGGCACTGGGCATCGACCTCCCATCACAAGGCTGCGTCCAGCTCTCCATGAACCTGCTCGATCACGAGCGTACGTCGCTCTGGCGCCTCTGGGAGACGGTAGATCGGCTGGCTCGCGCCGAGGCCGTCAGCATGCTCGACTCGGAGCTCATCGGGCTGGCCCCGGCGGCGGCCCTCCTGGATGTTGCCGACCACATCGGCGTCGCCTCCGGCAGGCCGCTGGACGAACGCGTCCGCGAGGCGGCCGAATGGCTGCGCATCCGGCGCTACGAGCCAGGGATGGTGCTGGAGCTGCGGCTCGCCGCCGTTCGCTCCTCCGGCTGACCAAGGCGCCTGCGGCGGCGTCGCCCCGTCAGTCGGCTGCCCGACGAGTTTCAGGTCTTGCCGCGCTGCTCCAGCAGCACGATGGTGGTCTCGGCAGGCAGCGACGAGATCGTCACGTTCAGGCGCGGGACCGGCTGCGGGTGATCAGCGCTCATCTCCTTGAGAAAGCGCGCCAGGTCACCATCCGGGGCGGCGGCGGCATCCGTCAATGGCATCGGGACGACCATGGCGGCGTCCAGCTGGGTGATGACCTCGGCTGCTTGCGCGGCGCTCAGCTGGGGACCGATCCCAAGGCAGATGACATCGACGTGGCCCATCTCTCGGATGGTGTCGGCGTCGAGCACATGCCCGACGTTACCCAGGTGGGCCGTGAGGATGCCGTCCAGCTCGTACACGAAGGCGGTGCTGGCGCCACGCTTGCCACCGCGCTCCGGGTCACGGTAGGTGCGCACGCCGGTAACCATGACGTCGTGGACCTCGAACTCTCCGGGTGAATCGAGGACGTATGCCGACTCGAGGCTGGTCGGCAGCGGCACACCCAACTGGCGCGAGACCACGCCCGCCTTGGCCTTGGCGCCGCGCCCGACCGGCTCCGTCTCGTCGGGGTAACCGAACGAAACGATGTCCGCCGTGATCCCGCGCCCAGTCGGCCCGACGATGGACCGGAAAGGGTCGGCCGCGACTACGCCCTCTCGTCCTTTCAGCCGAACACACGATGCACCGAACCACGTGATCTCCATGACCGGGATGGTGCCACACGTGGAGCATAGAAAGGGAACGAGGGGCGCCTGCCCAATCGGCGCCCCTCGTTCCGGAGGGAGGGAGAGGGAACTGTGAAGGGCTGCTTCACGGTTCCGTGAGCGAAGGGTAGCCCTCGACGATGAAGGCGCCAGAACGTGAATGATGAAGAAACGGACACCGGTCGTTCAGCCCACGTCCGACCTCGGCCGAAGGCTGCCCCCAGAGGCTGTCAGAATGCACGGCCATGACAGCCATCGTCGGTAGCCACCCGCGCACGTTGGGCCGGACGAGGCTCATCGGACCTCTGGCAGCGGCCCTGGTCCTGGCCATTCTGACCGTCGTCCCGAGCAGCCGAACCGCAGCGCAGGACGCATCGCCGACCGAGTCTCCCTCGAACGACGTGGCGCCCTCGTACGAGGGCCTGAGCGCCAGGATGGTCAGGCAGGTCAGCCGGGTCATCGACTCGGTCCATCCCGTCCGCGGACTCCCGCCTGCCGATGGTGTGCAGGTCCGTGTCGTTGACGAGGCGACCCTCGCGGCCGAGCTCGAGGGCGTCTTCCACGAGCGCTATCCCGATGCCTACCTCGCTGCAGAAGACAGTGCCCTCACCCATCTCGGGCTCATCGGCCCGGATGTCGACCTGGCGGCGTCGATCCTCGGCCTCGCGAACGGCCGGATGGTGGCTGACTACGACCCGCGGACGGAGACGCTCTCGCTCGCTGGACCCGCGCGTAGGATCGGGACCCCCGAATCCGTCGTGATCGCACACGAGTACGCACACGCCCTCCAGGATGCGACGTTCGACCTCGAAGCCGGCCAGATCAAGGAGCTCGATCGCTCGGATGCCATCCTTGCCCAACAGGCCCTGACCGAGGGTGACGCCACTGCTGTCATGTACGACTGGGCGGCACGCGAACTCGACCTGGCGGACCTCCTTGCGGTCTCGGCCCGGGCGCTCACCAAGCAGGATGAGAAAGCACTGCGGAAGGAGCCGGCCCTCTTGCGGCGCCGACTTGAATTCCTCTACATCGACGGCTTCGCATTCGTGAATGCCATCAGGGGTCGCGGCGACTGGGAGGCCGTGGATGACGTGTGGCGAGCCCAGCCGACCTCGACCGAGCAGATCCTCCACCCCGAGCTGTATCCCGACGAGGTGCCGATCGAGATCGACATGCCCGATCTCGGTGCGCGGCTCGGCCCCGGCTGGGCCGAGACCTACGAGCAGACGCTGGGCGAGATGCAGATCGGTGTCTGGTTGGCGGATGGTCAGAAGTCGCGGGCGCCCTACCCGGTCCTGCCGGCGCCCCCTCCGCGGGCCGAGGCAGCAGCCGGATGGGGAGGTGATCGCCTCGTGAGCCTCGATGGTCCGGGGGAAGCCTGGGCCGTCGTCTGGCAGACAGAGTGGGATAGCCGCGCCGATGCGAAAGAGTTCCGGGATGCTGCTCGTGAGGTCGTCAGGGACCTGCCCGGTGCCCAGGCCATCTTGAATGCCGACGTGGGTGGAGGACTATCCTCACCAGTACTTGTCCTGCTGGCTGATGGCGACACGACCCTGGAGACCGTCAAGACGACGCTGGGACTCTCGCCCTGAACCCTCGGATGGCGGGCACGTGAAGCGAGGAGCGGCGGACGATGAAGAATCGGACACTTGCGCCGGGAACGGCCCAGGTCGCATACCCAATGCGCTCGCACCCGGAGGTGAAGTCACCTAAGGTCCGCGTGCCATGACTGATCAGCGGCCGGACCCCGGCGACCCCAGTGCGTCCCCTGACCCCGTCGATCCCACTGCATCGCCCGGCCAGGCGGATGCCGGGTCGGGCGCCGAGACGCCGGCCGGAGCGGACTCCGCATCCTCCCCAGCCGCCGGCGCGGATCTGTCCGAGCCTGCCGCCGACCCGGTCGTCGACGTCGCGGAACCTGACACGGTGGATCCGGCAGCGGACGCTGGTGTCGGCGTGGCGGCTGCCACGGCTGCCGCGTGGACGACCACGCCCGTAGCGCCCGATCCTGACGCCACCGAGGCTGCCCTGGCCGCGCTGGCTGCCCGCCCCGACATGACCATCGAGCCGCCCGAGGGTCCGCCCCCGCCGCCGATCGGCATGGACGAGGAGCCATCCGATGAGGGCACGCCCGTGTTGCTCGTCGGCGGCATCCTGGTGGGCGCCTTCGTCGTGGCGCTGGCCATCGTCATCCTCCTTTTCCGCCCCTTCGATTCCGGCTCGCCGGACGTGACGCTCTCGCCCTCGCCGGCCATGACAGAGGTCCCCAGCGCGAGTCCTTCGGCTGAAGCCGTCGTCGACACCCCCAACTTCCAGGGCCTCAGCCTCGAGGAGGCTGAAGCGACGGCCGATGACTACGGGCTCGTCGTCCGAGTCACCTCGGTCGAGACCGACGATGCGGATCCTGGCACCGTCCTCAGTCAGCAACCGCCCCCTGGTGAGGCTGTGCCTGTCGGGTCCACTATCGAGCTGGCCGTGGCCGTGGCCACGCCAACCGTGGCCGTGCCCGACATCATCGACCTGCCCGAGGCCGATGCGCTCCAGGCCCTCAGCGATGCCGGCCTCTCGGCCGGGACCCGCAGCCAGGCCTCCGACGCCACCATCGTGGCCGGCAACGTCATCAGCTCGATGCCCGTGGCCGCCACCGAGGTGGCCCGCGGCTCGGCCGTCGCCTATGTCGTCTCCACGGGCCCCGCGCTCGTGGCCGTGCCCGACATCATCGACCTGCCCGAGGCCGATGCGCTCCAGGCCCTCAGCGATGCCGGCCTCTCGGCCGGGACCCGCAGCCAGGCCTCCGACGCCACCATCGTGGCCGGCAACGTCATCAGCTCGATGCCCGTGGCCGCCACCGAGGTGGCCCGCGGCTCGGCCGTCGCCTATGTCGTCTCCACGGGCCCCGCGCTCGTGGCCGTGCCCGACATCATCGACCTGCCCGAGGCCGATGCGCTCCAGGCCCTCAGCGATGCCGGCCTCTCGGCCGGGACCCGCAGCCAGGCCTCCGACGCCACCATCGTGGCCGGCAACGTCATCAGCTCGATGCCCGTGGCCGCCACCGAGGTGGCCCGCGGCTCGGCCGTCGCCTATGTCGTCTCCACGGGCCCCGCGCTCGTGGCCGTGCCCACATTCGAGGGCATGATCCTGGCGGACGCCCAGGCGGAAGCCGCTTCCATGGGACTGGTCCTCCGGACCACCACCGTGGAGACCACCGAGGTGGAGCCCAACACCATCCTCGACCAGGATCCGACACCAGGCACCATGGTGCTGCCTGGCTCCACGGTCGACGTGGACATCGCCTCCGCACCCGAGACCACCGCCGTGCCCGACCTGGCCGGTCCCGCCGAGGAGGCCGAGCAGGCCCTCAGCGAGGCCCGCCTGGTGGGCGCTCCCAGCGAGGCCTACAGCGCCGACGTGCCCGCCGGTGAGGTCATCAGCCAGGATCCCGCGCCCGGCACCAGCGTGGCCGTGGGCAGCAGCGTCAGCTACCTCGTCAGCCTGGGCGTCGAGACCACCGCCGTGCCCGACCTGGCCGGTCCCGCCGAGGAGGCCGAGCAGGCCCTCAGCGAGGCCCGCCTGGTGGGCGCTCCCAGCGAGGCCTACAGCGCCGACGTGCCCGCCGGTGAGGTCATCAGCCAGGATCCCGCGCCCGGCACCAGCGTGGCCGTGGGCAGCAGCGTCAGCTACCTCGTCAGCCTGGGCGTCGAGACCACCGCCGTGCCCGACCTGGCCGGTCCCGCCGAGGAGGCCGAGCAGGCCCTCAGCGAGGCCCGCCTGGTGGGCGCTCCCAGCGAGGCCTACAGCGCCGACGTGCCCGCCGGTGAGGTCATCAGCCAGGTACCCGCGCCCGGCACCAGCGTGGCCGTGGGCAGCAGCGTCAGCTACCTCGTCAGCCTGGGCGTCGAGACCACCGCCGTGCCCGACCTGGCCGGTCCCGCCGAGGAGGCCGAGCAGGCCCTCAGCGAGGCCCGCCTGGTGGGCGCTCCCAGCGAGGCCTACAGCGCCGACGTGCCCGCCGGTGAGGTCATCAGCCAGGATCCCGCGCCCGGCACCAGCGTGGCCGTGGGCAGCAGCGTCAGCTACCTCGTCAGCCTGGGCGTCGAGACCACCGCCGTGCCCGACCTGGCCGGTCCCGCCGAGGAGGCCGAGCAGGCCCTCAGCGAGGCCCGCCTGGTGGGCGCTCCCAGCGAGGCCTACAGCGCCGACGTGCCCGCCGGTGAGGTCATCAGCCAGGATCCCGCGCCCGGCACCAGCGTGGCCGTGGGCAGCAGCGTCAGCTACCTCGTCAGCCTGGGCGTCGAGACCACCGCCGTGCCCGACCTGGCCGGTCCCGCCGAGGAGGCCGAGCAGGCCCTCAGCGAGGCCCGCCTGGTGGGCGCTCCCAGCGAGGCCTACAGCGCCGACGTGCCCGCCGGTGAGGTCATCAGCCAGGATCCCGCGCCCGGCACCAGCGTGGCCGTGGGCAGCAGCGTCAGCTACCTCGTCAGCCTGGGCGTCGAGACCACCGCCGTGCCCGACCTGGCCGGTCCCGCCGAGGAGGCCGAGCAGGCCCTCAGCGAGGCCCGCCTGGTGGGCGCTCCCAGCGAGGCCTACAGCGCCGACGTGCCCGCCGGTGAGGTCATCAGCCAGGATCCCGCGCCCGGCACCAGCGTGGCCGTGGGCAGCAGCGTCAGCTACCTCGTCAGCCTGGGCGTCGAGACCACCGCCGTGCCCGACCTGGCCGGTCCCGCCGAGGAGGCCGAGCAGGCCCTCAGCGAGGCCCGCCTGGTGGGCGCTCCCAGCGAGGCCTACAGCGCCGACGTGCCCGCCGGTGAGGTCATCAGCCAGGATCCCGCGCCCGGCACCAGCGTGGCCGTGGGCAGCAGCGTCAGCTACCTCGTCAGCCTGGGCGTCGAGACCACCGCCGTGCCCGACCTGGCCGGTCCCGCCGAGGAGGCCGAGCAGGCCCTCAGCGAGGCCCGCCTGGTGGGCGCTCCCAGCGAGGCCTACAGCGCCGACGTGCCCGCCGGTGAGGTCATCAGCCAGGATCCCGCGCCCGGCACCAGCGTGGCCGTGGGCAGCAGCGTCAGCTACCTCGTCAGCCTGGGCGTCGAGACCACCGCCGTGCCCGACCTGGCCGGTCCCGCCGAGGAGGCCGAGCAGGCCCTCAGCGAGGCCCGCCTGGTGGGCGCTCCCAGCGAGGCCTACAGCGCCGACGTGCCCGCCGGTGAGGTCATCAGCCAGGATCCCGCGCCCGGCACCAGCGTGGCCGTGGGCAGCAGCGTCAGCTACCTCGTCAGCCTGGGCGTCGAGACCACCGCCGTGCCCGACCTGGCCGGTCCCGCCGAGGAGGCCGAGCAGGCCCTCAGCGAGGCCCGCCTGGTGGGCGCTCCCAGCGAGGCCTACAGCGCCGACGTGCCCGCCGGTGAGGTCATCAGCCAGGATCCCGCGCCCGGCACCAGCGTGGCCGTGGGCAGCAGCGTCAGCTACCTCGTCAGCCTGGGCGTCGAGACCACCGCCGTGCCCGACCTGGCCGGTCCCGCCGAGGAGGCCGAGCAGGCCCTCAGCGAGGCCCGCCTGGTGGGCGCTCCCAGCGAGGCCTACAGCGCCGACGTGCCCGCCGGTGAGGTCATCAGCCAGGATCCCGCGCCCGGCACCAGCGTGGCCGTGGGCAGCAGCGTCAGCTACCTCGTCAGCCTGGGCGTCGAGACCACCGCCGTGCCCGACCTGGCCGGTCCCGCCGAGGAGGCCGAGCAGGCCCTCAGCGAGGCCCGCCTGGTGGGCGCTCCCAGCGAGGCCTACAGCGCCGACGTGCCCGCCGGTGAGGTCATCAGCCAGGATCCCGCGCCCGGCACCAGCGTGGCCGTGGGCAGCAGCGTCAGCTACCTCGTCAGCCTGGGCGTCGAGACCACCGCCGTGCCCGACCTGGCCGGTCCCGCCGAGGAGGCCGAGCAGGCCCTCAGCGAGGCCCGCCTGGTGGGCGCTCCCAGCGAGGCCTACAGCGCCGACGTGCCCGCCGGTGAGGTCATCAGCCAGGATCCCGCGCCCGGCACCAGCGTGGCCGTGGGCAGCAGCGTCAGCTACCTCGTCAGCCTGGGCGTCGAGACCACCGCCGTGCCCGACCTGGCCGGTCCCGCCGAGGAGGCCGAGCAGGCCCTCAGCGAGGCCCGCCTGGTGGGCGCTCCCAGCGAGGCCTACAGCGCCGACGTGCCCGCCGGTGAGGTCATCAGCCAGGATTCCGCGCCCGGCACCAGCGTGGCCGTGGGCAGCAGCGTCAGCTACCTCGTCAGCCTGGGCGTCGAGACCACCGCCGTGCCCGACCTGGCCGGTCCCGCCGAGGAGGCCGAGCAGGCCCTCAGCGAGGCCCGCCTGGTGGGCGCTCCCAGCGAGGCCTACAGCGCCGACGTGCCCGCCGGTGAGGTCATCAGCCAGGATCCCGCGCCCGGCACCAGCGTGGCCGTGGGCAGCAGCGTCAGCTACCTCGTCAGCCTGGGCGTCACCCCGACTGTGATGGTTCCGGACGTTCGCGAGTATCCCGAGGCGGATGCCATCACGACCATCGAGGACGCCGGTCTCGTCGTTGGCCAGACACTCGATCAGCCCAGCGAGAGGATCGCTGCTGGCGATGTCATCAAGACGGATCCCGCCGCCGATACTGAGCTCGACCTGGGCGCGTCCGTGGACCTGGTCGTCTCGAGCGGCTCGAGCCTCACCCTCGTGCCCGAGGTCAAGGGCCTCGCCGAGGCCGACGCGGTGGCCACCATCGGGGCCGCCGGCCTCGTCGTGGCTGCCACCGAGCAGAAGACCAACGCCACCATCCCCGCCGGCCAGGCCGTCAAGACCGATCCCGTGGCCGGCACCGAGGTGCAGCCGGCTCGGCGCGTCACCCTCACCGTCAGCAAGGGTGCCAAGCAGGTCAGCGTGCCCGCCATCGTGGGCCGTCCTGCAGCCCGACGCCAAGGCCGCCATCCAGAGCGCCGAGCTCACCGTCGGCGCCACGAGCGTGGTCGAGACGCCAGTCCCGCAGAACACCGTCCTCTCCCAGGCCCCCGAGCCCGGCACGACGCGTGGCCGTCGGGCACTGCCGTCGACTACACCGTGAGCTCCGGCTCCAGCCGCTCACCCTCGTGCCCGAGGTCAAGGGCCTCGCCGAGGCCGACGCGGTGGCCACCATCGCGGCCGCCGGCCTCGTCGTGGCCGCCACCGAGCAGAAGACCAACGCCACCATCCCCGCCGGCCAGGCCGTCAAGACCGATCCCGCGGCCGGCACCGAGGTGCAGACCGGCTCGGCCGTCACCCTCACCGTCAGCAAGGGTGCCAAGCAGGTCAGCGTGCCCGCCATCGTGGGCCTCCTGCAGCCCGACGCCAAGGCCGCCATCCAGAGCGCCGAGCTCACCGTCGGCGCCACGAGCGTGGTCGAGGACGCCAGCCCCAAGAACACCGTCCTCTCCCAGGCCCCCGAGCCCGGCACGACGGTGGCCGCGGGCACTCCCGTCGACTACACCGTGAGCTCCGGTCCGCCGCTCACCCTCGTGCCCGAGGTCAAGGGCCTCGCCGAGGCCGACGCGGTGGCCACCATCGGGGCCGCCGGCCTCGTCGTGGCTGCCACCGAGCAGAAGACCAACGCCACCATCCCCGCCGGCCAGGCCGTCAAGACCGATCCCGTGGCCGGCACCGAGGTGCAGACCGGCTCGGCCGTCACCCTCACCGTCAGCAAGGGTGCCAAGCAGGTCAGCGTGCCCGCCATCGTGGGCCTCCTGCAGCCCGACGCCAAGGCCGCCATCCAGAGCGCCGAGCTCACCGTCGGCGCCACGAGCGTGGTCGAGGACGCCAGCCCCAAGAACACCGTCCTCTCCCAGGCCCCCGAGCCCGGCACGACGGTGGCCGCGGGCACTCCCGTCGACTACACCGTGAGCTCCGGTCCGCCGCTCACCCTCGTGCCCGAGGTCAAGGGCCTCGCCGAGGCCGACGCGGTGGCCACCATCGGGGCCGCCGGCCTCGTCGTGGCTGCCACCGAGCAGAAGACCAACGCCACCATCCCCGCCGGCCAGGCCGTCAAGACCGATCCCGTGGCCGGCACCGAGGTGCAGACCGGCTCGGCCGTCACCCTCACCGTCAGCAAGGGTGCCAAGCAGGTCAGCGTGCCCGCCATCGTGGGCCTCCTGCAGCCCGACGCCAAGGCCGCCATCCAGAGCGCCGAGCTCACCGTCGGCGCCACGAGCGTGGTCGAGGACGCCAGCCCCAAGAACACCGTCCTCTCCCAGGCCCCCGAGCCCGGCACGACGGTGGCCGCGGGCACTCCCGTCGACTACACCGTGAGCTCCGGTCCGCCGCTCACCCTCGTGCCCGAGGTCAAGGGCCTCGCCGAGGCCGACGCGGTGGCCACCATCGGGGCCGCCGGCCTCGTCGTGGCTGCCACCGAGCAGAAGACCAACGCCACCATCCCCGCCGGCCAGGCCGTCAAGACCGATCCCGTCGCGGGCACCGAGGTGCAGACCGGCTCGGCCGTCACCCTCACCGTCAGCAAGGGTGCCAAGCAGGTCAGCGTGCCCGCCATCGTGGGCCTCCTGCAGCCCGACGCCAAGGCCGCCATCGAGAGCGCCGAGCTCACCGTCGGCGCCACGAGCGTGGTCGAGGACGCCAGTCCCAAGAACACCGTCCTCTCCCAGGCCCCCGAGCCCGGCACGACGGTGGCCGCGGGCACTCGCCGTCGACTACACCGTGAGCTCCGGTCCGCCGCTCACCCTCGTGCCCGAGGTCAAGGGCCTCGCCGAGGCCGACGCGGTGGCCACCATCGGGGCCGCCGGCCTCGTCGTGGCTGCCACCGAGCAGAAGACCAACGCCACCATCCCCGCCGGCCAGGCCGTCAAGACCGATCCCGTCGCGGGCACCGAGGTGCAGACCGGCTCGGCCGTCACCCTCACCGTCAGCAAGGGTGCCAAGCAGGTCAGCGTGCCCGCCATCGTGGGCCTGGCGGAGGCGGATGCCCTTGCCACGCTCGCGGCTGCGGAGGTCACGCCGGGCGCGAGGTCGGAGGTCAACGACCCGGCCGTTCCGAACGGGGTCGTCCTCTCCCAGGACCCGGCGCCTGGCACCGTCGTCATCAAGGACAGCCCGGTCGCCTACACGGTCTCGCTGGGACCGCCTATCGAGCCTCGAGGCGTTGGTGGCTCCCTTCAGAATCCCACCGTCATCGGCCAGCTCGATACCGTCGCGGCGGCCATCCCGACCGCCCGCGAGCTGCCCCTGGGCGCCGTCCCGTATGACGCCATCAGCGCTGGCGACCAGCGACAGGCGCTCGCTGCCCGCTCGCAGCGGCTCCATGACCCGGCCTCCGTGCCGGCCGAGGACCGGACCCTCAAGCGCATGGGCCTCCTGGGCCAGGGCGACGATCTGGCAACGCTGCTGGATCGACTCTATGGACAACCCCTATCGGTCGCCTATCGGCAAGGTGCCGGCCAGCTGACCGCGCTCGACTCGCTCGAGAAGCTGACCGTGGGCGACGAGGCGGAAGCGGCGCGCGAGTTCGGCCGTGCGGCCGTCGACCAGCAGATCGGCCTTGGCCTCGCACGCGTCGACGACCCGACACAAGGGGACCATGCTCTGGCGGGACTGTCGCTGGAGCAGGGCGACGGCACCGCGACCATGCTGACCTGGTCAGCCGCCGCCATCGCGCCCGGCAACCAGGACAAGGTCGATGACGTCATCGTGCCCGGCGACGACGCCGTCACCGCGTCCATGCCACAGATCCTCCAGCGGGAGTACAACCTCCCGTTCCTGGAGGGCCGACTCTTCGTCGATCGGCTCAGGGAGACGGGTGGCTGGGGCGCCGTCAACGACGCCTGGTCCAGCCCGCCCGAATCGACCGAGCAGATCCTGCACCCAAAGGCGTATCCGGGCGATCGACCCACATCCATCGACCTGGGCGACCTCGCCGGCAGACTCGGTGGTGGTTGGTCGGAAGCCTGGAAGCAGACGATGGGCGAGCTGCGCATCGCCGTGTGGCTGGCGGACGGTCAGCCTGGGACGCAAGAAGGGCCGAAGGCTCCCATCGACCTGCCACGCGCAAATGCGGCGGCCGGTTGGGCCGGCGACCGTCTCGTCAGTCTCGACGGGCCCGATGGCACGTGGGCCATCGTCTGGCAGACGAGCTGGGATAGCCCCGATGACACGGCTCAGTTCGTGGAAGCGGCCAGCGCCGCCGTGGCCGACCTGCCGGGCGCCCATGCCATGATCGCAGCCGACATCTCGACCGGGATCTCGAATCCGGCCCTCGCACTGCTCACCAGCGACCCGAATACCCTCGCGAACGTGCAGGCTGCCCTCGGACTGGCTCCCTAGCGGGGGCCGTGCCGACGGAGCGGTGTCAGGGAATCTCGTCGAGGCCGGGCTGCGTGCCCGGCCTCGTCACATGGACTCGGGCGCGGAGATGCCCAGCAGTGCAAGGGTGTTGCGGATGACCACACGCGTCAGGTCGATGAGCGCCAGCCGACCGGCCGAGGTGAGAGGGTCCGCCGGGTCGATGACGCGCCGGTCCCGGTAGAAGGCATGGAACGTGGTGGCCAGCTCCGTGGCGTAGGCGGTCACGCCCTGCGCCTCCTCCGAGCCTGCGGCGTCCTCGATGACCTCTGGTAGTCGCAGCATGTCGCGCGCCAGGCCGGCCGCCACGGCATCGGCGGCCAGCACCCCCCGGAAGGAGGGTGCTGGCGTGAGCCCTGCCTCGGCCGCCTTGGTCAGGATCGAGCAGATGCGCGCATGGGCATACTGCACGTAGTAGACGGGGTTCTCCGCCGACTGGCGGCGGGCCAGCTCGATGTCAACGTCGATGGGCGAGCTCGCCGATCGTGAGGCGAATGACCATCGGGCGGCGTCCACGCCGATCTCTTCGAGCAGCTCATCCAGGGTCAGGAACTCACCCGAGCGCTTGCTCATGGCGATCTCCCGGCCGTCTTTCACGAAGCGCACCCACGCCACCATGAGCATCTCCACGGCGTCCTTGTCGAAGCCCATGGCCTCCGCCGCGTTGCGAACACGCGCCACCGTCCCGTGGTGGTCTGCCCCCCAGACGTAGATGAGCTTGTCGAAGCCGCGGCTGAACTTCTCGCTGACGTACCCGATGTCCGAGGCGAAGTAAGTCGGCTCGCCGCCGGTGCGGTAGATGACGCGGTCCTTGTCGTCGCCGAAGGCGGTCGAGCGGAACCATGTGGCACCCTCCGACTCGAAGACATGGCCACCCTCGCGCAACAAGGCGACGGCACGGGCCACCCAGCCCTCGTCGTGCAGGCTCGCCTCGCTCTTCCAGACGTCGAAATGCACGCCGAGCCTCTCGAGGCTGGCCTCGATGCCGTCGCGGATGCGGGCACCCGCCCAATCGCCGACGAGCGCCTCCCGGTCGGCGCCAGGTGCCGTGGCGGCCTCCCACGCCTCCTCCGGCATGGCCGCCGCCAAGTCGTCCACGTAGCTGCCTCGGTAGGCCTCCTCCGGCAGGGGCTCGCCCAGCCGGCGCGCGATCACAGAAGCGCCAAGGACACGGACCTGGCGTCCCGAATCATTGAAGTAGTACTCGCGCGTGACGCGGTGGCCTCCGCCTTCCAGGACCCGACAGAGCAGATCGCCGACGAAGGCACCGCGCGCGTTGCCAACGGTCAGTGGCCCCGTGGGGTTGGCGGAGACGAACTCCACGTTGACGTTCCGAGGGGTCCCCGGCGCCAGCCGCCCGAAGTCCGATCCTGCCGCTCTAGCCTCATCCAGGACGGTCTCCAGCCAGGCCGGAGCGAGACGCAGGTTGAGGAAGCCGGGCGCGGCCACTTGCACGTCTTCGACGGCGACCTCGTCCGGCAGGGCGCGCAGGCTGGTCGCCAGCGTCTCCGCGATCCCGACCGGCGGGAGGCGCAAAGGTCTCGCGAGCTTGAGGGCCAGGTTCGTGGCGACGTCACCGTGGCTCAGGTTCGCGGGCCGCTCGACTTCCACCTCGGGTGTCTGCTCGGGCCCGAGCGATGGCAGGGCGCCAGCCTCGACGGCCTCTTTCAGCGCGTCCTCGATGAGTGTCCGGACACGGGTCCGCACGGGCAGGACTCGGCGCCCGCTGCCCGCGTTCATGGCTGTTCTCCGATGCTGACGGTCCCACCGGGTTCAGCCAAAGTCACCGGGCCCGGGAACACCCGAGCGGCAGCCTCCAGGGCCGCCCTGGGGTCGTGGGACTCGAGGATATGCGTCAAGATGAGACGACCCGCCCGCCCGCGATGGGCAACATCCGCCGCCTGGGTCGCGGTAAGGTGATTGGCCTCCGGCTGAGGCGTCCTGGTGGACCAGAACGCCTCGCAGAGGACGGTATCGCCCTCGCGGATGAGCGGCAGCAGGTCGTCCGCTCGACCACAGTCGCCACTGTAGACCAGGCCGGATCCGTCGCGGTCGTCGATGGCGGTGACGCGGAATGCGTAGCTGTGCTCGGAGTGGAGGACTGGCTGGGCTTCCAGGATGAATGGCCCGATCTCCCTGGCCCCCGCGACGAGTTCCGGCCCCGCGAGGTCACGCAGGAAGTCGGCCTCCCCTAAGAAAGCGTCGTAGCGACGGCGCAGCTCGTCGGGGACGTGCAATCCGATCCTGCGCGGCTCGTCGAACTGGTACTTCAGATAGTGGCGCAGCGGGATGAGGTCGACATGGTGGTCGGCGTGCATGTGGCTGACCACCACGGCTCGAATGGTCGACGGTTCGCGATGTCCGAACAGCGCACCCAGGGCCCCCTGGCCCAGGTCCAGCACCAGCGCCTCTTCGCCGTGTTCGACGAGATAGGACGAGGACGGGCGACCGGTCTGCTCGGACCACGCGGCCGAGGAGCCGAGGACCGTGAGCTTCACGCCCCCGCACGCAGTGAGTGACTGCTCCTGCTCATGTTCTGTGCTCCCGTCCTGTCTGGTGTCGATGACCCGTCCGGGCAGCCTACCGTGCGGCGGCGGTCCCGGCTGCGAGCCTGGCGGCGACCGAGGCCGCCTCGTTGATGCGCTCCGGCAGCACCACGATACCGGCTTCCCGTGCTCCCTCCCAGCTGGCTCTTCGGCCACCGACCGCGAACACGGGGCTGTGACCGGCTGAGCGCAGCGCTGCTGCGACCTCGAGAGCCTTTGGCTGATCCGAGTCCTGGACGACGGCCAGCACCACCACGCGGGCGCGCTGCTGGCGGACCACATGTACCCAGCTGCCGATGGGGACGTCCGCCCCAAGATAGAGCACGCCGGCACCCAGGCGCCTGAGCGCGACCGCAAAGGCCAGGGCACCCAGCTCGTGGCGACCTTCCGGTGGCAGGCCCACCACGACGCTCGCGTCACCGATGACCGCCGCCGCCTCGTACAGGGCGGAGAGGCGGCGATGGATGGCGGCGCTGGCGGCGTGCTCTGCGGCGACATCGAGGCGGCCCTCCGCCCAGGCCTGCCCGAGCGACGCGAGTGCCGGCATGAGCAGGTCGTCGACGATCGACTCGAATGAACCCTGCGCGAACATCTCGTCCAGGACGGCGCCGGTCGCGGCGATGTCCATGTTGGTGGCCGCGGTCAGGAATCTCCCGATGAGGTCCTCCTGGCGGCTGTTCACAGCTCCGTCTCCCACGGGCCAGGTGGGGAGCGGCGCGATCGGAGCCGAGGTGACCTCGCCGGCCAGGATGGCTCGACTGGCCTCACTGGCTGTCCAGCCGCTTTCGGTCAGCTCGCGCACGCGCAACGAGGGTCGCGATGGCCTCGTCGTCGTAGAGCCGATACCCAGAGGCCGTGCGCTTGGGAGTCGACCACGCCGTAGCGACGTTCCCACGCCCGGATGAGCGGGACGCTGACGCCGGAGCGGATGGAGGCTTGCTTGATGCTGTACATGCTTTGTGGAGCATATCACGATTTTGTGACAGTCACAAGCCGTAGAATCTCGCACAAACACTTGACAAGGTATGGACATCACGCTAAGTTTCGACCCATCAGGTCAACAGACCCTGGACACGAAGACAGACGAGGAGAGAACGACATGACCGACAGGTGGTCCCGCTAGGGGCCCACGCAGTGGCGCGCAGCGCGCCTCGACCGTCCCACCGGCGGGACTCCAAGCCCGCCGCGTCGAGCGACCAGATCCATCCACTTCCCGAAACCTACGGAAAGGAACGAACCACCATGCGAACCCAGAAGCTATCGATCATCGGCGCAGCCGCCGCCCTCGCTGCCATCTCCGTCCTGCCGGTCGGCGTCGCTGCCCAGGACGACATGGCTGAGATGGCCAAGGTGCGCGTCGGGCACTTCAGCCCGGATGCGCCCGCGGTCGACGTGTACGCCAACGGTGGCGCCATCCTCACCGAGGTCCCCTTCGGCGTGCTCTCTGAGTACCTCGAGGTCCCCGGTGGCACCTACACCATCGAAGTCGTTGCCGCAGGTGCTGATCCTGCCGACGGCGCGGTCATCGGCCCGGTCGACCTCGACTTCGCCGCTGGCACCATGACCACGGTCGCCGCCACCAACGCCCTCGCCTCCATCGAGGCCCAGGTCCTGGTCGACGAGCCCAACCCGCAGGATGGCATCGCGCAGGTGCGCGTCGTCCACTACAGCGCTGACGCGCCCGCCGTGGATGTCGCGGTCGACGGTGGCGACGTGGTGGTCGAGAACCTCGCCTACCCTTCCGCCGCCGGCTACCTTGACCTGCCCGAGGGTGAGTACGACCTCGAGATCCGCCCGACCGGCACGACCGACGTCGCCTTCGACATCGATCCGCTGCCGCTCGCGGGTGCCAACAGCTACACCGTCTTCGCCATCGGCTCCCTCGCTGACGGCTCGTTCACGGTCCTGCCCGCGGTCGACGCCAGCCTGATGGCTGAGGACGACATGGCGGCTGAGGACGACATGGCGGCCGAGGAGTCCCCCGAGGCCTGACCTGACGACCCTTCACTGATCCCGCTGGGCCGGCAGTGCGCGTCCCCTTCCCACTGCCGGCCCGCTCCTCTCCCACCCGACGACACTCACGAAAGGAACCCACCCCATGTCACAGTCCACCACTCGGGGGCGCAAGATCGCCCTCCTCGGCATGGTGGCCGCACTCTCGGCCACAGCGGTCATCCCGACCGCAGTCGGCGCCCAGGACGAGATGGCCGATGAGATGGCCAAGGTCCGCGTCCTCCACGGTGCGGGCGATGCCCCGGCCGTCGATGTGTATGCCGGCGGCAACCTCGTCGTCGAGGGCCTCGAGTACGCCAAGATCACCGACTACCTCGAGGTCCCCGGTGGTGAGTACCAGATCCAGGTCGTGCCGAGCGGCGCCACCCTGGAGGAGGGCCCTGTCGTCATCGACGCAGCCCTCACCTTCGACGCCGGCACGATGACCACGGTCGCTGCCACCGGCAGCCTGGCCGCCGGCATCGCCCCGCAGGTCCTCGTCGACGCCCCCGCCCCCACCGTCGAGGGCACCCAGGCGCGCGTCGTTCACTTCAGCTTCGATGCTCCGGCCGTGGACATCGCCGTTGACGGTGGCGACGTCGTCGTCGAGAACCTCGCCTACCCCGACAACACCGGCTACCTCGACCTGCCGGCTGGTGAGTACGATCTCGAGATCCGCCCCACCGGCTCGACCGACGTCGCCTACGACATCCCGGCGCTCACGCTCGCCGCAGGCACCAGCTACTCGGTCTTCGCTGTCGGTGGCCTGGAAGACGGCAGCTTCACGGTCGTGCCGGCCGTCGATGATGCCCTGGCGGGCGTGCGTGTCGGCCACTTCTCGGCTGATGCCCCCAGCGTCGACGTCTACGCCAACGGCAACGCCATCCTGACCGCCGTCCCGTTCGGCGTCATCTCCGAGTACCTCTACGTGCCGGCTGGCACGTACCAGATCCAGGTCGTTCCCGAAGGGCGCGTCTCTCGAAGAGGGTCCCGTGGTCATCGATGCCCCGCTCACCTTCGAGGGCGGCACGCTGACGACCGTCGCGGCCACCAACGAGCTCGCCAACATCACCCCGGTCGTCCTCGAGGACAAGCCGGCCCCCGTCGCCGACCAGGCCCAGATCCGCGTCGTGCACCTGAGCGCGGACGCGCCCAAGGTCGACGTCGCTCCTGATGGCAGCTCCGTCAAGGAGGCCATCTTCAAGAACCTCAAGTACGGCAAGGCCAAGGGCTACGCCACTGTTCCCGCGGGCGAGTACGACCTCGAGGTCCGTCCCGCCGGCGCCAAGAAGGCCGCCTTCGACATCGATCCCCTGATGCTCGAGGCGGGCAAGAGTTACAGCGCCATGGCCATCGGCCAGCTGGGCAGTGGCTCGTTCAGCGGTGATCCTCGTCGAGGACGCCTCGGCCAACTAGGCCACGATCGGAGGCTTGGGGCGCGACGCTCCGTCCACCCCCGAGCCTTCCTCCACCCAACCACTGACACGACTACCACGAGGAGGAAACCCTGATGTTCAAGAAGATCATGGCCGGCGCGATGCTGGCTGCCCTTTCCGTCACGGCCATCATCCCGGCCGCCGCCTCTGCCGCACCTGGCACGACGATCGTGGACAAGGCCATCGCCGTGAACAGCCGAACCGGCAACTACGACACGCTCCTGACCGCTGCCACCTGCGACTACCTCGATGGTGCCGTCGTGGACGTGCTGTCCTCTCCGGACAAGACGCTCTTCGCCCCGACCGATGCCGCCTTCCGCCGCCTGGGCGATGCCCTCGGCCTCGGCAAGGCCGGCCTCAACCCCAGCAACGTCTGCAGCGTCGACAGCCTGCTCGGTGACGGCGTCCTGCTCGACATCCTGGCCTACCACGTCATCGACGGCAAGGTGAACGCCAAGACGGCCACCGCTGCCCTCGGCTCCAAGGTCGAGATGCTCAACGGCGACAAGGCCGCCATCACCGATCGCGGCGGCAAGCTGCGCATCGACGACGCGGTCATCCTGGCCACGGACATCCGCGCCAGCGACCAGGGCATCATCCACGTCATCCAGAAGGTCATGCTGCCGCCCTCCCTGGGCTGACCGCTTCTCCCTCTGCCGTCGAGCCGGTCCCTTCGGGGGCCGGCTCGATCGATTCACATGGTGCTGGTGGCTGGTCCGTGCGGGGGGTTCCAGCGCCCAGTGGCCTCTCGGAGGACTGTCAGGCGGAGGTCGTCAGGACGCCGCTTCTGGCCGTGGTTGTCGCCGCGGGCATCGGGTGAGGCGCGCGATGACCGGCTCCAGACAGCGCCGCATAGGCGATCTCAGGGCCTGGCAGCGCCTGAAGCCGCTCGGCGATGCGGCCGGGTGTCGACGGAGGGGACTTGAGCAGGCCGCGGATGCTGCCGGCGATGAGCGGCCGGCTGGCGCGATTGGGATCTAGCGCCACACCGGCCAGGTGTCGTTCGATGGCCGCGGCACCATCGAACTGGTCGCTCGAGAAGGGCATGACCAACAGCGGCACGCCGTGGGTCAGGGCCTCCGTCACGCTGTTGTTCCCTCCGTGCGTCACGAGCAGGGAGGCGTGCTCCAAGAGCGCCACCTGGGGCAAGCTGGCACGCACGAGCCAGTCCGACGGGAGCACACCGATGACCTCGGGGTCGTTGGCCCCGATGGCGATGGCCACGCGTGCCTCGACCCTGCGCAGTGCAGCGGCGACCCGCGCCAGGACGTCGCTGCGTGCGGAGAGGAAGGTGCCCAGGGATACGACCACGAGCGGCCGTCCATCGGAGCGCGCCAGCCAGGCCGCTGTTTCGACGTCGGGCGACTCGTGGCGCACGGCACTGCCGATGAAGGCGTGTCGTGGCAGGAGCGTCGATCGCGTCGCATCGTGAAGGTCCTCGGGGTAGGCGTAGAGGACCAGGTCACCGTGGGCGGCGAAGGCATCGCCGACGGGCTCGCTCCCCGGTGCCAGCGAACGCAGGGCGCGATCGTAGGCATCCCCGAAGGCCTCGCTGACCCCGCGGGCGATCGCCCGCAGCCTCGCGAGCTGGACCGGGTCGGCCGTGATGGCGGACGGCCACGCCGATGGCACGCCATAGACCTCCGTGCCGACCGGCAGGGCGGTGGGGTGGCCGACCACGACATCGGCGTACGGCACGCCCATGGCACGGAAGCCGATCGTGGCCGCGAAGGCGAGGTGGTCCACGAGGATGGCGTCGGGTCGCGCCCGCTCGACGATGCGGATCATCCGTCGGGCCACCAGCTCTGGCTGCCACAGGAGGTCGACGGCGCGAGCCTCCGCCTGGAAGCGCAGCGTCTCGAGCATGCCCCGGCGCGTGGCCATGAAGAAGGCGTCCAGTGAGCGCGCCTCGGCGCGCGATCCACGCTTGGCCACCGTGGCGCCCGCGGGGGCGCCGTCGTTGGACCCGCGCGACATGATGAGCTCGACGTGCTCGAAGCCGGCCGCCGCGACGAACGGGGCGATGGCCGGTCCAGTGGCGACCACGATCCGCTCGCCCCTGGCAGCCCAGGCTCCGGCGATGGTCAGCAGCGGGATGGCGTGCGAGACGTAGTCGGGGCTGACGACCAGCAGCGTCACGCTGCCCGACCTTCGTCCACGGTCAGGGCCAGGGTGCCGGTGCCGGCCGCGCTGCGGTACACGGCGGTCAACGTGCGGGCCATGCGGCTGAGCGTGAAGCGCGCCTCCACGACGCCTCGGGTGCGCTCGCCCGTGGCAGGGTCGGTGGCCAGGTGCAGCACCTCGTGGATCCCGGCCGCGACGGCACGCGGGTCCGTCGTGTCCACCAGCGCGCCGGTGACCCCGGGCTCGACGTAGGTGGCCGGGCCACCGGTCAGCGGCGCCACGACGGGCAGGCCCGCAGCCATGGCTTCCAGGATGGCGAGGCCGAACTCCTCCTTGAGACTGCCACAGACGTAAGCGCCACCGGGCGCGACCCAGTCGCCCCGGCCATGCCTCGCGACCGCGAGGACCAGCCCAGCCTCGGCGTGGCGACGGTGGCCGAGCAAGACGACCCGATCGCTGAGGCCGGCATATCGGCGGAAGAGCACGTCGATGCGGGCCAGCTCGGCCGCCTCGCCGGCAGACGGGTGCTCGAGATCGCCGCCGACGAGGACGAGGTTCGCGCCCGCGCCGATGGACGTGTCGAGGGCGAAGGCCTCCACGATGCGAGCCATGCCCTTGACCTCGTGGAGCCGGCCGACGCTCACGACGATGGGCAGGCCTCGGCGATCGTCAGGCAGTCGCTCGATGGCTCGCACGAGGTCGTCCAGGACGGCGGCGCTGGTGCCGGCGGCGAGCGCCGACGCAGAATCATCGGCCTGTCCGGTATCCACGCCCTCGGCCACGATGGTGTGGCGCGGCGGCCCGGCAGCCAGGTCGATCCCCACCAGCGCGGCGAGCCGTCGCGGCAGGTCAGGTCGCGGGAAGAGAACCAGCTCGCGGGCCTCGTCGGCCAGCTCGGCCACGAGCGCTACGCGAAACCAGAGCGCAGCCCGAGCATCCTCTGTCCCGAAGGTCCCCCGGTCGAGTGTGCCCTGGCGCTCGGCAGCCGCGATGGGGACGTGCGGGTCCGGGGCTAGCGTGAAGACGGTCGGGACGCCAAGCTCGCGGGCCACACGTGAAGCGGCCAGGCTGCCGGGATCGGCCATACGCAGGTGGAGGACGTCCGGTGTGCCCGACGCCAGCAGTGCGGCCCGGATGCCGCGCTCGGCCGCCACGAGTGAGGGCCAGGCGCCCGCAAAGGCGGCCCCCTCGCCATCTTCCAGGGGCACATTCTCGAAGCGGTGGCCGCCCATGGCGGGTCGTTCGGGCAGACGCGTCGCTGCACGCATCCCGGGCAGCGCCCGGCCGATGCTGATGGTCTCGTGGATGCGCGCCTGTGCCGCCAGCGCTGCCCCGAGTCGCGGCAAGAGCGTGGCAATGCCCCCGGCGTCACCCATCCCGGCTCGTGTCGCGTCGGCATCCAGGACGGCCCCGAGGTGGACCTGGGCGACCTTCAGGCCATCTTCCCGGGTATGGGTGCGGCGGGGACCGCGACGACGAAGCACCTGCATCGCTCGCGCCTGGCGCACGGCCTCGCCGATGTGGTCGCCCTGCGAGGCCAGGGACGTGACGCTGGGTGGCAGCCGCTCGTCGACGCGGTCAGCGAGGGAGGCGATAGCCTCGACGCGCACGGTCGGCGCCTCCGAGGTATCGGTGGCCAGGCGCTCCAGGAGATGGCGGGCGAGAGGCCCGGGCACGAGGCCAACGACCTCGGTGAGGTAGCGCCGCGAGCTCGCGACGCCAGTCTCTCGGAGCGCGACGTCTAGGGCGACCAGGACGGCCGACGCGATGCCCTCGTCATGGCTCGCCCAACCCGCCAGGGCCTGCTGGGCGTGCATGCCGGCCAGGCCACCACGCCCCACGGTCTCGGTGAGCGGCGCGATGAGCGTGCGCGACGCCGGCCGCCGGCTCGCCGCCCAGGCGGCGTGGGCATCGAAGCCGTTCACGGCCTTGCCCATGAGCCGGGCCATCTCCTCCTCGGCGAGGCGACCGGGGACCTCCTCCAGGGCGTGGATGGCGGCCACGGCGGTGACCGTGTCGCGCTCGTCCCCGATCGCCTCCAGGAGCGGCTCCAGCAGGAGCGGTGGATGGGTGCCTGCACGGACGGCGGCGCCGGCTGCCTCGCGGACCTGGGGGGCGAGACGGATGGCGGACAGGATGGTCGGTGCGCGCCGCACGGCGTCGAGCGACGAGACCAGCCCGAGAGACCGTGGTGTCGCAGGCTGGTGAAGCCAGCGGGGAGAGGGTGCCTCTAGGATCGCGGCGCCGTGGGTCTCCGACACGTCGCCGTGGGGGATGCGCCTCTCGACCATGGCCTCGTGTGCGGCTGCAAGCGCCCCGTCAGGCGGTCGTCCGCACACCCTCCGGGAGTCCGTCGATGATCGTGGTCGAGGCGTGCCGTGGTCCCAGGTACGTGGTCAGGCCGGCCTCCAGCGGCGTGAGCGTGCGCGGCATGGATCGCAGGAGGGGCTCGATGTCCACGGTGGCCGGCTGGTTGACGAAATCCACCGCGTCAGGGCTCAGGGGCGGATTCGGCAGGAAGTGCATCGGCCAGGCGGCCAGCTTGATGAGTGGAGCGGGGCCGGGGATGAGGGGCTTGTGCAGGCCCGCCACGCTCATGGCCCGTGCGATGACCTCGCGCATGGACATGGCTTCCGGACCGCCGACCTCGAAGACCTGCTCGACGGCAGCATCCTGCTCCAGCGAATCGGCCGCCAGGCGAGCCACGTCGCCGACGAACACCGGGGCCAGCATCTGCCGGCCGAGGTTCGTGAGCGGCACGAAGGGCAGGGAGCGTGCGAAGCCGAGGAAGCGGTTGAGCGAGACGTCGCCAGGGCCATAGACCCAGGTCGGTCGCAGGATGGTCCAGGCCATCCCCGAGCCGCGCACGGCGTCCTCCGCCACGGCCTTGGCGCGGAACCAGTGTCGTTCTGCGTCATGCCCAGCACCCGCACCCGAGAGGTAGACGACGCGGCGGACGCCAGCCTGCCGGCCAGCTGCGATGAGATGCTGCGTGCCGCCGGCGTCGACGTCGCATGAAGGTGTAGCCCTTCCTGGGCTGCTCGACCGGCAAGCCCGGGAAGGCGAGCGAGATGACCAGCTCATCCACGCCCTCCAGCGCCGCGGCCACGCCCGCAGGGTCCCGGACGTCGGCAGACCGCAGCTCGATGTCGTCCGGCAGCTGGCCGCGGGCTTCCTCGCCCCGCGACGAGAGGACGACGACGTGACGTCCGCGACGGCGGAGCTCACGGGCGATCTCGCCACCCACGAAGCCCGTCCCGCCGGCGACGGCGATGGTGCCCGGTCGCCCGG
>CAWDUR010000025.1:0-15623 GCA_963805585.1 uncultured Chloroflexia bacterium | reverse complement strand
CGCGACGAGGATGGCGCCAGCACCCTTCTCCGCGGGTTTGCGGTTCCTGGGGCGAGAGATGGCCAGGCGAGCGGCGTAGGACGGGCGATGGTGCTTCCCGTTCCCGTTTCGGCTGCCTGGGGGTGTGCTGCGCTTCGGTGGCCGGTAGGGCATACGAGCCAGATTGTGCACGAAGGACCTAGCAGAAATCGGCGACAGGAAGGTGAAGGTTCCGACACCTTCGACCGCCCGAGTGAGCAGCCCACAAGGCCGCAAGCACAGCCTTAAGAGCGGCCGCCGCCAAGCAGTCACGCAGAGGGGCCCGGGCTCCCCGAGTGGGCGTCTCCCGAAGGGAGCGGCTCCGCGGCAGGGTCCGAACCTCGGCCAATCGCTTCCTCGACGGCTCCGCACCGGCGAGGGCACGACGAGCCACGAGCCCTCGTCGCCGATATCCCTTGGTGCGGTCACCTGCGGAGCCGAGGTGTGCGGTCCGTGGCACTACTCGACGACTGACCATCTGACCGCTTGCGGCCCGAGAGTCGCGGCTCCATCGTCCTGCCCACGCAGTACAGGTGGGGGAACCGAAGCATGACGGTGTTGGTGGCGTCTCGACCACTCGTCGTCCACGAGGTGACGGGGACGGCACGCCGCTCGGCGCGACCACCGATGGGTACGAGGTGCGCGCCGTCAACCTCGCCGCCATCGGCTACCTCCTGGGCGTGCACGTGGCCGACTTCGACTGCGTCCGGGTCGCCGCCGCGCTGGAGGACATCAAGTGCTGCCCGTGCTGCCGCGGCCGCCCGCGCAGGGGCACGTAGTCATCGTGAGGCGCGAGGGACGATGACCGTACTGGGCGCGTCGCTTGTAGGGCGCAGGAAGGCCGCAGAGTGGTCCGGCGCCGTCAGTCGGGTCATGCCGCCTCCCGCGTGGCTCATGTGGACGGTCGTGGGTGCAGCCGTCATCGCGGCCTACCTGGCGATGGCCGGCGTGCCCCTGCAGCAGATGGTCTACGGCGCGCTGTCGTTCGCTGCCGCCGGGACGGTCGTGCTCGGCATCGTCCGACACCGGCCACGTCCCGCGAGCCAGTGGTGGCTTCTGGCGATCGGCATCGCGCTGCTCGCGGTCGGCGACGTCCTCTACGACGTCCTCGCGAGCATCGGTGAGGAGCCCGAGCCGTCGCTCGCGGATGTCGTCTATCTCATGGGCTCGACCGCTATCTGCGGATCGGCGGCCCTCATGCTGCTGCGTCGCGCTCGCCCCCTCACCGGCTTGCTCGACGCCTTCGTCATCGGCTCGGCGTTCGCGATCATCCTCTGGACCTTCGTCGTCGGTCCCCGGATCGACGAGGGGAGCCCTCAGCCTGCACAGCGATCGCCACCCTGGCCGCCTATCCAGTGCTCGACGTCGCGATGCTCGCCATCCTGGTCGTCGCCCTGCTGGGGGGACAGCCGCTGGATCGCTCCACGGGCCTCTTCGCGGCCGCGGTGCTCGCGTTCCTGGCCAGCGACCTCACCTATGCCGTCGTCGCCGCCTCGAGCGAGTACGTCCCCGGTGTCATCGCCGTGGGGTGGCTGCTCGGATACGTCCTCTGGGGCGCGGCAGCCCTGGCCATCCGGCCCTCGACGGAGCGCCGCGCGAGCGTCGAATGGTCGGAAGCGCGAGCCTGGCGGGCCGTGCGACCGTTCGTGTGGCTCGTGGCCGTGACGGCGCCTCTCCTCACCGCGGTGGTCGACGAGGTCTGGCGCGGGGGCGGCGATGCCTTCGCTGCGGCCGTCGCCTCGGTCGTGGTCTCGGTCGCGGTCATCATCCGTCTCGAGCACAGCTTGCGGGAGAAGCGCCGGCTCCTCGATGACCGGCACCGGCTGGAGGCGACGCTCCAGCGCCAGGCGACGGAGGATTCCCTGACCGACCTGCCGAACCGTCGCGGCCTCGCGGAGCGGCTGGTCCGGGCGCTCAGCGAGCCGGAACGGGAAATCGCGCTCCTCGTCCTCGACGTCGACGACTTCAAGGCCGTCAACGATGCCCTCGGGCACCAGGCGGGCGATGAGGTCGCTGCGAGCCGTCGCCGGCCGCCTGCGGGCGGTCGTGCGCGGCGGCGACACGGTGGCGCGATACGGCGGGGACGAATTCGCCGTCGTCCTCACCCCGTGTCCGTCGGCGGAGACCGCCACACGCATGGCCGACCAACTCCTGGGTAGCCTCGAGGAGCCCATCGTCATGGAGCGGGGCCAGGTGTCGGTCAGCGTCAGCGCCGGGATCGCGTTGAGCGCTCGGACGGGCGCGGACGCCGAGCACCTCCTGCGCGATGCGGACCTGGCGCTCTATCGCGCCAAGTCGGCCGGCAAGAAGCGATGGGCCATGCTCGACCCCGAAGCGAGCGCCATGGCCGTGCGTTCTCTCTCCATCGCGAGCGAGCTCGCCCGGGCCCTCGAGGCCGACGAGTTCGTACTGTATTTCCAGCCCATCGTCTCGCTGGCCGATGGCGAGATCGAGTCCTTCGAAGCACTCCTCCGATGGGACCATCCCACGCTCGGGATGCTGCTGCCAGGCGAGTTCCTGGCGGCGGCGGAGCGCTCGGTCCACATGCCCGCCATCGGACGCTGGGTCATCGAGCAGGCGTGCTCGACAGCGGCCGGATGGCAGCGGCTTGGCGTGACCGACATCGGGGTCAACGTCAACATCTCCGCGGCCCAGTTGGCCGATGACGCGTTCCCGGACATCGTCCTGCGGACCCTGCGGGACACCGGGCTGGCGGCCGGACTCCTGACCATCGAGATCCTCGAGTCCGCGCTGGACGCAACTCCCGCCCTGGGTGAACGGCTCGGCCGCCTGCGCGACGCTGGCGTCCGACTCGCCATCGACGACTTCGGCACCGGCTACTCGGCACTCTCGCGCGTGGCCGAGGTCCCGGTGACGGAGCTCAAGCTCGATCGGTCCCTCGTCGCCGGAGCCGAGGACCAGCGCATGGTCGGAGCCATCGTCCGGCTCGGACAGACTCTCGGGCTCCGCCTCGTGGCCGAAGGGGTCGAGACGAGTCAGGAGCTCAAGCGAGTCCGCGCGCTGGGCTGCAACGCGGCTCAGGGCTACCGCATCAGCAAGCCGATCGCAGCCCCGGAGGTGGCGCCGCTCCTCCTCTCCTGGGCGCCAGCACGGCCGACCCAGGCCTCACCGTCGGTGGCCTGGGCCGACGCGGCCACGGGCGACCCCGCGATCAAGGTCTCGCTCGCGAGGTGAGCTCGCGGCGTCGAGCACTGCGCCCAGCAACTCGAGGGCATCATCCTCGCCGTTCATGGCCATCTAACGGGCGACCTGCTCCCTTGAGGCGTCAGCGCCCTGTCTCCCCACCACCGGCGTCGATGCTGACGGTCATGAGCCCGACCCGGACGAGCGCGACGATCGATCTCGTTGCCATAGTCCGCGCGGTCTGTACTGGGTTCCAGGAGCAGCTCGAGCAGGGGCGGCTCGGAGTCGTGCGCGACAACGCCGACGCAGTCCGCCCGTTCGCCCGAGGGCTGGGCTTCTCTCCCTCGGCCCGGGCCAGGCTGCGGGTGGAGCCTCTCGTCTGGACCCGCCGCGACGGTGCACTCGGGCCTCGCCTCGCCTGCGCGTGGTGGGTGCCACGCATGGGTAGCGGGCGGGACCGGTCGGGTCAGCCGGCGGCGTCAGACCTCGATCGCGACCTCCATCGGCACGGCTCGCTGCACCGCATCGGTGACCGGACAGTGGGCGACACCCCACTCCACGATCCCGCGGAGCTGGTCCGTGTCGCTGCCATGGGCTCGGACCGAGACCGCCACGCGCAGGTCGAGCGGCCCGGCCGGGATGGACGGGTCGGTGCCGAGGATGCCGCGGTCGTCGGACTCGCTGTCGACGGTGACCTCGAGCGCTTCGAGCGCGACGTCGAGCATCGCGGCGCGCATGGCGATGAGGGTCGCCGCGCAACTCGCCGCCGACGCCCGGAAGAGCCAGCCGGGCGATGGCGCGCTGGTGGTGCCGCCGACCGAGGTCGACCATGTCCGTGGTCGCCGCCTCGCCTCCCGGCCCACCACGTCGACCACCAGCCCGCTCCGCAAGCGCCGCACGGGCGGTGCTGTCGCGGTAGCGGGCCTCGGCCGGGTTCGCGGTGAGGTACTGGACCGCAGCCGTCAGCGCCTGCCTGATCATGTCACTGCTCATCCCGTCCGCTCCTCTCGTCCGCTCCTCCCCGCGAGCCTCCGCGAGTCGGTCCATGGTGCGGGCCGTGTCAACCGCCGACGGGCCTCCGCAAACGTCTGCGCGCGGTGGCGGCGGCGATGAGTGACCTGTGGTCCCCGACGGGCAGACCCGCGGTCCCCGCTTCGCTGCCTTCTGCGAGCACTACATCCGCCATACGAAGGGACGCTGGGCCCGCCAGCCGCTCATCTCGAGGACTGGCGGCAGGAGTCCTGGTACGAGGCCCTCGACTCGACCCCGCCACCGGCCTTCGCGTCTACTCCGAGGTCGGACTCGGCCGGCCCCGGAAGAGCGGCAAGTCCGTGCCAGGCCAGTGCCGCCGGCCCCTGCTTCCTCGTCGCCGACGGGGACCCGGCCGAGGCGAGGGCCGCGGTCTTCGAGTTCATCGAGGTCTTCTACAACCGGATCCGCCGCCACAGCAGCCTCGGGAACCTCAGTCCCGAGCGGTTCGAGGAGCGCTATCGTTCAGCTCCGGCCGTCGCGGCCGGATGACGCATCGCTGTCTACGAAACCGGGGCAACTCCATGTGGACCACGATAAGCCACAGGACTCCACGGGTCTCCACAGAGAGAATCCACGAAGGGAATTGGCTCCGGCGGTAGGATTCGAACCTACGACCAAGCGGTTAACAGCCCCGGCGGACCGCACGCGTCCACGCGTGGGATCGCGCTAGCGGCACCCCGGGTGTGTCACCGGGCGTGTCACCGAGCGGTCGCTCGCCGAGGCTCCGCCACGCTCCTGCTCGCTGACGGGACGCCGCTGCGCGTCATCGTCGAGCAGGCGCATGCCTGCTGGGTTCGGGTCTCCCTGCAGATGACGACGCTGCTTCTGCAGCGTTCGGTCACCCAAGCTGAGATGACCGTCCTGTGCGGACGGTCATCTCGATCGGCGTGCGCCCGACCTACTGCGGCAGGACGAACTGGACCTTGTACGCGTCCGATGCGGCGCAGCTCAGGTCGGGGGCCGTCGAGGGGTCGTCCAGGAAGGCCGCCGCGATATCCCCGGCGCAGGTCTTGTCGTCGTGCGTGGCGGCGATGTGACCCTGGTTGGCCCACTCGACCACGGTCGCGTCGCTCAGCCCCTTGGCCACCTCGCGGCCCCACGAGACCGGCGTCTGGGTATCGAGCTGGCCCAGGTAGACCAGCGTGGGGATGTCGCTCACGACCGGCTCCGTCACGCTCTTGTCGAGCGTCGTGGGGTACGCCAGGCACGAGAGGAGGAACTGCCCGTTCACCTCGATCGGGAACGCGACCAGCTGGGGGTAGGGTGACTGGTCCAGGTACGTCTGCGGGATGCTCTCGTCCAGGAACGCGATCTCATCGGAGCAGTTGAAGGCGGACTGCATGCCCTGCGAGTCGCCCCGGGCGTCCGGCTGCGAGCCGAGCAGCATGGCCACATCCTGGATGCCCCACATGGTGGAGCGCACGTCGTTCCGCGACATCGCCGCGACCACCGCGTTCGCCGCGGCGGCCGCCGATTCGGACAGGTGCTGGTCCGCGAACGTGGAGAGCAGATCGGCTGTCGTCCCGCTGTTGGGCAGGACGGCCAGGTTCAGCAGATCCTCGATCAGGTCGGCCTGGTCCTCGCCTGCCCCGAAGCGCGCGGCGAGGTCGTTGAGCGCGATGGAGATCCACTGGGTATCCAGGCCCGGGTCGGCCTGCGCGGCGACGCCCTGAGCGAGCGCCAGCAGCGTGGTGAAGGGCACCGCGAAGAGGGGTTGGTCGACCGCAAGCGGCTCGGTGTCCCCGGGATTCTGGACGACCACCGGCGGCTGCTCCTCGGTCGAGGGCTTCGCGCTCAGGCTGCTGGACCGGAAGAAGTCGGCGTCCTCCTGCTCCGCGGCCAGGATCATGCGCGGGATCAGACCGGCGAACCCACCAGCGAGCACCAGGTTGTCGAGGCTGGCCAGCTTCACGAAGAACGACGGGTCGATCTTGTCCAGGACGGGCGGCAAGGCGAACGCCAGTTGGGGGTCGGTCACGATCGGCGGATCGAACACCAGGGGCGTCGTCTGCAGCTTCTCGAGGAGCGCCCCGAAGCGCGTCGCGAGATCCGGGTACGCCGCAGCGCACGCAGCATCCGCGGCGCACTGCTGGAACAGCGCGACGTACGACTCCTGGCCCTTCGCGAAGCTGATCAGCGTGTTGGGGACGGCGACACCGCTGACCCCATCGATGACCACGCTCTTGATGTGCTCGGGCGTGAACCGCATCGCGTACTGGGCGAGGCGGGTGCCGTAGCTCGTGCCATACAGGCTGTACCCGTCGGCGTAGCCGAGCGCGTTCGCCACGAGCGGGATGTCCCGGGCGCTCGCGGCGCTGTTGTACTGGCCGAGGTCGACGCCGGCGAGCGTCTTGGTGACCACGCCGCACAGGTTGGAGACCAGCGCACCGTACCCGATGCCGAGATCCTCGCCCTGGAGCTTCGCTACTGTCTCAGCGATCTGCGGGTTCCGGTCACGATCCTCGAGGACGCCGATGGCCGCCTCGAACGGCGCGCACAGCAGGTAGTTGGAGTAGCCGGCGCCGCGCTGGTCGTAGGCGATGATGTCGCGGCTCTCGCGGATCTGGTTGATGTTGGTGTACAGGATCGGGTTGGTCGCCAGCTCGTTGGCACCGGAGGAGCCCGGGCCGCCGGCGAGGTAGATCAACGGCTCCGGGGCGGGCGTGTCGGCCGTGCTGTGCAGCTTCAGGTAGAACAGCTCGATGGTCCGGCCGTCAGGCTTGGCGTGGTCCTCGGGCACGGTCACGACGCCGCAACTGTACGTCTGGCCCTCGACCTCGCCGCTCTCAGGGCCCAGGGTGGGTCCCTTGGTGATCGAGCTCGGGCAGGGCACCGTCTCCGACGAGTTCAGCGCGCCAGGTTCGGCGGCGCTGACCGCCCAAGCCGTCGCAGGCACCAGCAGCAGGGCCGCCATCGCGACCTTCACGAGACGCATATCCAGGGTCTCCTTTCCGGGACCATTCCGAGGCGCGGTGGGTCACGGCACGTTCGAGGGGACGACGCCGTGCGGTCCGACAACGGATGATGATGGCATACCGACCTCGGCCCATGGTTGGGACGCGTGTCACCCGCGTGCATGGTCGACGCCGAGCGTGGTCGCGCCAGCGTCCGAGCAGGCTGGGGCATGGGCAGGGGCTGCTGACCCCGACACCCGCGGGCCTCCGTCGCGTCCGGCCGTATCGGTTCGGAAGTGGGCACATGTCATCCCGGGCGGACCGAGCGTTACAACGGTCGTCAACGGCACCCATCCGCGCCACGACCCGTAGACGGCGAGCCTGACCCGCCGCTATACCCTCGAGAGTGCAGCGGCTGACATCTCCCCTCCTCCTCGCGCGTCGGGCCGGGTCGGTGCCCCCCGCCCGGCCGACGCGCCCCGGCCGATGAGCCCGCTCGAGCTCGCTCCTCTTCGGCGCCGCTCTGCTACCTCTTCGGCCTGGTCAGTGGTGCCGTCGTCATCCCCTGGCTCGTGGACCGGGGACTCTTCCCGGTCCGCCGGCATGAGCGATGAACAGCCGACGGCATCCGAGTACCGCTGGGCCCGCCAGGTCTCGGCGGTCCTGCTCATCGCGGTCGTCGTCGTCATCGTCGTGCTCGACGTCATCGTGGACGAGTACGAGGTGAACCCGCCCGTCCTCGTGCCGCTGCTCCTGACCGCCGCTGGCCTCCTCTCGGTCGACCTGCCTCGGGTGCGCTCACTGATGGCGTACCGCTCGCCCTTCATCACCGAGACCGACGAGCCCGCCTTCACCGACTGCCAGTTCGCCTCGGGGCTCATGCTCGTCGCCGGAGTGGACCGCGGTGAGGCCATCCACGACCGCCACGGCAACACGCTCGATGCCAAGGGCCTCAAGCGCCTCCGTGAGCGCATCCGGGTCCTCTCGGGTGACACCGAGGGTGGGGCCAGCCTCGAGGACCTCGCGCGGGGCATCGCCCGGCGCTTCCCCGACCTGCCACCCCTGCCCCGGACGACGGCACCGGTCGACCCGCTGCGGCTGTCCTTCGACGAGCTGTGGGCCAGGCTCCAGGCCGGCCACTGCGCCGTGCTGGACGGCAACCCCATGGCCCGGCCGACGCGCTCTTGCCGATGAGCCCCTCGGACTCGTCCTCTTCGGCGCCCTCTGCTAGCCAACGGCGTGCAACCGTGGCCATCCGTGTAACGGGTCCTTGGAGGGTTGTCAGGACGTCTGTATACCTGTGATGTGCAGGGGAATCGCCGGTGAGCATGGTCGGAGCGAAAGGGGTAACGCCAGCTTGACCCACGCATCCGCGCACCGACCTCGATTTCGTGCTCGAGAACGTCACCCTGACGCGACGGATGTGGCCGCTGGATCAGCGGAAGGCTGTTGATGGCGACGCAGGGGCCCACCAGGCGGCAGCTGGAGGTCCTGCGTGCCAACATCGCGGCCGGCTCCATCGCGGCCGCGGCTCACGACCTCGGCGTCACCGAGACGACGGAGCGACAGCATCTATCCGGCTCGTACAGGCGGACGGGTGCCCGAACCCGGCACAGGCGGCGTATTGGCTGGGGGCCCATCAAGGGGCGAGGACCCCGCTGTCGCATCTGGCAGTGCCGTCTGCCCTGTGAGCCGACACTCGTGGGGCTGCCCGTGCGCGCCGTCGGGGAGTGAGGCCGTCGACACCGATCGCTGACGCGAGCCGCAGCGTCGAGATCACAGGGAGTCGAGTGGGACACTTGGGCCACGAGGCGTATCTCCCTTGCATGACGGAGATCTCTGTGCGGGACGCTCCAGCGGTCAGGTCGCTCGTGCAGCGCGCCGCGGCCGGCGACGAGACCGCGTTCGAGTGTCTCATCGAGGCGCACGACGGAGCGATGGGGCGGGTGGCGTTCGTCATCGCCGGTGACTGGGCGACGGCCGCGGAGGCCGTGCAGGCAGCCTGGACCATCGCCTGGCCCAGACTCCGTAGCCTCCGCGACCACGACCGCATCGAACCCTGGCTCGTATCGATCGCGGCTAACGAGACGCGCAAGCTCCTGAATCGCCAGCGCCGCCGCACCGTGGTCGAGTACTCCGCGGCGCCTCGCGAGACCACCGGCCACGACCCCGCGAACGTCATCGACCTACTGGACCTGCGGCGCGTGCTGCACAACCTCGCGCCGGAGGATCGGAGCCTCATCGCGATGCGCTACGTCGCTGGCTTCGACTCCGGCGAGATCGCCGCCGTGACCGGCATGTCCGCCTCAGGCGTACGGACCCGCCTTGCCCGCCTCCTCGAACGACTCCGGAAGGACCTCGACGATGCATGACTCCGAGACCTTCGAACGCCGACTGACGATGGCGCTGCGCCGATACGCCGGCAGATGACCCGAGGCGGGCCGACGCCGCGGCGCTCGCTCGGAGCATCGCAGCCGGCGCACGAGCGAGGCGATGGACCGGCATCCGCGCCTTGCGTCCGACGAGCCTGGCGCCCCGACTCGTTCGGGCTCGGAGTGTCCTGACCGTCGCGCTCATCGCAGCCGTCGCCGTCACCCTGCTTGCGGCCTTGCTGATCGCGGGCACGCTGCGCAGGACCCAGGCACCGGACGCGGCCTTCCCAGCCGGAGCGATCGCGTTCTCGAGCGGTGGCGACGTCTACGTCGCAGAAGCTGACGGCCATCACCCGGTCGCGGTCGGTGCCGCCGAGCAAGACGGTGAAACCCTCGACAGCATCGCCTTCGCCCCGGATCGTCGGCACATCGCGTTCTTGTGGCTGGGTCGCGGCGGGAGGGCGGCTCGTCATCGCGACGCCCGACGGACGCACGACGGGCTCGTTCGCCCTGCCCGAGAGCCGCGGGCTCCCATGGGACGTCGAGTTCGGGTGGGCTCCCGATGGTCAGCGGCTCGCGACCTATACGCCCGATGACCCCGAGCGCTCACCATCGTCGGCGTAGATGGCGAGCGCGTCGGCACGGTCGCGCTGCCAAGTGGATGGTCGGGAGGCATCGCGTACGGTGGAGCGAACTCGACGTGGTCGCCCGATGGCCGGTGGATCGCCGCGCTCGGTTGCGCCTCGCCGTGCGGCGACCACGCGCCCCGGCTACCTGCTCGTCGCTTCGGATGGATCGGGCTCTCGGCCGCTGGTCGCGCCCGAGCTGTCCGAGCGCGTGGAGACGACCCACCAGTTCATGGCGTGGGCGCCCGATGGGCGCGTCGCCCTCAACCAGTGGGATCCCGGGCGGGTCGAGATCGTTTCGGCCGATGGGACGGAACTCCAGGAGGTCCTGTTGCCGGATGACCTGAACCCAGAGGACGGCGGGGCTGCGCTCGCATGGTCCCCCTCCGGCGATCGCCTGGTCGTCCTCACAAGGACGGCAGACCAGAGCGCGAGCCAGCTCGTGGTCATCGACGAGGACCTGAGCCGTGCACGAGGTGCCCAGGGAACCCACGGGCCTCGTGGCGCGGGTCGCATGGTCCGCCGATGGGGAGCGCCTGCTCTACAGCTCGGTCCCGAACGCCGGCGATGCCCATTCGCTATGGACGGTGAGCGCTGACGGCGGCGTCGCCACGCGCCTCGTCGCTGAGGTCGACCCGGTGTTCGACGTCGCCAGCGCGCCGTGACTCGACGGTATCGCAAGCCCAAGACGAAGGAGGGAACGATGAAACGCGGTCGCCAGACGGTCTTCCACATGGTCGCAGCCGTGGGTGTCGCCCTCAGCATGGCAGCGGCAGCGCGTGGCGCATCGCCGGGGCCCACGGAGCCGGCGGCCGTCCTGCCGAGTCCCAGCCTCAACGGCCTGGCGGTCGACGCGGACGGCCGACTCTTCGCGGCCGACTGCGGCGGTGCTCGGGTCTTCCGATTCGACGCGGACGGGCCCGTGGTGGTCGCCGGCGACGGGAGCCAGAGCTACTCGGGGGACGGTGGTCAGGCGATCGAGGCTGGACTCTTCTGTCCGTTCGGACCGGCGTTCGACCAACGGGGCATGTTCATCCTCGACCATGGCAACAACCGGATCCGCCTCGTGGATGCGACGGGCGCCATCTCGACCTTCGCGGGGTCTGGCCCGACAGGCATCGGCACCGGCGCGCTCGAGGGTGACGGAGGCCCTGCGATCGAGGCCAGGTTCCACGAGCCGATCGGCATCGCCGTCGATGCCGGCGGCGCGATCTACGTCGGCGATCGAGACAATCACGTCGTGAGGCGGATCGACACCGAGGGGGTCGTCACGACCATCGCCGGCACCGGTGTCCCGGGCTTCAACGGGGACGGCGGACAAGCGACGAAGGCTCAGCTGAACCTGCCCGAGGCAATCGCGGTCGACGATACCGGGAACGTCTTCTTCGCTGACACCGGCAACAACCGCATCCGGCGCATCGACCCTGCGGGGATCATCACGACAATCGCGGGGGACGGGACCGCGGCGTCGGCCGGGGATGGCGGCCCCGCGACAGAAGCGTCACTGGATCACCCCCAAGAGGGTCTCGTCGTGGACGCGAGCGGTGCTGTGTACGTCACCGAAGGCCAGAGCATCCGACGCATCGATCCGGACGGGACGATCACCACCTATGCGGGGACCGGTGAAGCCGGCCACTCGGGCGACGGCGGTCCGGCCACGGCCGCCCAGCTGCAGGACCCGGCAGGCCTCGCCATGGACCGGGACGGCGTGCTCTACGTGTCGAGTGATGGCTACGCCCCGCCGTGTTTGCGCAGCATCGCGCTCGATGGTGTGATCCGTGCCGTCTGGTGCCATCCATAGGCTCCCTTCGGTCCGGGTGACGTCGGCCGGTCCGATTCGATTGCTGTGCTCTGACCGGTCGTTTCGTACGACATCCCGAACTTCCGTATGGTCTCGCGCTTGACGCCAACCTGACCGACCCGTAGACCGGGGAGGTGCACGGACGTCCTCCCCTCCTCCTCGCGCGTCGGGCCGGGTCGGTGCCCCCCGCCCGGCCGACGCGCTCCGCCCGATGAGCCCGCTCGAGCTCGTCCTCTTCGGCGCCCTCTGCTACCTCTTCGGCCTCGTCTCGTGGCGCCGTCCTCATCCCCTGGCTCGTGGACCGGGGACTCTTCCCGGTCCGCCGGCATGGCCCGTGTGAGTGATGAGCGGCGAGCGCCCAACGACTATCGCTGGGCCCGTCAGGTCTCGGCCCTGCTCCTCATCGCGGTCGTCGTCGTCATCGTCGTGCTCGACGTCATCGTCGACGACTACGAGGTGAGGGCGCCGGTGCTCGTGCCTCTGCTGCTCACCGCCGCCGGCCTTCTGTCGGTCGACCTGCCCCGGGTGCGCCACTGATGCCGTACCGCTCGCCCTTCATCACCGAGACCGACGAGCCCGCCTTCACCGACTGCCAGTTCGGCGCCGGGCTCGATGCTCGTCGCGGAGTGGACCGAGGGCGAGGCCATCCACGACCGCCACGGCAACACCCTCGACGCGATGGGCCTGAGGCGGCTCCGGGAGCGCATCCGCGTCCTCTCCGGTGACACCGAGGGCGGCGCCAGCCTCGAGGACCTCGCCCGGGGCATCGCCCGGCGCTTCCCCGACCTGCCAGCCCTGCCCCGGACGACCGCTCCGGTCGACCCGCTGCGCCTCTCCTTCGACGAGCTGTGGGCGAAGCTCCAGGCCGGTCACTGCGCCGTCCTGGACGGCAACCCGGTCAGGGTCGCGGACCCATCGAGCCCGCTCCGCTCGATGCAGGCCAAGGACGACTACGACCACGCCGTCTTCGTCCACGCCGCGAGGGGTGAGCGGGCCTTCGTCATGGACCCCCTCGGTCGTGGTCGCTACCAGGGCCAGTGGGTGCCGAAGGCGGACCTGCGCCAGTTCGCCTCGCGGTTCACGACGGCCTCGGGCTCGCCGTACTGCGCGGTCGTCAAGCGCGGTCAGCAGTCCAGCGTCGAGCGGCTGCGGCGCGAGATGCGGGAGCAGACCCGGAGCCTCCGCGCCGAGCTCGCCACCGCCAGGGCCGCGGTCACGACCGCCCGGGCACAGGCGCTGCGGGACGCCGCCCGGGCCATCGCCGCAGTGCCCCGATGAACGGAGGACCTCTGATGGACCGCTTCCTGCGCTACACGACCCAGAAGGAGCCGGCCCTCACCGCGAGCTTCCTCGCGGCCGTGCTGCTCGCCGTCGCTGCGCGCTACCTGGGTCTCACCGACGAGGACCTCGCGATCCTCGGTCCCGTCATGCTCATCGTCGCGGGCGTCGTCATCCGCGCCGGGGTGTTCGCGCCGGACACGGTCCGGGACCTCCTCGGACCCGAGGACGCCGGACGAGCCGTGACCGCCCATCCCTGCCCGGGCTGCCTGCGGGTCACCTCCCGTCCAGGGCGCTGCGTCGCCTGCGGCGGCGGGACGACGACGCAGCGCGGGTACGGTGCTGACTGGCGGAGGCGCCGTGACCGTCAGCTGCTGCGGCAGCCTGCCTGCGAGTGGACGCTGCGGTTGGCGCTCGGCCCTGCCGGCGCCCAGCGACGGACGTCGACCACATCGTGCCGAAGGTCGCGGGCGGGAGCGACGAGCCCATCAACCTGCAGTCGCTCTGCGCCCGTCACCACCGGCGGAAGTCCGCGACGGAAGATCGCCGGTGGGGCCCTGATGTCGTGCAGCTCGCGGAGCGGCACCCACGGCCATCAATGGATCCGGCGGGGTCCTCAGCCGCCAGACGGTCGGTACAGCTCGGTGGAGAGGTACCGAAGGCCCGAGTCACAGAGGATCGTGGCCACGGTCGCATCGGGACCGAGCCGCTCCGCGATGCGAAGCGCGGCCACGACGTTGGCGCCTCCCGACGCTCCGGCGAAGAGGCCCTCCTCACGGGCCAGGCGTCGGGTCATCGCCCACGCGTCGGTCGTGCTGACCTGCTCGATGCCATCCACCTGCTCGGGCTCCCAGAGTGGTGGCAGGAAGCCGATACCGATGCCTTCGATGCGATGGGAGCCGGTCGAACCACCAGACAGGACCGCCGACTCCGCGGGCTCGACGGCGATGACCCGCACATCGGCCCGCTGCCCCCGAAGGGCCCGGCCCACGCCGTGGATGGAGTGAGCGGTGCCCACCGCATGGACGAACGCATCCACCGTGCCACCGGACTGGGCCCAGATCTCCTCGCCCATGGGCACGTAGCCGTCGATGGCGTCGTGGTTGTTGAGCTGATCGCACCACCAGTGGCCCGGCTGGGCGGCCAGCTCCCGCGACGTGGCGATCATGGCCTTGATCAGGGCCTCGGTGATGCGGCCCCCGTCACTCTTCACGTCCGTCACGGTGGCGCCGAAGGCCTGCATCGTGCGCCGCTTCTCGTCGCTGAAGGCGTCCGAGAACGCCACGTGGAGCCGGTATCCGAGGGCCGCGCAGACGAAGGCGAGCGAGATACCTGTCGTCCCTGCCGTGTACTCCACGACGGTGTCGCCGGGCGCAAGTCGGCCGTCGGCCGCCGCCGCCTGGATGGCCGCACGAGCCATGCGGTCCTTCATGCTGCCGGTCGGGTTGGCCCACTCGAGCTTGACCAGGACCCGCGCCGACCCGGATGGCACCACTCGCTGGAGCGAGACGAGCGGCGTGTTCCCGATGCCGCCGAGGGCTCCCACAGGGACGGTCATCGCCATCCGGTTCCTCCCATCTGCGTGGACCATCGGCATCCGCCGACGGTTCCGGCTGATCGTGACGCGCGACAGTACGGCCCGGCGGATGCCGCCGTCAACACCGGCCCGATCGTTCGTCACCGCTGGACGCTGATGCGCACGCGGGCCACCGACCGGTGGGGTACCCACGTCATCGAGCCGCCGTCCACCCGTGACGCCGCGTATCTCGTGTACGCGCGGCCGGGTTTCGCCACTTATCCCGGTCATCGTGTGCCCGGACTCGAAAAGTGGCCCGCCCCTCGCGGGACGGGCCACTGGGGCTGATCTCGACCCGCCGGCTACTCGGCGGGCTCCGGCAAGGCGGGCATCTCGCCGGGGAAGACGGCGGCGATGCCGGATGGCGTCATCCCGAAGTCCAGGAAGATCAACGCCGTCAAGCCCTCGTAATCACCCTCGCCACGGAGCACGGCCGTGCCCCTGTGATCCGAGCCGACCTTGCCCCGAGTCATCGGTCCGATCCAGCGACCGCCGTCGTTCGTCACCTCGAGCATGACCGACTGGACCATGACAGCGGCACCCTGGTAGATGTCCCGATTGCCGGTGTGGGTCACCATTCCAGAGAGACGGGGATCGCTCGACTCCCAGGGGAATTCCGTGTGGTCGCCCTCGAAGTGGAGGACCCCGGGGTCGTCCGCGCTACGGGTGCCATCCACCCAGAGCGGGTGCCCATCGAAGTCGATGGTCACCGCCCTCGGTCGCATCGGATCGATTTCGGCTCCTCCAACTGGCCGATGGCGACGAGCGGCGTGAGCAGGGACATCGCGACAAGCCCCAGAGCGATGGAGAGGGAGACACCGAGAACCTTGCGCATGTGCGCTTCCTCCTGCCCCCCGGCAGGTCGGCACCGGCAACTGTTCG
>CAWDUR010000024.1:0-52112 GCA_963805585.1 uncultured Chloroflexia bacterium | reverse complement strand
CCGGTCGACGCGCTGGTCGAGTGACAGGGCGGCCTCCTCGAATGATTGGAATCGTCCAGCCTGGCCATGCAGTGTCGCCACGCGAGCCATGCGGGCGGTCTCGCTGAGGTCCGGCCAGAGGCCGTCCACGGCGTGGTAGCCGGCGTCGGTGCCCCAGGTCGGGAAGGCCGTGAAAAGATCGACGAGGAGGTCGACGACGGCCGACTCGAAGGCATCGACCGGCTCGGGCAGGCCGTCAGGGCGCAGTCGCGTGGTCACGGATCCTCCGGTGGGCTGTGCCGGCGTCAGGCGGTCCGCGCACAGCATGGGTGAGGTTGATGAGGGGCATCCTACGATGCCGGGACGGAGCGCGGTACCCTGTGGCGTGGCATGAGCGACTCGATGACCTCTCACGCGCGCCGCTCCTTCGCCGCCCGGCTTGCCGAGCGTCCGGTGCTGCTGGACGGTGCCATGGGGACCCTGCTCTTCAGTCGAGGGGTGCCCCAGCGGGCCTCGCTCGACGAGCTCGTACTGAGCCGCCCGGAGCTGGTGACAGCAGTGCATCGCGAATACATCGCGGCCGGCGCGGAGGTCATCGAGACCGACACCTTCAGCGCCAACCGGGTCCACCTTGGGTTGCTGGGGCTCGCCGACCGGACCGCGGCCATCAACCGGCGGGCCGCCCAGCTGGCACGGGAGGCCCGCGAGGTCTCCGGTCGAGACGTGCTCGTGGCGGGTTCCATCGGCCCGGTGAGCTCCCCGCTTCATGGGCCAAGCCACCTCTCCGACCGGGTCGCCGGGTCCTCCGCGAGCGAGCAACTCGAGGGGCTCCTTGAGGGCGGCATCGACCTTGTCATGATCGAGACGGCCAGCGACGTGGGCCACCTACTGGCGGCCGTCGATGCCGCCCGGCGTGCCTGCGACCTGCCCATGGCCTCGCTCAGCTTCGACGAGGACCTGCTCGTGGCCGATGGGCAGACGGCGGCAGAAGCCGCCAGGCCGCCTGCGGCAGCGGGTGTGGACGCCCTGGGCGTCGATCTGCCGATCGGGCCCCATCGCCGGCATCGACGTGCTCGAGCAGATGGCGGAGGTCGGCCGGCTGGGACGCCGCTGCTGGTATGCCCAATGCCGGCCTGCCCGGTCGCGTCGGCGGCCAGTTCGTGTGGGCCGCCACGCCCGCCTACTCTCGCCGAGGAGTGCGCCCGCTTCCTGGCTGCCGGGCACGGCTGGTGGGCGGCTGCTGCGGCACAACCCCGAGCACGTGGCGGCCATGCGACAGGCACTGGACCGCGAGATGGCACGGCGCGGCGCCCGGACGACGACCGCTGTCGCGGCCGACGGGCGCGGGAGTCGACCGGAGACACCACCTGGGTGGACCGGCGGAGGGGCCGGCTGAGCGCGCCGGGACCGCGAGGTATCCGGGTCGGCCGCAGGGTCCTCCAGCGTCGAGTCAACCGCGCGCCTCGACCCCATGGGCCTGGCGACCGCACTCGCGGAGGGCCGCTTCGTCGTCAGCGTGGAGATCGACCCACCTCCGCCTCGGTGAACATCGAGCGCGACGCTGCAGTCGGCCGAGTCGCTCATCCGCGAGGCCGGCGCGGACCTCGTGCAACATCACGACAGTGCCATGGCGCGCGTGCGCATGGCGCGCCATGGCCGTGGGCTTCGCCATCCAGCGTGACCTGGGCCTCGAAGAACGCTCATCGACTTCCACGACCCGTGACCGCAACCTGATGGCGCTCGAATCCGGGCTCGCTGGGCGCCCATGCCCTCGGCATCCGCGACATCCTGGCCCTCACCGGTGACCCTCCGAGCGTCGGGACTACCCGGGCGGCACGGGCATCTTGGACATCGATTCGGTCGGTCTCATCGGCATCCTGGTGCGCCTGAACCGGGGCGAAGACCAGGCCGGGCGGCCGATCGGTGCCGGCCGCGCGCTTCACCATCGCCTGCGCCCTGGACCCCACGGCCGCGGACCTTCCACCGCGAAGATCGAACGCCTGGCCAGCAAGACGAGGCCGGTGCGCACCTCATCATGACCAGCCCATCTACGTCGCAGCACAATGGCAGCGCTTCATGGAGCGTGCGTCGGCGCGCTGGGGGACCGTTTGCCGCTGCCCGTGCCGTGCTGGGCGTCTGCCACCTGCACACCTCCCGACACGCCGAGTTCCTGCATCACGAGGTACCCGGTAGCACACCCCGACGAGCGTCCGCAACGCCATGGCAGCGGCCGGAGAGCGAGGCATGGAGGTGGGCCTGGAGGCCGCGCTCGAGCTGCTCCACGAGATGCGCCCGCTGGTCCAGGGTACCTACGTCATGCCGAGCTCCGGGCGCTACGAGCAATCCGCCGAGCTGGTGCGTCGGGTCCGCGCCGGAGACGGCCCGGCGGCGTCATGAGGCCCGGCATGGACCTGCTCGTTGCGCCTGCCGGGGCGAGGATGGCGCGCCATCTTGGCGGGCTCCTGGCGACCTTCACGACGCTGCTGATCGATCCTTGTCCCCTGGCCGCCGCACAGACGGGCGAGGAACCCTTCCCGGCCCGGGGAGAAGGCGTCCACATCGCAGACGAGGCCAAGCTCCTCAACGGCGTGGATGAGGCGCAGTTGCAGGCCGACCTGCAGGCACTGCCTCGCCGACAGCGGCATCGACATCGTCGTCTATACGCGTGAGCAGGAGCGCGTCGGGGCGCGCCGCGATGCTCGCGAGGATGCCGCCCGGCTGCTCGAGGAATGGCAGGTCGGCGGGACGTCCGGCAGCGGCGCCGTGATGTTCTGGAACATCAACCCGGAGGGGGACGTCGCTCGCAGCGGCGTGGCGCTGGGGTCGGCCTATGCGGCTCTCGACGAGGGCGACGTCGACGAGGCCGTCAACTCCGCGGTGCTTCCAGGGCTGCAGAGTCAGGACTGGTACTCAGCGCCGTGCTGACCGGGCAGCTCGAGCTGCAATCCCGTCTCAGCGCAGCCCCGGTCACTTCGCCGGCGCCCCTCCAGACGCCGGCACCCGGCGCCACGCCCAACGTCCGGCGTCCCTCCACCAGCGAGGGCCGCCGGCCCACCAGCGGCCTCTCACCGGAGGCCGGACCGGCCTTCCCTCGACCCCATCAACGGGCTCGCTGTCTACGACTACGCGGAGGTCATCAGCCCGGCCGTCATCGAGCGTCTCGGCCGCACCATCGCCCAGGTCGAGGAGCGCACCGGTGCCGAGATCGTCATCTACACGCAGGTCAAGCCCAGCGCGGACGACCCGGGGCGGACAGAGCAGGACGCCATCGCGCTCATCGACCAATGGGGCGTCGGCCGCCAGGGCTTCGACGATGGTCTGGCCATCTTCTTCAACCTCCGCGAGGACCTCTGCCACGGCCAGGTGCAGCTCTACGCGGCGCCGGGCTTCAGCGCCGACGTACCTCACCAACGCCGAGCGCCAGGCCATCTTCGAGGAGCAGATGCTGCCAGCCCTGAAACGCTGCGACTTCGACGGCGCGCTCACGGCGGCCATGCAGCGAATCGACGAGGCGGCCACCGCGGAGCACGCCGCAGCCCTGCAGCTGGCCACGCCAGGTGGACGCCGTGACCGGGTTGATCCGTCGCGCCCCTGCTGCTCATCGGCCTGGTGGCGTGGTCTGGCTGGAGCTGGCTGCGCTTCGGGCGTGACCCGCCTACCTCGACAGCGCCTCCATCCTCATGCCCGCCCCGCCGCCGGGCCTGACGCCTGCTGCGGCGGCCGTGACCATGGATGGCCGGGCTCGAAGACATGCGCTCACGACAGCCCTCGTGGACCTCGCGTCTCGTGGCGAGATCGCCTTCCGCGCCTCGGAGGGAGATCCGCGCAAGATGGACATCGACATCACCGTCCCCGACCAGCGCGACCCGCGCTGGCACGTAACCGGCGCCAGCCGCTCGGGGAGGCGGAGCAGTACGCGCTCGACGCGCTCAAGCGCCTGGGCGGAGCGATCCGGACCATCGAGGCGGAGGACGTACCCGACTTCGCCAAGAGCGTAGGCGCCTTCGATGACCGACTCGAGCAGACCGTCGCCACCAACGGCTGGTTCCGCGAACCGCCGGGCGATTCGACCGATCGCTGGTCGCGCCGAGCCGCGGTCGTGCTCATCGCCGGAGTCGTGGGCATCTTCGTCAGCTTCAACCTGCCCAGCAACGGCCTGCTGCTGGTCTCGGTTGCGGCCATCGTGGCGGCCGTGGTCATGTTCGTCATCGCCCGCGTCATGCCGCAGCGGACGATGGAGGGGGCTCGCACCTTCGCCCAGCTGGCCGCCTACCGACGCACGCTCCAGAAGACGCTGGAGCAGTCGCGCACGATGGACCAGGTGGTCGCCAGCGGCGTGCTGCCGTGGGTGGACACGCCAGACCAGGCTGTCGTGTGGGCCTATGCGATGGGCCTGCACGAGGAGGCCGAGGAGGTCCTGGAGCGTTCGATGGAGGACGTGCGCACCGGCGCTGCTTCGCCGACGCGCACCTACTTCCCGCTCTGGTTTGGCATCGGCGAGCGATCGGGGGTGGCGCATCGGCGGTGCGTCAGGGGCGCGGGCACCGACGGCGGGTCTCTTCTCCAGCGGCGTGGTGCCCGACTTCACGGCCATGACGGCGGCCCTGGCCAGCCATCGGCAGCCCGCCGGCCTCATCCGGCGGGGGCGGCGGGTCGGGTGGCTTCAGCGGCGGCAGCTCGGGCGGGGGCGGGAGGCGGCGCCGGGGGTGGCTTCTAGCCCGAGCGTGGCCGGGCCGCCCGGCGGCAGTCAGTGCCCAAGTGGCCTAGTCTGTAGGCCATGGGTGCCACCGACACGATGGAGATCTTCTTCGAGAAGCTCAACAACGGCGACCGTCAGGGCGCCGTCGAGCTCATGGATGAGCGGGCGGAGATGCGCGTCCACGTGCGCGACAGCTCGCGCACGCTGCGTGGCGTGGCCCAGGTGGGCGGCTGGTTCCTGCGCGCGGATCCTGGCCTGAAGATGGTGCCGGCGGACGTCCGCGAGATGGGCAACACCTACGAGGCCGACCTGCTCGTACTGCGGCCGGGTGCGCCGTCCCAGCACATCGACGCGCTCTTCCGGGTCGAGGCCGGTCGCATCACGAGCATCAACTTCTCGTCGCGATAGCGCTGCTACAGGCGCGGCAGTCCGGGGACCGCCGCGCAGCGAGGCGTCCGGGCCGATCTCCTGCCACTCCCGGCGAGCGGGTGCATGCATGGCGCGTCCGGTCGGGCCCTAAGACTCCAGCGAGGGCTCCGGCGAGCCATCTCCGCGGCGCCAGCCGGCTGGGCAGGCGTAACCGTCGGGCGGAACGAGAAGCTCCTGTCCCAGTGACAGCACGTCCGGGTCGACCAGGCCGTTGATGCACTGCAGCAGCCGGATGTTGACCTTCACCTTCGTGGCGATCCCGGAGAGCGTGTCACCCGGCTTGACCGTGTAGACGCGGATCTCCGGTTCGGGCGTCGGGCTCGGTGACGCACTGGCGTCCGGTGTCTGCAGAGGCGCGCGGGTGGGCAGGGCGCGGGCGGAAGCACCCGGAGACGGCGACGCCACCACGGCCGTGCGGCCGTCGTCGCCGCCGGCCAGCAGGGTGGGCAGCAGGAAGACGACGAGCGACACCACCAGCAACCCGAGCACCGCCAGCAGGATCGGCGACCCGATGCCACCGCCACGGCGGCCCAGCGGCGCGCGGGCCGGCGGATCGGCGTAGAGCCACTCACCTGAGCCGTGCGTGCGGATGGGTGACGGCGGGCGGGCGCCGGCGACGCATGGGCAGGGCGGCCGGACACCTTGGGCGCCTGGAGCGCCTCGATCGGCTCATCGACGACATCCTCGGCCGGAAGCGTCGAGAACTCGTCGACCAGGTCGACCGGGCCTCCTCGTCCTCGACCTCATGCTCGTCGTCCAGGTCGGGATCCCAGGGTGCCTCCGCCCAGGCCGAGGCGGATACCCAGTCGAGCAGCTCCGAGGTCGGGCGGGCCGTGCCCGTCGCCCGGTCTCAGGCGGTCCGAAGAGTCCGCCTTCCGGGGTCGGCCCGGGCATCTCGGGTGCCTGGGGAGCCGGCCGCGCTCAGCGGAGCTGTCGACCCCCGGCCAGCACCCCACGGCGAGGCCGCGTCAGCGGCGGCATCTCGCGGCAGGCCGGGGTCGCGGGACGCGCCGGCCTCCGGCATGGCCACGCCGGACCCCCAGGCGTGTTGCGCGGCCTGGCTGACATAGGCAGGCTCGGCCGCGCTGCGGGCCGCCCAGGCCAGGAACACCGAGCAGGCCGCGAACCGCGTCGTGTAGCAGTACTCGGCCTGGTGGGCCAGGTCGCGCCGGCGCGGAGCCTTCTCCGCGTAGCAGCGATTGCCATCGTCGGGCGCGTCAGCTCGCCGGTCGCGGTCCTCGGCCAGCGCCACGAAGGGACAGACCAGGGAGCCAGGGCTCGGTGATGGTCCGGCATCGGTCACGGGCCGATGATACGGCCGGGCGACCCGTCTGGCCGCTGGCTGGCTGGTCGGGCGGCGGCCGAGATCAGGCGCCCGACCGGGTTCAGGCGGCGGGCGCCTCCGCCTCGGACGTATCGGCCTCCAGGTCGACCTCCACCTCCGGCCCGGTGCGCACGACCATGCCGGCACCGACCGTGTCCTGGGTGGTCTCGTCGATGAGGACGAAGCCGCCCGTGGCGCGGCTGAGGCGGTACTCGTCGAGCAGCAGCGGCGTGCTGGTGCGGATGCGCACGCGCCCGATCTCGTTGAGTCCCAGCTCAGAGGCCGCCTGGTCGCGCTGCAGCGTGTTGACGTCCATGCGGTAGCGCAAGTCCTCGATGATGGCCTTGCCCGTGCGCGTCGTGTGCTTGATGGCATAGCGGGCACCCGGGCGCAGCGGCTCATCGGCCATCCAGCAGACCATGGCCTCGAAGTCGTTGGAGACCTCCGGCTGGTTGTGGGGTCGGCAGATGACGTCGCCACGCGAGATGTCCAGGTCGTCCTCGAGCTGCATGATGACCGAGAGCGGCGGCGAAGCCACCTCCAGCTCCCCGTCGAACGTGGAGATGGACTTGACGCGCGAGCGCTTGCCGGAGGGCAGGACGATGACGTCGTCGCCCTTGCGGAAGGTGCCCGAGGCGATCTGGCCGGCGTAGCCGCGGAAGTCGTGATGCTCGGTCGACTGCGGCCGGATGACCCACTGCACCGGGAAGCGCACGTCGATGAGGTTGACGTCGGAGCCGATGTAGACGTGCTCCAGGTGATAGAGCAGCGAGGGCCCCTGGTACCAGGGCATGGCCAGCGAACGCTGCACGACGTTGTCGCCGTGGAGGGCGCTGATGGGGATGAACTGGATGTCGTGGACGTCCAGCTTGGCGGCCCAATCGGCGAACTTCTCGCAGATCTCCTCGTAGACCGCCTCGTCATAGGCCACCAGGTCCATCTTGTTGACGGCCACCACGATGTGCGGGATGCCCAGCAGGGCCGCGATGAAGGCGTGGCGGTAGGACTGCTCGAGGACGCCGAGGCGGGCGTCGATGAGCACGATGGCGAGGTCGGCCGTGGAGGCGCCCGTGACCATGTTGCGCGTGTACTGCACGTGGCCCGGGGTGTCCGCGATGATGAACTTGCGCTTGGGCGTGGCGAAGTAGCGGTAGGCCACGTCGATGGTGATGCCCTGTTCTCGCTCGGCGCGCAGGCCGTCGGTCAGGAGCGCCAGGTCCACCTGGTGGTTGCCGCGGCGCTGGCTGGTGCGCTCGATGGCCGCCAGCTGGTCCTCGAAGATGCCCTTCGAGTCGTAGAGCAGCCGCCCGATGAGCGTCGACTTGCCGTCGTCGACGGAGCCAGCCGTGGAGAAGCGCAACAGATCCATCTAGAAGTAGCCCTCTTTCTTGCGGTCCTCCATGGCCGTCTCGCTGAAGGAGTCGTCCGCGCGCGTGGCGCCGCGCTCGGTGATACGGGCGGCGGCCACCTCGGCGATGATGGCCTCCACGTCCGCGGCGTCGGAGCGGACGGCGCCCGTGCAGGTCATGTCGCCCACCGTGCGGTAGCGCACGACCATGCGCTCGACCGACTCGTCCGGGCCGTTGGGCAGGTAGGGGCCGGTGGCCAGCCACATGCCGTCACGCCGGAAGACGTCGCGCTCGTGGGCGTAGTAGATGGACGGCACCTCGACGCCCTCGCGGGCGATGTACTGCCAGACGTCCATCTCCGTCCAGTTGGAGATGGGGAAGATGCGCATGTGCTGGCCGCGCCGGATGCGGCCGTTGTAGAGCGCCCAGAGTTCCGGGCGCTGCGAGCGGGGCTCCCACTGGCCGAACTCGTCGCGCAGCGAGAAGACGCGCTCCTTGGCGCGGGCCTTCTCCTCGTCGCGTCGGGCGCCGCCGAAGACCGAGTCGAAGCCGTGCTCGGTGATGGCGTCCAGCAGGGTCGTCGTCTGCAGCCGATTGCGCGACGGGTTGCCGGGCTCCTCGCGGACGCGGCCCTTGTCGATGGACTCCTGCACGGAGGCCACGATGAGGCGCTCGCCCAGCTCCGCCACGCGGCGGTCGCGGAACTCGAGCACCTCGGGGAAGTTGTGGCCCGTGTCGATGTGCATGATCGGGAAGGGGAACTTGGCCGGACGGAAGGCCTTCTCCGCCAGGCGCAGCAGCACGATGGAGTCCTTGCCGCCCGAGAAGAGGAGCACGGGTCGCTCGAACTCGGCGGCCACCTCGCGCATGATGAAGATGGATTCCGCCTCCAGGGCGTCCAGGTGGCTGATGCGGCGACGCCGGGAGCGCTCCGTCAGCGGTCTCGTTTCGATCATCAGGGAGTATCCGACCTCTGCTAGGGATCCGATGCTGCGGGCGGGTCCGGACGGCCGGCACGTCCCTGCGACGACGAAGTGCAGGAGCGGTGCGGCCCGGCGAGCCTATGCTAGGCTTTCCCGACCGAAATGATAGACATTATCGGGAACGTCAGGTAAGGCGGAGTATACCCAGCCAGCCGCCTCCGCCGCTGTCGCACGCTTAGGACCACGGGGGCGCATGGACCAACGCCAACTGCCACGGGATGACGCTGCCGGGAGGGGCGGCTCCACCGAGGGCGGGTCGGCGCGGGCACCGCCAAGGGCGGCCCCGGTAAGGGTCGCCCCGGCAAGAGCAGACCTGGCAAGGGTCCGCGGCAGCCGAGGCGGCGCCGCATCGCGGGCATGACCGTACGGCGCTTCCTGGCCAACGTGGTCCTGCCGGTCATCGGTATCCTCGTCATCGTGGCCACCCTCGTGGCCGCGCCCGCCGACGATCGCACGCTCATCTTCCTGGCCAGCCTGGTGGCCATGGGCGCCGGCCTGGCGGCCACCTCCATCGGTGTCTACGGCGGCGTGCTGGTCCCCGGATTGCTCCTGCTGGGGGTCGACGCCCGGTTCGCGGCTGCCGCCTCGCTCTTCCTGCAGCTGCTCGTCATCCCGCTGGGCGTGGGCGCCCACCATCGACTGGGCAACGTCAACCGCGCCATCGCCACGCCGCTCATCCTGGGCGGTATGGCCGGCGCCTTCATGGGGCCGTTCTTCGCAGCGGCGCTGCCATCGGACGTCATCGCGCGCCTGGTGGCCGCCATGATCGTGTTCGTCGGCGTCATCGTCCTGGCCACGCTCAAGTGGGGAGGCCTCGGCGAGGTGCGGCCCATCGAGGACGTGCCCACGGGCCGCATCGCGCGGCGTCGGCGGCGTGGCCGGCTTCAGCTCCGGCATCTCCGGTGCCGGTTGGGGACCCATCGGCGTGAAGCTGCTCATCCTGCTGCGCATCGAGCCCAAGGCGGCCATCGGCTCATCGCTCCTGGGCCGTGTCTTCATGGCTGCCGCCGCCGTGGTCGGCTACCTCATCACGGCCACGGCCTTCAAGGGCGTGGAGCCTGACTGGTTCATCCTCGTCGTCCTCTTCTGCGGCTCGGTCATCACGCTCATCCCCGGGTCCTTCATGGTCTCCCGGCTGGGGCGCGAGACAGCCACCGTCTTCATCACGCTGCTGTCCATCAGCCTGGCCCTGCCCACACTCATCTGGGGCGCCCACTAGGTCGACGCAGCGGCGCGCTCGCGCTGCCTGAAGACCCACTTCTCGATCTCCACGGCGATGAAGGGGATGGGCGTCACGAGCGGCCACCACGAGCAGTTCCTCAAGGCCCAGTGCCTCTGTCTCGAAGATGGGCTGCAGGAAGGGCAGGTAGATGAAGGCGAGCTGGATGAGGGCCGTGACGATGACCGTGATGAGCAGCGGCCGGTTGGTGCCGAAGCCCAGCCGGAACGTCGAGGCCCGCTCGGACCGGACGGCCATGGCATGGGCCAGTTGCAGGAAGGCCAGGACGGTGAAGACCATCGTCTGCCAGTGCCAGCCGAGCTCGATGGCCGTGGCCTGCACGGCCAGCGTCACGCCGCCCATGAGCAGGCCGACCCAGACGGCGTGCTGCCACAAACCCTCACCCATGATGGAGGCATCCGGCTGGCGGGGCGGCCGTTCCATGGCGTGCTTGTGTGCCGGCTCTACGCCCAGCGAGAGGGCTGGCGCGCCGTCAGTGACGAGGTTGATCCAGAGGATCTGGATGGCGATGAGCGGCAGCGGCAGGCCCAGGAAGGGCGCCAGGACCATGACCCAGATCTCGGCCGAGTTGGTGGTCAACATGTAGCGCACGAAGCGCCGGATGTTGGCGTAGATGCGCCGCCCCTCCTCGACCGCCGTCACGATGGTCGAGAAGTCGTCGTCGGCCAGGATCATGGCGGCAGCTTCCTTGCTGACGTCCGTGCCCGTGATGCCCATGGCGACGCCGATGTCCGCACGCCGCAGCGCCGGGGCGTCGTTGACGCCGTCTCCGGTCATGGCCACCACGGCGCCGCGGGCGCGCCAGGCGTCCACGATGCGCAACTTCTGCTCGGGGTTCGTGCGGGCGTAGACAGCCACGCGCTCCACGCGCGCCGCGAAGGTGGCGTCGTCCATCTCAGCCAGCTGCGCGCCGGTCAGCGACTCGCGCCCGTCGCCCAGGATGCCCAGGCGGCTGGCGATGGAGGTCGCGGTGAGGTGGTGGTCACCGGTGATCATGACGGGGCTGATGCCCGCCGCACGGCACTCGGCGATGGACGCGGCGGCTGCCTCGCGGGGCGGATCGGCGAGAGCCACCACGCCCACCAGGCGCAGGCCCGCCTCGGCGTGCTCGGGCTCCTCAGGCAGGAGCGGGACGCCGCCGTCGGCCAGGGCCAGCACGCGATAGCCGTCCCCGGCGTAGCGCTCGGCCACCTCGCGAGCGGCGGACAGCTCCGTCTCCTGGTCGCTGGCAAGCAGTTGCGCCACCAATTCGAGGGCACCCTTCACGGCCACCCAGTGCGCGTCTTCGCCGTCCTCCAGCGCCTCTTGGGCCGGTGTATGGAGCGTCGTCATGCGCCGTCGCTCGGCATCGAAGCTGACCTCGGCCACGCGTGGATGGGAAACGCGCAGGTCTCGCTGCTCGACCCCGAGCTTGGCCGCGAAGGCCACGAGCGCACCCTCCGTGGGGTCTCCGGTGATGGACCAGCCGCCCCCCGGTTCGGCGGGCGACACGAGCGTGGCGTCATTGCAGGCGGCGGCCACTCGGGCGGCGCGCGCGGCCAGCGCATCCCCGTCGGGCAAGGGGTCGAAATGGCCCACTGGGGCATATCCGTCACCGCCCACGCGGTACTCGCCGACCGGCGTCCAGAGGCGCTCCACGAGCATACGGTTCTGGGTCAGCGTCCCGGTCTTGTCGCTGCAGATGACGCTCACGGAGCCCAGCGTCTCGACAGCCGGCAGGCGTCGCACCAGGGCCCGGCGCTGGGCCATGCGTCGGGCGCCCAGGGCGAGCGAGATGGTGACCACGGCCGGCAGTCCCTCCGGGATGGCCGCGACGGCCAGGCTGACCGCGATGAGGAACATCTCCTCGGGGTCCTGGCCACGCAGGACACCGCTGGCGAAGACAAGCCCGCAGACGATGATGGCGGCCAGGGCCAGCCAGCGGCCCAGCTCACCCAGGCGCTGCTGGAGCGGGGTGGGCTCCTCCTCGCCGGTCTGCAGCAACTCCGCGATGCGGCCGATGGCGGTGCTCATGCCAGTGGCAACGACGATGCCTCTCGCCCGGCCGTAGGTGACGGCCGTGCCGCTGAAGGCCATGTTGAGCTGGTCGGCCGGCACATCCGCCGAGACGTCGGCGAGAGCACCGGTGACCTTGGCCACAGGCTCCGATTCGCCGGTCAGGGGCGCCTCGTTGATGCGCAGCGCGGGCGCCTCCAGAAGGCGCAGGTCGGCCGTCACGATATCGCCTGCCTCCAGGAGCAGGATGTCGCCCGGCACGACCTCACGTGCCGGCACGAGGCGTGTCTCGCCGTCGCGGATGAGTCGGGCTTCCGGGCTGGACATGCGCTTCAGCGCATCCATGGCCTGCTCGGCGCGGTACTCCTGGATGAAGCCGACGATGCCATTGAAGACGACGATGGCCAGGATGATCACCGTGTCCTTGGCGTCGCCGATGAGCGCCGTGATGACTGCAGCCGCCAGGAGCACCACGATCATGGCGCTCGTGAACTGGTCGACCAGGAGTCGCCAGGCGGGCCGCTGCTTCTTCTCGGTGAGCTCGTTGAGGCCGAAGCGCACCAGGCGCTCGGCGGCAGCCTCGGTCGGCAGCCCCGCATCGAGCCGCGTGTCCAGGGCTTCGGCCACGTCGGCGGCCGTCCAGGCGCCAGGGCTCCATCGTCGCGGACAGGCTCGCGGGCGTCGCCGAGAGGTCGCTGCTGGACATGGGCTCCTTTCGCTCGAGCGGCCCGATCAGGGACCTCGCGGCCCCGCGGGATGGCAGCGGTCAAGCACGGTCGGGTGCACCGGGAATCGTATGCCAGTCGCCCCGTGGGCGCGGCCGACGACGCCTGCGCCCCGGGTCAGGCGACCGCGAACACCTGCTCGTTGCGTGTGCGGACGGAGATCGTCTGCCCCTGTTCGAGCGAGAGTCGCTCCGCCTCGTCGCGTGGCACCTGCACCCAGACGCGCACGCCATCGTCGCGAGTCAGCTCGACGCGCACCTCGAAGCCGAGGTAGACGACACGTTCCACGACGGCCTGGCGGCTGCCCTCCTCGGGCGCGAGGAGGATCTCGATGTCGTGCGGCCGCACGTAGGCGTCACCGAGCCGTGTGACCGGGCCGATGAAGCTCATGACGAACTCGTTGGCCGGGTGCTCGTAGAGATCGCGCGCCGAGCCCTGCTGCTCGATGCGTCCGACGTCCATGACGACGATGTGGTCGGCCACGTCCATGGCCTCTTCCTGGTCGTGGGTCACGAAGACCGTCGTCACATGGGATTCGTCGTGGAGGCGCCGCAGCCAGACGCGCAGCTCCTTGCGGACGCGGGCGTCGAGCGCTCCGAAGGGTTCGTCCAGCAGCAGCACGGAGGGCTGGATGGCCAGGGCACGGGCGAGGGCCATGCGCTGTCGCTGGCCGCCGGAGAGCTGTGCCGGGTAGCGGTCGGCGAGGTGCGCGATCTGCACCAGCTCCAGCAGGTTCCCGACGGTGCGACGGACCTCGTCCTTGGGCCGATGGCGGATCGTGAGCCCGAAGGCCACGTTGTCCCAGACCGTCATGTGCTTGAAGGGCGCGTAGTGCTGGAAGACGAAGCCGATGCCGCGATCCTGGGGCGGCACGCGCGTGACGTCACGGTCGTCCAGCAGGACGGTGCCCGAGTCGGGCACGTCCAGGCCGGCGATGATGCGCAACAGAGTGGTCTTGCCGCTGCCGCTGGGACCCAGCAGCGCGGTCAGCGAGCCGTCCCTGATCTCCAGCGAGACATCGTCGAGGGCGACGAAGTCACCGAATCGTTTCGTCAGACGCTGCATGCTGATGGCCACGCCCGATCCTCCTTCCCAACCAGCCAGTTTGATAGACGGTCATGGCCAACAGCACCAGGAGGGCCATGCAGGCGAGCACGATCGAGGCGGTGTAGGCCCCGACCAGGTCGAAGGCCTGGAAGCGCTCCTCGACGTGCGTGGTGAGGGTCTCGGTCTTGCCGGAGATCTTGCCCGAGACGATGGCCACGGCTCCGAACTCGCCCAGCGAGCGGGCCGTGGTCAGGATGACGCCGTAGATGACACCCCAGCGGATGGATGGCAGGGTCACGCGCCAGAAGGTCCGCCAACCGGAGGCGCCCAGGGTGTAGGCGGCCTGCTCCTGGTCGGTGCCGATCTCGCGCAGGACCGGCATCACCTCGCGGACCACGAACGGCAGCGAGACGAACATCGTGGCCAGGACCATGCCGGGCATGGCGAAGATGACCTGGATGCCGAGGTCCGAGAGAAGCCCGCCGAACCAGCCGTTCTTGCCGTAGACGAGCACCAGCGAGAGGCCGATGACGACCGGCGAGATGGCGAAGGGCAGGTCGATGAGGGCGTTGAGGAGCGAGCGGCCGGGGAACCGGCGTCGCACCAGCATGAGGGCCGCGAGGATGCCGAAGACCGTGTTGACGGGCACGGCGATGGCCGTGATCTGGAGCGTCATCCAGAAGGCCGACTGGAAGGCCGGCCGGCTGATGGCCTTGAGCACGGGCTCCAGGCCGTCCTCGAAGGTGCGCCAGAAGACCATGAAGACGGGCAGGGCGAGGATGAAGGTCAGATAGCCCAGCACGACCAGGCGCAACGTGAGGCGGATGGCTCGTCCCCTGGTCGTGGTGATGGGGGCGCCGTGGGATGCGGCGGTCACGGGAGTGCTCGCGGCGGCGGTCATGGGAGTGCTTTCGGTGGCGGTCACGCCGAGGCCTCCTCATGGCGCGAGATGCGCCGGCGCAGGATATCGAAGACGACCAGCACGGCCAGTGAGACCACGAGCAGCACGACGGACACCGCCGAGGCCGAGCCCGGCTTGTCAGCCTCCACCTGGCCGTAGATGTAGACCGAGGCCATCTCCGTGCGGTAGGGGATGTTGCCGGCGATGAGGATGACGGAGCCGAACTCGCCGATGCAGCGCGCGAACGCGAGCGCGGAGCCGGTCAGGATGGCCGGCAGGAGGTTGGGCAGAACGACCCGCCGCAGGACCGTCGGTGACGAGGCGCCCAGCGATGCGGCCGCCTCCTCCATCTCGCGGTCGAGCTCTTCGAGGACCGGCTGGACCGCGCGGACGACGAAGGGCAGGGTGATGAAGAGCAGGGCCAGCATGATGCCCACCTGCGAGTAGGCCGCGTTGATGCCGAAGGGGCTCTGCGGACCGTACAGCGCCAGGAGCGTCAGGCCAGCCACGATCGTGGGCAGTGCGAAGGGCAGGTCGATGAGGGCGTTGATGAAGGGCTTGCCAGCGAAATCGTCCCGCACCAGCACCCAGGCGATGGCCGTGCCGATGAGGGCGTTGATGACGGTGACGATGCCCGAGACGGTGAAGGTGAGCTGCAGCGCGGCGAGAGCCTGCGGTGACGTGATGGCAGCCCAGAACTCATCGAGGCCATCGGAAACGGAGCGCCACAGGATGGCCGCGATGGGGATGAGGACGAGAAGGCTGAGGTAGGCCGCGGTGATGCCGGGGCCGAGCAGGCCCCGGCCGTCATACCGCGTGGAGGCAGGCCCCCGGACGGCGGCCGCTGTCCCGGAGCCGAGACTCATGCCGCGTCGCGACCGAGCTCGGAGAAGATGCCGGCCACGATGCCAGTGTCAGGGTCGAAGAAGCGCGGTCGGGCCTCTGCCCAGCCACCCAGATCCTCGATGTCGAAGAGGTTGGCTATCTCGGGATAGTCGAACTCGGCGAGGATCCTCCTCGACCACGGGGCGGAAACCCTTCTGTCCGAAGACCCGCTGGGCTTCCGGCGAGTACAGGAAGTCCACGAACGCCGTGGCCGGTTCGAGCGCGTCGCCCACCGTCGTCACGGCCACGGGGTTCTCGATGAGCATCGTCGAGGACTCGGGGATGACGAAGTCGATGGGCTGGCCCATCTGCTGCGCGAAGATGGCCTCGTTCTCATAGCCGATCATGACGTCGCCCTGGCCGGCCATGAAGGTGGCCAGCGACTCTCGTGCGCTGCGGTCCATGACCGAAGTGTTGGCGATGAGCTGCTTCAGGAAGTCCAGCGCCTCGTCCTCGGTCTTGCCGGCTTCGAGCTGCGCCTGGTAGGCGGCCAGGATGTTCCACTGCGCCCCTCCCGACGTGAAGGGGTTGGGGGTGATGACGTCGACGTCCTCGCGGATGAGATCGTCCCAGTCGGCGATGCCCTTGGGGTTGCCGGGGCGAACGACGAATACGACCACGCTGTCGTGGACGATGCCCCGGTACTCGTTCTCGTCCCAGTCGGCCGGGACGAGACCTGGCTCCACGAGCCGTTCTACGTCGGGCCACAGCGAGAGGGCCACGAGGTCGGCCGGCAGGCCAGCCTCCACGGCCCGGCTCTGGTCGCCCGAGCCGCTGTACGACTGTTCGAACTCGATGCCGGCGCCAGCCTCGGTGGCCTGGAAGAGCGGGATGATCTCCTCATACGCCTCACGCGGGGTCGAGTAGGCCACCAGCGTCACTGCCCCTGGCGTGACGGCGATCGGTGACGGCGAAGCGTCCTGGGCGGCCGCCCCGAAGGGCATCACCAGGAACGCGCTGATAGCCAGGGTCGCTGCCACGAGGACGGCTGATCGCCCGCGGCTGCTTCTGGCCGCCGTCCCTCCAGTTCCCGTCGATCGGCGATCCGGATCGCTGGTGCAGGCCCGTCCGGTGTCCATCATCACACCCCCTGAAGGCTATTCCCTACATTACCTATATTGTCCATATTGTCGATAAGAACGACCGACAATATGGGGAGCCTACCTTGCAGCTCCGGGGGCTGTCAAGCCAGGAGCGTCATCGGAGCCCAACTTCGGTCCGTGGCAGAATCGCTTGGGGCGTCAGGCGACCGCGACGACGCGAGCGTGCTGGCGTCCATCGATGGAGAAGGAGACCGCCATGGACCTGCTGCATCTCATCGCCCCGCGCCGGAGCGCCCATGCCCACTGCGACATCCCCTGCGGCGTCTATGACCCGGAGCAGGCACGCATCGAGGCCGAGTCCTGCTACCGCATCATCGAGCGCTACCACGCCTCACAGGACGAGGTCTTCCGAGCCCGCTGCGTCGTCGTCAAGGAGGAGCGCGCCGAGCTCGTCAAGCACCACATCGACGTCCTCTGGCACGACTACTTCAAGCCCGAGCACCTCGAGCAATACCCCGACCTGCACGACATCTGCTGGCGAGCCTCCAAGCAGGCCTCGGCCGTCAAGCAGGGCGTGGATCTGGAGGCCTCAAGGAAGCTCCTGTCGCTGATCGACCAGATCGATGAGATGTGGAAAGGCAGCGGCGGTCCAGCCAAGACGCGCATGGCGGCCTCGTAGCCGCTGACCCAGCGGATCTCGGCGTCGGGCGGCCGACTCCGCACTGACCAGCGCCCGCCATGGTCCAGTGAGTCCATCGCTCGTCCGATCCTGGCGGGCACGCGTGGCCGTGGAGGGCCGCAGCATGGCGCCCACGCTGGTGCCGGGCGACTGGCTGCTGGCCGACCCGGACGCCTACCGGGCGCGGGTGCCGCGCGGCGGCGAGCTGGTCCTGCTGCCCGACCCGCGCGAGCCGAGCCGTCTGCTCGTGAAACGAGCCGTGGGACTCGATGGGCAGGGTCGTCTGCTGGTGGCCGGCGACGACCCCGCGGCCTCGACCAATTCGCGCACCTTCGGCGCGGTCGATCCGGCGTTGGTGGAGGGTCGGCCGTGGTTCCGCTACTGGCCGCCCCGACGGCTGGGTCGCGTGCGCTGACGCGGCGCCAGCGCGGCTCGCACCCATCCGTTTCATGGGATGGCTCAAGACCCGTCGGACTACAGCCCAGCCAGCTCAGCCATGAGTGCCACGTGCTCGAGATCGCGCGGCAGGAAGTCCTGGAAGAGGAGCCGCTCGACGCCGGCCTGCGCATACTCGCCGATGCGGGTGCGCGCGGCGTCCGGAGTGCCCAGCACCCAGCGGTCACGGCGGGCATCGAGCCAGTCGGCAGCCTCATCCGTGGCGCCGCCGAAGATGGCCACCTGGGCCTCCGTGCGGCGGGCCATGTCCGCCTCATCACGGCCGACCAGCGTGCCGGCCATCACCGATCGCGCCAGGCTGGCCGGGTCGCGCCCGATGGCCTCGCAGGCCGCGTCGAGGCGGGCCAGCGTGTCACGGACCTGGGCCGGCGTGGACGAGCTGACGTTGTACTCGTCGGCATAGCGGGCTGCCAGCCGGATGGAGCGCGGCTTGCCGGTGCCGCCGATGATCAAGTTCGGGCGGCGACCCTTGGGCCGCAGGAGCGAGTCGCGCACCTGGTAGTGGCGGCCATCGAAGGACCAGCCGTCCGGCTCGTCCCAGAGCCCGCGCAGGATGGCCAACTCCTCTTCCAAGCGGTCGACACGCCCGACGGTGTCCGGATAGGGGATGCCCAGCCGTGCGTGCTCCGGCTCGTTCCAGCCGGCGCCCACGCCCATCTCCACGCGGCCACCGCTCATCTCGTCGACCGTGGCGATGACCTTGGCCAGGGAGCCCGGGATGCGGAACGTCACGGGCGAGACCATGGTGCCCAGCCCGATGCGCGTCGTCTCCCGGGCCAGGCCGGCCAGCGTCGTCCAGGCGTCCGTGGTCGGCAGGTCGACCTCGCCCGGGAAGCTGGAGTAGTGGTCAGAGCGGAAGAAGGTCTCGAAGCCGAGCCGTTCCGCTGTCAGGACCGTGTCGAGGATGTCCTGGTAGCTGTAGCCCTGCTGTGGCTCGGTCATCAGTGCGAAGCGCATGCGGTCGGTCTCCTGGCGGGGGGCTGGCTGACCTGCGCATCATGCCGCAGTCACCCGAGTCGGCCGGAAGTCACCCCGGGCGGAAGCGGCGCTAGGATGCCGCCATGACGCCCCCCGTTCCGCAGCCGTACCCTCCCGGACTCCAGGCGCCCGGCACCTCAGCCTCGCCGTTCGAGGATGCCGCCGACCTCGAGGACCTGCCGCCCGGCAGCATGTTGCGCATCAGCCGGGGCGACCTGGACGTGCTCATCGTCCACAGCGAGGTCGGCCTGGCCGCCATCGAAGACCGCTGCCCGCACATGTCGGCGCCGATCAGCGCTGGGCGATTGGAGGGCTGCGTCCTCCACTGCCCGCTGCACCGCGGCTCGTTCGACCTGCGGGACGGCGAGGTCGTCACCTTCCCGACCACCGGGGGCCTGGACGCCGACGGCGGATCGCACCCTGCCTGGTCGCCGGAAGGCTCCGCTCCCGCCGCGCCGACGACCGATGCCAAGTCCCGCGCACGAGCCCTCACGCGAGTTCGGCGCCTGCGCTACTTCCCGCTGCGCATCCGGGACGGCCGCGTGGAGATCGCGCTGCCGCGGTGAGCGCTCCGCGGGAGCGACGCCGCGCCGTGGCCGGCTGGCTGGCCGTGGCGGCCTGGATGGGCGTGATCTTCGCCCTCTCGTCGATCAGCGGGCTGCGCGTCAGCGAGGATGCCGAAGTGGATCGGCCCATGCGCACGCTGGCGCACATGGCGAGCTTCGGCCTGCTGAGCGGCCTGCTGCTGCACGCACTCTGTGCGAACGGCCGACCCACCCTGTCCCGGGCGGCGCTGGCGCTGACGGTGACGGTGCTCTACGCCGCCAGCGACGAATTGCACCAGTCGCTGGTGCCGGATCGCATGGGGCGCCCCCAGGACGTGGCCATCGACACGCTCGGTGCCATCGTCGGCCTGGCCGTTGCCTGGTTCATCCTCGCTCGCCGGAGCGGCCCGGCGGTCGACGGGGCGCCCGGCCGGCGGTCGGGCTAGTCGACCGGCCAGCTGTCGGGCTGGTCAGCCGTATCCCGGTCGGGTCAGTCGGCCGTTGGCAACGGCGCGCCGGCGGCCTCCACGCCCAGGGCGACGACGCGCAACCCGGCCGACAGGGCGGCGCCGACGTCAACGATGCGCCGGCCGTCGATGATGAGGTCGCCCGCCATGGAAGGCGCCAGCGAGGACCAGTCGAGCGTCCCGAACTCCGGCCACTCGGTGGCCACGACCACCGCATCCGCCCCGCGCACGGCATCGGTGGCGCTCGTGGCGGGCTCGAGCATCGCCGTCGTGGTAGATCCGGGCATCGCGCCGGAAGCGGGCTCCAGCGTCCTGACGGCCGCGGATCGGGCAACGGCGCCCGCAGTCGCTGCCACAGCCGAACCGGCGCGCAGCAGCGCGATCCCGCGTTCCAGCGCCACCGGGTCGAAGGCGGCGACCGAGGCACCCCGGGCCAGCAGACCGCGGCCCAACCGGATGGCGGGCAATTCCCGCAGGTCATCCGTTCCAGCCTTGAAGGTCAGCCCCAGCAGGGCGACCCGCATGCCGGCCACCGTACGCCCGGCAGCCCGCTCCAGGCCCTCGATGAGCCAGTCGGCCTGACGGAGGTTGGAAGACCAGATGGCATCCATGAGCGGCGTCTGCACGCCGTAGCGGTGCGCCAGCCGCGGTAGCGCGCGGGCCTGCGACGGGAAGCAGGAGCCACCGAAGCCGGGCCCCGGCGACAGGAAGCTGCGACCGATGCGCCGGTCCAGGCCCATGCCGTCCACGACGGCCTGGGCGTCCGCGCCCGTGGCCGCGGCCAGTCGCGAGATCTCGTTGGCGAACGTGACCTTGGCTGCGAGGAACACGTTGGAGGCGACCTTGATGGTCTCCGCGCTGGTCAGGTCGGTGACCAGGACGGCTGCCTGCAGCGGCGCGTAGACGCGCCGCAGTGCCTCCGCGAGCGCGCTCCCGGCAGCGCCGTCCGCGTGGCCGTCCACGCCGATGACGATCCGATCCGGGGCAAGGAAGTCGGAGACGGCGACCGCCTCACGCGTGAATTCCGGGTTGTGGGCGATGCGCACGGAGGCGTCGATGGTGCGCGTCTCGCGGGCGATGTCCAGGGCCGTGCCCGGCAGCAGCGTGCTGCGGATGACGATGGCCCGAGGTAGCTGCGGGTCTGAGGCGATGTCGCGCACGGCAGCCCGCACGGTCGCGTCGTCCCACTCCTCGTCCGGGTCGAGCGTGCCCACGCAGACGATGGCCAGCTCTGTCCCGCGGATGGCTGCGTGGTCCGCGGCGAAGCGCAGGCGCCCCTCGAGGAGGCCCTCAGCCACTAGAGCGTCCAGACCAGGCTCGTGCACGGGCAGGTCACCTGCGCGCAGGCCCGCCACGCGTGCTGCATCCACGTCCAGGCAGACGACCTCATGCCCCAGGTGCGCCAGGCAGGCGGCGGTCACGAGGCCGACGTAGCCGGCGCCAACGATGGCGATGTGCATCGGCCGAGGGTACCCGATGGCAGCCGGCCCCGAAGGTACTGGTGCCTGGAGGCACCACCGGATGAGTGGCATGATGCTCGAGGTGCGTTACCGTTCCGCTTGATGCGCCGCCCCCAGTCGGCGTCAGGCCTCGCCGCCGTGCTGGCCAGCCTGTTCGTCATGAGCCTCGTCGCCGCACCCGTGGTCGCCAAGTCGACCGCGGCGCGTTCGCACGGCCAGGCCTGGAAGCGGGCCGCCGAGTGCACCCCGTGGACTAGCGAGTTCGCGCCGCCGCCGACCATCCGCGTCCTGCGCAGCCAGCGGGACCTGGTGGTACCGGAGGTCGTGGGCACCGTCCAGGAGGTCGACTTCCGTGCGTACGTGGCCACCACGATGGCCGTGGAGTGGCCGGATGCGTATCCCCTCGAGACCCTCAAGGCCGGCGCCGTGGCCACCAAGCAGTTCGCCTGGTATCACGTCATCCACCCGCGCGGCGGGCTCGTGGACCTGCCCGACGGCACACAGGCCTGCTACGACGTCGTCGACACCACGATCGACCAGTACTATTACCCGGAGAAGTACGGCGTCGGCCTGCCCGACGGGCCGGGCCGCAAGATCATGGCGGCCCTGGACGAGTCCTGGGACGTCACGGTGCGCAAGTACAGCCCAGCCAACCATGCCAGCCGCTTCTTCCTGACGGGCTACCGAGCCGGCACTTCCACGGTCTGCGGGGCAGATGCCAACGGCTTCAAGCTCTACCACCACAGCACGCGGGCATGCGGGCTGGACGGACTGCGCTATCGCGAGATCCTGCGCCGCTACCTGAGTCCCAACCTGGAGATCGTGACCGCGGGCCGGCATGACGTCCTCGGCTCCCGGCACGGCGATCCGGCGGCCATGGTTCGCACGCCCGAGGGTCAGCAGGTCGCACACGTCTGGCCCTCCGGGGATTCGGCGGCCGGAGCTGGGTCACGCGCGGGGCTGCGGATCACGGGCGAGGAGCTCGTGGGCTTCGTTTCCGGCGACGCCAACGATGACGGCCGGGATGACCTCATCTGGCTGCTGCAGACGGGGCCGCGCACGGGACGCCTGCAGGTCGCCCTCAGCGATGGCTCGGGCTATGGTGGTGAGCAGGTCTGGTACGACGGGGCGCTGCTCGTGCCACTGGCCGGAGCGAAGCTGCTGATCGGTGACTTCCATGCCGATGGACGGGCCGACGTCGCTGTGCTGGGCCGGGGTGAGGCGGAGGGCACCGCGCAGCTGGTCGTGCTCAAGAAGAAGCCCGGCGACGGCTTCCTGCGACCGGCACGCTGGTGGACCGGACCGCAGGACATGGCCACCGTGGCGGCGGCATGGGCGGGCGACCTCAGCGGGGACGGTCGCGCCGACCTCATCCTGCGCCAGCACCCCGAGAGCGGCGGGGTGCGCATCAAGACGGCCGTTACCGGCAGCCCGTTGCCGCCCGGCCAGCAGCGCATGGGCACCCTGCGCAACACCTACGCCTCAGCGCTGGACCCGGCCAAAGTCAAGATGGTGCCGGGCGACGCCAACCGTGACGGCCGGGAGGACCTCCTGGTGCTCACCGCGCGTGAGGGTCGGGCCCGCATCGACCGGCTCCAGGGTCAGGCACTGGGCGCCTTCAAGCAGGTCTCGCTCTGGGTCGCCCCGAGGGCTGACCGCGTGGCCACGGAGAAGACGCGGCTCGGAGCTGCCGATGTCGACTACGACGGCATGACCGACCTGGTGCTCTTCAGCCGTCATCCCGACGGGACCCGCATCCGGGTGCTGCAGTCGGCCTATGACACGATGCGACCCAGCCTTGACCTCGTTGAGGGTCTCGACTGGTTGAGCCTTCGACCGTACTGATCGCCGGCACCCGCGGGGTGCAGAACGGAGACAGAGCGCGGCGACCAGTGGCGCCGGGGGCCGCCGCGATCAGGGGCGCGGCTGCCAACGACGCCAGGTCTCCTCGTCGATGCCTACGGTGACTTCCGGGCCGTTGCGCACCAGAGGCAGGCGCAGCAGGCGCGGATCGCCCAGCACCCGCTCGAGGACCTCGTCGTCGCTCATGCGCAGGTAGCGCAGGCCGGCGTCACGGTAGGCCTTGCCCTCCTCGTCCAGCAGCGCACGAGCGCCGTGGCGCTGGCTGAAGCGGCGCAGCTCGCCGGGCGCCGGAGCTCGCCGGGCCACGTCCACGAAGCTGATGGCCATGCGACGCTCTTTGAAGAAGCGCAGGGCGCGACGCGTGGCCTGCAGAATCGTTGCGGCCGAAGACCTGGATGACCGCCTCGCCGCTCACGCAGCGTACTCAGACGGTGACGGCAGCCTTGCGCGGCCGGCCGCGTCGCGAAGCGCGCTTCGGCGTCAGCAGGCCGAAGTAGAAACCTTCCGCCGATCGCTTGACGGCGATCTCCACGCCGGCCAGCTTGGCCGCACGCACCAGTTGGGCACGGACCGTGGCGGGCTTCTCACCGTCCTGCAGGACGGCCTCGAAGACCACGGACTCGTCGCTGATCTGCTTCATGCGGTTGATGAGGGCCTGCTGTTCAGGGCTGATGGGTCGCCCGCGGGTCTTGGGCTTGGGCGGGTTGTCCATGAGCTCAGCTTCGACCTTCCGATACTTGGGCATGCGCGCAGTGTAGCCCTGCGCGGAAGCGCTGCAGCACGGTCGCGCTGCTACGCTGCGGCAGCGATGAGGACGCGGAGGGGAGCGCTCGGCACGGCGGTCGTGGCGCTGCCGATCGCGACGCTGCTGGCCTGCCCGGTCCCAGCCAGTGCTCATGCGCTGCACGGCGACGTGGACGCGCCGCTGCCGTTGGCGGCCTACCTGGTGGGTGCCGCCATCGCGGTCGGGCTCTCCTTCGTCTTCGTGGCCATCAGCGACGTCAGCCCAGTCCCCGAGCGGCCCCCCGGGCGGCTGCGCACGGTGCCTGGATGGGCCCGCCTCGTGCTTCGGACCATCGGCCTGACCGCCTGGACCTGGGTCGTCCTGCAGACCCTGGCCGGCGGGGACAGCGACGCGGAGGTCGCCTCTCTCATCCTGTGGGTCTTCGGCTGGGTCGGCCTGGCACTCGTGAGCGCGCTACTCGGACCGGCCTGGTCATGGCTGGACCCCTTCAGCACGCTGTTCGACCTGGGGTCGTGGCTGGGCCAGCGGCTGCCTCGACCGGCACCACGGCAGACGGACGTCGGAGGACCGCTGGCGTGGTTGCCCTCTCGGCCCATGGCGTGGCCCGCCCGGCTGGCGGCCTGGCCGGCGGCGGGCCTGCTGGTCTTCGTCGTCTGGCTCGAGTTGGCAGCCAAGGTCGGCGCGGGACGTCCGCTCGGCCTCGTGCTCATCGGCTACACCGCTCTGACGCTGCTCGGGATGACTTGCTACGGACGCGACCGCTGGCTCGACCGGGCCGAGGTCTTCAGCGTTTGGTTCGGTCTCCTGGGGCGGCTGGCACCCTACGGGCTGGACGGCCCATCCGCGGAGGGCCGGCTGCGGCGCCGCGGCTTCGGGAGTGGGCTCGCGGCCTCGCCCTGGTCGATGTCGCTGCTGGCCGTCGTGGCCATCGGCGCCGGGTCTGTCATCTGGGACGGCCTCTCGCAGACGCAGCCATTCGCCGACCTCGTGGGCCAGCCTGGCCTGCTTGGAGACACGCTCCTGCTGGGCGCCTTCCTGGCCGGACTCGTCGGGCTTGTCGGGTTGGCGGGGCAGCGTGTGGGCCTGGCTGCCATGGGTGCGGGCCTGGTTCCGGTGGCCACCGGCTACCTGGTCGCGCACTACCTGGGCTACCTGTTGGTGGAGGGCCAGCGCATCGCCGTGGCGCTCTCCGACCCGCTGCAGCAGGGCTGGGATCTGCTGGGGACCGCCTCGTGGGAGCCGCGCAACGACTGGCTGACCGCCTCGGCACTGTGGACCATCCAGGTCGCGGCCGTGGTGCTCGGCCATGTGACGGGTGCCTGGCTCGGCCACGGAGCGGTGCGGCGTGAGCGCGACTCTGGCCATCAGGTCAGCCAGTGGCCGCTGGCCGCGCTCATGATCGGACTGACGGTGCTGGCGCTCTGGTCACTGGGACAGAACCTCGTCTTCGTCTCGGCGATCGAGCCGGTCATCGCATCTGCTGTCGGCGGGACCGGGGGCGGATGAGCCTCGGACGGATGGGTCGGCCGCTCACCGATGATCTCGGACCAGAGCCGAGCGTCGATCGACTCATCAGGCTCCCCTTCGAGGTGGCCGCCGACCTGACCATGGGGCCGCTGCGACATGGTCGGTACGATCCGACCATCCGCTTCGAGGGACCGGTGGCCTGGTGGGCATCGCGCACCGCGGAGGGGCCGGCCACCCTGCGCCTCGCACCTGCCCAGGATGGCTGGCGCGTCATGGCGTGGGGACCAGGCGCCGAACTCGCCGCCGACCAGGCGCCGCGGCTGCTGGGTGCCGAGGACGACCCGCGGGCACTGGTGCTCCCGCGCGGACCGTTGCGGGACCTGGCGCGCAGCCTTCCGGGTCTGCGGTTCGGCCGCAGCGACGCCGTGCTGGCCTCACTCGTGCCGGCCATCATCGAGCAGCAGGTCACCGGCCTCGAAGCGCAGCGCGCCTACCGGCGGCTCGTCCTGCGCTACGGAGAGCCGGCGCCGGGCCCAGGTCGGCTGCACCTGCAACCAGCACCGGCCACACTGGCCAGCCTTCCCTACTTCGAGCTGCACCCGCTGGGACTGGAGCAGCGCCGCGCCGTGACCCTCATCCGCGCCGCCGGCCAGGCCGGGCGACTCGAATTGGCGACCACCCTGCCCCCGGCGGATGCCCTGTCGCTATTGCGGTCCATCCCGGGCGTGGGCGCCTGGACCGCGGCCGAGACGGCACGCTCGGCGTTCGGCGATCCGGACGCCGTCAGCGTGGGCGACTTCCACCTGCCCCATCTCGTCTGCTGGGCACTGGCCGGGGAACCACGCGGGGATGACGGGCGCATGCTGGAGTTGCTGGAACCGTATCGGGGTCAGCGCGCGAGGCTGGTGCGCCTCCTGGAAGCGTCCGGGTTAAAGCCGCCGCGATACGGCCCGCGCACGCGGACGAGGTCATTCGAGCCCTTCTGACCCCGAGGTCCTGGTGCGCATTGGCTGGCCGTTCACACAGCCACGGATGATGGGGTTGACGAGGTTGTGAGTAATCACTAACATGCGCGCATGAGCACCGCAGTCGCCGTCCGTCACAGCGCCCAGGAGCGCCGCGAGGAGATCCTGCAGGCGGCCGTGGTCCGTTTCGGCGCCACCGGACTGCACGGCACGTCAACGGAGCTCATCGCCGCGGACGTGGGGGTCTCGCAGCCCTACGTCTTCCGCCTTTTCGGCACCAAGAAGCAGCTCTTCAAAGCGGCCATCGAGTGGGCTTTCGACCACACGGTGGCGCGCTTTCGTGAGGCTGGTAGGAACGCCTCAGATCGGCACGACGCGTTCCGACGCATGGGCGAGACCTACATGGAGCTCGTCCGCGACCGGCGCTACCTGGCCATCCAACTGCAGGCCTACGCGGCCACGGATGACCCGGAGATCCGGGCCGTGGTGCAGGAGGGGTTCGGACGACTGGCACTGGAGATCGTGCGCCACACTGATGCCGACCCTGCCGAGCTGGCGGCCTACCTGGGGCGCGGAATGCTCCTCAACGTGGCCGGGGCCATGGGGCTCCTTGAGGCAGAGACCGGCTGGGCGGCCATGGTGCGCGAAGGCTGCTTCAGTCCGATGGAGGGCTAGCCAACGAGTCCCCTTCTTTGGGGCTCGGAGGTCCCTTTTTTTGAGCTCGTTAGTAAGTTAGCAATCACTACTTTGTGGTAAAGGGAAAGGAGAAACCGGGATGCAAGGACGCTCGCTCGCCATCTGGACGTTCGCGGTGACGTCGGTAGCGCTGGTCATGGTCATGCTCGACAACCTCGTCGTCTCGACCGCTCTCAACGTCATCCGTGAGGAACTCGGGGCCACCATCGAGCAACTCGAGTGGACCGTCAACGCCTACACGCTGACGTTTGCTGTGTTCCTGCTGACGGGCGCGGCACTGGGCGACCGCTTCGGGCGGCGCCGCATGTTCGTCATCGGCGTGGCCATCTTCACGGCCGCCTCGGCCTTCTCCGCCATGTCCAGCAGCGTCGAGATGCTGCTCATCGGGCGCATGGCCCAGGGCATCGGCGCGGCCATCGTGACGCCGCTCACGCTCACGCTGCTGTCGGCGGCTGTGCCCTCGGAGCGACGAGGCGTGGCACTGGGTGCCTGGGGCGCCGTGGGCGGGCTGGCCATCGCCATCGGTCCCCTCGTCGGTGGCGCCATCGTCGAGGGCGTTTCGTGGAACTGGATCTTCTGGATCAACGTGCCCATCGGCATCGCCCTCGTGCCGTTCGGCTGGTTCGCCCTACGCGAAAGCCGCGGCCCGGCCAGCCGCCTCGACCTGCGGGGCGTGGCACTCGCGAGCGTCGGCCTCCTGGGCGTCGTCTGGGCCCTCATCAACGGCAACAGCGAGGGCTGGACGAGCCCCAGCATCGTGGGTGCGTTCGCCATCGGCGTGGCCTTCCTGGCCGCGTTCCTGGCCTGGGAGCGCCGAGCACCGGCACCCATGCTGCCGCCGCGCTTCTTCCGCGACCGCTCCTTCAGCCTTGCCAACGTGTCCTCGATGCTCATGAGCTTCGGGATGTTCGGTTCCATCTTCCTGCTCGCCCAATTCCTTCAATTCGTGCGCTTCTACTCGCCGCTGGAGGCCGGGGCGGCGATCCTGCCCTGGACCCTGGCGCCGATGTTCGTGGCGCCCGTCGCGGGCGCCCTGTCCGACCGCATCGGGGGCGGCCTGCTGATGGGCGTAGGCCTCACGCTGCAGGCCATCGGGCTGGCCTGGCTGGGCCTGGTCTCCACGACGACCGTCGAGTACACCGCCCTGGTGCTGCCGTTCCTTATCTCGGGCATCGGCATGGGCCTCTTCTTCGCGCCGGTGGCCAACGTCCTCTTGAGTTCGGTGCGACCTGAGGAGGAGGGCCAAGCGTCCGGCGCCGGCAACGCCATCCGCGAACTCGGTGGCGTCTTCGGGGTGGCCGTCCTGGCGGCCGTCTTCGCCCGCAACGGCGGCTTCGGGAGCCCGCAGGCCTTCGTGGACGGCATGGTCCCGGCCATCCTCATCGGAGCCGCCTTCGTGGGCCTGGGCGCCGTGGCGGCGTTCGCCATCCCGCGGACCCGCCGCGTCACGGCCGGGCAAACGGAAGCCCAGTCGGTCGACCTGCCGGCCACGGTCGGCTCGGTGGGCGACCCGGCACCGGTCCCCGTACGCATCGACGAGTAGAGAGTCGATCGTCCCGCCCGGCGAGACACACGGGCGAGACGTGCCGAGTGGGTCGGGCCGCTCCCCTGCCCGCACGGCGCTGCGATAGGCTACCAGCGAGGCGAGCCGGGGTCGTGCCCCTCGAGATCGGCACCGACTCACATCGCCTGCCAGCGGCACGCCGCTGGCAGGCTCCCGGCCCTTCAAGGAGAGTGGCATGACCCGCACCATCGTCTGTTTCGGGGATTCGAACACGCACGGGGCCCATCCCGATCCCTCGGTCGGAGGCCGTCACCCGCGGGCTGTGCGCTGGCCGGGTGTCATGCGGGCTGCGCTGGGCGAGGGCTATGAGGTCATCGAGGAGGGCCTCAACGGCCGCTGCACCGTCTGGGATGCAGCCATCGAGCCAGGCCGCAATGGCTCCGACTACCTCGCCCCGTGCCTGCTCTCGCATCGACCGGTGGACCTCGTCATCATCATGCTCGGCACGAACGACCTGAAGGGCATCTACGGTCAGACCGCCTCGGAGATCGACCTGTGGAGCCGGCGCGCTCATCGACCTGGCCCGCGGGACTCTGGCCGGCCCCGGTGACACGCCACCTCGCGTCCTCCTGGTGGCACCGGTGCCGGTGGGCCTTACGCCGCATAGCGAGATGTGGGGCTTCGGTCACGGCATCGAGGAGGCGAAGCGACTGGGCGGCATGTACGAGCTGATGGCCGCCGGCAAGGGGGTCGGCTTCTTCGACGCCGGCTCCGTGGCGCAGGTCAGCCCACTGGACGGCGTGCACCTGGATGAGGGCGGGCACGCCGCCCTGGGTGCCGCCATGGCGGCGGCCGTGCTGAGGGAGCTTTCGCGCAGCTGACCCGGCCCTGACGTCGCGCGCGCTGGCCCGGCTCAGCTGGCCTGGCGCAATCGGAAGGCCGACCAGGTCTCGTCGATGCTAAGCAGGCCCAGCGGGCGGAGGTCCAGCTTCTCGGCGATGGCCCAGATATCGTCGCGGCTCATGTCCAGGCCAGCGGCCCGCGATCCCTTGCGGTAGAAGAGCCAGATGGAGGCCCCGGGCGCGAGTGCCGCCACGGCAGGCCGCATGCGAGCGTCCAGCTCCGCCCTCGTGCCAACGAAGAGGAAGACGAGCTCTGCCTGCGCGAGGTCGACGAAGGCGGCGTCCGGAGGCAGGCCAAGCGATTCGACGACGCCGGGAACGGGGTCCAGGACCGCGATCGTGGTGCCCGGCTTGATGCGCGCCTTCTGAGCGACGGTCTTGGTCGGCATAGGTCCTCCTTGCGTGCCGAACGAGATATCGACCTCCCCAAGTCGATGGCCGACTCTATCCCATCGTCCGATCCACCTTTGCAGCATGCCCCTGGCAACCCATCATCGCCAGACACGCGGGCACCCCCGCCCGCGGGCATGACACGGAGGCGAGCGTGCGTTCGATGCGCGCCCTGCTGCGGGTGACCCTGTTCGTGACGATGGCCCTGGCCCCGGCTGCACCCGTCCCGGCTGGCCCCGTCCTGGCTGCCCCCATGGTGACTCCGGTGTATCCGAGCCCGCGGGTGTCGCCACGGCCGAAAAGGCTGGTCGCGCCGAAAACCCCTGCTTCGAGGTGCCGCCGCCGCCGACACGGCCCGACGAGGACGCCGCAGACTCCGGCATGAGCCCGGAGCAGGAGGCCGCCGCCGAGCAGTGGATCGCGGACCGCATCGCGGCCATCGAGGCCGCCGGTGGCGCGGATCCCGACGAGGTGCCGCCGCCGTGTAGTCTGCGGACCCGGTCCACCTTTACAAGCTAGCGCGCGCGTCCCATCATCGTCCGACTGCGTGGGCACCCCCCGCCTGCGGCGTGAACTGGAGGGCCAAGACATGGCGAAGTACCTGCTCATCTACCACGGTGGCAACCAGCCCCAGGGCGAAGAGGAGGGCAAGGCCGTCATGGCGGCCTGGACGGCCTGGTTCGAGGGGCTCGGCGCGGCTGTGGTCGACGGCGGCAACCCTACCGGTGCAGCCAAGTCAGTAGCGCCGGACGGCAGCGTGTCCGATTTCGACCCCGCCAGCCTCACCGGCTACTCCATCCTGGACGCGGACTCGCTCGACGCCGCCGTCGCGATGGCGAAGGGCTGCCCGCACCTCGCGGCCGGCGGCACGGTCACGGTGCACGCGACGTTCGAAGTCATGTGACACGAGCGGCGCGATATCGCGCTGCTCAGGATCTCGGTGCGACCGGCCCCTGGCGGGCCGGTCGCGACGTATACGACGGGCACGAAGGCCCGCCGTGCCCGCTACCGCCCGAGTGCAGGCTGAAACGCGTTGACATCATCTGTCCCTGACACCTCCCCGGCGAGGGCCTGAAGAGCGTTCCCGGGGCCGCCTTGCCGACGGCGTGGACACCCCTGTCGGCCCCTTGGCGACGCGGCCCTCGGCGAAGAACGGCGGCCGCCAGCCGTCCGCGGCTGGCCCGCTACCACTGCATCACAAGCGGCCCAGCACGGGGATGCAACCCGTGTTGTCCATGATGCAACTCCCTTGACCAATCCGTAGCGAGGTGGACAATCGTGTTGCCATGAGTGGCCAGCCAGGGGCTTCCGGCCCTGCCCAGCGCGGCGCGCTCGCAACCGGTCTGCGGATGCTCGAACTGCTCGCCTCCGCGCATGGCCCTCTGGGCGTCACCGAGATCGCCGAGCAACTCAGCCTGGACAAGGCCAACGCGCACCGCACCCTGGCCGCCCTCGTGCGCCTCGGCTACGTGGAGCAGGATCGGTCGACCCGGCGCTACGGCGCCACGGTGCGAATCGTGGAACTGGCCCGCTCGATCCTTGACTCCAGGGACCTCACCGTGGTCGCCGCGCCTCACCTCAAGTCGCTCTGGGCAGCCTCCGGTGAGAACACGCACCTAGCCGTGCTCGCCGGCGATCACGTCGTCTATGTGTCAACGCTGAACGGCACGACGCTCCTCTCCGCCAACGCCGCCATCGGTCAGTCCGGTCCTCTGCACTGCATCGCGACCGGCAAGGCCATCATCGCCAACCTGCCGCGCGGCACCGCGGAGGCACTCATCCGGAACCTCGACTTCGAGTCCTTCACGCCCCGCACCATCACCAGTCCCGAAGCCCTTGAGAAGGAACTGGGCCAAGTCCGCGTGACCGGTTACGCAGTGGACGACCGTGAGTACCACCCCGGCGTCCGCTGCATCGCCGCGCCCGTGTTCGGGATCGGCGGTGTCATCGCCTCCCTCGGCATCTCCGCCCCAGCCGACCGGATGGATAACGACCGATTGCGTGTCCTGGCGCCGATCGTCGTGGACACCGCTGCACGTGTCAGTCGAGAACTGGGTGGTCCAGCATCGAGGATGGCTTCATGAGCAACCTGCGCACGGGCGGACAGGTCATCGCCGACCACCTGGCGGCCAACGGCGTGCCCTACGTCGTCGGCATCCCCGGCCACGGCTGCCTGCCCATGGTCGACGCCTTCGTCGGCCGCAGCACGCCCACCTTCCTGCAGGTCCGTCATGAGCAGTCGGCCGCCCACCTCGCCGACGCCTACTTCCGGGTGGCGCGCAAACCGCTGGCGGTCATGACCTCGATCGGACCAGGGGCCGTGAACACGGCGGTGGGAATCGCCACGGCGTATGTCGACTCATCGTCGATGCTCGTCTTCACGGGCGACGTGCACACCTACATGTTCGGACGAGGCGTCCTCCAGGAGGTGGACCGCAAAGCCTGGGCGGACCTCACCACGCTCTTCGAGCCCATCACCAAGCGGCAGTGGCAGGTCACGCGGGTGGACCAGCTGGCGCGTATCCTGCCGCAGGCCTACGCGCTGGCGGCCGGTGGGCGGCCCGGTCCTGTGCTCATCTCGGTGCCCATGGACGTCCAGGCGGACGCGGCCGACGTCCCCGAGGCACGGACGGTCGAACTGCCCGAAGCCCCCGCCCCGTCCGCCTCCGCCGTGGCCCAGATCCGAGCCGCGCTGGCCGATGCCGAACGTCCCGTCCTCCTGGCCGGCGGAGGCGTCGTGCAGAGCGGCGCCTCCGCCCGGTTCCGGCAGATCGCCGAGCATCTCGGCCTGCCGGTGGTGGCCACCTACCAGGCCAAGGGCGTGCTCCCGGAGGACCACCCGCTCTACGGCCGCTACCCGGGCTCCAAGGGTACGGACACGGGCAACGCCCTCTGCCGCGAGGCAGATGTCATCGTGGCCATCGGCTGCCGCTTCGCCGACGAAGCGGCCTCCTCCTACGTGCCGGGGGTGACCTTCTCCATCCCGCCCACGAAGCTCTATCAGGTCGACATCGACGAATACGAGATCGGCAAGAACTACCCCGTGGAACTGGGCGTGGTGGCGGACGCCAAGGCGTTCTGCGAGGCCCTCTGGGCCTTCGTGCGCGACGAGCCGGCCGACGCGGCGGCGAGTGCGCACTGGCAGGGCCGCATCGCCGAGCTCGTGGTGCCCTGGAACGCCAAGCTGGCGCCGGGCCGCACGGACCGCAGCCTGCCGCTGCGCATCTCGGCCGTATTGGACATCGTCCACGGCGCCGTGCCGCCGGACACCATCGTGCTCACTGGCGCCGGCCACTCGCAGGCCCAGTTCCTGCAGGAGTACACCGTCAACGACGCCTCACAGGTCATCTCGCCCAACGGCTTCAGCACCATGGGCTTCACCATCCCGGGCGCCATCGGCGCGCGGCTGGCGGCGCCCGACCGGCCGGTCCTCGGCTTCGCCGGTGACGGCGACTTCCTGATGACGGTGCAAGAGCTGGCCATGGCCGTGCAGTACGGTCTCGACGTCGTCTACGTCGTGGTCGACAACGCGGGCTGGCAATCCATCCGCGATCTCCAGATGGACGCCTACGGCGAGGAACACGGCTTCGCGGCCGAGTTCCGCACGCCCACGGGTGCGTCCATCACGCCGGACCTGGTCACGGTCGCCCGTGGCTTCGGCGTCAGGGCGAGCGAGGCGACCGACGAGCCAGCGCTTCGGGCAGCCATCGGCCGGGCGCTCGCAGAGGGAGGACCGACGGTCATCGTCGTGCCCGTCCGGCGCGAGTACCCCGAGTCGGCCGGCCCCACGAGCGGCTGGTGGGACGTTCCTGTGCCGGCATCGCTGCCGGAGCGTCGAGGGAGATACGAACAGGAGGTGGCGCCCGTCCGACGAGATGCTGTCAAGCGAGGCTGATCGCGAACGACGTTCGAGGAACGTCACACAGGAGGACAGGGAATGACCAGATTCGGGACGATGTGGCGCAGGGGCTTCGTGCTTGCCGCGAGCCTGGCGCTGCTGGCGAGCGTGATCCCCGCGGCCACCTTCGCCCAGGACGCCTCACCGGCGGCCGGCGGCGAGGTCACCGTCATGACCTACTTCAGCAAGGACCTCGGTGAGACCGCGCTGAAGGAGCTGCTGGCGCAGTTCGAAGCTGACACCGGCAACACGGTCAACTTCGTCGATGTCGGACACGAGGACTTCAAGACCGGCATCCTCATCCAGCTGGCCGGTGGCAACCCGCCCGACGTCCACTCCGTACTGGGCCGGCGCGCGCACCGCCTTCCAGGTCGAGAACGGCATGCTGGCGCCCATCGACGAGATGTGGGCCGCCAACGACCTCGACAGCCAGTTCCCGCAGGGGCTCATCGACTCAGCGTCGACGTACGACGGCGCCAAGTACCTCATGCCGCTCGGCTACCACTACGCGGGCATGTTCTACAACCCCAAGACCTTCGAGGCTGCCGGCGTGGCCATCCCGACCACGTGGGACGAGCTGAAGGCCAGCTGCGATGCCTTCAACGCGGCGGGCATCGTGCCCATCGCGCTGGGCTCCATGAACAAGTGGCCGGCGCAGTTCTGGTTCGATTACCTGCTGCTGCGCACCGCCGGCCCGGAGTACCGCGCCAAGCTGATGGCCGGCGAGGCCCTCTACACCGACCCCGAGGTCGTGCGGGCCATGGAGCTGTGGGCCGAGCTCGCCGACCGCCAAGTGCTTCACCGCCTGATGCCAACGCCTTCGACTGGACCGACGCCGCCGACCAGGTGGCCAACGGTGAGGCGGCCATGAACCTCATGGGCACCTGGATCACCGGCTACTGGAACGGCAACGGTCTGGTCCCCGGCGACCGACTACGACTTCTTCGAGTTTCCCGTCATCGACGAGGGCGTGACGACGGCCGTGGTCGGCCCGGTGGACGGTCTCGTGACCGCCGCCGGCGCCAAGAACCCCGAGGGTGCCATGGAGCTGCTGGCAGCGCCTGGCGACGCCCGAGGCGCAGACCGCCTGGGCGGTCGGTCAGGGTGCTCTGCCGCCCAACGTCAACGCTGACAAGTCGCAGTTCAACGAGGTCATCCTCAAGGCCCTCGACGTGGTCGCCGCGTCCGAGACCTACAACTTCAACTACGACCTGGCCACGCCACCCGCACCCAGCGAGGTCGGCCTGGACATGTTCCAGAAGTTCATGGCTGACCCGGCGCAGGACATCAACGCCCTGCTGGCCGAGACGCAGGCCGGCGTCGAAGCCGCCTTCGCGAACCAGTAGCCGCTGCGAGCCGCGTCCTGTGCACAAGACGCGGCTGCTCGACCTCGATGCCGGGGTGGCGCTCGTCGCCATCCCGGCATCCGCACCTCTCCTGGCGACTACGATCGTGGAACGACCATGAGGATCGACGCACCGTGACCGGCTCGCGCGCATGATCAAGGGAAGCCGCCGCTCGCTGGCCCTCATGGCGGCTGGGCCGCTGGCGTTCTACGCCATCTTCGTGCTGTTGCCCCTGGCCCAGTCCACTGCAGATCAGCACCTGGAGCTGGAACGGCCTCGGCGAGCCCACCTTCATCGGCCTGGACAACTACACCCGGGCGCTGTCCGACCCGCTCTTCCTGGGCGCCTTCCGCAACACGGCCGTCTGGCTCATCGTGGCCGTCACGGTGCCGACCCTGCTGGGCCTCCTGCTGGCGGTGCTGCTGGACCGGCCGCTGCGCGCCAGCCGCGTCTACAAGTCGGCCTTCTACATGCCCATCACGCTATCCCTGGTGGTCGTCGGCCAGGTCTGGATCTGGATCTACCAGCCCGACTGGGGCCTCCTCAACAGCGTCCTTCGAGCGCTCGGCCTGGAGGACCTCACGCACGCCTGGCTGGGGGACCCGAACACATCGCTGGCCGCGGTCATCGTCGCCTGGTGCTGGCAGCAGACGGCGCTCTCCTTGATCCTCTACCTGGCAGCCTTGACGACGGTGCCCCGCGACCTCCTTGAGGCGGCCGCCATCGACGGCGCCAACGCCTGGCAGCAGTTCCGCCGCATCATCGTGCCCCTTCTGCGGCCGGCCTCCGTGGTGGTCATCTCGCTGGCCGTCATCAACACCCTGAAAGGCTTCGACATCGTCTTCATGCTGACCAAGGGCGGTCCCTTCCACACCTCGGACAACCTGGCGATGTTCATGTACTCGGAGACCTTCTTCAAGTACCAGGTGGGCTACGGCGCGGCCATCGCGACGGCCCTCTTCATCCTGGCCATCATCGTCATCGTCATCTACTTCCGGCAGGCGCGGGCCTCAGAGCGCATCTATGGCTAGCCTCACGGGCAGCGGCGACCCCGGGACCGGCGGCGGCATCGCCGTGCCTCTGACGATGAGTCCAAAGGGCGGCGAGCGCCGTGCGCGGCCCGTGAGCCGCTCCCTCCTCGTGCACGGCTTCATCCTGGCCATCCTGGTCATCTACGCGGCACCGATGATCGGCGTCGCCCTGACCTCGCTCCAGAGCAACGCCGAGATCGCGGCACGAGGCGTGTGGCACATCCCGGAGAACGCCTCGCTGGCCAACTTCCAGGACGTCATGGCCAACACGCCGCTGCCGCGCTACCTGCTCAACAGCTTCCTGGTGACCATCCCGGCCACCTTCTTCTCGGTGATGGGCGGCGTGCTGCTGGGCTACGTCTTCAGCCAGTTCCGCTTCCCTTTCGCGGAGCTCATCTTCCTGGCTCGTCATCGCGGGCATGTTCTTCCCGCCCCAGGCCATGCTCATCCCGCTCTTCCGGCTCTTCAACGCTCCCATCGAGATCGCCGGCTTCCAGGTCCTGCCGGCCCTCTACGACACGATCTATCCCATGATCATCATCCACGTCGGCCCTGGGCCTGGCCATCACCACGCTGCTCATGCGCAACTTCATGAGCGCGCTGCCGTCCGGCCTGCGCGAGGCGGCCATCGTGGACGGCGCCGGCGAATGGTCCGTGCTGGGCCGGATCATCCTGCCGCTGACGCTGCCGGCGCTGGCCGTGTTGGCGACGCTGCAGTTCACCTGGATCTGGAACGACTTCCTGTGGCCCCTCGTGCTGACCCGCTCGGAGGAGGCCAAGACGGTCATGGCCGGCATCAACGCCATGAAGGGCCAGTACAACGTGGCCTGGGCCAGCCAGGCGGCCATGGCCGTCATCGCCAGCATCCCCACCATCGTCATCTTCGTGCTCTTCCAGCGCTACTTCATCGCCGGCCTGACGATGGGCTCGGTGAAGGAATAGGACGTTACGTCGACCAGCCAGCCAAAAGGGGGTGACTCGTGACTGCAGCCGTAGAACGCATGAGAGTGGCCATCATCGGCCCCGGCCGCATCAGCGACCTGCATGCCATCGAATACGTGAAGTCGCCGTACACGCGGATCGCGGCCGTCTGCAAGCCGGACACGGCTGGGGCGCTGGCGCGGGCGCGCAGCTGGGGCATCGAGCCGGAGAAGGTCTACGCCGACTGGCGGGAGTGCCTGGCCGACGATTCGATCGACGCCTTCGAGGTCCTGCTGCCCCACCACATGCACCTCGAGGTGGCACTGGCGGCACTGGCGACCGGCAAGCACCTCTCCATCCAGAAGCCCGTCGGGTTCACGGTGGCCGAGTGTCAGCGCTTCGTGGAGGCTGCCGATGCGGCCACGGCGCGCGGGCAGGTCGTACGCGTCTTCGAGAACTTCCTCTTCTACCCGCCCGTGGCCAGGCTCGTGGAGATCGTGCGCGCCGGTGAGATCGGCGAGGTCCTCTCCATCCGCCAGAAGAGCCTGTCCGGAGACCCGGCCTGCGGCTGGGAAGTGCCAGCCCGGGCGGCCGAGTGGCGCTTCGACCTGGAGCGCAACGGCGGCGGCCCGCTCGTCTTCGACGACGGCCTGCACAAGTTCAGCATCTTCTGGTCGATGCTCGGGGTGGCTGACGAGGTGCACGCCTGGATCGGCTCGACGACGGTGGAGGGCGGGGCTCTCGATTCGCCGTCGGTCGTCTCGATGCGCTGGGCATCCGGGGCCGTGGGTGCGCTGGAGGTCGTCAACGCGCCCAGGCTGCAGGTGCAGTCGATCTTCTACTCGCAGGACGACCGCGTCGAGGTGAGTGGCACGCAGGGCGTGGCCTGGGTCAATCGTGGGCACGGCAAGATCCAGGAGTTGCCCGCGTTGCAGGTCTACAAAGACGGTCGCACGACCGACTACGAGGATCTGCCCAGCGAGTGGGACAGCAGCTTCATCCTGGCCACGCGCGACTTCATCGAAGCCGTGCGGGAGGGCCGCAGCACCCTGCTGACGGCGGCGCAGCATCGCGAGGTGCTTTCGACCGCGCTGGCGGCCCAGATCTCGGCCCGCGAGGATCGGGTGGTTCGGCCGGTCGAGGTGGGCTAATCGATCGGCTGGGTCCGCCCTGGGCGCGGCCCGGCGCACGAGTCGAGGGGCGGGCTGGCGGCGGGCGGATCCCGAGTCAGACGTGAGACTGGCTGCGACCGGGCGCGGGCGCATGCGCGTTCGAGCGGAGTGTGCCTCGGCGCAGGCATCACAGCAGGGCTGTGCCCAGGCGTTGGGCAGATGGAGCGGCGAGCAGTCGCGCCTGGAGCGCCCTGCGCAGAGCACCGTCAACGATGGTGTCGATGGCGAGCACTGCTGCTGCTGCCGGGTGCGTCAGCGCGGGCATGACGATGTCGTCGGGAAGCCGCTCCACGATCTCCGCCATGGATCGATGCGAGGCCTCAGAGATGACGCCCAGCTTGCCGCGCGAGATCCGCTGCGGTTCCTCCCGCATCGACGGGTAGCCCTTCCCTCTCTCATCGGTGAAGAGTTGATCGAAGAGCATGCTCAGGTTCTCTTCACCCGCCCAGCCCCAGCCCTGATTCAGGGCGAGCGAGACGACGTTGCCGGCGTTGATACGCGCCCAGAGCAGCGCGTCGAGCGGTGTCAGCAAATGGCCGCAGACGACGCCCGGATACTGCACCACGGAGTTCATGTAGCCCTGTCCCGTGCCGCAACCGCCGATGACGATGTCGACGCGGTCGGCCGCCAGCAACAAGGCTGAGATGAGACCCGTGTGGATGTACTGAAGCTCGGGTTCTTCGCCCGCTTCGGCCATGCCAGCATTGACGACATCGAGGCCGCGGCCTTCAAGGGCGGACATGATGAACGGGTGCTTCTGGACCGCGCTTGTCTCGTTGACTACTGCGATGCGCATGGGCTCGGGCTCCTTCAGGGCGGTCCTCTTCGGTCGTGATTCGGAGGGGTCGGCATGTCGAGGATAGCGCGCTCGGTGACCCACACCAGTTGCACGGAAATGGAGTCCGTGGTGGACCGGGCGGCGCGGACGGCCTCGGTCGCTTTCGACACGCGGTGACTGTCCTGGACGCCGGGCATCGACCGACGCGGTCCCGTCCCGGGGCCGTCTACCACCACGTGCTACCCGCGGTCACACCACCGTCAAGGATGATGGTCTGGCCGGTGAGATAGCCGCACTCGGGCGAGGCCAGGTACTCGGCGGTGAAGGCGACGTCCTCGACCGTCCCGAGTCGTCCGGTGAGTGAGTGACTCAGGGCCGCTGCGGCACGATCGGGGTTCGCATCCATGTATGGGCTGGTCAGCGGCGTCCTCAGGATGCCGGGGCCGATGGCATTCACGGTGGCTCCGAGCGGAGACCATTCGGCGGCCAGCGCGCGGACCAACCCTGAGACGCCCGCCTTGGTGGCTGCGTACACCGCCCGAAGCTTCTGCCCGTGGATGGCGCTCATGGAGCTGATGGCGATGAAGCGCCCATCCGGCCCAGCAAGGACGAGCGGTGCGAACACCTGGAACGTGACGAACAAGCCGTACAGGTTGATGTCGATCATCTTTCTAACGGCGTCGTCCTCGACCTCCAGCGCGAGAGCGCGGACGGCGATGCCCGCGCTGGCTACCACCGTCCCGATATCGACCCCGTCCTGGGAGAGCCAGTTCGCGATAGAGACAAGGTGGTCGCGATCGGTCACGTCGGCTTGCAGCAGCATCGGGTGCGGCAGCTCGCCGTCATCGAATGCGGCGTCGACCTTGTCACGAGTGCTCTCGGCATCGATCGACAAGAGATAGACGGGGCTGTGTGTGCGAGCGAGGCGAAGTGCGGTGGCCAAGCCGATGCCCGAGGTGCCGCCCGTGATCAGGAGCCCTCGAACAGGAGCGGGTCGTGTAGCGCTATCCATCGTCAAGTCCTTCATCCCCGGCGAGCGTAGGCCACGGAAATTGGATTGTGCCGCCAGGAGCGCGGATGTGTAGCGATCTTGGAGTGGCGTCCGGCCGTTGCCACGACCACGATGCCGGCGATCCCGACGTCGCCGCCCTGGGAGTCGCCGAATACCTGCGGCTCAGCTAGGCTCGGCGACGATGAGCGACACACATTGGCCCGACTACTACAAGGTGACCGCCGAACGACCCGCCTGGGGGACCGTGACCCGTGCCGCCGCGGCGTTCCCCGACCTCCCGGCCGGGTCGGCACCGAGGCTGGCGGTCGACCTCGGCTGCGGCGCCGGGCGGCGACACCCGCGAGCTCCTGCGCCGGGGCTGGCGCGTCATCGCCGTGGATCGCACGCCGGAAGGCATCGAGACGCTCCGCGCCCTCACCCCCGACCATGACCGGGAGCGCCTCCAGGCCCACGTGGCGGACGTCGCCGACTTCGAGATCCCGCCCTGTGACCTCGTCAACGCCAACCTCATCCTGCCCTTCCTGCCCGCGGCCGCATACGTCGCCACGTGGCGGCGCATCAGTGGCGCGCTCGGCTCGGGCGGCCGTTTCAGCGGCATGCTCTTCGGCGATCAGGACCAGGCGGCGACCGAGGAACCGGACATGACCTGCCCGACACCGGAGGTCATCCGAAGTCATCTGGCGGGCTTCCGGATCGAGCACTGGGACGAGAAGGAGGAGGACGGCCACACGGCCCTGGGCGAGCCCCATCACTTCCATCTCATCGAGGTCGTGGCCGTGCGCCTGGATGTCTCGCGCTCGACCACGGACGGGCGGGTCGGGTAGCATGCCCCCGATGTCAGACAGCACCCCCGCAGCGGCCGTCGGCTCAGTCCCGATCGTCGCCCCGTCAGCCCTGCCCAGCGCAGAGCGTGTGGCACTGGCGGAGGCCACGCCCGGCATCGAGGAGCTCTTCCGTTTCGCTCGAGAGGCGGAGCTGCGGGTCAGCAGCCTGCGCATGACCATCGAGGAGCGGCTCGAGAATGCGCGCGGCCCGGAGCTGCATCGCCACGAGATCTGGCTCCGACACCCTGGCCAGGCACGCGTGACGACCCGCCGCGACGACGCCATGCCCTCGCGCGACTACGACGTCTGGCTCCTCGACCATGACATCGTGACGACCTACCTGGCCGCCCGCAACGTGGCCAGCCGGCGGCCGCTGGCCCGTCACGTCGTGGGCGTGGACGCCCCGGGCCTGCCCGCCTTCGCGCGGCAGCGTGAGCCGATCACGGCGCTGCCGTCGGGCAGCCTGGCAGACACCTTCGTGCACCCCCACGGGCTCTTCCGCAACGTGCTCGTGACCGGACCGCTGTCCGTGATCGGCACGCGCTCGGTCGGCGGGCGAGAAGCCATCATCGTGCGCTCCGATCACCCGCGCGCCTCCAAGGTGCTCGTCGACCGTCCGGACCGCAGCATCGAGGTGGGCATCGACCGCCAGCTCGGCTTCCTGCTGCTGCTCCGCGAGATCATCGCCGACCACGTCACGCAGCACGCGGAGGTCACCGAGCTGGCCGCCGATCCGGCCGTGCCGCCGTCGGCCTTCGATCTGCGCCTGCCGGCCGATGTCCGGATGCTCTACTGAGCGACCTCGTCGACAGCGGGGGCCGGGCGCGCTGCGGCTGGGCCGGTGACGACCCGCTCATGGTGGCTTACCACGACGACGAGTGGGGTCGGCCGGTGCACGACGAGCAGCGCCTCTTCGAGATGCTCTGCCTGGAAGGGGCGCAGGCCGGGCTCTCGTGGGCCACGATCCTGCGCCGCCGCGACGGTTACCGGGCGGCCTACGAAGGCTTCGACGCTGAGCGCATGGCCGCCTGGGACGACCATCGCCAGGCCCAGCTGCTGGCCGACCCGCGCATCGTCCGCAACCGCGCCAAGGTGCGCGCCTTCCGGGACAACGCGATCGCCGTGCTGCGCCTGCGCGAGGTGGAAGGTGGCCTCGCGGCATTGCTCTGGTCGGCCGTCGACGGGGTGCCCATCGTCAACCATTTCGCGGTCCTGGCGAATCTGCCGGCCCGGACCCCGCTCTCGGAGGACCTCTCGAGAGCGCTGGCAGGGCGTGGCTTCCGTTTCGTGGGACCCGTCATCGTCTACGCATACCTGCAATCGATCGGCGTCGTCAACGACCACCTGTTGGGCTGCTTCCGGCACCCGGGTTCCGGGCAGATGGAGACGCCGCTAGGATGGTCCGGGCAGTCGAACCCGCCACTGCCGGCTTGAGCGTGGGCCATCCAGGACGTCGATGGGCAAGCGGTCGAAGGACAAGGTCGGGAAGAAGGAGCGCCGGCGAGTCGAGGCTGCCGCGCTGGCCAGGTCGACCTGGCTCGCCGAGTCCGCCGGCCTGACCTCGGCAGCCGGACCCAGCCCGACCCCGAGCGCGGACGCCCGGCCGACCAGGACTCCAGAGCGGCGCCCGGTCGAGCAGCTCGGACAGGATGCCCGGTCGATCTCAGCGGCGACGCCGGACGCCCGACCGACCAGCGCGGCCGAAGCTCCGCCCGCCATCGTCGATGCCACCGAGCTGGCCGCCCGGCTAGCCAGCCTGAGCACGGTCCTGCAACGCGAGCTGGGACGAGTCGATGCCGGCGACGGCCTCACCCGGGCGCGTCTGTCAGCCCTGTCACTCCTCGTCCTCGGTGGGCCGCGCACGCTGGGCGAGCTGGCGGCCGGCGAGCACGTCCGTCCACCCACCATGACCCGCATGGTCCACGCCATGGAAGCGGATGGCCTCGTGGTCCGCGAGCCTCACCCGAGCGACGGCCGCTCCGTCATCATCCGCGCCACGAGGAACGGCGAGGATCTGCTGGGGCATGGCCGCGCTCATCAGGTCGGCGCGCTGTCGAGGGCTATCGGCGACCTTGACGAGGCCGACCGCGCCCGCCTCGCGGATGCTGCGGACCTGCTGGGCCAGGTGGTGCGCGCTTCGGGTCGGGCAGCCACGCACAGGGAGATCGGCGACCGGGAGATGGGCGACCGAACAGGTGACGAACGCCAGCGGCCCGACCGCGCGGGACGCCGCAGTCGACGACCAGCCGGTGCGCGCCACCGAGAGGGCTGTCTGGCTGGCGCTCGTCGTTGCCATCGTGGGCCTGCTCCAGGCGGGCACGCCGCCGCGCGTCACCGTGCTGTCACTCATCGTCGTGGCGGGGACGCTGGCCGTGTCGCTGCGCTGGCGGATCGGCCCGGCCGCCGTCATCGTCCTGCTCGCGGTCGGCATCGCGCTGCGCCTGGCGCCAGCGACGGGCTTCTCTGACGTGCTCGTGGTCACCGAGGCCGCCAGCCGGGAGATGCTCGCCGGCGGCAACCCCTATGGCCATGGTTTCTCCGGATCGAGTCCCGCCGGGCGCGCCCTTCGCCTACGGACCCCTGGCGCTGTTGTGGTACCTCCCCATCCTCGACCGACCCGGCTCCATGGAGCTGTGGGCATCGCTCGTGGTGCTGGGCCTGCTGGCCCTGCGCGGGCGAACGCTCGGCCTGGCCATCTATGCCGTGACCCCGGCCTTCGTGGTGTCTGCCACCGATGGCTCCAACGACACCACCGCGGGCCTGCTGCTCCTCGTGGCCTTGCTGACGGCAGTGCGCTGGCCGCTGGCCGGCGCGGTCCTGCTGGCCCTGGTCACGGCGTTCAAGCCCTACGCACTTGCCTGGCTGCCCGGTCTCCTCGCCTATGCCGGGTCCGCCTGGCCGCTGGTCGCCTTCATGGCGGCGACAGCGGTGGCCTGGCTGCCGGCGGCAGTGGCCTGGGGACCGGAGTCATTGCTGTGGTCGTTTCGGCGTGCTGACGAGATCCACGTCCAGCCGTACTACTCGCTGGCCTACGGGCTGGGGAGCCCGGAGGGCGTGCCCAAGGCTACCTGGCAGGCGCTACGGGTCGGGACCGGCGTCCTGCTGGCCGTCCTCAGCCTGCGCCTGGTGCGCTCCGCGGCCTCCCTGGTCATCGTCGGCACGCTCGTCTTCGGCGCCACGCTGTTCCTCGGCTTCTGGAGCACCTTCGCCTATCTGGCCGCCGTGGCCCCCGTGATCTGCTGGCACCTGGATGACTGGCTGGGACTCGGAGCGCAGCGCGTCATCTGGCCGGGCGACCCGGTGCGTGCCGTCACCAGGTGGGCCAGATCGCCGCTGGCCGGTAGCCCATCCGGGTCATAGTCAGGCTGAAGCTTTCGTGATGACCCGCTAGAATCGGAGCCTCCGAGCAGAGACCTGCGGCGTGCCGTGCGCCGCCAAGGCCCGGAGGGTGGCATGTCAGCGATCGGGATCGGCTTGCTCATCATCGCCAACGCGGCCGACTACCTGACCTTCCTGCCGATGGTGGCGCGCCACGGCACTCCAGGCTGAGCTGAACCCCATCGTCGTGGCCCTGGTCAGCGATCACGGCCTCCTCCTGCTGACCGTGGCCAAGGTCGCCGCAGTGCTGCTGGTGGCATCCACGTTCCTCGTCGTGGGCCGCACGCGCCCACGGGTGGCCGGCGCGACGCTGGTGGTCGGCATCGCCATCGGCGGGTTAGGGGCCCTCTCGAACATCGCGACCCTCTGAGCGGTTGCGGAGGGCGCTCGCGGCTGACTAGCCTTCGGGCAGCCCGGCGCAGGAGGCGTCCACGTCGAGGTCTGGCCTGACGGCGCGCACCCAGTCCCGCACGGCCCAGAGCGTCGTGCAGAAGGCCAGACCGGCCCATGGGATGGCCTCCGCGCGGAAGGGCCGCACTTCCAGCGATTCGCGCGTCACCGTCATGGCTCCGCCGACGATGGAAGCCTGGTAGGCGATGACGACGATGGCGGCCTGCGGCCGCGAGTAGATGCCCACGATGCGATCGGGCTCGACGATGAGGCCCGTCTCCTCGCAGCGTCTCGCGCACGGCACCCTGGAGCACGGTCTCGTCAGCCTCCAGGAACCCGCCCGGCTGCGCCCAGGCGCCGAAGCCCGGCGGGATGGCGCGCCGGAGCAGGACGAGCTCGCCGGTATCGGTCACGGGCAGGGTGGTGACCACGAGGCGCGGGTTGACGTAGGTCACGGTGCCGCAGTCGGTGCAGTGGTGCCGGTCGCGGTCCTCGCTGGGCACCGGACCGAAGGCCAGTCGTCCACCGCAGCGGGAGCAGTTGCGGAATGCGGGAGCCAGCCATTCGGGCGCGCCATCGGCGAAGCCGAGGAGCGGCTGCCGAGCCCCCGGGTCCTCCAGTCGCGTCATCGCTCAGGCCAGCAGCACGGCGAGCATGACGACGGCAACCACGACGAGGCTGCCCGCCAGAACGGCGACCCAGACCAGCCTGAAAGCGGCCCGGCCGGCGTCCACCGGCCGCCAGGCCCGCGACCGATCTCCAGACCCGGACGAGAGCGTCCGCCGTGACGGCCAGGAGCACGACGCCGCCGATGAGCACGGGGATCCGGACCAGGGGCGACGACATCGGAGTGCCCAGCTCGAGGGCCATGATGGCCACGACGCCGCAGACGAGCACCACGATCGACAGGTAGATGAAGGCGCCCTGCAGGGGTGTCGGCTTGAGCTCCGGCACGCGCTGGGGCACGAGTGGCCGACCCTGGGCGTCCACGGGCAGCGCCGGACGGGCCTGGCGGTCGAGCCGAGGCGATCCCTCGAGGTCATCGGCATCCACGCCCTGAGTCTAGCCCTGCTCGCGAAGCGGCTCGCCTACTGTCCCTGGGCGCGGGTGTAGCCCTCCTCGTCGCCGTACATGCGCAGCTTCTGGACGTGGACCCAGGGCAGGTGCTCCCCGACCCGGGCCAGCAGGCCGAGGATGGCCGCGTCGTCCACGCTGTCCCCCTCCTGCGCCGCCATGAAGCGGCAGCGCCACCAGCCCACCGTGTCGATGTTGGCGTTGCCGGCCGGGTACACCACCGTGCCGCGCGCCGAGACGAACACGAGACGGAAGTCGGGACCGGCGATGGCCTCGAGGGCCCGACCCACCGCGGCCGCCTCGCCGTCCTGCTCGGTGTAGACGTCCACGCCCACGAGGCGGACGTCGATCGCCGGTCACGCTGCGCACGGGCCAGCGCGGCAGGGGGACCGGCGGGCTGGCCGGGGCGCCCTGAGACCTGGTCGGGTAGCGCGTCGATGGCGCACGGCCGAGGTTGGCGATGATGGCGTCGGCGAAGCCGGAGGTGGATGTGGCGTGCTCGACGTCTCCCGCCTGGCGGGCCACGTCCAGCGTCACGGCCTCGCCCTCCTCGAGGGTCGCGAAGACGGCGTCCTCGATGCGCTGCGCCGCCGCGGGCTCACCGATGTGCCGCAGCATCATCACCGAGCTGAGGATGAGCGCCGTGGGGTTGATGACGTTCTTGCCGGCGTACTTGGGGGCGGAGCCGTGGACGGCCTCGAAGATGGCGGCCGTGTCGCCGTAGTTGCCGGAAGCCGCGAAGCCCAGGCCGCCGACCAGACCGGAGGCCAGGTCGCTGATGATGTCGCCGGCCAGGTTCGTGGTCACGATGACGTCGAACTGGGCCGGGTCCTTGGCCATCTGGTGGGCCACGTTGTCGATGATGAGGTGCTGTGCCTCGATGTCCGGGTACTCCGGCGCCATCTCCTCGAAGATGCGCTTGAACATGCCCTCGCTGAGCTTGAGGATGTTGGCCTTCGTGGCGCAGGTGACCTTCCGGCGACCCTCCCGGCGGGCCAGCTCGAAGGCGTAGCGGATGATCTTCTCGGAGCCCCGCCGGGTGATGATCTTGAGGGCCACGGCCACGTCGCGCGAGTCGAGGTACTCCACGCCGGCATAGAGATCCTCGATGTTCTCGCGCACGACGATGAAGTCGATGCCCTCGCCGTCGTAGCGGGTGGGCACGCCGGGGATCTGGCGGGCCGGGCGGATGTTGGCGTAGGTCTCGAAGAGCTTGCGCAGCGTCACGTTGGCCGACTTCTCGCCGAAGCCCACGGGCGTCTCGAGCGGTCCCTTGAGGGCCACTCGGGTGCGGGCGATCGAGTCGGCCGTCTCGCGCGGCACGCCGGTGCTGTCGCCGCGCTTGAAGACCTCCGCGCCGGCCTCAGCCTCCTCCCAGTCGATGGCCACACCGGCCGCGTCGATGACGCGACGGGTGGCGAGGGCGATCTCCGGACCGACGCCGTCGCCGGGGATGAGGGTGACGCGGTGGCTCATGGTTCCTCCCGGTGACCTGCTGGTCGTCATCTGCTGGGCGTTCGGGGGCCCGCGGGGCGACGGGTTCGCTCGCGGAAGGGCGGGCCGTCCCGAATGCTACACGGGTCACACGGGCGGCACGGGCCTCGCGGATCCACGCTCGATCCCGGCGCGGGGCCAGGGCTTGACCGAGCATCCTCCGACGGGGACGATGCCCGTGACCAGGAGTCGGCCTTCGCCGTGCCGAGAGAACAGGCCGCTACGCTGTGACCGACAACGCCAGAGGAGAAGAAGGCATGACCGTGTCAGCCGTGACGACCGACCCTTCGGCCGGGTCCGCCACGAGCGCATCGGATGTGGCGTGGCACGCGCTGACGCCCGACGAGGTGGCGAGTCGCTCCGAAGGTCGATCCGGCCGCCGGCCTGACGTCGGCCGAGGCCGACGCACGACGCTCGACCTACGGCAAGAACACCTTCGCCGAGGCCAAGAAGGCCTCGCGCTGGCAGACGTTCTCCCGCCAGTACGCGGACCCGATGCAGATCGTGCTGCTGATCGCGGGCGTCGTCTGCCTGTTCCTGCCAGGGCAGTTCTTCACGGGTGTCTTCCTGATCCTGCTGACCCTCTTCAACGCCTGGATGGCCATGAACCAGGAGGGCAAGGCGGAGGCGAGCGCCTCGGCGCTCCAGAGCATGATGGTGGTCAACGCGAAGGTCCGTCGGAACGGCGAGCTCGTGCCGAGATCCCGATGGAGGAGCTCGTCCCGGGCGACATCGTGAACATCGAGGCCGGCGACCTGGTGCCCGCGGATGCACGGATCCTGTCCGCGGCGACCCTCGAGATCGACGAGTCCGCGCTCACGGGCGAAAGCGTGCCCACCCCCAAGCAGGTGGACGCGGTCGCCGCGCGACGCCGCCCTCGGCGACCGCGTGGACATGGCCTTCATGAACTGCCAGGTGACCCGCGGAGCCGGCACGATCCTCGTCACGACGACGGGCATGGCCACCGAGGTCGGCCACATCAGCGGCATGCTGCAGGTCACCACGGTCGAGAAGACCCCGCTGACCAAGCAGCTGGACGCGCTCACCAACCAGATCCTCGTCATCGCCGGCATCGCGCTCGTGGTCTCGCACGCTGCTCGGCCTGTACCGCGACGTGCAGCTGGAGGAGCTCTTCCTGAGCGCGGTCGCGTTCGCGGTCGCAGCCATCCCCACGGCCCTGCCGGCCGTCACGACCGCGATCCTGTCGAAGGGCTCCCAGATGCTCGCTGACGCCGGCGCGATCATGAAGCGCCTGCGCTCGGTCGAGACCCTTGGGTCGACCTCCGCGCTCAACTCCGACAAGACCGGCACGCTCACGCTCAACCAGATGACCGCGGTCCAGATGGCGACCATGGCGGGCCGCTACACCATCTCGGGCGACGGCTACTCGACCATCGGCCAGATCAGCCACGCCGGCGGCCAGCCCGACGTGCCCCTCGAGCAGTTCCTGCTGCCGATGGCCCTCTGCGCCGACGCCGAGGTCCGCGACGGCGCCCTCGTGGGCGACCCGACCGAGGGCGCCCTCGTCGTCCTTGCGGCGAAGGGCGGCGTGGACCCGGCGCTCACCCGCGAGCGCTACCCGCGCGTGGCGACCCTGCCCTTCGACGCGGCCTACAAGATGATGGCCACCTTCCATCGCATGACCGATGATGCGGGGAAGGACGTCGTGCGCTGCTACGTCAAGGGCGCACCGGACCAACTCCTCGCCCGCGCGGTCAGCGCGCATGGCCCCGACGGCACGGAGCGCCCGGTCGCGGAGCTCCGTGACAAGTACCTCGCTGAGAACGAGCGCTTGGGCACGCTGGGCCTGCGTGTCATGGCGACCGGCTACAAGGACTTCGACCCGGCCACCTTCGATCCGGACGGCGACATGTTGCCCATGCTGGACGGTCTGAAGCTCCTCGCCATGGTGGGCATCGTCGATCCGCCGCGGCCGGCCGCGAAGGACGCCATCGCCACCGCCCATGCGGCCGGCATCCAGGTCCGCATGATCACCGGCGACCACGCCGTCACGGCCGAGGCCATCGCCCGCCAGCTCGGCATCGAGGGCCGCGCCATGACCGGTGCCGACTTCCGAGCGCTGAGCGACGAGGAAGCGATGCGCCAGATCGACGACATCGGCGTCCTCGCCCGCGTCTCGCCCGAGGACAAGGTCCACCTCGTGGACATCCTGCGCAAGAAGGGCCACGTCGTGGCCATGACCGGCGACGGCGTGAACGACGCGCCGGCGCTGAAGAAGGCCGACATCGGCATCGCCATGGGCATCACCGGCACGGAGGTCTCGAAGCAGGCCGCCGTCATGATCCTCACCGACGACAACTTCGGCACGATCGTGAAGGCGGTCGGGCTGGGGCGCTCCGTCTACGACAACCTGCTGCGCTTCATCCGCTTCCAGATGGCGGGCCTGTTCGGGTACATCGCCACCTTCCTGGGCTCATCGCTGCTCAACATCCTGGGCGGCATCCCGTTCCTGCCGCTCCAGACGATGTGGCTCAACTTCACCGTCAACGTGTTCCAGGCCATCGGTCTCGGCTACGGCAAGCCGCGGGAGGGCCTCATGGAGGTCCCGCCCCGGCCCAAGGAGCAGCAGATCATCCCCCGCCGCCTGATGAGCTGGCTCGTGTTCGTCGGCCTGGTGATGGCCGCCGGCACCCTCGGGGTGCTCGCGTGGGGGAGCAACCAGTACGGTGACGTGGTCGCCCGCACGATGGGCATGACGACCTTCGCGCTCTTCCGCCTGTTCTCCTCACTGGAGACCGCGGACGAGGACGAGTCGCTCTTCAGCGGCTCCATCCTCGGCAACCGTCCGCTCCTGCTGGCGACGGGCCTGTCGGTGCTGACGATCATCCTGGCGATGGAGTTCGGCTTCCTCCAGCGGCTCCTCGGGACGATCAGCCTGACGGTCGACCAGTGGGTCATCTGCATCGTCGTGTCGCTGTCGCTCATCGTGGTCGAGGAGGTGCGCAAGTTCCTCAGGATCCGTGCCGCTGACGAGGTGGCCACCACGCCGCTCCGCGGCGGCATAGGCCGAGCGAGCCGCAAGGGTCGCATCGAGGCCGACAGCACACCGAGACCGCTCAAGGACGCACAGAGAGGAGGTACGAGCGTGGCGAAGAAGAAGGACAAGAAGGCCGACAAGGATCGGGCCGTCAAGCGGCAGGACGACGGCGAGGCGAGCGCCTGCGCCGACCGGGCCAGCAGCCCGAAGATGCAGCGCAAGGCCTACGAGCGGCGAGATGCGCCGTCTCCACGGCGAGCTGGTGGCGATGCAGGAGTGGGTGAAGGCGACCGGCGCCAAGGTCTGCGTCGTGTTCGAGGGCCGCGACACGGCCGGCAAGGGCGGCACCATCAAGCGCATCACCGAGCGCGTCAGCCCGCGCGTGTTCAAGGTCGTGGCGCTGTCCGCCCCGACCGAGCGCGAGCGGTCGCAGATGTACGTGCAGCGCTACATCCAGCACTTCCCGGCGGCCGGTGAGGTCGTCATCTTCGACCGCAGCTGGTACAACCGCGCCGGCGTCGAGCGGGTCATGGGCTTCTGCACGCCGGAGCAGACGGAGCGGTTCCTGGAGCAGGTCCCGGCCGTCGAGAAGGCCATGGTCGACTCCGGGATCATCCTCATCAAGTACTGGCTGGAGGTCAGCCCCGACGAGCAGACCCGCCGCCTCGAGGGTCGCATCCACGACCCGCGCAAGGTCTGGAAGCTGACCGACATGGACCTCAAGTCGTACACCCGCTGGGTACGACTACACGAAGGCGCGCGACGCGATGTTCGCGGCGACCGACACGCCATGGGCCCCCTGGTTCGTGGTGGGCACCGACGACAAGGAGCGCGGCCGGCTGAACCTCATCAGCCACCTGCTGAGCCAGGTGCCCTACGAACCGCTCAAGACGAAGGACATCACGCTGCCCAAGCGCAAGGTCGCCAAGGGCGGCGAGCGTCCGGGCCTGCCGCTGAAGCTCATCCCGACGCCGTTCTGACGAAGAGTCGATCCGCCGCGGCCCACGGAGCGCTAGGCCGGGGGGTCGGGGGCCGCGGGCGCCGCGGCAGACTCCGCCTCGCTCCTGCGGGGCGCCAGGAAGGCGTTGGCAAGGAAGCCTGTCAGGGTGCCGAAGACCGCCACACCCAGGATGATGACGAGCGTGCCGATGAGTCGGCCGAGGTTCGTGACCGGATACTGGTCACCATAGCCCACCGTGGACATGGTGACGATGGAGTACCAGAGCGCGTCGCTGGTGGTGGTGATGTTGGCGTCAGGGTCGGTTCTCTCTGCCCAGAGCATGCCGAGGCTGCCAAACTCCATGACCACGAGGGCGATGAGCAGGACCAGGAAAAGCCCTCCCGCCGCCCGGTCCTTGAAGAACAGCCTGACAGCGGCTTCGGGCCCCCCCATGCGCCCGACCAGGCGGCTCACGCGCACGATGCGCAGCAGCCGAAAGATGCGCAGCAGGGGGATGACGCTGACGAGGTCGAGCCACCCGGAGCCATGCACGATATAGGCTCGGTCGTCGGTGGCCACGCGCAGCCGCCGCAGGACGTCGATGAGGAAGACGACGATCAGGAACACGTCGATGGTCGTGATGATCTGTTCGAGGTCCGGGTTGCGCAGGATGACGGCCAGCAAGAGGTTGACGATGGAGAGGATGGCCACGCCAAGGACGAAGATCTCCCAGGGCATGGAGAGGAGGACCTGCCCGTCAGGGGTCTGGCGCCCCCACGGGATCTGCGCAGCATCGGTCGCTTCCTTCATCCCTTCCTCCTCCTCTTCCTTGGACGCCCACGATCGATACTGTCCGCGATGATAGGGTCCTGCCAGCTGCGACCTCGCCCGTTCGGCTGGCGCCCCTGCTGGCACTCCTGCTGACGACGTGGCTCGCCATCTCGGGCCGGGCGCTCGCCGAGGTGCCTGCCGACCTGTCCGGCCCGGGCCCCAACCAGGTGATGCGGATGGACGTCCAGGTGCCACGCTTTCACGGTGGCGAGGGCAGCTTCGGGGCGCGGGTCTTCGTCCCCATGCCGACCGGGATGACGGCGGAGGCGCCCTCCCCTGTGGTGGCCTTCGGGCACGGCTACCTGGCCG
>CAWDUR010000023.1:0-140543 GCA_963805585.1 uncultured Chloroflexia bacterium | reverse complement strand
ACGGGTCCTGGCCGGGGTGCGCGGGAAAGGCGGCCGGCGGCAGGAGAGGGAACGACAGCACGTCGGTCGGCCCGGGTCCTTGCCCATGTGCGCGGCATTCAACTCGGCCAGCTCGGCGTCGTCGCTGAGCGTCAGGGAGACGGTGGCACCGGGAGGAGCGCCAGCGGCGTCGATGGCCATCAGGAGGACGTGGGCCAGTTCGGCGTCGGCCGGAGGAGGTCGGGAACGCTTCCGCGCGATACCTTCGACTCGGGGGACGGGCGACCTGGGGGGCATCGAGTGCGATGGAGGGGGCTGCCGGGAGGCGTGAAGCAGCTAGGCGCCGGCGGCCCGGGCCAGCTCCTCGTTGACGATGCGGCTCACGAGCTTGCCGTCGGCGCGGCCCTTGACCTTCGGCATGAGCGCCGACATGACGCGGCCCATGTCCTTCGGCGATCGAGGCACCGCTGGCGGTCACAGCCTCACGTGCCAGGATGCGCGATCTCGTCCTCGCCCAGCTGCTCGGGCAGGTAGGGCGCCAGGATCCCGATCTCGTCCTGCTCCTTGGCAGCGAGGTCCTCGCGCCCGGCGGCCCGATAAGCCACGATCGACTCGCGGCGCTTCTTGACCTCGCGGCCGATGACCTCGAGGGCTTCCTCGTCGGTGAGCGGCGCGCGCTTGTCCTTGGCAGCGTTCTGGGCAGCCGCGATGACCATGCCGCAACGTGTCGCGCCGCAGGGTATCGCCATCGCGCATGGCGGTCTTCATGTCGGCCTGGAGCTGCTCGGTCAGGCTCACTGGACCTCCTGTGGGCCGGCTGGAGGACTCGGTCCTGAGTTGAGGGTGGAAATGATGCGGGCGGGGCTACGCGCCCCGCCCTGAGGTCGGATGGCCGGGTTATTCGCCCCGGGCGACCTTCTTGCGCTTGGCTTCCTTGCGCTTGCGCTTGACGCTGGGCTTCTCGTAGTGCTCGCGTCGCCGTGCTTCGGCGAGGATGCCGCTCTGCTGGATCTTCTTGTTGAAGCGACGCAGGGCAGCTTCGAACGACTCGTTCTCGCCGACTCTGACTTCAGCCAATCTGGGAAATCACCTCCCGCCGGTCGTGATGGGCCAGCCACGACGCCGGATACCGGTACCGACGAGGGGGTCATCGCAGGGGTGAGCGGGTGAGCTCACAGACCCGGCTGAGTGCCGGACCACATGCGAGGCCGAGCGCGAGTGTAGTGCGCTGCTCGGCCAGGCGGTCAAACGAAGACCAAAGGAACGGATCCGGCCTGTCGTGGCTCAGTCCGGAGGATCCGCGTGGGCGGGTCCCGCGACCTGCGAAGGGGGGCCTCATGGCTCTCGGGAACGCCACGAAACGGGGCGAGCTTTGGAGCCGGGCGGCCACCGGAGCGGCGCTGGCCGTGCTGCTGCTGGCCGTCGGCACCGTAGCCGCCGACCACGGATCGGCGACGTGACCGGGACCGTGACGGTGACGGCCTGCGCAACCGCACGAGCGCACGATGACGCGCACCGAATCCGGACCGCGCCGACAGCGACGCGACGGCATCCGCGACGGCAGCTGAGGACCCCGATCCGCGACCGGCTGCGGAACCGCGACGAGTCCCAGTGCGCACGCACCCGCGGGACCGCGACAGCGATGACGATGGCGTCAGTGACGGCGGCGAGGACTTCGACTGCGACGGCCTGACCAACCGCCAGGAGTTCCAGCTCCGCACCCGTGCCCGCCTCGCGGACAGCGACGGCGACGGTCTCCCGGACGGTAACGAGGACTGCGACGGTGATGGCCTGAACGATCGCCACGAGTTCCAGTGGGGCACCGGTCCCCGCAACCCCGACAGTGACGGCGACGGCGTGCCCGACGGCCAGGACCAGACCACGGCCCCGGCCCTGGCCGGTCCTGGGCCTGGCGCCGGCGACGGCGCGGCCTGCACAGTCGAGGGCAGCTGACACTCACCCGGCGTCCGGCGACCCGGACGCCTCGTGGACGTTCGACGGCCGAGCAGACCGTTCGCCGGCTCGACGCCGCGCCCGAGTGGGCGGCGCACTCGAAGTGCCGTCGCGTTCGGCGGTCTCGCAACGCCGGTCAGGTACCGTGACGGCGATGGGCGCGTCATCGCCGGACCGTCGAGCTCGTGGACGCCGTTCTCGCCGGGGACCAGGAGGCCTTCCGCGTGCTCGTCGAGCGTGAATCGCGCGACGTCCTCGCGCTCTGCCGCCGTATCCTCGGCGACCCGCACGAGGCTGAGGACGTCGCCCAGGAGGCCTTCCTCCGCGCCTACCGGTCCTGCCCACGTACCGGGGTGACGGTCCCTTCGGCGCCTGGCTGTGGCGCATCGCGCTGCGCCTGGCGATCGCCCGGGCCAGACACCGACCCGAGTACCTGCAGGCAGACTCCACGACGTATCGAGGGCTGGCTGCTCGCACCGGTCGAGGCGACCCGGCCGACAGCCTGCTCGATGACGAGCGACGCCACGAACTGGCAGGGGCCATCTCCACTCTGCCGCCAGAACAGCGGCAGGTGATCGCCATGCGCTTCTTCTCCGACCTATCACTCGACGAGGTCGCCTCCGGCAGGGTGCCCCGCTGGGCCCGTCAGTCGCGCCTGCACCGCGCCATCGGCCACCTGCGGGACACACTGGAGCGTCCTCGGTGAGGCCGGTCGGTACGACGCCACCGCCAACCTCCGCAGGCCGACCAAGCACCGTGGCTCCGTTCCCCTCTGGCCCCTCCACCATCCCCGATCGCGTCATGGCCGCCGTGGCCCGAGAGCCTCGGCCGAGTGTGTGGCGCGCCTTCGTCACATCGCTGCTCGGCCTGCACCTCGGGGATGCCGGTGCCGCACTGCGCTCGGCCTGGCGGCTGGCATTCGAGCGTGCCCGCCCGGTCATGCCACTCGTGCGACTGCAGTCCCTCCTCCTGGTCGTGGTCCTCGCCGCGCTCCTCGGGGCAGGCGGCGTGCTCGCTGCGGGCGGCGCGGTCCGTGTCTTCGAGCAGTTTGGTCGCTCCGGTCCCGATGACCGTCAGCCAGCCGTCACCGTGCCGAGCCCTGGCTCAAGCGTCGCGCCGGGCGGTGATGTTGTCGTCGAGCAGCCTTCGGGCGATGACCCGAACGGGCCCGGGCGATGGCGAGGAACAGCGGGGCGAAGGGGAACGCCGCCAACGAAGGGACGCGGACCCGCTCGAGCGAAGTCGGCTCGGATGCCGCAGCTCGGTCGCCACGCGGTCAAGAGGGAGGCAGGCCAACGAAGGATGACCCGCAAGCCGGTGTACCACGCGATGATGGTCAGAAGACCCGTCCGCCACGGGAAGGCTCGGGCCAGCCAAGCCCCGAGACGGCTCGCCGGACGCCTGCCCCCGAGCACCCACAGCCCCAGCCCAGCGAGGCTCCCGGACCGGATCCAGTCCAAGCGGAACCCAGCCCGCGCAACGGAGGCGGGACCAAGGGAAGCGACCAGCCGTGACTCCGGCGCGAGGACGAGCGCTCTCGACGTATGCATCCGGGCGCTGCTTGCTGCGACCCCGCGCTGATCTGCGACCCGACTGCGATCCGGGCGACCTGCCCTGACCCGGTGGAGAGTCACTCAGCCCACGTGGCGGCCGTCTGACGCACCCCTGGCCCGACGAGCCACGTCCTGGCCGACTAGCCACCCAGGACTCGAACGACCACGCCATGACCGCTGCAGCCCTGGCCTGGCCCGTTCAGTCTCGGGAGGTCAGGCGGCCGGTGGCCGCCGACTGGCGGCGGAGAGCAGCTACCCGAGCGGGACACCCCAGGGGCTCCCGCGGCAGTTCGCGGGCCGTTGGTCAGTTCACGGCGCCAGACGCCGCCCCTACACTTCGCGCGATGAGCGACTTCCCCGACGTCTCACGCTACCCGTCCCTGCTGGCCATCCTCGATGACGCGGCCAGCCGCTGGCCGGCGGAGCCGCCCATGTGGAGCCTGCGCACCGACCACGGGCTTGAGCTGCCCTGGAACGCCGCCGAGATGCGGCAGACGCTCCCTCCTGGCAGCCTGGCGCCTGCGCGACCGGGGCCTGCGACCGGGCGACCGCCTTCTGACCTGGTCGCCCTCGACGCCGCGGTTGCCGGCCGCTCTACTGGGGCGCCATGCGGGCCGGCGTCGTCATCGTGCCGCTGGACCTGCGCATGACTCCGGGTGTCATCGACCGCATCTCGCACCGCGCGGAGACGAAGTGGCTGGTCGTGGACAGCGGCCTGGACGCCCCGGACCCTGCTGAGGTCGGCCTCATCGACTTCACGGTCTGGAAGCTGGAAGAGCTCGTGGCGGACCCGGACGATTCCCTTCCGGACGACTGGCAGGCCCAGGTCGAGGCCTGGCCGCAGCCGGACCGCGATTTGCTCTTCGAGATCGTCTTCACCTCGGGCACCACGGCCGACCCCAAGGGGGTCATGCTCAGCCACGGCAACATCCTGGAGACCGCCGGCTCCTTCGAGCGGCTGCTTGAGCTCAAGCACCATCGCGCCGTCGGCATCCTGCCGCTCTCGCACCTCTTCGAGCAGGCACCCGTCCTCTTCTACGCCACGGCCATCGGTGCTGAGGTGCGCTATGTGCGCTCGAAGAACCCGCGCATCATCGTGGAAGCCATGCGCGAACTGCGCGCCACGGTCATGGTCATGACACCCCAGGTCCTGGAGCTCTTCTGGACCTTCCTGACCCGGGAGGTCGAGCGGCGCGGCCAGACGGCACGCTTCGAGCGCGCGCGCCGCATCGCCCGCCACCTGCCCCATAGGCTGCGGCGGCTCGTCTTCCGCAGCGTTCACGCCCAGTTCGGGGGTGAGCTGCACATGCTCATCTCATCGGGCGCCTACCTGCCACCCGACCTGCAGATGGCCTGGGAGGACCTGGGGATCGCGATCGTACAGGGCTACGGCTCGACCGAGTGCGGCATCGTCACCGCCAACAACCAGTGGCACCATCCGCCCGGCGTCGTGGGTCGAGTGCGTGAGCCGTCCGTCGTCAGACTGCATCCAGAGACCTCGGAGATCCTTGTGCAGGGGCCCAACGTCTCGGCCGGCTACTGGCGCAACGCGGAGGCCACGGCGGCATCGCGTGACGCGGAGGGCTGGTTCCTGACCGGGGATGTGGGCCGCTTCGACGAGGACGGGAATCTCGTGCTCTCGGGTCGTCTGCGCAACATCATCGTCCTGCCCAACGGCCGGAATGTCTACCCGGAGGACATCGAGGCAGCCCTCGCCGATCATGGCCTCACGCAGGCCGTCGTGGTCGAGACCGCGCCCGGTCGCATCGAGGCCGTCGTCCTGCCACCCGGCAGCCAGCCGGTCATTCGTGCCGGCCAGCCCGCACCGCCGACCCGCTCGGCCGACGAGGAATTGGCCATCAAGGCGGAGATCGAGCGCCTCGTCAAGGCCGCCAACGCCGACCTGGCCGTCCACCAGCGGATCGTCGGCTGGCGGCTCTGGCCGGAGCCCGACTTCCCACGCACACACACCCTGAAGATCCGTCGCAACGAGGTGCGTGCCTGGGCCGGCGACGACATCGCCCTCAAGGTCCGCGAGGCGGACGCCGCCTGAGGGATCCGCGAGTCGGACGCGGGCGAACCCGCAAGCCGCACGGTTCGAAAAACGAGCGCCGTCCGACCCATCGAAGTCGAGCGCGTCGGGGTCTATCGCAGCGACCGCCCACGCTCCCGGTCGACGGCTACTTGATGACCTCGATCGGCTCGCCCACGGTGGCCAGGGCATCGAAGACCGCCTCGGCCGCGGCGCCGTCTGACGAGCGGCCTGGCGACCAGCTCGTGAATATCACAGCGTCGTCCAGGACGGCGACGGAGAACTGTGTGTCCGGCGTGAAATTGGCCTGCCCGAAGCCCGAACCCAGATAGCTGGCCAGTTCCCCACCCCAGCCGGCGGCCTCTGCCGCATCCGCCGCGTCATAGACGACCAGGTAACCGTCGTTGGGGTCGGCCAGGTCGGCCCGCAGGACGACACGCGGCGCCTGGAGCAGCAACGCCGGTTCGGATGGCCGATAGGCCGACATAGGTGCATCCAGCCGATGTCCCACGGTCGCGACAGCCGCCCGCAGCCTGCTGAGGGTCGCCTCCGTCGTGGGCGCCCAAGAACGCAGAGGCGTCGGCAGCGCCAGGACGTCCGCCTGGACCGTGGGCCGCTCCGTGGAGGCACAGGCGCTGACCCCAAGGGAGAGCGCCGTCAGGGCCAGCACTCCCGCGAGTCGCTTGCCGGCCGACCGGGCAGGGGACGAGGTGCCGTTCAACCGGGGGGCCAGGTGAAGCGCCGCCCGCCGATCAGGTGGACGTGAAGGTGGGGCACGGACTGGCCGCCGTCGGCCCCCACGTTGGAGACGAGCCGATAGCCGTGCTCCGGGAGGCCGGCGTCCGAGGCCAGCTGCGCGGCGACCGCGAAGAGCCGTCCGAGCATGACGTTGTGGCCCTCACCAAGGTCCGCGGCAGAGGCGATGTGCTGGCGCGGCATGAGGAGCTGATGTACCGGCGCCACTGGGTTGATGTCCTCGATGGCGACCACGAGGTCGTCATCATGGACCTTCCGTGCTGGGATGTCGCCGGCGATGATCCGGCAGAACAGGCAGTCGGGGTCGGTCATCTCATCTCCCTCGTCTCTGGATGGTCGCGCCGGGTCGGACCTCAGAATGTCGGCTTGCTCATCATGAGCCAGCCGATGAGGCCGATGGCGCCGGCCATGAGGTAGCTGATGTAGCGCTGCCGCCGAGCCCGGGTCCGCCAGCGCTCCTTCTCCTCCTCGCTGGCGGTCTGGCGCAGGCCGAGCAGGCGCCGCACCCCCGGCCGCTGGATGAAGAAGGCCACCACCAGGACTGTGGCGTAGATAGCCAGGGCGACCAGGAGCCAGGGCTGATCGAGGAACGCGCCGCCCAGGACCATGAGCATGGCGATACCCGTCACTGCCACACCCGCGCCGATGATCACCGTGCCGTGTGCCTCGAGCCAGATGAGCGTGCGCGTGATGCGTCCCGGGTTCGCAGCCACCACGGGCTCGCCGTCGGTACCCCGTGTCCGCATCGTGAAGGGCAGCAGGAAGGCCGGCAGGAAGAGCGAGATGGCCAGGACGACGTGGGTCGTCAGCAGAAGGGGAAAGAGGCTCGGCGGGATGTTCATGGCCGTTCGGCATCGAGGGCCACCCAGTCGGTCTCCTGGTCACGCCCCACGATCCGCAGGCCGGCCGACTCGAAGGCCGCCACGACCTCCGGCTCGCGGTCGACGAAGATGCCCGAAGCCAGCAGGCGTCCGCCGCTGCCGGCCGTGCCGTCGCCGGGGCGCATGGCGGTGGCCAGGTCGGGCGCCAGGGCCACGAGCAGGCTGGCCACGAGGTTGGCGAGCACGAGGTCGAAGGGGCCGCCGTGGACGGGCAGGAGCCGGCCGAGACAGTCACGAGCAGACCGTTGCGGGTGGCGTTCGCTCGGGTGGCCTCCACGGCGATCGGGTCCGTGTCGACGCCGCGCAGCTCTCGGGCGCCCAGCAGACCGGCCGCAACGGCCAGGATGCCCGAGCCGCAACCGACGTCGATGACCGAGGCCGCCGTCACCAGGCCAGCCTCAGACCAGCGCTCCAGGCCCACCAGGCAGAGCCGGGTCGTGGGGTGCAGCCCCGTGCCAAAGGCCATGCCCGGATCGAGGGCCAAGACGACATCGTCCGGTTCGGGGGCGTACTCGCGCCAGGTGGGCTTGATGACGATGCGCCGCCCGAGCCTCATGACCGGGAAGTGCTCCTTCCAGGACTCCGCCCAGTCCTCCTCGTGGACGGCAGCCACGCGCAGCTCCCCGATGGGCCGCAGGCCGAAGGCGGTCAGGTGGCCGAGTCGGGTACGCGTGTCGGCGATGGCCCGTTCGGCGGCCGCGCGATCGCTGGCGGGCAGGTAGGCTCGGACGGTCGCCGGGGCACCCTCGATGGGAACGGCGGCAAGGCCCTCCTGCTCCGTTGCGAAGGGCTGCTCCACGGAGACGCCACCCGCGGCCACCCTGGAGAGGATCTCGCTGACCGCCTCGACGGCCTCCGGGTCCACGTCGATGGCGAGCTCCAGCCACGTACCCGCGGCGGACGTGCCCTCGTCGTCGACTGTCAGGCCGTCGATCGCAGGCGCGACGGAGCCACCGGCCGTTGCCTCTCCTGCCAGCGGCTCCTGCGCGTCGCTCAGTTGATGGCGTCCTTGATGCGCTCACCGAGGCTGCGCTTGCCCTTGCGCGTGCGAGGCACGCCGTCGGGCGCGCCTTCGCCGTCCAGGCTGAGCTCGCCGCTCTCGGCGGCGAGCTGCTCGAGCAGCTCTCGCTGCCTGTCGGTGAGATGCGCGGGCACCTCGACGTCGACCAGCACGTGGAGGTCGCCACGCGTCCCCGGGCGCCGCAGGTGGGGCACACCCTTGCCGCGGCGGCGGATCTCCGTCCCTGGCTGGGTGCCAGGCTTGATGTCCAGCAACTCCTGTCCGTCCGGTGTGACGATGGGCACCTGGGCACCCAGGGCCGCCTGGGTCATCGAGAGCCGCAGCTCAAGGTACAGCTCCGTGCCATCCCGCTTGAGGAGCGGGTGCTCCTCGACGTGCGTGACGACATAGAGGTTCCCGGGCGTGCCGCCCCGGGGTGCCGCCTCCCCCTCCCCGGTGAGGCGGATCTGGTGCCCGTCATCGATGCCGGCCGGGACGGTGACCCGCAGCGTGCGCTTGCGCTCCGTCCGGCCGTCGCCGCGACAGGTCGGGCAGGGCTTCTCGATGACCTGGCCCGTGCCCCGACACCGGCCGCAGGCGGTCACGTTGACCACCTGTCCCAGAAGCGTGGAACGCACCTCGCGCATCTCGCCACTGCCGCCGCATTGCGGACAGGAGGTGGGCGCGCTGCCCGCTTCAGCCCCGCTGCCGTCGCAGGTCGAGCAGCGGTCGAGCGCGGTGAAGCTGAGGTCCTTGTCAGCCCCGTGGATGGCCTCGTCGAAGGACAGCGTCAGGTCGTAGCGCAGGTCTGCGCCGGCAGGCCGGCGCGGCCGGCGGGCGGCAGCACCTCCGGCTTGACCGCCGAAGAAGGCGTCGAAGATGTCGCCGAAGCCCTGAAACCCGCCGAACGGCCCGAAGCCCTCGCCGCCCGTGCCGCCGACGCCGGCGCGCCCGAACATATCGTAGGACTGGCGACGCTGCGGGTCGGAGAGGACCTGGTAGGCCTCGTTGATCTCCTTGAAGCGAGCATCAGCATCCGGGTCGGTGCTGACATCGGGGTGCCACTGCTGGGCCAGCCTTCGGAATGAGCGCTTGATCTCCTCGTCACTGGCGTTGCGCGGAAGGTCCAGGATCTCGTAGTAGTCGCGGGTCGTCACCATGCCTGCCGGAGTATAGGCAAGCTGCGCCGCCGCTCCCTGCCGGCCGTCCGTGGCACCGCCGCCTGCCCCTCGCCGCCCGCGCCCGCCACTCCCCGTCCGCGCCCGCACCCGGGCCATCGGCCACGTATGCTCGGCGGCCATGGACGCCCTTCCGGTCAGCGCCGCAGGCGCCCGCCGCTTCCTCGTGCGGCGCCACCTGCTGGTGCCGCCACGCTCCCTGCCCGCCGGCATGGATGGCGTGCTCGCCGTATTCGAGCGCCTCGGCTCGATCCAGTTCGATCCGCTGGCCGTGGCTGGGCGCAACCACGACCTCGCGTTGCACGCGCGGGTGCGAGATTACGATCCGGCCTGGACGACCGCGCTGCTCTACGAGCGACGCCACCTCTTCGAGACCTACAACAAGATGCTCAGTCTGCTGCCCACCAGCGAGCTGCCCTGGTTCCGCCTCGCCTGGGACCGCTTCCTGGCCCAGCACCAGCGATGGTGCCTTCGCCCGCCACCCCGAGACGGTCGAGCACGTCCTCGAGCGCCTGCGCGCGGACGGTCCCTTGAGCAGCCTCGACTTCGAGAAGCGGGCCACGATCGACTGGTACTGGGGCCCGACCAGCGAGGTGCGCGCCGTCCTGGAGGCCCTCTCGGAGGCTGGCGTCATCGGCATCGCCAGGCGCGAGGGCAACCGTCGCTACTTCGACCTCGTAGAGCGACTGTTCCCGGCCGAGCTCCTGGCTCGGCGGCCCGACGAGCGCGAGCAGCAGCTCCACAAGCTCCTGTCGCGCTACCGCGCCAACGGCCTTCTCGGTGAGGGCGGCCAGGCCGAGCTGTGGTACGGCATCGCCAAGGCCCGGCCGGCGCCGGATGATCGCGCCGCGGACGCCGACACGCCAGGCGCTGCGCGAGGCGCTGGTGACCGCCGGCGACCTCGTGCCCGTGGTCGTGGAGGGCGTGCGTGGCACCCGCTACGTCCTAGGTGAGGAGGCCGGCCAGCTGCTCGCAGCCGAAGCGGAGATCCAGGCCGGGCATCCTTGTCCCAGACCCCGGCGTCGTCCTGCTGGCGCCGCTCGATGCCTTCGTCTGGGACCGCGACCTGCTGCGCAGCCTCTTCGGCTTCGACTACGTCTGGGAGGTCTACGTGCCGCAGGCGAAGCGGCGCTGGGGCTACTACGTCCTGCCGCTCCTCTTCGGCGATCGCCTGGTGGGCCGCATCGAGCCACGCATCGACCGCGCCGCCGGCACCGTGCGCATCCTGGGCGCCTGGTGGGAGCCGGGTTTCCGACCACGTCACGAGGAGGGCTTCGTGCCGGCCCTGCGAGCGGCGCTGGCCGCCTATCTGCGCTTCGTCGGGGCGAGCCGGCTGGAGTGGGCGGCCCACCTGGCGGCCAGAGCGACGGCTCGTCGGGATCCGGCCGCGGGAGACCTGACGGCTACTTCAGCAGCAGGATGCGCAGCCGGCGCGAGGTGATGGCCACGCCGATGAGGCTCATCACCGAGAGGTAGGCGATGTCGACCAGCACCATGGGCTCGATGATCCCGGTCGTGAAGCTGCGCAGCAGGTGCACACCCCGATAGAGCGGCGTGAGCTCCACGATGATGCGCAGCCAGTCGGGATACACGGCGATGGGGAAGAACACTCCGCTGAAGAGGAACATCGGCGTGGTCACCACGGCCACCATGTCGAAGTCCTGCCACTTGCGCATCCAGGTCGTCGCGGCCATGCCGACGGATGCCGCAGCCAGGCCCACCAGAAGCGCCCCCGGGATGGCCAGGATGGCCGTCGGCGAGAGGACCAGGCCGAGCAGCGCCATGACCAGCAGGAAGCCGATGGCGTACAGGAGGCCGCGCGTCAGCGACCAGCTCACCTCCCCGACCGCCACGTCCGCGGGGCCCAGTGGCGTGGACAGGATGGCGTCGAAGGTCCTGGCGTACTTGAGCTTGAAGAACAGGTTGAAGGTCGACTCCATGAGCGCCCCGTTCATGGCGGTCGTGGCCATGAGACCGGGCGCCACGAAGGCCGCGTAGGGGATGTCACCCACGTCGCCCACGAGCATCCCCAGGCCGAAGCCGATGCCCAGCAGGTAGAAGACCGGCTCGAAGAATCCGGAGACGATGATCGACCAGTTGCGCCGATAGACGAGGATGTCGCGCTCAAGGACCTTGTGGGCGCGCCAGCGGCCCAGCGGCCGCGTCGGGAAGAGGCGGGTGGTGATCAGCATGGTCGCTGGCTCGGTCGCGTCATTCGGTCAGCTTCTGGCCGAAGGTGCGATAGGAGGCCAGCAGGCCGACCACCGCGAAGGCCGTCAGGTAGGTCACGTTGATGGCTGCCAGGAGAGGGTCGACCATGTCCAGGGCGATGGCGCGTGCCAGCGCCACTGCGTGCCAGAGCGGCGTCAGGTAGGCCACCACCTCGAGCAGGTCCGGCAGCTGCGTGACCGGGAAGAACGTGCCGCTGAAGATGAACATGGGCGTGATGACGAAGCGGAAGAGCGAGGCGAAGGCGCTGTCGTTCTTCTGCGCCGCCGCGAAGGCCTGGATGGGTGCCGCGAAGGCCAGGCCGGTGAGAGCCGCCACCGGCAGCAAGAGCGCCGCGCGGCCCGGTTCGATGGCTCCGAAGAGGGCCATGACCAGGGCGAAGACGGCAGCCCCGAAGGTCACCCGCAGGCCGGTCCAGATGAGCTGGCCGGCGGCCACGTGACGAACGCCGAGCGGCGAGAGGATCGATGGCCACATAGGTCTTGAGCCAGCGGATGCCGGCCATCACGGGGTAGGTCGACTCGAAGGCCGCCGTCTGCATGGCCTGCGCCACGAGCAGACCCGGCGCCAGGAAGGCCAGGTAGCCGACGCCCTCGATGCCTGCCGGGTTGGCGTCGTCGATGAAGGTCCCCAGTCCGATGCCGATGGCGGCCAGGAACAGGACAGGACTGAAGAAGGTGGAGAAGAGCGTGCCCCGCCAGGTGCGCCGGTAGACGAGCAGGTGGTGCTCGACGACCCGGGCGACGGGGCGCGCGGCGGTCGCGACGCTCACGCGGGCCGGCTCACTCGACGAGCGTGCGGCCGGTGAGGCGCAGGAAGACGTCCTCCAGCGACGAGCGCCGCACGAGCTGGCTGACCGGCCGATAGCCCAGGGCGTGGATGGCCTCGGCGGTGGCCTCGCCGTCCGCGCCGTAGAGCAGCCAGCGATCGGGCAGGTGCTCCGCCCGTTCGACCAGCCCGTCCAGTCGGCCCTCCAGGTCGAGGGTGACGCCGTCCTCGAAGCGCAGCTCCAGGACCTCCCGGCTGCTGTGCTGGGCGATGAGCTGGCGCGGCGACCCCTCGGCCACGATGCGCGCCTTGTCCATGACCACGAGCCGGTCGCAGAGCTGCTCGGCCTCATCCATGTAGTGCGTGGTGAGGATGAGCGTGACGCCCTGGCGCTTGAGGCGGTAGAGGCGCTCCCAGACGAGGTGCCGGGCCTGCGGGTCGAGGCCGGTGGTGGGCTCGTCGAGCAGCACCATGTCCGGCTCGTTCATGAGTCCGCGCGCGATGGTCAGGCGTCGCTTCATGCCCCCGGAGAGCGGCTCGACCTCGTCGTTGGCGCGTTCGGTGAGCTGCACGAACTCCAGCAGCTCCATGGCCCGCCGGCGAGCCTCCGCGTACGAGAGGTCGAAGTAGCGACCGTAGATGAGGAGGTTCTCCAGGACCGTGAGCTCCATGTCCAGCGTGTCCTGCTGGGGCACCACGCCGAGGCGGCCACGGATCGTGGGAGCCCTGCGTGGCCGGGTCCATGCCCAGCACTCGGAGCGTGCCCGCCGTGACCGGCGAGATGCAGCCGATCATGCGCATCGTGCTCGTCTTGCCGGCGCCGTTGGGGCCGAGGAAGCCGAAGGCCTCGCCGGCGCTGCACGTCGAAGTCGATGGCGTCCACGGCCGTGAAGTCGCCGAAGCGCTTGGTCAGCCCACGGGCATGGAGGAGCGCGGTCGCAGGGTCGGTGGACACGCTCGCGATGGTACCGCGGATGCCGAGCCGCCCGACCCGACCGTTGTCCAAGACCCTCCCTCAGGGGCCTGCGCTACCCTTGGCCGGTGAGGACGAGTAAGGCCCGAGGCCGCCCGGCTGACCGACGCGGCGGACGGCGAGGCCGGACGCTGGTTCCCGGCTGGCTGCCGCGGCCATGCTGACCGGCAGTGCGGTCCTGCCGGCGCCTCCGACGCTGGCGCAGTCGCCATCGGACGCACCTCGACCCAACGTCGTCATGGTCCTGCTGGACGACCTGCAGCCCCACGACGGCCGACTCTTCGCGCCGGAGATCATGCCCAACCTGTCCGAGCTGATCACCTCGCAAGGCATCCACTTCACCGACTTCCACGCGGAGGTGCCTCTCTGCGGGCCATCGCGTGCCAACCTGTTGACCGGCCAGCACGCGCACAACAGCGGTGCCGACAGCAACGACGGGTCACAGCTGGACCCGGCCACGACGGTCGCCACCGAGCTCGACGCGGTCGGCTACCAGACGTCGTACGTGGGCAAGTACCTCAACGGCTATCGCGCCTTCCCGCCCGAGCGACGGATCCGCCCGGCTGGGACACCTTCGACGTCATCGACTCCAACCAGGGCAAGTACTTCTGGTACGAGTTGCGCGACCGCCAGGGCGGCGTCACCCAGCACCGCACGGACGAGGCGGACTACTCGACCGACGTCATCGCGGACCTGGCCGTGCAGCGCATCGCCGAGGCGCCACCCGACGCGCCGCTCTTCGCGCTCATCTCGCCCTTCACGCCCCACGAGCCGAACCTGCCGGCTCCCCGCCACGAGGGCGACCCGCGATGCGCGGACCTGGCCCCCTGGGCACCGCCCGACTACGACGAGGCCGACGTCTCGGACAAGCCGCCCTACATCGCCGAGGCTCCGCTCCTGGCAGATGGCGGCTTCGACCTCACCGCTCATTGCGAGTCGCTGCTGGCGGTCGACGACCTCATCGGGCGGGTGGGCGACGAGCTGGCACGGCAGGGCCGACTGGAGGACACGCTCTTCGTCTTCACGGCGGACAACGGCATGACCTGGGGCGAGCACCGCCGCGTGGGCAAGGTCTCGCCGTACAGTTCGGCCGTGCCCGCCTACGCGGCCTGGCCCGCCGGACGGGGCAGCGAGCCGCGCGACGACGACACGACCCTGAGCATGATCGACTGGGCGGCCACCCTCTGCGACCTGGCCGGATGCCAGATGGGGCCCTACCCGAACGGCCAAGCGAGGCCGGATGGGCTCTCCTTCGCCGCCCTCCTGGCAGACGAGCCCGTTGCCTGGCGTCGCGAGTCGATCCTGCACGCCATGCCCACCGGGGGCGACCGGCCCGTCTACTGGTCGCTGCGGACGACGCCCGACCATCCCGCTGGCCGCTGGCTCTACGTGGAGAACCTGGACGGCTTCCGCGAGCTCTACGACGTCTCCGGGGGACCGTGCGTCGAGTGGCAGCCCGGTGACGCGGGCGACCCCTGCCTGCTCCAGAACCGGCTGGCTGGCGAGCCTGACGCCGACACCCTGGCCCTGGCCGACCAGCTCAGCCTGGAGCTGGCGGAGCTGAAGGTCGAAGTCGCGCCCGAGCCGGAGCCCGCGCCCGAGGGCTGAGGCTGGTCCGGCTCAGCGTTCCTGGTCCGCCACCTCGGCCACGGTCCCGGTGTGGATGGTGACGATGCCGAACGAGAGGCCGTACCAGTCGACCTCGCGGAGGCCCGCCGAGCGCATGATGCGCGCGATCTCGCCTGGCGCCGGGTAATCCTTCGTGGACTGCACGAGGTAGGCGTAGGCGCTCCCCTGGCCCACCAGCCGCCCGATGAGGGGCACGATCGAGTCGAACCAGCGGCCGATGAGCTTCCCGAGCGGCTCGTGGGCCGGGCGATCTCGAGACAGACGACGCGGCCGCCCGGTCGCACGGCGCGCGCCATCTCGGCGAAGCCCTGTCTGGTAGTCGGACAGGTTGCGCATGCCGAAGGCGATGGTGGCGGCATCGAAGGCGTCGTCCTCCACGGGCAGCTTCAGCGCGTCACCGATGACGAAGCGCAGGCCCTCGTCGCCCTCGGCGCGGTCCCTCGCCAGCTCGATCATGCCCTCGGAGAAGTCGACGCCCAGGGCGCTGCCGCCCGGCTGCACGGCACGCCACAGGTCGCGCGTGACCTTGCCCGTGCCGCAGGCCACGTCGAGCGCGCGTCCGCCGGGGCCGAGCCGCGTCTCGCGCACGGCGTGGCGACGCCAGCGTGGCTCCTGGAACCCGGAGATGGCCAGGTTCATGGCGTCGTAGACCCCGGAGATGCGGTCGAACATCTCCGCGACGCGCTCGGGTGGCGCGCTGTTGCCGCTGCCGGGGGTGCGGTCGCCGCTGCTCATCGGTCGAGGAATGCCTCCACTGCGGCCGCGATGATATCCGGCCGCGTGATCGGGTGCCATGTGGTCGAGGCCCGGGATGGCTGACACGACCGCGCCGGGGATGCGCTCCGGCGAGGGCCTCGGCGATGGCGACGTAGAGCGACTGGCTCGCGCCGCCGGTGGCGATGGCCACCGGGCAGGCGATGCGATGCCAGGCCGTCCGGGTCGAGGCCGAGCAGCGTCGCGTCCGCCACGGCACCGGCACCAGCGCGGCCGATGCGCTGGCGTCCGGTCGGTGACAGGGCATCCACGGATGCCTGCCCGGAGACGCCGGCCATGAAGACCTCCGCGGCAGCCTCACGGCCGTGCTGTGAGGCGGCCTCCAGGGTGCGTCGACCCACCTCGGCGATGTGCGACTGGACCGCCGGCGGCGCGAGCGGGCCGTAGGGCGGCTCGAAGGCCCAGACAGCGGCCACGAGGTCCGGCTGTCGCGCCGCGAGCTCCAGGGCCAGGCAGCCCCCGTAGCTGTGACCGACCACGATGCAGCCCGCGAGCGCCTCGGCAGCGATGAGTGCCGCCATGTCCGCGACGTGCACTGCCACATCGATGGGCTCGACGGGCGCGCCGCCCGGAGGTGCGCTGTCGCCGCTGCCGCGGCGGTCGACGGCCACCACGCGATGGCGCTCCGCGAGTCGCTCGGCGAGCGCCTGGAGCTGGCGCGACGAGGAGAGCGTGGCGTGCAGGAGCAGCAGGGGCGGGCCTTCGCCGATCCGCCGGTAGGCGATGCTGGCAGCCGGCCGTGTCAGCCGGGTCGTCGTCATGGTGGTCATGCTGGCGCCTCCGCGAGCAGCTCGCGTAGCTCGCGCCGCAGGACCTTGCCAGCCTCGTTGCGCGGCAAGCGTGGGAGCCGGTGGAAGCGGACCGGCACCTTGTAGGCGGCCAGCCGCTCGCGGCAGTGGCGTTCGATCTCGGCGTCGCCGACCGGCTCACCGGACTCCACGACCACGAACGCCACAGGGACGCTGCCCCAGGTGGCGTCGGCCTGGCCCACGACGGCGGCATCCACGATGGCGGGGTGCTCACGCAGGACCACCTCGACCTCCGCGGGGTAGACGTTCTCGCCCCCGGAGATGACCAGGTCCTCGCGGCGATCGGCGATGCGCAGCAGCCCGTCAGCGTCCAGCGTGCCCAGGTCCCCGGTGCGCAGCCAGCCGTCTGCGAGGCGGTCGGCGCTGGCCGCCGCATCGCCCACGTAGCCCTCGAACACCATCGGCCCCTCGCACCTGGACCTGACCCACACCATCAGCCAGGTCGGGGTCCGACGACGCGCACGTGGACGCCCGGCAGGGGGCGCAGGGCGGCCGCGTCGGCCAGCGTGGCTTTCTCGGCGCCGCCCACTGCGACACCGGACGACGTCTCGGTCATGCCGTAGGTCGTCAGCACCGGCAGGCCCGCCGTCGCGCGCTCGCGTCAGCGTGGGACCGGGGATCGGCGCCCCGCCCAGCAGGATGGCCCGCAGCGTCACTCGGCACGGGCCGCCCGGCCCAGGCCGCCATCACCTGCTCGAGCTGCGCGGGCACCAGTGAGAGATGGCTGACGCCCGCCGCCATTCGGGCGGCGACCTTCGTGGCGTCGAAGTGCGGCAGGACCTCGAGCGGCACGCGCCAGCGGCTGGCACGCACCACGATGGCCAGGCCGGCCACGTGGAAGAGCGGCAGGCAGGCCAGCCAGCGGTCGGTCGGACGCGGCTCCAGGAGCGCCGCCCAGGCATCGGCGCTGGCGGCGTGGTTGCCGTGGCTGAGCCGGGCGCCGCGGGGACGGCCGGTCGTGCCGGAGGTGAAGACGATCGTGGCCGGCGCCTCCAGGTCCACGACGGGCAGCCGCCCACTGCGGGCGCCTGCCAGTCCGGGACCGCTGAGCGCACCGGCGACTTCCAGGACCGCCCAGCAGGCCTTCGACCGGGACGCTGGCGATGCTCGCTCGCGCGACGAGCTCGCCGGCCCGCCCCTCGTTCGCCTCATCGTGGACGAGCAGTGCCGCGGCTCACCGCCTGCAGCTGGGCGACCAACTCGGGGACGGCCGCGCGGCGGTTGAGGGGCACATGGACGGCTCCCAGGCGACGTGCCGCATGCGTGAGCATGATCGCGGGCCCATCGTCCTCCAGGAGCGCCGCGACCAGCGACGCCGGCCCGCGACGTCCCAGGTCCACGAGGCGCCTACCCAGCTGCGTCGGTCGCCTGGTCGAGTCCACTCGCGGTCCAGCTGCCCGAGCGCGCCCGGACTGCCGGGGCGCGCGGATCGTCCGATCGCCCAGGCGGCCAGCCAGTCGGGCACCGAGCTCAGACATCCCGGGCACCGCCTCCGACGCGGTGGCGATCCACCGCCGCCGCGTCCAGCGTCACGCCGATCCCCGGTCCCGCTGGCAGAGCCATGCGGCCGTCACGGATGACCGGGCCGTCGGCCAGCAAGTCGCTGGTCAGCAGCCCGGCCGTCGACAGGCCGTGGGCGCGGTCGCCGGGCACGATGGCCGCCAGGTGCAGGGCGGCCGCGACGCCCAGGCCGCCCTCGAAGAATGTCGCGACCGTCACGCGCGTATCCGTGGCCTTCACCTGGTCGACGATGCGAGCGGCCTCGGCCAGCCCGCCGACCCGCGCGGGCTTCACGACGACGACGTCGACGGCCCCCGCCACGACGAGCGCCCGGACGGCGGCCGCGTCGGTGACGCTTTCGTCCGCCGCGATGGGGATCGGGACGCGACGCCGCAGCCGTGCCAGGGCCGCGACCCCCGCCGCGGCCGGGATGGGCTGCTCGACATACTCGAGGTCGGCGTGGCCCAGCGCACCCAGGAGCGACGTGGCCGCCGCCTCGTCGAGAGCACCGTTGAGGTCGAGGCGAAGCGACACGGACGGCCCCACCGACTCGCGCACGGCAGCCACGCGACGGAGGATGTCCCCCGGTGCTTCCGCCCCAGCCTTGAGCTTCAGGCATCGAAGCCACGATCCACGAGGCGGCGCGCCTCGGCGGCGGCGACCTCAGGCTCCGCGATGCCCACGAGGGCATTGACCGCCACGGACGCGGCCGGTGTCACGTCCAGGAAGCGCATGGACGGTCCGGCGAGCGCCGTCAGCCACGAGCCAGGCCGCCGCGGATCGGCCGCTCGAGCTGGCCAGACGTCCACGCGAGCCGTGGCGACGGCCGAGCGCAGGGCCGCCCGACCCCGGCCAGGCCGCGATGGCCTCGAGTCGCTCGTCGACGTCGCCTGCCTCGGCCAGGTCGATGCCCGACAGCGCCTGGAGCAGGGCGTCCGAGGTGTCGGCTCACGATGGACCATCGATCGGCTCCGTCAGCGCTGTCCGTGGCGTGTCCATCGAGCACGACTCTCTGCCGAGACCCGTCAGCCCGGTGTCTGTGCGCAAAGACAGCAGTCCCAGCCGAACGGCCGTCCAGTCGGCCGACGCCGTGGCCAGGCTCGTCCGCAGCGGGACCTCGAGCACGTCTAACGAGACGCCGGTGACCCGCATCACAGCAGCCCCGGCAGCGCCAGGCCGAAGGCCAGCAGCGCCGAGAAGACGAGCGACAGCCGAGCCGTGCCCGCCAGGACCGCATTGAGGCGCCGCGGATCGCCGCCGGCACGCACCACCCGCAGTAGCGGCAGTGCCAGCGGCGCACTGAGCAGCGGCAGCACCATCGCCAGGCCAGGCCCGGCGAGCATGAGCACCACAGGTGTCAGGTAGGCGAGTGCCAGCAGCAGGCCGAATTCCGCCACGGCGCCCGGCTCGCCCAGCCGCACCGCCAGCGTCATCTTGCCGGCCCGTTGATCCTGCACGATGTCGCGCAGGTTGTTGACGACGAGGACGGCGGTGATGAGCGCGCCCACGGGCACCGAGGCTGCCAACGCCAGTGGCTCCAGCGTGAGCGTCTGGAGATACGTGGTGCCGGCCACCGCCACGGGCCCGAAGAAGACGAAGACGAAGACCTCGCCGAGGCCTCGGTATCCGTAGGGCCAGGGCCCGCCCGTGTAGGCGACAGCGCTGACGATGGCCAGCACTCCGAGCAGCAGGATGGGCCAGCCGCCGACGGCGACGAGGTACAGGCCGACGAGGCCGGCGAACCCCACGACGAGGGCGATCCCGGCCGTCAGCTCGCGCTGGCTGAGCAGCCCCAGGGCGGCCGCGCGCGGCGGGCCCACCCGGTCCGCGGCGTCCGCGCCGGAGCGGAAGTCGAAGAGGTCGTTGGCGAGGTTGGAGGCGACCTGCAGCAGCAGCGCCACGAGCAGCGCCGCCAGCGCCGGGAGCAGCAGGAAGACGCCCTCGCCGATGGCCACCCCGAGCCCGGCCAGGACCGGCCCGACCGCGGCCGGCAGCGTCCGCGGCCGAATGGCCAGCCACCAGGCGCGGCGTCGGCTCACGGGCGGCGTGGGTACTTCGAGAAGTCGGGCGGGCGCTTCTCCAGGAAGGCGCGGCTGCCCTCGTGGGCCTCTTCGGTCAGGTAGAAGAGCATCGTGGCATCGCCGGCCAGCTCCTGGAGGCCAGCCAGCCCGTCCGTGTCGGCATTGAAGGAGCGCTTCAGCATGCGGATGGCAGTGGGACTCTTGGCCAGGATCTCCTCGGCCCAGGCGACACCTTCTTCCTCCAGCCGCTCGAGCGGCACGACGGCATTCACGAGGCCCATCTCCAGGGCCTCTCCAGCCGTGTACTGGCGGCAGAGATACCAGATCTCGCGGGCCTTCTTGTGGCCCACGATGCGCGCCAGCAGGGTCGCGCCGTAGCCGCCATCGAAGCTGCCGACCTTGGGGCCGGTCTGTCCGAAGATGGCGTTCTGCGACGCGATGGTCAGGTCGCAGACGACGTGCAGCACGTGCCCACCGCCGACCGCGTACCCGTTGACGAGAGCGATGACCACGATGGGCAGCGAGCGGATGAGCCGTTGCAGGTCGAGGACGTTGAGGCGGGCCGTACCGTCGGAGCCGATGTAGCCGCCCTCGCCCTTGACGGTCATGTCGCCGCCGGAGCAGAAGGCCGTGTCGCCAGCGCCGGTCAGCAGCACGACCCCGACCGTGGCGTCGTCGCGGACGTGACGGAAGGCGTCGATGAGCTCACTCACCGTCTCCGGCCGGAAGGCGTTGCGGACGTGCTGCCGGTCGATGGTGATCTTGGCGATGCCCGTCCCGGAATGCTCGTAGCGGATGTCGTCGTACTCGCGGACGGCGGTCCAGGCGATGGTCATGGGGAGGTCCTTTCGTGAACGGGACGGCTGGTCGCAGCCAGGTGCTCCCTGGCCAGTCGGAGGAAGGCGTCAGGCTGTTCAAGATGGGGCGCGTGACCACTGGCGGGGATGGTCTCGAGTCGGGCGTCGCGAAGAGCCGCGGCCACGGACCGGGCGCGGGCGAGGCCCTCCGGGTCAAGGGCTCCCGCCATGCACGAGGGCCGGGCAGCCGATGGTCCCAAGGTGGTCGTCGAGCGGTGCCATGGCGCCCTGACCGGCACCTCGCAGCGAGGCCGCCAGCCCGAGCGGGTCGTGGGCCAGGCGTACGCTGCGAAGCCGGGCCCGCGTCTCGTCCGGGAGGACCGACTGGCTGGCGAAGAGCGGCTGCGCCTCCCAGGCGTCCACGAAGGCGGCCAGGCCGTCTCGCTCGAGACGGGTGGCAAGGATCTCGTCGGCGGCGTGGCGCCGGGCTCGCTCGTCCGCGTCCGCGATGCCGGTCGAGGGGCTCTCGAGGACGAGCCCGCGCACGATCGAGGGGTGGCGCAGCGCCAGCACGAGGGCCAGGCGGGCGCCCATCGAGTAGCCGACGACGTCGGCGGGTACGGCCCCCAAGGCCGTGACGAGTCCCGCCAGATCGTCTGCCTGCGCTTCCAGGGCGTAGCGCGAGGGGTCGGTCGGAGCGTCCGATCGGCCGTGGCCCAGGAGATCGGGGGCGATGACGCGGCGCTGGTCCCGCAGCGTATCTGCCAGCTGATCCCACGTCCGCGCCGACCCCGTGAAGCCGTGCAGCGCCAGCACGGCCGGACCGGTGCCCGAGATGTCGACCTCGAGCGCCGCGCCGGGCCCAGCCACCCGGGTCATGGAGGCTGTCCTGCCTGGCCAAGCCGGCCAGAGATGGCACCTGCGACGGCGGCCTGGACCGACCGATGCAGCTCGACGTTGCGGAGACGGTCCGTGCGCACCTCAAGGACCTGAACCCCGGGCTGGCCAAGCGAGGCGCGCACTCCCACGGCCACCTCGGAGGTCGAGACGCGCTGGTGACTCGCACCCAACGCCTGCACGAGCGGCCCGAAGTCGATCCCGTGAGGCGTGCCGAAGAGCTCCTCGAAATGCTGCGGCAGGCCCACGCCGGAGTCGACGGACGCGGCCTGGGGCAGGAAGGAGAAGATGCCACCCCCGTCGTTGTTGACGAGGACGACGGTGGCGGAGAGTCCCAGCCGCGCTGCCGAGACGAGCGCGTTGAGGTCGTGGAGGAACGACACGTCACCGACGACGGCCACGACCGACTGCCCGGTGGCCGCTGCCGCGCCGAGGGCCGTGGACACCAGACCGTCGATACCGTTGGCGCCGCGGTTGCCCAGGCAGCGGATGTCGGCCGGTCCCGTGCCCAGGAAGGCCTCCAGATCGCGGACCGGCATGCTGTTGCCGGCCAGGACGAGGACATCGTGGGGCAGCACCGTGCCCAGGTCGGCGAAGGCCTGACCCTCGAAGGGTTCGGCGAGCACGGCCAGCCAGGCTGCGCTGGCCTCGGCGGCGGCGGCTTCGGCGGCCAGCCAGGAGGCCAGCCAGCCATCGGCCCCGCGCTGGTCGCGTGCGCGACCCTCGCTTGTCCAGGTGGCCTGCCAGGTCCACCGCCAGCCGAGCGGGCTCGGCCTGCACCATCGTCATCGGCCGCCCGGTCGGCTCGTTCCAGCCACCGTCGTCCACCACGACCTGCGCCGCCCTCGTCGCCACGAGCCAGCCGAGGAGTGCCTTTGAGGTCGGCGTGCCCCCGAAGCGCAGGACGAGATCGGGCTCGTGGGCCTCGGCGAAGGCAGCCACCCGCAGCAGGGGATCGGCCCGGGCGATGACGTGTGATCGGTCATGCGGCCCGAAGCGGACGTTGGAGAGGGCGTCCGCGATGATGGGGAAGCCCGTGGCGGCCGCCAGCCTCGCGACGGCCGCACCGAAGCCAGGCACGTCCAGTGGCCCGCAGACGATGACGCCACGCCTCGGCTCCCGCGATCCGGCGGCCGAGGTCCGCGAGCGCCCCGTCGTCGAGGACGCGCCGACCCTCCAGTGTCCCGGCAACGCTTCCGTGAACGCCGCCCGGGTCCGGCGCACCGCCCATGACGACGGCCCTGAGGTCACCCGATGGCACGAGGGGCTCACGGTAGGGCAGGTTCAGGTGGACCGGACCCGCAGGTGCAGCCGCGGCCGTGGCCACCGCCCGGCGGACGATGCCGCGCACGTGGGTCTCCGCCAGCTCGCCATCGTCAGGGAGCGGCAGCTCGGCATACCACTTGGCGAAGCGGCCGAACAGATGGTCCTGGTCGATGGCCTGCGGCGCACCGCGGTCGCGTAGCTCGGCCGGCCGGTCCGCGGTGAGGGCCAGTAGCGGCACGCGCCCCTCGTGCGCCTCGACGAGCGCCGGCGCCAGTTCGGCAGCGGCCGTGCCGGAGGTCACCAGGATGGCCGTGGGCCTCCGCGAGGCCTTGGCAGCGCCGAGCGCGAAGAAGGCGCCGGCGCGCTCGTCGATGTGGACCCAGCAGCGCAGCCTGGACTCGGATCGCAGCGCCAGCGCCAGCGGCGTCGACCGCGAGCCCGGGCAGATGACGACGTCCCGGAGGCCTGAGCGCGACCAACTCGTCGACGACGGCCCGCAGCGGTCGAGCTGGGGTCCGCGGTCCGTTCATGCCTCGACCCTCCCCAGGGCTGAACCCAGCGCCAGAAGCTTGGTCGTCGACTCCTGCCACTCCCGCTCCGGATCGGAGTCGGCCACGATGCCACAGCCAGCCAGCAGGGTGGCCCGGCGGCCTTCCACGATCCCCGACCGCAGCGCCACCACGAGCTCGCCGTCCCCGGCGCGGTCGATCCAGCCCAGCGGCCCGGCGTACCAGCCGCGTTCGTGCGTCTCTTCCTCGCCGATGAGCTCCAGGGCCAGGTCGCGCGGTGTACCGCCCACGGCCGGCGTGGGGTGCAGCAGTTCCGCCAGGCGCAGCACGCTGGAGGGCTCGCGCAGACGGCCCTCGACGGGCGTCACGAGGTGCTGCAGGTGGCGCAGCCGCTCGACGTGGGGTTGGCTCGGGATATCCAGTTCGTCGGTCAGTCGCGCCAGCGTGGCGCGCAGCATGTCCACCACGACGGCGTGCTCCTCGCGCTCCTTGTCTGACGCCAGCAGCTCGATGGCCAGGCGGTCGTCCGTGGCGTCATCGCTGCCGCGCCGCGTCGAGCCGGCCATGGCCACGCTGCGGAGCTGTCGTCCATCGAGCCACACCAGGCGCTCCGGAGTCGCTCCCAGGAACGTCCGACCCTGGCGCCCGATGGCGAACAGCGTCGATTCCGGAGCCGCGTCGCGCAGCCGCGCGAGCACCGCGGGGACGTCGATGACCGACTCCGCGTCGAGGTCGACCTGTCGCGCCAGGACCACCTTGTCCAGGCGGCCGCGGCCGACGGCTCCGGCCATCCGTGACACGGAGGTGCGCCACTCGGCAGCCCGGGGCCGGCTGGCCACCTGTCGCAGGCTCGGCTGGAGCGCCGGGGATGACCACGTCGAAGCCGCCTCGACGAGATGCATCCAGGACGCTCCGAGGGCCTCCCCCGCTGGCTCGTCCGGACCGCTGGGCGATCGAAGGTGGCAGGAGGTCAGCCAGGCACCATCGGGCGTCACCGTCAGCAGATGCCTCGGCAAGACCGCCTCGGCCGCCTCGAAACCGCGCCAGACCGGCGTCCGCGCCGGCTCGTCGGCGAAGCCGAAGCCTCCCAACAGCAGTGGTCCGCAGCCGCGCACGGCCGCGTCGCCCGTGACGACCAGCCGATCCGCGAGCGCTGACCACGCCTCCGCCACCTGCCTGAAGCGACTCGGCCCGCTGGCGCGGATCGACCATGCAGCGCCGATCCCGAGCAGGGCGAACCCGTCGCTGGGCTGTTGCCATAGGGCACGCTCGAGGCCGGCCGCTTCTGCAGCCGCGAAGAGCGCCACCGGGTCAGCTTTCGTCATGGGCACCACGCTGCAGATGAGCTTCGACCCGGCCACAGCTGGGCGCGCGTCCGCACGGCCTGGGCCATCACGGTCGGCGGGGCCGCCACAAGGGAGCTCACGTTTCCCGCCCCAGCGTCGCGATGCGCGCCTCCGGGATGCCGACGCTGCGCAGCAGGATGGCGCGCAGGGTCGGGTAGGCATCCTCCAGGCGAGCGTGCGGGTCGGCCATGAGCCAGCGCATGACGACCTCGTTGAGGGCGCCGAACCAGGCCATGCCGGCCACCGCCGTATCGATCGGGCGGGATGATGCCCTCGGCCACGGCCGTCTCGAGCTGCATCGCGATCAGGCCGCTGAAGCGCTCGTGCATGCGCGACAGCTCGGCCTGGAAGGCCTCCCCTGCCCCGACGGCGTCGATCAGGAAGAGCCGGGCCATCGTGCGGTGCCCGGCGAACACCGAGAGGACCGTCCTCAGGGCCGCATCGGCACGGTCGATGGGATCGGGGATGCCGGCCATCGATCGCTCGACCTTGCCGACGAGGCGGTCCGCGGTCGTGCGCAGCAGCTCCAGGAAGAGCGACTCCTTGGTCGGGAAGTGGAAGTAGACGCCGCCCTTGCTCGTCTCTGCCTGGCGGCCGACCTCATCCACACCGGCCTCGCGATAGCCACGCTGGCTGAAGACCGCGAAGGCGGCATCGAGGATCCGCTCCCGCCGGCGCGTGCCTCGTACCTGCTTCACAACCCTGGCACCTCATTCCGACTTCCGACGCACCAGTCGGTTTCAGGAAAGGCTAGCAGAAGCTCGGCTGCGTCTCCTTCCAGACTCACGACACACCAAGCGTCCTGCCCAGACAATCCCTATCGAGATAGAGGACAATGAGAGCGTGAGAGTCTCCGCCAAGGCCGACTACGCCGCTCGGGCCGCTGCAGAGCTGGCCACGGCCATCGATGCGCCGGTCACGGCGGACCGCATCGCGGAGGCCCAGGGCATCCCGGCCAAGTTCCTCGAGACGATCCTGCTGGAGCTCAAGCACGCCGGCATCGTGCGCAGCCAGCGTGGTCCGGATGGCGGCTACACGCTGGCGCGTCCGGCCGAGGACATCAGCCTGGCGGACGTCATCCGGGCGGTGGACGGGCCGCTCGCCAACGTGCGCGGCGATCGCCCGGAGAACATGGAGTACCGCGGAGCGGCGGAGCCGCTGACCGACGTCTGGATCGCCGTCCGCGCTGCCCTGCGCGAGATCCTCGAGACGACCTCGCTGGCCAACCTGCGCGACGGTGAGCTGCCCCAGCGCGTGCGCGACCTCGCGGACGACCCGGAGGCCTGGGTCTCGCTGGGGCGTATCCGCGGCGCGCCTGGCGCCTCGGGCGCTCCTGGCACCTCTGGCGTTCCTGGCGGCTCGGGCACGCCCGCCGGCACCAGTGGATCGGCAGGGCCCGGCGCCCCGGGCGGCGGAGGTCGTGGCCGGGCTCAGCCGAAGGTCAGCAGCGCCAGGTCGTAGACCGCCACCTGCTGCGCGCCGGAGAGCGCCAGGCGCACCGCCTCGATGGTTCGCGGCCGCTTCTCCAGGGCGACCAGTCCCAGGTACGTGCCCGGACCGGGCATGCTGAAGGTGGCCGAGGGCTGCCACGCCCCTCCCTCGAGGGCGGCCAGCTCGGCGGTCACGGGAGGCACATCGGCGGGTTCGGCTGCCCCCGATGGACCGCTGGCCGCCGGTGCCACATCTACCTGCAGCGCGAAGAGGAGGGCGTGGCAGCGAAGCCTCGGCCCGCCTGCAGGGATGACCAACGTCCCGCTGCCACCCTCGAAGCGGATGGTCGGGATCTCGTGCTCATCCGAGGCGCGGCCACCTTCCACTTGGAGAGGCGGCTGTCCGTTCGCCACCGACCACGTCACCTCGGCCTGCAGCCAGGCCATCTCCTGGGCCAGGTGGGGCGAGGCGAGGAGTGCCCCAGGCGCGGCCTGGTAGCCGAGATCCTCCGCACGTGCCATGGCACCACGCACGCCCGGCATGGGCAGTGAGCGTGCCGAACGCTTCTTGCTGGCTTCGCTCACGCCCGCCGCCTCGTTGCTGACGACCGCCGTGGCTTCCTGGCCGAACATATCGCTGATGGGGAAGCCGGCCAGGCGCAGGCGGCTGCCGTAACGCGACGGGCTGCGGGGCAGCACCACCATCTCCTCCATGAGGGCCTTCGTGCGCGGCAGCCAGCGGTCGATGACATGGTCCGCCCGGGCCGGGATGTCAAAGGGCACGTCGGGCAGCTGGAAGCTGTGGGTTGAGGTCGTCGCCCGCGTGCGCTTGGCCTGGAACTCCTGCCACGACTTGGTGTAGTAGTGGTTCATCTGGAGGTTGGCGTAGGTCGGGTCCTCGATGACGGTGGCTTCCTCCGAGGTGGACTGGCCGGCCGTGTTGACGGTCCGGCCGTGCACCGTCGTGGCGTTGTGGATGCCCACCCTGGCCACGCCCGTTGCCCGGATGATGGGCTTGGCCAGGATGGCCGAGGTACCCACGCGCGGAACGTCCACGCTGACCTCCTGGTAGGCCTCCGTGACGAGGCCGCCCGGCGGTGTGCGATGGCCGCCGTAACAGAATTCCTTGCGGGAGACGAGCACCTGCTCGGCGTCCCCAAATCGAGCCAGGATGGTGCTGATGGGCTCGTCGTGCTCGGGCACCAGGAACTCGTCGATGTCGACATAGGCCAGCCATTCCGTGGTCGCGCCGAAGAAGCGCACGACGTGGTTGTTGGCATCCCGTTGCAGGCCACGCATCGGGAAGTACACGGTGGTCACGATGCCGTGGTCGGCGTAGGGCTTGAGGACCTCGTGGAGGTCGTCCGTGCTGCCGTTGTCGTACAGGAAGAAGTGGTCCACGCCGATGGCCATGTGATGGCAGAGCCACTCGGCCATGTTGGGCGCCTCATCCTTGAGGATGGCCATGACCGAGACGCCGAAACGGCCGCGCTCGATGAGCGGCAGGCGCGGCCCCTGAGCCTTGCCAGGACGGGCACGGGAGCCTCCGCGGGCATCGCTGTGCGCGCCGGGTCCGCTGGAACGCCCGAGCATCCGACCGACACGTCTCGTCAGGCCCATGAGCGCACCTCAGCCGTTGGAGACGGCGAAGAGATCGTAACGCTCGACCCGTGCCGCCTCGCTGTTGACGCGGACGCGCATCCGTGCGGCCCGGCAGGGCACCGGCTCCACCTCGACGACCCCCGCTATGGCGTCGGAGGCCGCCAGCGCCACCGTCACGGGCGGGCTCGTCGTGCCGTCCTCGTGCTCGATGAGGAACTCCAGCCGCAGCGGTGCCGAGGCCCCCAGCAGGAAGCCGGCAGACCAGCAGCGCAGCATGTCGTCGCGCGGGAGGGCCAGCCACCACTCGGCCTTGCCCTGTACCAGGTCGACCGCGACCGCACCTCCGACTGCGCCGCTCACCTGGCTCGCCTCCAGGCGGCCGCGCATGTGCTCGATGAGCACCTCGAGATGCACCGAACCGGAGAGTGCCCCGGGCGTCGCTCGGTAGCCGGTCGCGGCCAGGTCGGCCACCAGGCCGACACCCTCGTGCAGGTTCCGTAGGCGTCGCGCCGCGGAACGGGCCGGCTGCGCCAGGCCGGCAGCCAGGTTGGCGAGGGCGAACTCGGCGAATCGGCCCAGGTCATTGGGGCGCGGGAACCACTCGAGGCGCAGCTGGCTGCCGTACGTGTAGGGTCGCGGCTCCAGGCTCCGCAGGTGCGCCAGTGCAGCCTGCGTTCGTGCCGAGAAGCGCCGGGCCGCCACGTTCGTCTCGATGGTGGGCACGTCGAAGGGCACGGCTGGACGCTCGATGCGCCCCGTGGCACTGCCGCGCGTGCGCTTCGCCTCGAACTCCTCGAAGGAACGCGTGTAGTAGTGGTTCAGCTGTGCCAGGCCGCGCACAGCCTCCTCCGCGGTCCCAGTGGGCGTTCCCGGGGTCGGCACGTCGGCGGGGAAGGCAAGGTGGATGTCAACCGCAGAGATGGCTTCAGGTCGCACGATGGACTTGACGCGCGGTGGCAGGTCCGCATCCAGGTCGAGGACGTTGGCGACCTGCGCGTACTCGTCGATGGCCAGGCCCGCCGGCGCCTGACGATGGCCCGAGTAGCCGAACTCCAGCCGCGGCACGCGCACCACGGCCACGTCGGGAAAGCGGTCCAGGAAGGATGGGATGTCGTCGTCCGCGAGCGGCACGAGGTACTCGTCCACGTCGTAGTAGGCCAGCCAGCGTGCGACACGGCCGAAGAAGCGCAGGGCGTGGTTGTAGGCCGCCAGCTGGCCACCACCCAGGGGCCAATCGATGCGCGTCAGCAAGCCGTGGTTCTGGTAGCGCTCCAGCAGGGCAGCACTGCCGTCCGTGCTGCCGTTGTCGTAGACGATGAAGTGGTCCACGCCGAGCGCGAGGTGGTAGGCGATCCACTCCTCGAGGTAATCGGCCTCGTTCCGGACGATGCAGACGATGACGACGCCGAAGCCCGGGCTGTCGAGGAGCGGCCCGCGCCCGATGACGTTGGGCGGCTTGGCGCGCTTCATGCGCCCGCTGCTGCCGCCCGGGCGGGACGAGCCTTCAGCCCGGGCCGTCCGGGTCGAGCCCGGACGGATCCTGCGCGGGTGGCGCTCCGAAGAAGCGGCGACGCAGGCTCATGCCGTCGCTCCCCTGGTCCGGCATCGGCCCCGGCCATCAGCCATACGACATCACGAAGAGATCGTGGATGAAGCACTCACCGGACGCCATGCGCAGACCGAGCACGGCCGTGCTGACGAGATCCAGGTCGTGCCGCGAACTCCACCACGCCAGCGTACGTCCCGGCGGCCTCGATCAGCACGTCCGTCGTGGCACCGGCGCTGCCGTCCGGGCGGCGCAGCTCAAGCCGCAGCGAGAGCCCATCGTCCGTGTGCAGCACGATGCCCAGGGCGTAGCAGCGGCGTCGGTCGGCCGCGTCGATGGGCAGGTTCACCTCGGCCACGCCGCGTGCCCCGAAGATGCGCCAACCGTCATCGGCCGCGCGTGCCGTCCCCCAGCGCAGCGTGGGGGCCACCTGCTCCGGCTGCCCCGCCCAGCTCGACTCCAGTCGACCACGAGCCCGCTCGAGGAGCGGCGCCATGTGCACCGAGCCCGAGAGGTCGCCGCGGCGGGGCTCATGCCCCGTGGCCGAGAGGTCGCCCAGGAAGCCGACCCCGAGGTGGCGGTTCTCGAGGCGCAGGCGCGGCTCACGCCGCGGCTCCGCCTCGCCGGCCACGACATTGGCGATGGCGAACTCGGCGAAGAGACCCAGGTCGTTGAAATGCGGGAATTGGTGCAGCGCCAGCTGGCTGCCGTAGTGATAGGGGCTGGGTTCCAGGCTGCGCAGCAGCGCCATCGACTGCCTCGTTCGCCCGGCGAAGCGGACGGCGCTGCGGTCCACCCGCTGGGCAGGCAGCTCGAAGGGGATGGCAGGACGGGCGATGCGGCCCGTGGCGCTGCCCCGGAAGCGCTTGGCCTCGAACTCTGCCAGGGAACGCGTGTAGTAGTGGTTGACCTGCACGAAGGCGTGGCAGGCCGGCCCGATCGTCTCGTGGGGCACGGGACGGCCGGAAGCATCGACTGGCAGGTCGGCCACCGTGGCCGTGTGGATGCCCACGGCCGAGATCGAGCGCGGCTGAACGACCGTCTTGACGCGCGGCGGCTTGGCCGGGTCGCGCCCGAAGACATCGGCTACCTCGGTATAGGCCTCGATGGTCAGCCCACCGGGCGGTTCGCGGTGCCCGGAGAAGCCGAAGTCGACCCGTGGCATGCGGATGTCCGCGGCCTGTGGCCAGCGCGCCAAGAGGGTCGGGATGTCGTCGTCGACGAGGGGCACCACGAACTCGTCGACGTCGAAGAAGGCCAGCCACTCGACCGACGGCCCGTAGAAGCGCAGGGCGTGCGAGTAGGCGTCGATCTGCCCTCCGGGCAGCGGCCAGTGCACCAGCGTCAGGAGCCCGTGGTTGACCCAGGGTTCGACGACATCGTGGAGCGCGTCCCGGCTGCCGTTGTCATAGACGAAGACGTGCTCCACGCCGAGGGCGTGGTGGTAGGCCAGCCACTCCTCCAGGTAGGGTGCCTCGTCGCGGACGATGACGGCGATCGCCAGGCGCAGGCCCGGCGACGAGAGGAGCGGGCCCCTGCCCACGACATCGGGAGGCGTGCCCCGCTGCCGCTTGCGGCCGCCGGCACGGCTCGGCGCCTCCGGCATCGGCCGGAGGCGCCTCATGGCCTGACGGGGGCGTCGCAGCATGGGTCGACCCGAGCGGTCGCCTCGTACTCTGCCTAGACCTCCTTGAACTCGCCCTCGACGGCCTCATCATCGCCCGCGTCGGCCGTCCCGCCAGCGTCGCCCTCAGGCCCGGCACCGGCCGACCCACCGGCGGTCTGATAGGCCTTGGTGGCCACTGCCTGCAGTGTCTCCGTGAGCTCCGCCGTGGTGCGTTCGACGGCCGCGTCATCATCACCCTTGACGGCCTCGCGGACCGCGCTGATGCGGTTCTCCAGGGTCAGGCGGTCTTCGCTGCTGACCTTGTCGCCCAGGTCGCGAAGCGTCCGCTCAGCCTGGAAGGCGAGCGCGTCGGCCTGGTTGCGCGCCTCCACGGCGGCGCGGCGGGCGCGGTCCTCGGCAGCGTGCTCCTGGGCTTCCTTGACCATGCGGTCGACGTCCTCGTTGGAGAGCATCGAGGAAGCCGTGATGCGCACCGACTGCTCGCGGCTGGTGGCCTTGTCCTTGGCCCTGACGTCCAGGATGCCGTTGGCATCGATGTCGAAGGTGACCTCGATCTGGGGCACGCCGCGCGGCGCCGAGGGGATACCGTCAAGGATGAAGGTGCCCAGCGTCTTGTTGCCGCTGGCCATCTCGCGCTCGCCCTGCAGGACGTGGATCTCGACCTGTGGCTGGTTGTCGCTGGCCGTGGAGAAGACCTGCGACTTGGAGGTCGGGATGGTCGTGTTGCGCTCGATGAGCCGGGTCATGACGCCACCCAGCGTCTCGATGCCGAGCGAGAGCGGGGTCACGTCGAGGAGCAGGACGTCCTTGACGTCACCGGCCAGCACGCCGGCCTGGATGGCCGCGCCGACGGCCACGACCTCGTCAGGGTTGACGCCCTTGTGGGGCTCTTTGCCGTCGAACATCTTCTTGACGGCTTCGACCACCGCGGGCATGCGCGTCTGGCCGCCTACGAGGATGACCTCGTCGATGGCAGCCGCCTTCAGGCCGGAGTCCTTGATGGCCGCGGAGACAGGCTTGGCAGTGGAGTCCACGAGGTCTGCCACCAGCGACTCCAGCTTGGCACGCGTCAGCGTCATGACCAGATGCTTGGGGTTGCGGTCCGCATCGACGGTGACGTAGGGCAGGTTGATCTCCGTCGAGCTCGTCGTGGAGAGCTCGATCTTGGCGCGCTCGGCTGCCTCCTTGAGTCGCTGCAGGGCCTGCTGGTCCTTGGCCAGGTCGATGCCCTGGTCCTTCTTGAACTCATCGAGCAGCCACTCGATGACACGCTGGTCGAAGTCGTCACCGCCGAGGTGCGTGTCGCCGTTGGTGGCCTTGACCTCGAAGACGCCGTCACCCAGTTCCAGGATGGAGATGTCGAAGGTGCCACCGCCGAGGTCGTAGACGGCGATCTGCTCGTCCACCTTCTTCTCCAGGCCGTAGGCCAGCGAGGAGGCGGTGGGCTCGTTGATGATGCGCTTGACGTCCAGGCCGGCGATACGGCCGGCGTCCTTCGTGGCCTGGCGCTGCGTGTCGTCGAAGTAGGCCGGCACGGTGATGACGGCCTCCGTGACGGGTTCGCCGAGGTAGGCTTCCGCATCCGCCTTGAGCTTCTGGAGGATCATGGCGCTGATCTCCGGCGGCGTATACGACTTGCCATCCGCCAGGGTCACGACGATGCCGTCGCTGGTCTTGTCCTTCTCCACCTTGTAGGGCACCAGCTTGATGGAGCGCTGCACCTCGGGATCATCCCAGCGGCGGCCCATGAAGCGCTTGATGGAGTAGACGGTGTTGGCCGGGTTGGTGATGGCCTGGCGCTTGGCGATCTGGCCCACCAGCCGCTCGCCGTTCTTGCTGAAGGCCACCACGGAGGGCACGGTGCGGCCGCCCTCCGCGCTGGGGATGACGGTGGGCTCGCCGCCCTCCATGACCGCGACCACCGAGTTGGTGGTGCCGAGGTCGATGCCGATGATGCGTCCCATGCTGGTCGTGCTCCTTGTCGCTGTCTAGTCGTTGTCGAGGGGGGCGGGGGTGTCGTCATCATTGCGGGCCACGGCCACCAGGGCTGGCCGGAGCACGCGGTCGCGGACGGTGTAGCCACGCTGCAGCACCCGGACCACCGTGCCGTCCGCAACGGACGTGTCGTCCTCGTAGGAGATGGCCTGCTGCGTGTGCGGATCGAAGGGTTCGCCGGCCTCGCCCATGGGTTGCACCCCCTCCGCCTCGAGCAGCGCTCGGAGCTTGCGGTCGATGGCGCCGATGCCTTCTGCCCAGGGCGTATCGCGGATGTCGTCGGGCACGTGCTCCACGGCCAGGTCGAAATCATCGGCCAGCTCGAGGACGCGCAGGAGCAGTCGGTCGCCCGCGAAGATGGCCAGGTCGGCCCGCTCGTCCTCCGTGCGACGCTTGAGGTTGGCGAAGTCGGCCCTGGCGCGCTGCCAGCCGGCCTCGGACTCGTCCGCCCGAGCCTGGGCGGCTGCCAGCAGCGCCTCCAGCTCTTCGATGCGGGCTGCCGACGCCGCGCCGCTCGTGTCGAGGGCGGCGATGCGCTCTTGCGCCCGGCTGCCGCCGGCGCTCGGCTTGCCAGGGGGCGAGGTGGTCGGTTCCGTGTCGGGTTTCGGGGAGCCGTTCGTTCGATCGTTCATGCGTACAGGTGATCCACCAATTCGTTCATGAGGCCGCGCACGTAGCGGACCGTGGAGATGGCATGCGGGTAGGCCATACGTGTGGGCCCGATGACTCCGACCACGCCGACGGCGCGGTCACTGCGACCGTAGGGGGCCACGATGAGCGAGACATCGGTCATCTCCTCGTGCTCGTTCTCGCTGCCGATGAAGACGCTCACGTCATCCGACCGGGAAAGGCGCTCCACGAGGTCGCCCAGGTAGACACGATCCTGGAGCACGGCGAAGACGCGCCGCAGCCTTTCTGAACGCGCGAACTCCGGCTCGGCCATGACGTTGAGCAGACCCTCGCTGAAGACCTCCTCCACGGCGGCCGAGTCGAACTCGTGCATGAGCCGGCTGATGCGCTCGATGGCCTGGGTGAAGATCGGGTCGGTGATGCCGGGCTGCGCCTGCAAGGCGCTGAGGGCCGCGTCCACCTCGCGTGTGGTGCGACCTACGAGCAGGCTGTCCAGCTGACGGCCGACCTCATCGAGGTCCTCCTGCGTGTACTCGTGCGACGGAGTCAGCAGGGCCTGCCGGACGGGTCCATCGGCCATGACCAGCACGAGGCTCGCGGAGCGTTCCGCCGTGCGCAGGATGTCCACGCGGCGCACCCGGCAGGTCCGCGGCTTGGCCGGCGTGGCGATAGCCGCGGCACGTGTGGCCGAGGCGAGGGTCGCGGCCGCAAGGCGGAACCACTGCTCGCTGGCGAACTCCACCTGCCCGAACTGGTGGCGGATCATGAGCTGCTCGACCGGTGCCAGGGCGAGCGACCCCGAGATGGACTCCACGTAGAAGCGATAGCCGCGCTCGGTGGGCACGCGACCGGCACTCGTGTGCGGGTGGCCGAGCAGCTCCGCCGACTCCAACTCGGCCATCACATTGCGCACCGTAGCCGGGCTGATGGAGAGCGCGTACTTCTCCACCAGGGCCACGCTGCCCACGGGTTGGGCGGTGGCGACGTATTCCTCGATGATGGCCCTCAGGATGGCCGCCGAACGGGCCTCCAGGGGACCGGGTCTGACCTTGCGTCGGGCCATGGATCCTCGGATGCGATCGGTTCCGTCTCTATCGTGGTTAGCACTCTATCGCTGTGAGTGCTAACCACCTGGCCGGCATGGTAGCAGTCCGTCGTCGCGAGTGTCAACGAGGGGCCGCTCGAACGGCCGCGCCGCAAGGCGCCTGCTTCATGTGGCCGGTCCCCGACGTGCGCGCTACCAACTGGCCGCCTGGCCTCCGACACGGGCAGCGGCACGCTCCTCCGCCTCGCCGCTGCCGACATAGGCGTGGAACGGGTCCGTCGGCAGGCCGCGCTCCTGGCGCAGCTCTGCAAGGGGTCCCCGCACATCCGTGTTGAAGGCCGCCCAGAGCTGGGCGTTGGCCTCCAGGACATCGCCCTTCGCCTGCGCCGCCACGAGTGCCTCGCGGTCCACGAGGAGGGCCTTGGCGAAGGTCTCCTGGAGGTTCATGACCGAACGGATCATGGCCGGGATCTTGGGCTCGATGTTGTGGCACTGGTCGAGCATGTAGACGGTGTCCCTGGCGCAGGCCTGGGCGCCAGGGTCGCCGTCATCGCGCATGGCGTTGACGAGTTCGTGCATGATGCGGAAGAGTTGGTAAGGGTCGATGGAGCCGACCATCAGGTCGTCGTCGCCGTACTTCTTGTCGTTCAGGTCGAAGGCACCCAGCTTGCCTTCGGCCAGGAGCAGGGCCACGATCTGCTCGATGTTGACGCCCAGCGAGTGGTGGCCGGTATCCACGCAGACCACGGCACGATCGCCCGCCAGTCGGCAGACGGCCAGCGCCTGACCCCAGTCCTGCACGTCGGTGGAGTAGAGGGCCGGCTCGAAGATCTTGTACTCGACGAGCATGCGGGCGCGCTCGGGCAGCTCCGCATAGACGGCTTGCAGCCCTTCCACGAGGCGGTGGCGCCGATGGCGCAGGTCGTCCTGGCCAGGGTAGTTGGTGCCGTCGCCCAGCCACACCTTGACGGCCGGGGCCTCCATGGTGGCGGCGATGCGACAGCACTCGATGATGGCGGCGACGGCCTTCGCTCGCACCTCCGCCGATGGGTGGCACAGCGAGCCGAGCATGTAGTCGGCGTCCTGGAAGGTGTTGCTGTTGATGCCGCCGACCCGCAGGCCGCGGCTCTCGATGTGGTCACCCAGCGTGGTGTAGTCGTCCACCTTGTCCCAGGGGATGTGCAGGGCGACGGACTTGGCGATGCCGGTGTAACGGCGCACCGTGCCGGCGTCGTCGATCTTCTCTTCCACGCTTCGCGGCACGCCAGCCTGCTGCCAGACGCGGAAACGCGTGCCCGTGTTGACGAAGCCCCAGGACGGCAGCTCGATGTCCAGGTCGTCGACCGCCCAGAGGAGGCGCTCCATCATGCGGCTGGAGCTTGCGTCGAGGTACTGCGTACCAACCATGGCTCGTCGATCCTTTCCCGGCCGCCGGAGGTCGAATTCCACTCCTCGCGACCGTCTTTCGTCTGCTGTCCGCGGGTCGGGTGCCCTGCCCGACATGCTAGCGGCGATGGCGACGGTCGCACGGTCCATACGGCAGCACGAAGTGCGCCCGGCGTTCGGGCCGGATCACGGCAGGGACTCGTAGTTCTCCCACAGGAAGCGACGCGGCACCTGGCCGCTCTCGTTGATCCGGCGCGCCAGGTCGCGACCGACGTAGCGCCAGTGCCAGGGTTCGTAGCCGTAACACGAGACGCGCTGCTGGCCCTTCGGGTAGGACATGACGAAGCCATACTGCCAACCCTGGCGAGCCAGCCATCTGCCAGCGGGCGACTCACCGAACGTCGTGGAGAGCGGCTCACCGGGTGCCGTGGTGAAGTCGATCGTCGTGCCCAGCTGATGTTCCGAGTGCCCCGCACGCGCTGAGAACCTGAGGGCCTGCGCGTAGCCGCTGCGGCGCGCCCACATGGCGAAGGTCGCCTCCTGGCTGGCGTAGGAGCGATAGGCCGAGCGGACCGCCAGCGGCTTGCCGGCCGCGCGTGCCGCGGTTGCGAGCGCCTTCAGGTCCTCGATCATCAACTGCCGCACCTGACCGCTGCCGGCCATCCCGGCGCGAGCGACGGAGACGAGATCCCAGGGCTCGTATGACCGCTGCAGGCGCAAGTTCGTGTCGAGAAGAGTGTGCCGCCATTCCCGCGTGGCACCGAAACGGGTGGCATCGTCACGGTACTCGCAGCGAGGCAGCCGCTCGGGCACGATCGCGCTGGAGGTCGCAGCACGAAGCGTGGCGAGTGCCGCGGCGAGATCGGGCGGTGGCATCGCGGATGGCTGCCTGGCCATCGCGGGGGCCGCGACCCCACCGGCTCCCACGACCGTCGACGCGGTCAGGCCAACGAGGAGCAGGGCCACGAGCGCGACGGCCGCCGCGCGGCCACTGGGCATCCGATGCATTGGGCGAATCGTACGCGCTACGCTCGCAGGCCGCCGTGGACGCCCGGGCCGGCCTGACCAGCGGCGACCCGATAGTCAGTCCGGCGGATCGCTTCCTGGCAACAGGCGCGCGAAGACCTCGTTGGCGAGCAGCCGACCGCGTTGTGTGAGACGCGTGCGCGTGCCGTGCGTCTCCACGAGGCCGTGCTGCCGACCCCAGGCCAGGCCGGTCGTGACGGCTGGCTGGCCGGCCAGGCCGGCCTCGATGCCCTCCATGAGACGCAGGCCCAGGATGGCTTCCTCGGCCAGGGCGGTGGAAGCGTCCACCACGTCCTCGCCGCCCGGCGGGAGGCGCCCCTCGGCAAGCGCCCTCAGGTAGCCGCCGAGCGGAGCCGCATTCCAGCTGCGGCGTCGGTGCCCGTCGAAGGCATGCGCCCCTGGGCCGATGGCGAGCACGGGACGGCGGCGCCAGTAGAGCAGATTGTGGCGGCTCTGGAAGCCAGGCCTGGCCAGGTTCGCGATCTCGTAGCGACGAAGCCCGGCCGCCTCGACCAGCTCGTCGGTCAACAGCTCCATCTCCGCCGCGCGATCCTCGGACTGGTCAGCGACGGCTCGAGCCCGCCACGATCGGGCGCCTCGGGCCACGGGCAGGTGGTCGCCCTGCGCACCTGTGAGGCGGGCTGCATCCGGATCGTCCAGCGTGAGCGTGTAGACGGAGAGGTGGTCCGGCCGCAGGTCGAGGACCGCCATCAGCGTGGCCCGCCAGGAGTCGACCGTCTGGCCCGGTACGTCGGTCAGCAGATCGAGGCTGAGCGAAGGCAACCCCGCCGAGCGGGCGGCGCGAACGGCCGCCCGGACGTCCGCGGCCACGTGGCGTCGACCCAGACGACGCAACTCCACATCGGACATCGACTGCGCCCCGATGGAGAGGCGGTTCACGCCGGCTGTGCGGAAGCCAGCCAGATCGCCCAGCTCGTCCGGCCCCGGGTTGGCCTCCAGCGTGATCTCGACGTCGGACGAGAGACCCAGTCGCCGGCTCACCTGATCGAGCAGCCGCCCGACCTGCGCGGCTGACAACAGCGACGGCGTGCCGCCGCCGAGATAGACGCTCTGCAGCGGTGGCCCTGTCCCACCAAGCTCCTGCCCCAGACGATCCACGCGCAGGTCCAGCTCTCTTCCAGCGGCCTCCAGCAGCTCCCCGACCCGGTTGCGCGGCCCGCGCGCCGCGGCCCCTGCCAGGACCACGAAGTCGCAGTACGGGCAGAGCGAGACGCAGAACGGCACGTGGATGTACAGCCCTTCGGGCGAGCGGACCGGGCCATCGGCCGATCGATCGGGGCCGTGGTTCGATGCACCGTCCGCCAGCCGGGGCGGGACTGACAGGTCCGATGCCGGCTCAGGCAGGACGGACAGGACCTCCGCGCCCACGCCAGCCATCGGCAGCACGGCGATCGTCGCGCGGCGGGATGACCCAGGCACCCGAGTCGGCCGTTCCACCGACCGTCGGCAGGCCCGGCCGGACCTCGGCCGGCTCCGGGTGACCCATGGTCATGAACATGGCAAAGCGGGTGACCGCGTGGCCCATGAAGGCCGCCGCGATGCCGGCTGTCATGAGCACGAGCAGACCGCCCACGAGACCGACCACGACCGCCACCGTCAGGGCAAGCAGGCCCCGACCGGCGGAACTGGCGCGGATGGCACCGGCGTAGATAAGGGCGGCGCCGATGACCGCCAGCGGATCGGGCAGGTCCAGGCTGAGCAGCAGACCGAGGAGCACGCCACGAAAGAGGAACTCGTCGTAGAAGGCCGTTCCGACCGCATAGAGGACACCGCCCGGGTACCGCGAGGGCTGTGGGAAGCTGAGGCGACCGTGGCTCAGGAGTGCCAGACCGAAGGCCGCGGCGGTGCCGCCGGCGGCGTAGACGAGGCCCAGCAGCAGCGCCTGGCCCTGGTCGGGCGCGAAGACGAGGTTGAGGTCCGCCACCGGCGCAGGGTGAAGGGCGAAGACCATGAGGCCCAGCGCCAGCCCGGCCGCATACCAGGTCAGGCGAGAGAGCCACAGGCGTCGGTCGCCGTCCTGCGTGTCCCACTCCGCGGCGCCGAAGCGGCGTGTGTCCAGGCGCAGCAAGAACATCAACCCGGCGAACCCGACGAACAGGAAGTACTGCAGGAAGTCCGGCATGGCCTAGCTGGACTCGCCACCTCGTAGCACGGCCAGGAAGGCCTCCTGCGGGATCTCCACGCTGCCCACCCGCTTCATGCGCGCCTTCCCCTCTTTCTGCTTCTCCAGCAGCTTGCGCTTGCGCGTGATGTCACCACCGTAGCACTTGGCGAGGACATTCTTGCGCATGGCCGCGATGGTCTCGCGGGCGATGACGTTCGATCCGATGGCCGCCTGCACGGGCACCTCGAACATCTGCCGCGGGATGAGCGTGCGCAGCCTGCTCACCAGGTCGCGCCCGATGGACTGCGCCTTGTCGCGGTGGACGATGACGCTCAGAGCGTCCACCGGCTCGCCATTGACGAGCACGTCGAGCTTGACGAGGCGCTCCGCCCGGTAGCCGATCTCCTCGTAGTCCATGGATGCGTAGCCCTGGGTGCGCGACTTGAGCTGGTCGAAGAAGTCGACGATGACCTCCGCCAGGGGCAGCTCGAAGTTCATGAGGACCCGCGTGGGATCGAGATATTCCATGTCCAGGAAGGCGCCGCGGCGGTTGGTGCCCAGCTCCAGGAGCGTGCCGATGTAGCTGCTGGGGGTCACGATGCCGACCTTGACCCAGGGCTCCGCGATGGCCTCGATGTCCGAGGGGCCGGGCAGCAGGGCCGGGTTCTCCACGCGCACCTCGCCGCGGCCGTTGGTCAGCGTCACCAGGTATTCCACGGAGGGGGCAGAGGCGATGATGTCGAGGTCGAACTCACGCTCCAGGCGCTCCTGGATGATCTCCATGTGCAGCAGGCCGAGGAACCCGCAGCGGAAGCCGAAGCCCAGCGCCACCGACGATTCGGGCTCGAAGCTGATGGATGCGTCGTTGAGGTGCAGCTTCTCCAGCGCATCGCGCAGGACGGGGTAGTCCGGCCCGTTGACGGGGTAGATGCCGGCGAAGACGAGCGCTTTGGCCGGCTTGTAGCCGGGCAGCGCTTCGGGCGCCGGGCGAACCGCGGAGGTCAGCGTGTCACCCACCTGGCAGTCACGGACCGACTTGAGGCCGGTCGCCACATAGCCCACTTCGCCTGGACCGAGCACACCCACGGGTACCAGCTGCGGCCGGAAGATGCCCAGCTCGAGGATCTCGCTCTGGGCGCCGGAGGCCACCAGGCGGATCGACTCTCCCGACTGAAGGGTGCCCTGCGCAAGTCGGACGTAGGCCACCACGCCCTTGTAGGCGTCGTAGTGCGAATCGAAGATGAGGCCCTGGAGCGGCGCGGTCGGGTCGCCCTTGGGCGGCGGCACCCTGTCCACGATGGCCTCCAGGACCGCCTCCACGTTGGTGCCGTCCTTGGCCGAGACGAGGATGACCTCCTCGCGAGGGATGGCCAGCACGTTCTCGAGCTCCTCGATGACGACGTCCGGCTGGGCCGAGGGCAGGTCGATCTTGTTGAGCACGGGGATGATGACGAGGCCCTGCGCCAGGGCCAGGTGGACGTTGGCCAGCGTCTGGGCCTCGATGCCCTGCGCGGCATCGACGACCAGCACGGCGCCCTCGCAGGCTTGCAGGCTGCGGCTGACCTCGTACGAGAAGTCGACGTGCCCGGGCGTGTCGATGAGATTGAGCCCATAGCGCAGTCCATCACGCGCGACATGCTCCAGGTGCACGGCGCGAGCCTTGATGGTGATGCCCTTCTCGCGCTCGAGGTCCATGCTGTCAAGGACCTGGCTCACCATCTGGCGCTTGTCCAGGGTGTGTGTGACCTCCAGGAATCGGTCGGCCAGCGTCGACTTGCCGTGGTCGACGTGGGCGATGATGGAGAAGTTGCGCAGGCGCGCCTGGGGGATCCGTTCCATGGGGCTCCGCAATTCTAGCAAGGCGGCTGCCTGGCGGCCGGCGGGCCGGCTGCGGCCGAACGGAGCCGCCGCGCGCGGCAGCGGCCGGCCCGGGCGGCGCGGCGCGTGCTGGCGCGAGCCGACAGCCTGCGCTACCATTCAGCGTCGCGCGTAGCCGCGCCGTGTGGCGGCACTTCGTGCCCGCCAGGCGGCCCACCTCGCGCCAGCTCACCACCCAGAACTGATCGAGGACAGAACACCTTGGCCCATTCATCGCGGGGCTGGTCGGGCGCACGTACGCCTCAGGCCCTCAAGCGCGTCCGACAGTCCAACCGCCGCAATGCCATCCTGCAGCCGCGTCGCTCAGCCGCCAAGACCGAGGTCAAGGACGCCCTGCAGGCGGCCATCGCCGGGGACGCAGAAGCGACCCGTCAGGCCGTGGCGGAGGCGTCCGCCGCGCTGGATCGCGCCGCCAAGGTGGGCGCCATCCATCCCAACAACGCGGCACGCCGCAAGAGCCGCCTGATGCTGCGCGTCAACGCCGTCCTGGGCGGTGAGGCACTGACATCCGTCACCAAGCCGCAGCGCCAGGTCAGCAAGAGCGCCGCGGCGAAGGCTGCCAAGGTGCGCATCGCCGCCGGCAAGGCCAGTAAGGCGAAGGGCGAGCAGACGGCGGCCGGAAAGGCACGCGCAGCTCTCACCAAGTCGAGCCGCAGCACGGACAGCGCCACCAAGGCCTCCGCAGGCGCTGCCACGACGAAGGCGACCGCGACCAAGACCTCGACGAGCAAGTCGGCGGCGACCAGGTCGACCACGACCAAGGCAGCCAGCAAGTCGACGACCACCAAGTCGAGCGAGGCCAAGTCCACGTCCGCCAAGTCGGTCGCCGCCAAGTCGAGCGCGACCAAGCCAGCCGCTGCCAAGTCGAGCACGACCAAGAGCAGCACGGCCAAGACGAGCGCGAGCAAGACCAAGTCCTGACCGGGGTCCATCCCCTCCACGGCGAGCCAGGCGCGGCGGTCCTCGAGAGATCGGGGACCGCCGCCTCTTCATCTTCCCGGGCGGTCGCGGCTCATGGAGCGGTCTATGGACCATCCGTGGGGGAGGACGTCACGTCGCCGAGGTCGACCCCTCGCCCACCTCGTGCGTCGCGGCTGCGGGTGGCGTGCGCACGGCCCGCCAGCCGGCTGCCGCGAACGAGCCGGCCAGAGTCAGGCCGGTGAGGATGAGCAGCCACTCGCCCAGTTCCATCCAGACGGCCTGCTCCAGCCCGGCGGCGTCGTGGATACCCTCGGCGGCCAGACTCTCCCCTTCGCCCTCTTCGATGAGCCGCGCGTAGTAGCACTCCGGCCCCATCGCGCAGTCCAGCTGCCCACCCAGAGGCTCGGGGCGGTAGCCCGAGTCGGCGTAGATGAAGAGCAGACGGATGCCCAGATAGATGAGCGCCAGGCTCAGCCCGGTCACGAGGCCGGCGAACCCGGCGTTGACGAAGAGCCGGCCGCGCGGTCGCCAGCGCTCCGACTTGTGGTTGGCGTAGAAGCCGATGATGGCGCCCGCGATCGGCGCCGAGATGAAGACGAGCGACTGGACCGCCACCACCAGGGCGAACGAGATGGCGATCGTGACGGCCATGCCCAGGCCGACCATGGCGGCATAGATGGCCCCACGGTCGAGCACCCGATCGGAAACCGGTCGGGTGCCCTCCGTGACGTCCTCACCAAGGCCGGCGTCCTCGACCGGTGCCCCGGCCGGGTCGACAGCCGGGCCGGCTTCCTCGGTGCGCGGCCCCTCGAACACCGGACCGCCCGCGCTAGGCGCCGGCCAGCGCGCTGCGACCCGGGTAGCGGGCGACGTCGCCCAGCTCCGCGTCGATGCGCAGCAGGCGGTTGTACTTGGCCACGCGCTCCGACCGCGACGGAGCGCCCGTCTTGATCTGGCCGCTGTTGGTGGCCACGGCCAGGTCGGCGATGGTGGTGTCCTCGGTCTCGCCGGAGCGATGACTGATGACTGCCCCCCAGCCGTTGGAGCGTGCCAGGTCGACCGCGCGCAACGTCTCGCTGAGCGTGCCGATCTGGTTGAGCTTGATCAGGATGGCGTTGGCCGCATTCTCCTCGAGGCCACGAGCGAGGCGTTCGGGGTTGGTCACGAAGAGGTCGTCACCCACGAGCTGGCAGCGATCGCCCACGCGAGCGGTGAGCATCCGCCAGCCCCTCCAATCGTCTTCCGCGAGGCCGTCCTCGAGGCTGACGATGGGATAGCGCTCGATCCAGTCGGCCCAGAAGTCGACCATCTCGCTGGTCTTCAGCGAGCGGCCCTCCTTGGCCAACCGGTAGGTGAGCTCACCCTCGGCGTCCGGCTCGCCGTCGACGAGCTCGGTGGTGGCCGGGTCGAGCGCGATGGCGACCTGCTCGCCGGGCCGGTAGCCGGCCCGCTCGACGGCCCGCAGGACCGTCTCGATAGCCGCCTGGTTGGAGGGCAGCGTGGGCGCGAAGCCGCCCTCATCGCCCTGGCCGGTGGCCAGGCCGCGGTCGTGGAGCTCCGCCTTCAGGGCATGAAAGATCTCCGATCCGGCGCGCAGCGCCTCGGCGAAGCTGTCCACGCCGACGGGCATGACCATGAACTCCTGGAAGTCCGTGGAATCCGCGGCGTGCTGCCCGCCGTTCAGGATGTTGAACATGGGCACGGGCAGCGTCCAGGCCCCCGCCCCGCCGATGTAGCGGTAGAGCGGCAGGCCGTAGGAGACCGCCGCTGCATGGGCGCATGCGAGCGACACGCCGAGCACGGCGTTGGCGCCCAGGTTGCCCTTGTTGGGTGTGCCGTCGAGGTCCATGAGCAGGGCGTCGATGGCACCCTGGTCCGATGCGTCCTCGCCCAGGATGGCCGGGGCGATGGTCTCCACGACGTTGGCCACGGCCTTCTGGACGCCCTTGCCGTTGTAGCGCGACTTGTCGCCATCGCGTAGCTCGACGGCCTCGTGGGCGCCGGTGGAGGCGCCTGAGGGCACGGCCGCGCGGCCCACCGCACCGTCATCCAGGACGACGGTGACCTCGATGGTGGGGTTACCGCGCGAGTCGAGGATCTCCTGCGCGTCGATGTAATCGATGTTCGTCATCAGGCCACCACTTCCGGCTTGCGGTCCTGGAGGACCTTGATGCCCGGCAGCTCGCGACCCTCGAGGAACTCGAGTGACGCCCCGCCGCCGGTCGAGATGTGCGTGAAGCGCGGCGCCAGGCCGAGCTCCTCGATGGCGGCCACGGAATCGCCGCCGCCCACCACCACTGAGGCACCGGCCTCTGCGCGATCGGCCAGGAAGCGCGCCATGGAGCGCGTGCCATCGCCGAAGGTGGGCACCTCGAAGACACCCAGCGGGCCATTCCAGAGGACGGTCCGGGCGTCGGCCAGGGCCGCCTCGAAGGCCACCCGCGACTCGGGACCGACGTCCACCGCCGACCACGAGTTGGGGATCTTCTTGACGGATACGATCTTGTGCTCGGCGCCGCGCGTGACCTCCTTGGCGACCACGACATCCGTGGGCAGGAGCAGGTCGACGCCGCGCTCGACGGCGCGGGCCATGATGCGCTGCGCGTCTTCGACACGGTCGCGCTCGAGCAGGGACTTGCCCACGCCCAGGTCCTGCGCCGCCAGGAAGGTGTTGGCCATGCCACCACCGATGACGAGCTTGTCGACCCGGTCGAGGAGCGATTCGAGGACCTTGATCTTGTCGGAGACCTTGGCCCCGCCGATGACCGCCGCGAATGGCCGCCCCGGATCTTCGAGCAGGCTGGAGAGATTGCGGATCTCGCGCTCCATGAGGAGGCCGGCATAGGCCGGCAGGAGCTCCGCCACGCCCACCGTGGAGGCGTGGGCGCGGTGCGCCGTGCCGAAGGCGTCGTTGACGTAGACGTCCCCGTAGGCGGCCAGAGCGGCCGCGAAGCCCGGGTCGTTGGCCTCCTCCTCGTTGTGGAAGCGGAGGTTCTCGAGCAGCAGCAGCTCACCAGGCTTGAGGCGGTTCACGGCATCCACGGTGCCCACGCCGATGGCGTCACCGGTGGCCGGCACCGGCCGCTTCAGGAGCTCGGAGAGGTGCTGTGCCACGGGGCGCAGGCGCAGCGCATCGCTGACCTTGCCCTTGGGCCGCCCGAGATGGCTCATGAGCACGACGGATGCGCCGCGCTCGAGCAGATAGGCGATGGTGGGGAGGGCGGCACGGATCCGGGAGTCGTCCCGGACCCTGCCGTCCTCGATGGGTACGTTGAAGTCGACCCGCATGAGGACGCGTTTGCCCTGCGGATCGAAGTCACGGACGGTGAGCTTGTCCATGTCGGTCGTCCTGCTCGATGCCGTCAGCGTCTCAGGCGAGGCGCTCGGCCATGTACTTGACGAGGTCGGCGACGCGGCAGCTATAGCCCCACTCGTTGTCATACCAGGCGATGACCTTGATGAAGTCGCCGCCCAGGCTCATGGTCGAGGGCGCGTCGATGATCGAGCTGCGCTCGTCACCCTTGAAGTCCATCGAGACGAGCTGGCCGTCCTCGACGCCCAGGATGCCCTTCATGGGTCCCGCAGCGGCGGCTCGGAAGGCCGCGTTGAGCTCCTCGACCGTAGCCGGCTTCTCCAGCTCGGCGGTGAAGTCCACGACGCTCACGGTGGGCGTCGGGACGCGCAGGCTGAAGCCGTCGAACTTCCCCTTCAGCTCCGGGATGACCAGGGCCAAGGCCTTGGCGGCGCCAGTGGTGGTGGGGATGATGTTCTGGCCGGCGGAGCGGGCGCGGCGCGGGTCCTTGTGGGCGACGTCAAGGACGTTCTGGTCGTTGGTGTAGGAGTGGATGGTGTTCATCAAGCCGCGCTTGATGCCCCAGCCGTCATGGACGACCTTGGCCGCCGGCGCCAGGCAGTTGGTCGTGCAGCTGGCATTGCTGATGATGTGGTGCTTGTCCGAGTCGTACTTGGCCTCGTTGACGCCAAGGACGATGGTGAGGTCCTCGTTCTTGGCCGGGGCACTGATGAGCACCTTCTTGGCGCCGCCCTTGAGATGTCCGGCGGCCACGGTGGCGTCGGTGAAGCGGCCCGTGGACTCGATGACGATGTCGACGCCCAGGTCGCCCCAGGGCAAGTTGGCGGGATCCTTCTCGGAGAGGACCTTGATCTCCTTGCCGTCCACGACGATGGCGTCAGCCGTGTGCGACACCGTGCCGGCGTAGCTGCCGTAGGTGGAGTCGCGCTTGAAGAGGAGGGCATTCATCTCCGTGGAGACAAGGTCGTTGACGGCCACGACCTCCACCTCGGGGGTGCGCTCGATGATGGCCTTCAGGGACTGGCGGCCGATGCGGCCGAAGCCGTTGATGCCGACCCGGGTCGTCATGGGAGATCTCCTTGCTGTGGTGCCCTGCCCGTCCACGTGCGCGGGCAGTAGCTGGGGTCTGGTTGACTGGCCGGTCAACCGGCGTCGCCCATGGCGACTCCGAGCTCCCGGCGCGATGTGGTGGCGCCCGCCGTGCCGGCGGTCGCGACCCGATGGTCTCCGAGCGTGGCCAGGGCAGGCAGGGCCGATGCGACGAGAGGCACCGTGCCGATAAGCCCGACGTCATCGCCGAGCGCAGCCTGCACGATGCGCACGCGCTGGCCCGGGATGCGGAAGGCCGTGGCGAGCACGGCCTCGCGGGCTGGTCCGAGTAGCCTCTCGCCCCTGGCGAGCGTGATGCCGCCGCCCAGGATGACCACGTCCGGGCCGAAGACGTTGACGATGGAGACCACCGCCAGGGCCACGGCTCGTGTGGCTCGATCAAGGATGGCGATGGCGACCGGGTCGCCCTGCTCGGCGGCCTCGGAGACATGCACGGCAGCCAGCGGCTGCGGTGCGATGCGGGCCGCGATGCGAGCCAATCCGGGAGCCTCTGCTCCGCCGTCGAGGGCGGCTCGCGCCGCGTTGGCGATGCCGGTACCTGAAGCCAGCGCCTCCAGGTGACCCACGCCCCCGCAGCCACACAGGGGCCCGTCCATGTCCACGGTCACGTGGCCGAGCTCGCCTCCCACGCGGTCGGGCCCCACGATGGGCTGGCCGCCGCTGATGGCAGCACCGCCGATGCCCGTCGAGATGGTCAGGTAGACGAGGTCGTCGGAGCCCTCCCCTGCCCCGAAGTCCCGCTCACCCAGGATATTGACGTTGGTGTCCTTGCCGATGGCCCAGGGCAGGCTGAGCGCATCACCGATGGTCGGTGCCAGGGGGAAGCCCCACCAGGCGCCCCGCAGGTTGGGCGGATCGATGAGGATGCCCGTGGCAGGGTCCAGGGGTCCGGGCGCCGCGATGCCGACCGCGATGGGCGGCTCTCCACCGGCTGCCACGTGCTCGTCACGCGCGGCGCGCAGCAGGCCCAGGCAGTACTCCACGACGGCCGTGGTGCCCGCGCTCATGGGTGTCGAGCCGGCCTGGCGCGTCGCGAGGCGGCCGTCCGGTGTGACCACGGCGGCGCGGGCGTTCGTACCTCCCAGGTCAAGTGCCAGGACGGGACCCCGGAGAGTCGCCCTGGCGGGCGTTGGCGGCATGCGTGGTGTCGAGGACCTCGTGGTTGTCAGGGCCGTTGAACCTGTCCGAAGTACGGCCAGGTTGCCGAGCACCTTGCAGTCTAGGGACAGCGAGCGACCCCGGTCTCCTCGACCGGGGTCGCTCGATCGCGTCAGGGACGAGGGGTCAGCCGCCGATGCGGAAGACGCTGCCGCCGCAGATCGGGCAGGTGCCCTTGGTGGCCGGCTTGCCGTTCTTCATGGTGATCTTCTGGGGATCCTTGATCTCGACCTTCTGCTTGTCCTTGACGCAATAGGCCTCTGCCATCCCATTCCTCCTATCCCTCCGGGTCCTCGATGGTGTGACCCGGCACCCTCTTGGACCCGGACATCTGCCGGATCTCGACCTTCGATCAGTCGGGCTTGCCTTCCGTGGCGCTACTAGAGTGCCATCTTCGGCGCCCAGTGTGACGGACGCCAGTGCAGTTCGCCTGCCCTGGAAGCCTGTTCGTCCATTTCGGCCAGCACGTGGAGGGCTTCGAGCCCCGTCTCCAGGAGGCCAGCTTCTGCCGCCAGTCGCTGTTCGGCGGAGGCGAAGGCACCGCTGGTGCGCTGCGCGAAGACGGTGCAGATGACGCCCGCGCGGCAGCCCGCCAGGGCCGCCAGCGTGAGCACGGCGGAGGCCTCCATCTCGAAGTTGACGACGCCCTGCGCCGCCAGCCGCTCCGCGAGGTCGGGGAAGCGCAATGGCAGCTGCGGGATGCGACGGCCCTGAGCGCCGTAGAAGCCCGGAGCCGTGGCAGTCAGACCTGGGTAGGCTCGTCTGCCGGTGCGGGCCGCTGCCTCGAGGAGCGCGGCCACGGCGACGTAGTCGGCCACGGCAGGATAGCCATCATCGACGTAGTAGGACGTCGTGGCCTCAAGGCGCAGGGCGCCGGTGGTGACGACGAGGTCGCCGATGGCGATGTCCTCTCGCAGGACGCCACAGGAGCCGATCCGGATGAACGTGGGCTGCCGCGTGATGGCCAGGATCTCGGCCATGACGATCTCCGCGTTGTCCGCGCCGATGCCGGTGGAGATGACCGAGATGCGCAAGCCACGGTGCGTGCCCGTGACCGAGTGGAACTCGCGGTGGTGGCGCTGCACCTCGACTTCGTCAAGGAGGTCCGCGATGGGGTCGGTGCGATCGGGGTCACCCGGCAGGAGGATGTAGTCCGCCACCTCGCCGGGGCCGAGATCGATGTGGTACTGGCGCTCCGTCGTCGGGCAGCGAGACCGGCGGGGCCGCGTCAGGCACGGGGGCTCCTTCTTCTTCGACTCGCGGGGCGCGAGGCTTCCGCGGAACCATAGTCACCGTGACCACCGAGCGTCAAGCTGCCCTCCCCGGGAGTAGGTCAGGGTGCGCCTCCGGAGGATGCCAGGCGCGCCACCGGGCAGGCAGGCGGGCCTCTACGATGTACGCCATGGACGACGACCTTGCCATCCTGGAAGCCATCCTCGACGAGCACCTGGCGACCGCGGTCGCTGCGCGCACCCTCCTGCCCGATGCCGCGGAGCTGGCCCGAGAGATCTGCGTTGCGCTCGACACGGGCGGTAAGCTGGTCGTCTTCGGCAACGGCGGCAGCGCTGCCGACGCCCAGCACTTCGCGGCCGAGCTGACGGGACGCTTCCATCGCTCCCGGCGGGCCTTGCCGGCCCTGGCGCTCACGGCCAACTCCTCCACCGTCACGGCCATCGCCAACGACTTCTCCTATGACGAGGTCTTCGAGCGCCAGGTGGAGGCGTTCTGTGGCCCGCATGACGTGGTCGTCGGTCTGAGCACCAGCGGTGGAGCGGCGTCGGTGGCGCGCGGCCTGCGGTTGGCGCGCGCGCGCGGCGCCCGTACCTGGGCGCTCACCGGCGCCACGGGCGGACGCGTCGGGGAGGCCGCCGAACGCGGCCTGCGCATACCCTCGACGGTGACGGCGCGCATCCAGGAGATGCACATCACCCTCATCCACGCCGTCTCCGAGCTCGTGGACCGCCACGCAGCCGAGCAGGACCAAGACCTCAAGGGCTGACCGCGGCCGGGACCTCCGTGGTGCGCTGCTCGCGCGCCCCGACCATGTACTCGACCACCTCGGTCGTGTCGGTCTGCGAGGTGGGCATCTCTGCCACCTTCCGACCGCGATGCATGATGACGATGCGATCGGTGATGGCGAAGACGTCCGGCAGCGTGTGGGTGATGAGGATCACCGGCACGCCCGCATCGCGGAGCGTGTCGATGAGCGACATGACCTTGCGCTGCTCGGGCACGCCGAGGTTGTTGGTGGGCTCGTCCATGATCATCAGGCGAGCGTTCCAGTAGATGGCGCGGGCGATGGCCACCGCCTGCCGCTGCCCGCCGGAGAGCTTCTCGATCTCGAGCCGCATCTGGGGGATCTGGATGCCGAGCCGGTCGCAGGATGGCATCCGACTCGCGCGCGCATGGCCTTCGTCGTCGAGCGTCTTGACGGCGCCCAGCAGGTGGCGCTTCTTGACCTCGCGCCCGAGGAAGATGTTGGCGACTCACGTCGAGGTTGCCGGCCAGGGCCAGGTCCTGGTAGATCGTCTCGATGCCCGCCTGGCGCGCCTCGATGGGGCGCGAGAAGTGGACCTCCCGGCCCTCGAAGAAGATCTGCGCCGGCGTCGGGGTGGTGGACGCCGGAGACGCACTTGATGAGCGTGGACTTGCCGGCGCCGTTGTCGCCGACGAGGCCCGACGACCTCGCCGGGTGGACGTCCAGGCTGACGTCGTTGACGGCCGTCAGGCCGCCGAAGCGCTTGACGAGGTTGCGAACGGACGAGGAGCGGCTCCGACTGCCGGCGATCGGCTGCTCGCTCATTGGCTGTCCGCCCTTCCGACGACGAGGTCGCGCGCCTGGTCGATGAGCACGGCCAGGATGACCACGATGCCGACGACGATGTACTGCCAGAACGGCTCCACCTTGAGCATGATCGAGCCCGGTCACGAGGATGGCGATGATGAGTGCGCCGATGACGCGTGCCCATGACGTTGCCGCGCCCGCCGAACATGAGCTCACGCCGCCGATGATGACCGCAGCGATCGGAGTTGAGCAGCAGCGGGTCGCCGGCGATCGGCCGAGCCGCCGGAGAAGCGCGCCGTGTGCAGCACGCCCGCCATGCCGGCCGTGATAGCCGAGCAGCGTGAAGATGAGGATGGTCAGGCGGTCGACCGGGACGCCGGCGCGCACCGACGCCTCACGGTTGCCGCCGATGGCGTAGGTGTGCCGGCCGAACTGCGTCTTGTGCAGGATGAAGACGGCGACGGCGACGGTGACGGCGGTCACGACGCACCGGCCAAGGCAGCACGCGGTCCATGCTGTCGCAGCGCCTCGTCGGTCACCTCCGGCCTGAAGAGGACGGCCAGTCCGCCGCCCTCGCCGTGCGTCCAGTAGAACAGCGACTCGTTGCCGAAGTTGCGCAGGCCGTCGGGCATGCCCGCCCACGATGTTGCCACCGGAGACGATGAGCGCCACGCCGCGCGCGACGAAGGCCATGCCCAGCGTCACGATGAACGAGGGCACGCGCAGCTTGGCGATGATGATGCCGCTGACGAGGCCGAAGGCAGCGGCCGCGGCCAGGGCGGCCACGAAGCCGGCGACGATGGCCGGCATCTCGCCGACTACCGGCTCGCCACGAGGACCACGCGTCGCCTTCGCCGACACGACCGACGCAAGGCCCATGACCCAGCCCACCGAGAGGTCGATGCCGCCCGAGATGATGACGAACGTCTGGCCCAGGCCCATGAGCAGGACCGGGACGATGGTGCTCAGGATGATCTGCGTGTTGCGCAGGGTGAGGAAGTTGATGTCCTGCGTGACGTAGACGCTGACCGAGAAGAAGGCGATGAGCCCGAAGAGGAAGACCCAGGCCCAGCCCGGCTGATGGCGAGGATGAGCCGCTTGCGCGTGTCAGTCGGCAGCGACGCTGCGGGCCCCCGAGGTCGGCGTCGCTTCGGTCACGGGAGACGTCCTTTCGAACAGGCGTGGGGCGCCTTGCGGCCACCCCACGCCTCGTCGTCATGGCCCTGGGCCGGTGACGTCGCTACTCGACCTGGTAGATGAAGCGGGCGACCTCGGGATCGTCGACGTTCTCTGCGTCGATGACCGCGAAGCCGGTCGTCACGTGCTTCGGCAGGCTGGTCACGCCGGCGTGGTCGGCCATGGCGAAGGCGACGCCCAGGTAGCCCATGTCGAAGGGCTTCTGGGCGAGCACCAGCGACACGTTGCCGTCGTTGAGCAGCTCGATGGCGCGCTGCGTCGCGTCGCAGGCGGCGATCTGTACCTGCGCCGCCGAGGCCGGCGTTGACGACGGCCGTGCCGGCGCCCTGGGCGCTGAACACGTTGACGCCGAAGATGCCGGCCAGGTCGGGATGGAGCTCCAGGACCGCGGCGGTCTGCTGGACCGCGGTGTCCTCGACGTCGAGGCTGTACTCCTCGCCGACGATCTCGATGCCGGGGAACTCACCGAGCCCTCGCGGAAGCCGTTGCTGCGGTCGGAGACCGAGCTGACGTCCGCGTTGGTGTTCTGGATGTAGACCTTGCCCTCGCCACCGATGGCTTCGGCGATGGCGCTGCAGGCGATGCGCCCACCTTCGTCGTTGTCCGAGCCGATGTACGAGATCGGGAACGTCACCGGGCCGTTCGACGTAGTCGCCGTCACCCAGGAAGGTGTCCACGGTGACGATCTTGGTGCCGGCGTCGACGGCATCCTGCAGCGGCGCGACCATCTCCTCGGTGCTCGTCCGGGGCCGTGATGAGGTAGTCGAGGTCGCCCTGGCCCTTGAGCGCGCTCAGGATGGGGTCTGGGCCGAGGTGCCCCAGGTGGCCGGGAACTGCGCGACCTGGACCTCGAGCGCCGAAGTCCGCGCCGGCCGCGTTGACGCCCTTCTCCATGACGTGGTAGAAGGGGTCCTCGACGCCCGGCAGGAAGCCGATCTTGGGCTTCTCGATCGTCCTGGGCGCTGGCCGCCGGCACCATGGCCAGCATCAGCACCGCGACCGACCCGAGCGCTACGAATGGTCTCTTCACGTTCATCCTCCGCTGTTCTCCATATACCTGACGAAGACCCCTGACCGTTCCTGCCCTGGCAGCCTCCTCTCTGACCCTGGGACCTCCCTGTCCCGGCGGGGATCCGATGTCGCAAGTCTAGGCACGCATTCGTTGTCACACAGGGCCGATCCGCATGCCGTCGGCGGGGCCGTTCGGATCGACTGCCGTTCGGCTGACCGGGAGGCACGCGCCCGACCAGAGGCCATCGTCGGCCCAGGCTGGGCCATGCCAGTGACACGACCGCGCCGCCGACCAGGAGGATGGCCAGCCCGGCCAGCACGAGCGCCAGCGGCAGGGTCATCGAGGTACTGGCAGAGGTTGTACGGGCATCGTCGGTCACCCCAGCCGCTGCCATGACGTCCGGTAGCAGCGCCGACGCCAGGCTGGTGGCCTCGACGGGGGCCTCCTTGTCGGCTGGCCTCGTGCCGACGGCCCGCCGTACGTCCGCGCCCGTGCGCACGACGACCTCCAGCCCGCCGGGTCGGCCCCGGACCCGTCCCACGACGTTGAGTACCTCGTCGACCTGCATCGCAGGCTCGAACGGCCCCACGCGAGCCGCCAGTCGCACGACGACCTCCGCCGTACCGTCGTCCAGCGTGAGCAGTCGCCCATCGATCCGCTTCACGCGGCCGCCGATACGGACCATCTGGTCGGGGAGACTGGCCAGCGCGTCGAGCGTGGCCGCGGGCACCTCCCAGTCGCCCGTTGCGCTCGAACGACCCAAGGCCGCCGGGTCCGGATCCCCGCCGGTGGCACCCGGAGCGTCGGCATCTCGGCCGAGGGCTGAGTCGCCCAACTCGATGTCAGCTGCGGACCTGGGCGCGATGGCGAAGCGCTGGTCCGAGGCACTGGGATGCGCGCGCTTGACGATGCCGATGATCCGAGCAGAGCCACCGGGCTCCAGCCCGTCCGCGGACGTTCCGCTGGCGGCCAGGCCGATGATGGGCAGGTCGCCGGCGGCCCCGAGGGTCGCCTCGGCACGCCACGTGTCCCCGTCACGCTCCACGTCCAGGAGGCGCACCGTGACTGCCACGAGCTGCCACTCGTCGCCCGCGGCAGGCGGTCGCCGCAGGATCGTGGGAGCGGCGCGACCCTCCCGCACCCTTTGCGGCGCCTCCTCGGCCTCGAGCTGCCGGCCGTCGTACCAGGTCCCCACCTCGCCGGAGGCACGGATGATGGTGCCCACGCGAGCGGGGCTGGCCGCGTCCGGGTAGCGGACCAGGATGGCGCCGCTGCGGTCCTCGACGGTGACGCGCCGGCCCTCGGAGTCGATGAGGCCCGCGGACGAGGTCACCGTGCCGACGATGGTCACACTGTCCCCCGGGGCGGCTCGGCCGATCTGCCCCCGAGGGGGACGACCTCGGGGCGGTTGGTTGCCGGGGGGGCCGGGATCGGGCTGCGGCGTGCCGTTCGGAGGTTCAGCCGTAGAGATCACCAGGTCGGCCGCATCTCGCGGCCAGAGGCGGTATCCGTCGGCAGCTCCTGTGCCGCTGGCACGCTGGCCGACGATGCCCGTGGCGGACAGCTGCTGGCCCCGCTGGAAGGTCGCGGACTCCAAACCCAGTCCGGCGTGCACATAGACCTGTGCCGTGCCTCGGTCGTCGCGGACCGTGATGGAGAAGGCCCCGCCGCTGCGCTTCTCGACGAGGACGATCGTCGAATCGAGCCTGGCGAGAAGGCCTTCCGAAGCTTCGTGGATCTCGTGACTCCCCAGCGAGACCGGCACCGGAAGCCCGCCACTGCCCATCGGCACGACGTCAGCCGTCTGCAGCGGGCGCATCTCCAGGTTGCCGTAGGGCGCGGACAGCTCTCCATGCACCTGCACGATCCCACCACGCGGCACGTCGTCGAAGGGGTAGTCCTCGGGCAGTCGCACGAAGATCCCGGCACTGCCGTCCTGGATGACGATGGTCCGCTCGTTGAGCAGCCGACCTGGCTCCACGGTGATCACGCCAGTGACAAGCGGCCGGGCTCCGATCGCGAGCATGCGCGCTTCAGCGATCGACACGCTGGCATGCGGCTCGCTGGTGGGGATCGGAGTCGCCGTGGGCCGCGGTGTGGCTGTCGGCTTGGGCGTGGCCGTGGGCCTGGGCGTGGCCGTGGGCTTGGGCGTGGCCGTGGGCCTGGGCGTGGCCGTGGGCCGCGGTGTGGCGGTCGGCTTGGGTGTGGCGGTGGGCATGGGCGTGGCGGTGGGGGTCGGGGTAGCGATCGGTGTCGGCGTCGGCTCCGGGGTGGGCTCAGCGGTCGGGTCGGCCGTCGGCTCGGGCGTCGGCTCCGGGCGTCGGGCTCGGCGGTCGGGTCCGGCGTCGGCTCGGGCGTCGGCTCGGGCGTCGGGTCGGCCGTCGGCTCGGGCGTCGGCTCCGGGGTGGGCTCGGCGGTCGGGTCGGCCGTCGGCTCGGGCGTCGGCTCGGGCGTCGGGTCGGGCGTCGGCTCGGCGCGTCGGGTCCGGCCGTCGGCTCGGGCGTCGGGCCCACATCCGGGGCCGAGCCCTCGGGGATGGGCATCGCATCGATGACGGTGTCAGCCGCATTGTCGTTGGTGTCACGGCCATTGCCAGCCAGGCCACCCGGGAGGCGGGCCAACGATGAGCCGGCCGGCGGCGCCACGCCCGGCGTGCCCTCCACGAAGGACGAAGCGGCGTTGCCCCACGACAGCGAATCGATCACACCGCCGCCCACAGCGCGCAGCACGAGGGAACCGCCGGTCGCGCTCAGGCCATTCGTGTATGTGTGGTCTGCCACGGCGGCGAAGACGCCATCGGCGTTGGCCAGCAGGAGGTGACCCCGAGGCGCGAGTCGCCGATCGGTCCAGCGGTGCTTGGTGGTGACGGTGCTCCCGGTGGCCGTCACGTAGACGAGCTCCAGGCCGTCAAGCTGGACGGCCAGGTCGCCGCCGTTGTAGAGCTCCACGTACTCGTCCGACCCCGTTGCGCCACCGGTCACGACCTCACCGACCAGCACGTCCGACGAGGGGGGCCAGTCAGGGGCGGCGCGCACCTGACTGGTCATAGCGGGCATGGCTGGCAGCACCATCGCCATGCCCAGGGCTACGGGCAGCATCGTTCGCCATCGCCGGGACATCGTCGACCTCCGAGACCGGCGGGCAGCGGCGGATGGACCTGGACAGGACCTGGCGGACGGTCGGAGCGCCATCATGGCCAGCCGCGCTTATGCCGCACTTACCCGGCATGCCGGATGGTCCACAGGCACCATGAGCGACCTGCGGTACCATCGCGTCGTCCCATCACGTCGCAAGGACCGATCAAGCGTGCCCCAGACCAGCAGCAACCGTATCCGCGCCAAGGACACCAGCCGCGCCGAGGCTCGGCGCCGCTACCGCGACGAGCAGCGGGCAGCCGGAACCGATTCGGACGAAGCCGTCGCCACGGCGGCTGGCGCAGCTGACACAGCCGCCGCGCCGCAGACGCGGTCGGCGTTCGCCATGCCCGACGTGATGGCGGACATCCGCGCACTGCCCCAGGTCTTCCGCAAGCCTCTCGTCTGGCTGCCCTTCGGGATGCTGGTCCTGGCCTTCGTGCTGGTGCTTCTCATCGTCGAGGAGGCCCTACCGGCCGGCGCCGTCAGCGACATCGCGGGCCTGTACGTCAGCCTCACGTTGCCCCCCACGGCCCTGTTCGTCTTCTTCATCGGCGGCTTCGTGGCCATCCGCGCCTCATACCTGGTGGGCGCGCTGCTGGGAGCCTTCGACGCCCTGCTGCTCACGATCCTGTACCTGATGGCGCCGTCGATCTCTTCGAACTCGCAGCTGCAGAACACGGGCCTCTCGGCGCACCCAGGAGCAGGGCACAGCTGTCACGCTCGAGTCACTGCTCCCGATGTGGGGCATCGCCATCATGGTCGGCATCCTGGCAGCCGGCTTCGCGGCCTGGTACAAGCGCTTCCTGCGCTCATCCCAGGAGCGCGCGAAGACCAATCGAGCCCTTCGCGAGCAGGAGCAAGCCCGAAAGGCGAAGGAGCAGGCCAAGGCCGACAAGCAAGCAGCCAAGGACGCTCGGCGCCCGTAATCGCGACGCTCGTGGTCTCGAATACGGGCGGTCCCGCCGAGCCCACCCGATCACCCCAATCGGAGGCGCATGACGACCATGAACCGGACGACCCCGATCCTGAGCGTTGGACTGACGATCGCCATGGGTGCCGCCGTCCTCGGGCCGGCATGGGCCGTGCTGGCTGCGCCGGAGGAGTCGTCCCCGGCGCCGTCGATCGAAGAGATGGCGCCCGGCATCCTGGAGCGAGTCGAGCGCGTCCGTGGCCTGCAGGCCCTGGTCGACGTGCCGGTCCGGAGCGTCGAACCATCGGTCTCGGCCAGCGAGCAGCTCGAGGCCATGACCCCGGAAGACCTCGCTCAGCTGCGTGCTGACGAGATCCTGTTGACGCGACTGGGCCTCCTTCCCGAGGGCACCGACCTGCTCCAGATCGCTCGAGTCGCTCGCCAGCCAGGGCGTCGCTGGCTACTACCGCCCGGAGCAGGGCGACATCGCCGTCGTCGACGACGACAGGGTGCCGGACGCGTTCACCCCGTGGGTCGTGGCACACGAGTACGTGCACGCCCTGCAGGACCAGCACCACGACATCGAGGCCACGATCGACGCCCGCCCACAAGGTGACGCGCAGTCCGCCGTGACCGCCCTGGTGGAAGGCGATGCCACGCTGCTGATGACAGCCCTGGCCATGAGTGACGCCCTTGCCGGCACGGCCATGCCAGTCGGCGACGATCCGGCCGCCCTGGAGATGGACGCGGCCGACCTGGATATCGAGTCGCCGTTCCTGATGCGCGAGCTGCTATTCCCGTACCTGGACGGCCTGTACTTCACGCAACGTATGTGGGGACGCGGTGGCTGGGACGCGGTGGAGGCCATCTGGGCGGACCCGCCGCGCTCCACGGAACAGGTCATGCACCCGGAGCGCTATCCGGAGGATGAACCGGTCATCGTCGACCTGCCCGACGTCGCCGGGCGGCTCGGCAAGGGCTGGGTCGCGGGCCCAGAGACCACGATGGGCGAGTTGCGGCTCAGCATCTTGGTGGCTGGCAACGAGATGCACGAGATCCCGGAGCTTCCCCTGGCCAGCATCAGGCTGCCCAACGCCGAGGCCGCCGAAGGCTGGGGCGGCGATCGCGTCGTGACGGTGGATGGCCCGCGCGGTGCCTGGGTGGTCGCCTGGCAGACCGCCTGGGACACGCCCGCGGATGCCGCTGAGTTCGCGGCGGCGGCTCGCGAGGCCATGCCGGGCTGGGCGGACGTGCACGCCGTCGTGGAGGAAGTCTCCATCGCCCGCGAGGTGCCGGCCGAGCGCGGTGTGCTGCTGCTCGTGGCCAGTGACCATGGCACCCTGCGCAAGGCGAGGAGCGCGCTGACCGCTCGCTGAGGGCGGTCGTCAGCCCGCACGCCGCCCGCCGGCGTGGCCCAGCTGGCGGATGCCATCGGGCCGCCCTGGGCCACCATGGGTGCGGCAGACGTCCACGAGGGGTGCGATGCGGCGGGCCACCACGTTGACGACACCGGCCTCCACTTGAAGGTCGCCCTCCACGTAGAGCAGGGCGTGGCGACGCACGACTCCCCGCAGGCGACCCCACGTGCGCGGCCAGAGCGTCACGTTGGCCATGCCCGTCTCATCCTCCAGGGCCAGGAAGACGGTGCCCCTGGCGGTCATGGGATGCTGGCGGGTGACGACCAGGCCGCCGATGGCCACTCGGCCCGGGCGGTGCTCGCCGAGGGCGGCGATCGGCAGCGCAGCCAGCGTCTCCAGCGCCGGTCGGTAGAGTTCCATGACCTGGTGGCGCGCGTCGAGCGAGAGGATGGCGTAGGCGTCTCCGAGCCGCTCCAGCTCCGTCGGCGGTGGCAGGGCAGGCGCCGGGGTGGGCGGCAGATGGATATCCAACGGGAGGCCCCGGGATCTGCGTGAGACAGTCGAGCGGCCATCCAGCCGTCCCCGTGCCGCACCTGCTACCTCGCGCAGCTGCCAGAGCGCCTCACGCCTGGGCTGGCCCAGGGAGTCGAGGGCGCCGGCACGGATGAGGCGCTCCACCACCTCCTCCGGCAGGTCCGTGCGAGCCACCAGGTCAGCCAGGGAGCGGAAGGGGCCGCCGCGGGCCCGCTCCGCATCGACGGCCTCTCCCTCCGCGTCCCCGATGCCCTTCACGAGGTGCAGACCCAGACGGATGCCGTAGCCCGGGGCGGAGGGAGCAGCGAACCGCTCGCGGGCCGCCGTATCCGGTACCACGATGACCGGCGAACCCACCACGTCTGGCCGGCGATCGATGCCGGAGCCCTCCGGCAGTGGCGTGCCCGGCATGCCGACCCACTCGGTGATGGTGCGGAGGCGGCTGGCGTTGACGTCCACGGGCAACACGGCCACGCCGTGCCGCTTGGCGTCATTGACGAGGACCTCCACCGGGTAGAAGCCCATGGGCTGGGCATTGATGAGCCCGGTCACGAACTGGGCGGGGTAAAAGAGCTTCAGGAAGGCCGACTCGTAGGCCGTCCGTGCGAATGCCGCCGCGTGGCTCTTGTTGAAGCCGAAGCTGGCGAAGCCGGCCACCTTGGCGAAGAGTTCCTCGGCCTGCTCGAGGGTCAGGCCGCTGGCAGTCACGCAACCATCCACGAACCGGGCGTGCAGCTTCTCCATCTCACGCTGCGAGCGCCACGTGCCCATGGCCCGCCGGAAGCCGTCCGAGTCCGCCGCGCTGAAGCCGGCCACGTCGATGGCCACCTTCATGACCTGCTCCTGGTAGAGGATGACGCCCAGCGTCTCGGCCAGGATGGGCTCCAGCGAGGGATGCAGATAGGTCACCGGCTCCAGGCCCTGACGTCGGCGCAGATAGGGGTGCACGGCATCACCCTGGATGGGGCCGGGACGGATGATGGCCACCTCCACGACGAGGTCGTCCAGCGACTGTGGACGACTCTTGGGCAGGGTCTGCATCTGGGCACGCGATTCGATCTGGAAGACGCCCACCGTGTCTGCAGCGCAGATCATGCGGAAGACCGCCTCGATGTCCTCCGGCAGGCGGTCCAGGTCCAGGCAGACCGCGCAGTCGGCGCGGATGTCTCGCAAGGCGTCGTCGATGGCGGAAAGCATGCGCAGGCCCAGCAGGTCCAGCTTGATGAGCTTCATCGTTTCCACGTCGCGCTTGTCGAACTGGACGACCACCCGACCGGGCATCGTGGCGTGCTCCAGCGGTGCGATGTCCACCAGCGGGGCACGGGTCACGAGCATGCCGCCGACATGGATGGACAGATGGCGCGGCCGGCCGTCGATGCGGGCGCAGAGCTCCAGCCAACGGTCCCAGGGCGAGAGTCCCAGCGTGGAGCCCTGCTGCCGTGGTACCAGCGGATCCAGCTCGATGCCGCCCAGGCTGGTGACCAGGATGCGGCGCTCGGGCTCGGCGGGCGCAGGGCGGCGTGGGCTCGGCGGGCGAGGGCGCGGGCGCGGCCTCCGTGACCTGCGACCTGGCCAGGGCCACGAGAGCCGCCCGGCGCTCTGGCGCCCCGTGCAGGAAGCGCTCGCCGGCTGGTGTATCCCCTGGGCCACCCTCGTCGTCGGTGAGGTCGGCACGCAGGCCGGCGCGGCGATCGGCAGGCAGGACGAGGCCGAGCGAGGTGGGCGACGGCGCGGGGCGGCGCAGCTCGCCCATCTCGTCGAGCAGCTGCCGGACGCCAGCGACTTCACCGGCCGGGGCGGCGAAGAACTCCGCGAAGCCACCGTCCGCTTCCAGGTCACGGCGCACCATGACCGAGTCGTACGTCTCGAGCGCCTTGGCCACGCGGTCCACCAGCTTCCGGCGGGAAGCCCAGCGCCTTGGCCACCTCGCGCACCGCCGAGCGGGCCCGGTAGGTGATGACGGTGCAGACCATGGCCGAGTGGTCCTCGCCGTAGCGGTCGTAGAGGTACTGGATCACCTCCTCGCGGCGGTTGACGTCGAAGTCGATGTCGATGTCCGGGCAGCGTCCGCGCCTCGTTGATGAAGCGCTCGAAGAGGAGCTTGTGCTCGATCGGGTCGACCTTGGTGATGCCCAGGCAGTAGGCCACGATCGAGTCGCCGGCGCTTCCCCGCCCCTGGCCGATGATCCCGCGCTCGCGCGCGAACTCCATCAGGTCCCAGCACGATGAGGAAGAACTCCGCCAGGTTGGTGCGCTCGATGATCTCCAGCTCGTGCGCCAGCTGCTTGACCGCACTGCTTGGTGTAATGGGCCGATAACGGCGCCGTAAGCCCTCGTGCGCAAGCTGGTACGAGGTATGAGAACGGCGTCTCGCCCTCGGGGACCGTGAAGCCCGGAAACCGATAGCGCTCGAAGTCCAGGTCGAGCCTGGCAGCGGCCTGCCGATGGCCGCTGCCTGCGCCATGCCCGTCCTGCCACGGCGCGCCGGGCGGCGCGTCGTCCGGCAGCCCGGCGCCGATGCGCGCCAGCTCCGCCCCCGCTCTTGAGCCGGTACTCGGCGTTGGGGCAGGAGCAGCTCGCGCGCCTCGTCCAGGGTGGCGCCGTGGCGGATGCAGACCAGCACGTCCTGGAGCCGATGGCCGCCCGGCTCGGCGTAGTGCACCTCGTTGGTGACCACCGTGGGCAGGCCGGCCGCGCTCCGCCAGCTCGGCCAGCTGCGCCACGAGCCAGTCGTCGTCCGGGAGCAGGTGGTGCTGGAGCTCCACGTAGAGGCGGTCGCCGGACCCGACCAGCCTGGCAAGGCGATGCAGTGCCGCCGCGGCGCCCTCCCGGTCACCGGCCAGCAGCCGGCGCGAGAGCTCCCCGTGCCGACAACCCGTGAGTACGATGAGGTCGCTGCCGTGCTTCGCGAGCAGAGCGTGGCTGAAGCGGGGGACACCTTTGCTGCCAGCCATGTGAGCGTGGCTGGCGAGACGGCAGAGGTCCGTGTAGCCGGCCTGGCTCGCTGCCAGCAGCGTGAGGTGCGGCCCCAGCTCCCGGGCACGGACGCCCCGCAGGTCCTCCCGGCGCGGATCGCGATGGGCCGGCGGACGCGACCGGGGGACGTCCGGTCGCGCTGGCTCCCCTGCCCTGACCTGGGCCGCCACCGGTGATGGTGCCTGGACACCGGGCGCCACTGGGGACCCGAACGCCGCCGTGGCGGCGGGGGAGCGGCGCCGCGACGGTCGACGTGGTGGGACCACGATGCCGTGAGGATCGTCCGTGGCAGCGTCGAGCAACTCCACCTCCATGCCCACGATGGCATGGAGGCCCGCCTCCCTGGCCGCCGAAGTGAAGCGCACTGCGCCATAGAGGCCCTGGTGGTCAGTGACGGCGAGTCCGGAGAAGCCCAGCTCCAGCGCCCGCTCGACGAGGTCGTCCGCCGGCGAAGCCCCATCCAGAAAGGAGAAATCAGTGTGGCAGTGGAGCTCTGCATAGGCAGTAGTCACCTGGCCGATGATAGAACATCTGTTCTATCTCGAGGCTGGTCCCGGATGTGATGGTGCGTCCAGTCAACACCCTTGCCATGCAGGTAAGATGGCGGACAGTGGCAGTCAGGGGCCTGCAAGCGTACGCCGTGCCCTCGGCGCGAGCGGGCCAGCAACCAGACCCCTCGGCGCGCCGTGACGTCCTCTCCGGACTTCTGACGGCCGGCTTCCTGCTGGGCGTCATCTTCGTGGTCCTGCTCATCGTGCTCGGCGCGCCGGAGTACGCGGCGTCGGCACCCGGCGCCGCCGCGCCTGCTGCGCCAGCTGCCGGGATCGACGCGCCTCCCGACTCGACCAGCGCGGTGGCACCGGCTGCCTTGGCCACGCCGACCTCGCCTGCACCCGATGCGCTGAAGGGCTATCGCTGGCCCGTCCGCGGCGGCATGGTCGCCGACTACTACGACTGGGCGAACGACGGCCGCTTCGTCATCGACGGGCGGCGTGTCCATGCCGGCCTCGCCATCACCTGGTTCGAAGGGGCCATCGTCAAGGCCGCCCACGAGGGCACCGTGGTGAGCGCTGGTCGTGAGTGGGAACGCGAGGTCGGCTATGACGGCACGCTGGACGACCTCTACGCGCGCCAGAAGCACAAGGGGGAGCCGGCCACGCTGGGCATCGTCGTCGATGATGGCAACGGCTACCGGAGCGTCTACAGCAGCCTGCAGGATCTGCGAGTGGGAGTCGGTGACACCGTCAAGGCCGGCACCATCATCGGGACCATGAGTCGCAGCGAGGGGCGGCAGATGATGCGCTACCAACTGGTGCGCATGGATGGCAGCTGGCTGAAGGTGGCCGATCCGGAGCGCAAACGTGGCTACCCGGACTATGCCCGAGAGCACGTCGACCCGCTCGCCGTCCTCAACCTGGACTCGGCCAGGCGAGCTCGCACGGACAAGCCCATGCCGCCCGCCCGGCCGCCCCGTCTGACGGAGTACTGACCGCACCGGGTCGCGCGAGCGCCGGCCGGCATCCGCCTGCAGGCTGCCGGCGACTCGTGGCAGTGGACCGGTCGCCCTTGGCCACCGCTAGTCATAGAGGCGCTCGAGATGCCATGTGCCGTCCAGACCGTCACGGTAGACGAGCGCCAGCAGCCTGGGACTGACGACCTTGAAGTAGTCCCGCACGAGCGGCCGGCGCCACCAGGATTCCTCGATGCGCCAGTGATTACAGGTCTCGACGGTCTCGCGAACGCCGGGCCAGCGGAGGCGAACGGGCCGGCCGTGGGCGTCCACCTCCACTTCGATGACGGGGTGCTGGCCGAGCAGTCTGGTCATGGCTCAGCGGCAGCGTGCCAGTGGAAGCGCTGCTCCGCGAGAAGGGCTTCCGGGTCACCGCTGGTAGCGCGGAGGATGCGACCCTCACCGAAGCGGATGGCCAGGCTGGCGAGCTGCCAGCCCAGGCTGGCGGCATGGGCCGGCTGACGATCGAAGAGTGCCAGTTGCTGGCCAGCCTCCGGCATGGCGCCCTCCAACTCCAGGCCCAGGCGCTCCACGGACGCTCCGGGTGGTTCCGCCTCGATCCGAGCCATGAGCAGCCGCTCCAACAGGCCGGGCGCCGCCGCCGGCTCCGGCAGCGCCTGCCGGTAGCACAGGATGGCCGGGTGTGACCGGAGCCGGGGTGGCTCCAGCGTCAATGTGAGCGTGGCCCGCGCTGCGCCGGCACCACGCGCCGAGAGCTGCTCGCAAAGCGTGCTGCAGAGCTGATGGAGCACGAACCGCAGCGGCTCCAACGTCTCCGCCGCCGGTTCCAGCACAGCCTCCACGAAGAGACGCTCCAGCGGACGGCGAGGCCGCAGAGGCCGCCGGTCCAAGCCCCGGACCAGGTCGTGCAGGCCGGCGCCCTCCGTGCCGAAGCGAGCGATGACCGCCGAGCGGTCCAGCGCAGCCAGCTCCCCCATCCAGCGCAGGCCCAGTACACGCAACCGCTCCTGCGTTTCCGTGGTGGCAGGGAGCAGCGTTAACGGCAGCGGCGCCAGGAAGGCTGCCTCTTCCCGCCAGCCGCCGATGGGGATGGAGCCGGCTTCCACGCGGGCCGCCACCGCGGCCCCGAAGCGCGTGTTGCCGATCCCCGTCCGCGGTCGCCCGGGCAGCCAGGGCTCCACGAGCGCCAGTGCCTGGCGCGTCAGCGCAGTCTCGTCACCCCAGAGGCGCGTCAGCCCCTCGATGCCGATGAGGACGCGACCGAACGAGGCCGCGGTGGGGGTGACCTCCCCCTCCACGGCCGGGGCCAGGGTGCCGAGCGCCTCCAGTGCGGCCTCCAGGGGACCTGCCAGGCTGACCGCATCCGGCGGCAGGAAGAGGGCTTCCGGAGCCAGGCTGTGAGCCGCGCCGAGCGGCTGTCCGCGGCGGACACCCAGGACACCCGCTGCCGGGCTGTGGTCCAGCACGCGACCCGCATCCCAGGGCCGTCCGCCGAGGACGACCGCCTCTCCCGGAGCCGGGTCGCGACCCAGGGCCAGGCGCAGTGAGAGGTGCGGCCAGTCCAGGTACAGCAGACGCATGGGAGGCTCGAGGGAACGCTTCCAGCAGGCCCGCGCTCACGCCGGGACCAGTCGTGGCCTGGGGTGCTGCCATTCCGGACCCGCCTCCCCCGCATGACCGGGCAGCGGCACCAGGAACGCTGGCGACATGCCGACAGCGCCGTCCGAAGCCAGCCGCTGCGTGGCCACGGCGCGCTCCCCATCCGGGAGGTACCGGATGTCCAGGTCGACACTGCGGCCAGGCGGCCCATAGCGGTTCTTGGCCACGGCGACCGTGGTGCGCTGGCCGACCACGTCCCGACCGAGACGCAGCCAGGCACGCCGCTCCAGCTCCAGGCGCAGCCCGCTGGCCTGGTCCAGGGTAGCGGCCCGGAGTGTTCCACCGACCGCGGCCGGCTCCAGCACCACCAGGCGCGCGCCGGATCGGCGGGCATGTGCCACCAGGCGACCGAGCTGACCGTCCACCCGGACCTGCCGCCTAACCGGCAGATCCACCACGAGCAGGCCCAGGCAGCGACCCGAGAGCAACGACCCAGCCAGGCCCAGGCCCTCCATGACGTCAGCGGGGCGGATGACCAGCAGCCAGCGCAGGTCCACGCCGCGGCCCACGGCTTCCACGGGATCGAAGGCCCGTGCCAGATCCAGCCAGGCCACGATGGCACCCGCTGCCTGCGCTTCCGCGACGCAGCGCAGTGCCAGCGTGGTCTTGCCACTCGACGGTCCGCCACGGACGACGACGCTGACCTCACGCGGCAGCCCGGCCGGCCCGAGGATGGCATCCAGGTCCGGAAAGCCGGTGGAGATGACATCTGCCGGACCGTGCGGGGCAGCCTGCGGTGCCTCCACGAGGAAGTCTGGACGGGGTGCCAGGGCCAGAGCGCCATGGATGGCCGGCTCCACGTTGACCGGGGCCACCAGCGAACCGGTCCCACGACCGTCACCCAGGCGCACGACGGCACTTCCCCAGCGGGTCTGGAGGGTTGCGAGGGCATCCCTGAGGGGCTCGACAGGTCGTTCCATGGCCCGACGAATCATCGAACATCTGTTCTATATTGTCAAGTGTCACCACGTCGTCACCGATGACCGCGAGACTGCGGCGCTAGCATGGACGCCCTGATGTCAAAGCCCCAGTCTGGTGCCAGCGCAACTCCTTCGCGGCCCATCCTGGTCGTCGATGACGACCGCAAGATCGTGGCTCTCGTGCGCGCCTACCTGGAACGCGAGGGCTACCGCGTCATCAGCGCCTACGACGGCCGCGAGGCGCTGCAACGCGCCCGCACGGACGACCCCGCCCTCATCGTGCTGGACCTCATGCTGCCCGAGGTGGATGGCCTGGAGGTCATGCGCATCCTGCGTGCCGAAGGTGACGTGCCCGTCCTCATGCTGACCGCCCGCAGTTCGCTGCCGGAGCGCATCATCGGCCTGCAGCGTGGCGCGGATGATTACCTGCCCAAGCCCTTCAGCCCCGCCGAGCTGGTGGTGCGTGTCAAGGCCGTGTTGCGCCGCACGCACCGCCCGGACCCTGCCGGCAGCCGCCCGACCGCTGCGGCCACGCTCACCCAGCACGACCTGACGATCGACACGGAACGCTACGAGGTGCGCCGAGGTGGCCAGCTGGTCCCACTGACACCCGTCGAGTTCAGGCTGCTCGTAACGCTCGTGGCGGCCGACGGGCGTGCCCTCTCGCGCGACCAGCTGCTCGATGCGGTCTACGGCTCGGAGGACGGCGAGGTGCTCGATCGCACCATCGACGTCCACGTGGGTCGCCTCCGTGAGAAGCTCGGTGACGATGCCGACCAACCGCGCTACGTCATGACCGTGCGCGGCGTGGGGTACCGTGCCGCACCGCCGCGCGGGGAGGCATGAGCGAGCCTCGGACGGGGCAGCGCAGCCTGACCCTGGGGCACGGCCTGGCCTGGCGCATCGCGCTGGTGGGCATCGCGTCCGCCGTCGTCGCGGTGGGCATCGTCACGCTGGGCGTCTGGGTCGTCGGTGGCGACGCGCTGGCGCGCCTGATGATGGAGCACGGCGAATCGGCGTCGACCTCGTACGCCATGTTCGACCAGTCCATCCGGGAGGTGCTCCTGGTGGCCATGGGCGTGGCCATCGTGGCCGCCGTGGGACTGGCCATCGCCCTGGCCCGCATGATCGCCCGTCCGCTCGCGGACGTCGGCGCCGCCGCTCGTCGGCTGGCCGACGGGGACCTGGCCGCCCGCGTTCCCCGGACCGCCCCGGACGAGCTGGCCAGCCTGGCCGATTCGTTCAACCAGATGGCGGCCGAGCTCGAGGAGAGCGAGCGCCAGCGGCGCGACATCATCGCCAACACGGCGCACGAGTTGCGCACGCCGCTCACGAACCTGGAAGGCTACCTGGAGGCCATCCGGGACGGCATCATCGTGCCTGATCAGCAGACCTACGACTCGCTGCTCGAGGAGACCGAGCGGTTGGTGCGGCTGGCCCACTCGCTCGACGACCTGGCAGCCGGTGACCGGGCCGGCAAGCGGGCCCACCCCGTCGACGTCGACCTGGCCGCGCTGCTCGCGGCTGCGGTCGAGCTGGCGCGGCCGGCCTTCGACGCCCGGCGCCTGACGATCGAGCGCCGCTGGCGCACGCCCCTGCCTGCTCGGGTGGATCCCGACCAGTTCGCCCAGGTGATCGGCAACCTGCTCCAGAATGCGGCGCGCTATGCCCCGCCGGGCGGTGTCGTGTCCCTTGCCGCTGAACAGCGTGATGACACCGTTCTCGTCAGCCTCACCAACAGCGGTGAGGGCATCCCGGAGGAGGATCTGCCGCACCTCTTCGAGCGCTTCTACCGGGTGGAGAAGTCGCGCGACCGCGCCCTCGGAGGCGCAGGCATCGGCCTCGCCATCGTCAAGCAGCTGGTGGAGGGCTGGGGTGGGCGCGTCGGAGCGGAGTCGGCGCCCGGTCGCACCCGCTTCTGGTTCAGCCTGCCGCAGGGTGGAGCGGGCGCCTCGGCCGGCCGATCCTGAGCGCCGCTCGGTCGCTCAGGCGGGTGGCTGAGCGGTTCGCTCGGCGCGCTCCTTGAGGCCCAGCATGTGCTTGCGCGTCATGGCGAAGACCCCGAGTCCCATGGCCGGCATCGCCAGCCTGCCGGGCAGGCCAGCATCCGGAGCCCAGACGCGGAAGCGTTCGATGAGCCGGGTGCTCCGACCGTCGGTCTCTGGCTCCAGCACGAACGACCAGCTGGCGCGGAACTTCGGCATGGTCAGGCCACCCATGGCCCCCGCGACCTGGAGCCCGGCAGGCGCGGGCTCTCCGGCAGCCTCGACGCCAGCGGGCCGACCACTCGATGCGGCGCTGGCGGCCTGGCTGCGCACGAGCTCGTCATCCAGGTAGAGCACGAGCGCTCGTCCCGGCTCCACGACCTTGGCCAGGAACCCGCCAGCGGGGTGCGTCGGGACGATGTCACCAGGCGCCAGGTCCTGGAACTCAGGCAGGATGCGATCGGCGCTGCTGCCCGCCATGTCCATGCGGTCGTAGCTGTACCAGCCACCCCGACCGAAGCCCAGCTGCGCCAGCCACGGCCACACAGCCGCGGGAGGAGCATCGATGACCAGGCTGCGCGTGTCGATGATGCCGGGCTCCGCGATCAGGTCGTCGCCGGCGAGCGCGCGGTCGGTATCGGCCGCGTCGAGGCCCCACGCCTTCTGCTCCCCGCGAAGCTGGAGCAGCAGGGCGGTCCCGGCTCCGGCCAGGGCTGCCAGGATGAGTGGCAACAGCCTGAAGAGGGACTTGATGGCGAAGCGGACGGTCCAGAGCATTTCGACGACCTCCTCGAAGGCACGTTGGGACAGGGGTCGGCTCGATGCTACCCCTCATGCCCGGCGGTCGTTCGTGCCGTTGGGGCCGGTGGCAGGGGCCGGAGGTATACTTCGCGGGCCGAGCGTGGCCGTGGGCCACCACCCGTGGGGATGTAGCTCAGCTGGGAGAGCGCTGCGTTCGCATCGCAGAGGCCAGGGGTTCGAGTCCCCTCATCTCCACCATCCGCCCTTCGCCTCTGACGGGCGGACTTGACACGGATCGCATGCCAGACGCAGCCATCCCTACCCATCGCCATCGACTCGCGCTCCGCCTGGCGGCCCCCCTCGTCATCCTGGCTGTCGCCGTTGCCTGCGCGGGCGACAGCGCCGGGACGCCCGGACCATCAGCCCTCGGCACGAGCGATCCTGCGCCATCGCAGGCGGCCCTGGCACCAGGTGCGGCCAGCCCCAGCTCTGCGGTCGACAGCGGATCCATGCTGTGCACGCAGATCGGCGCTGTCCAGTCGCGCACCGCGGCGCTGCGGGCCGTGGAGCTGAGGCTGCCCAATCGCGTCGCCCTGGACATCGAGCTGGGCAAGTTGCAGGCCGCCTTCGTGGAGCTGGCACAGGCGGACCTCGGACCCTTCGCCGAGCAGCTGGAGGGACCGCTGACACGCCTCGGCTATCGACTCGCTGAGGTGGAGCTGGCGGTCGAGGACTTCCGTACGAACTCCCGCCCGCAGCGCGCCGTGACGCACGTGGAGACGGATGCCCGGACCTTCGCCGACGAGCTGGCGTCCTTCGCCATCCTGGCCCGCTGCTGACAGGCGACGCGGCTACTCCAGCGCCGCTCGCACTTCGCGGGCGTGGGCCCGCAGCCAGCGACGCGCATCGGACGTCTGCGGCGCGTGATGCTCCACGAGGTGCCAGAAGCTCCGCGAGTGGCCGCGTATGCGCAAGTGTGCGAGCTCGTGGACGACGACCGCGTCGAGCACCGCCGGCGGCGCCAGGATGAGGCGCCAGTTGAACGAGAGCGCGCCCACTCGGTGACGCAGAGGCCCAGCGGCTCGACTGATCACGGATGGAGATGGGCCCCGGGCGGACCGCCATCTCCGCGGAACGTGCCGCCACCCGGAGCGCGATGGCCCGGCGGGCACGCGTGCGCAGCCAGCGCTCGAGCAGCTCGGCCGTGGTCCGCCCGTCGCCGCCGACCCGGACGACGAGTCGCTGCCCGATGAGGTCGACGGTGCCGCGAGCGGGCGTCTGGTCTTCCTCCGATCGGGTGACCAGAAGCGGACGACCGTCCACCTCGAGGACGCGACCGCATCCCAGGGCAGGGCGAGCGTCCAGCCGCTCGCGCTCGGCCTGCAGGCGACCCACGTGACCGGCGATCCAGACGTCATGGCGCCCCACGAGGCGCGCGGCCTCCGCCAGCGCAGCTCCGCGCGGCAGCACCACGATCACCTCGCCGCTGGCCGTCACGGTCAGGCGCGCGCGCCGCGCCCGGTCGGAGCGCCGCACGACGTAGGGCCGATCACTCACGGCTGCTGGCATGGGCGGAAGCGCGGCTCGAGCGGCATGCCTGGCACCTCCGCATCGTACGCGGGCCGATGGTCGTCGGCGCGATGCCGTGCTCGATGTGGAAGCGGCACGAGTCAGAGCCCTCGTCGCGGCTCGGGCGCGGGTCGGGTACCATGGCGCGCACGGGGCGATAGCTCAGCTGGGAGAGCATCTGCCTGGCAGGCAGAAGGTCCGGGGTTCGAGTCCCCGTCGCTCCACCACCCCGACACCATCCAGGACCCCCGTCGCCGGCGGGGGTCTCGTCGTGCCGGAGCCCCCACGCGCCGGGCGCATGAGTGAGAATGCCGACATGACCAGCCCATCCGACATGGACACCGTGGCCTCACGCCCGCGCATCGACCGCTACGACCCGGCTCATATCGAGCCTCGCTGGCAGCAGCGTTGGGAGGACCTCGGGCTCCACGACACCGACCTGGCGGATGAGACTCGCCCCGGCTACTACCTGCTCACGATGTACCCCTACCCGTCCGGCGACCTGCACATCGGCCACTGGTACATCGTCACTCCCACGGACGCGCGGGCGCGCTTCCTGCGCATGAACGGACACAACGTCTTCCTGCCCATCGGCTTCGATGCCTTCGGCCTGCCGGCAGAGAACGCGGCCATCAAGAGCGGCGTCCATCCGGCGACCTGGACGCTGCGCAACATCGAGAACATGCGCCGCCAATTCCGAACCATGGGCGCCACGCTCGACTGGTCGGCGGAGGTCGTGACCTGCGAGCCTGCGTACTACCGCTGGAACCAGTGGATCTTCGTGCAACTCATGAAGGCCGGCCTGGCCTACCGGCAGATGGCGCCCGTGGACTGGTGCCCCAAGGACCAGGTCGTGCTGGCCCGGGAGCAGGTGGAGGGGGTCGAGCGCGTCTGCTGGCGCTGTGGCACGCCCGTCATCAAGCGCGACCTCGAGCAATGGTTCTTCCGCATCACGAAGTACGCCGACGAGCTGCTCGACTTCTCGGGCGTCGACTGGCCGGAGCCGGTGCGTCTCATGCAGACGAACTGGATCGGGCGCTCGGAGGGCGCTGAAGTCGATTTCCGCACGGCCGCCTCGGCCCACCACGCGGGGGGCGCGGAACTGCGCGTCTTCACGACCCGCCCGGACACGCTCTTCGGGGCTACCTTCATGGTCCTCGCGCCGGAGCACCCCATGGTGGCCGAGCTGACCGCGCCCGAGCAGCGCGAGGTGGTCGAGGCCTACGTGGCCGCGGCCCGGAGAGAGACGGAGATCGAGCGCCTCTCGACGGAGCGCGAGAAGACGGGCGTGCCCATCGGCGCGGAAGCTGTCAACCCGGTCAACGGCGCCCGCATCCCCATCTGGATCGCCGACTACGTGCTGGCCTCATACGGCACCGGCGCCATCATGGCCGTGCCCGGGCACGACGAGCGCGACTTCGCCTTCGCACAGCGCTTCGGGCTGCCCATCGTGCGTGTGGTGGCCGGCCCCGACGATGCCGACGACAGCCCGCTGCTCGAGGCCTACCCGGCCAAGCATGAGCGCGCGCGGCTCGTCAACAGTGGCGCCTTCAGCGGCATGCCCTGGGCCGAGGGCTTCGCCGCCATCGTGGAGGACCTGGCGGCGCGTGGCGAAGCCCGCGCCACCGTCACCTACCGCATCCGCGACTGGCTGGTGAGCCGCCAGCGTGCCTGGGGCACGCCCATCCCGGTCGTCTACTGCAGCGCCGGCTGCGGCATCGTGCCCGTGCCGGAGAGCGAGCTGCCGGTGCTCCTGCCGGAGGACTTCGTCTATCCGGCCGGAGGCGGCAACCCGTTGGAGACGGCGGAGGTCTTCCTGGCCGCCACCTGCCCCAGCTGTGGCGGGCCGGCGCGCCGCGAGACGGACACCATGGATACCTTCGTGGACAGCTCCTGGTACTGGTGGCGCTACCTGTCGCCCAAGGCAGAGGACGGCGCCATCGACCGCGCGCTCGAGGAGCGCTGGTGTCCCGTGGACCAGTACACCGGCGGTGCCGAGCACGCCGTCATGCACCTGCTCTACAGCCGCTTCTTCTGCAAGGCCCTGGCCGACCTGGGCATGGTCCGCGAGCGCGAGCCCTTCAAGCGGCTCTTCAACCAGGGCCAGATCCTGGGCGCGGATGGCGAGCGCATGAGCAAGAGCCGCGGCAACGTCCAGGATCCCGACGAGCTGGTGACCCGATACGGCGCCGACACGGTGCGCCTCTTCCTCATGTTCATGGGACCCTGGGACCAGGGTGGCCCCTGGAACCCGCAGGGCATCGAGGGTGTCAACCGCTTCCTGCGCCGCGTCTGGAACGTGACCCTCGACCCGGAAGGGCTGGAGACGAGCGATGCATCAGCCGGGCGGCTGCCGGAAGGCGAGGACGTGGGGGCCGCCGAGCGAGCACTTCGCGTCGGCGCTCACCGCACCCTCCAGGGCGTCACGGCCGACCACGAGGGCTTCCGCTGGAACACCATCGTGGCCAAGCTCATGGAGATGACCAACCTGCTCATGCGCTACCGCGGCACGCCCGCCGCGGGCACCCCGGGCTGGGACGAAACCGTCCGCCTGCTGCTATTGATGCTGGCGCCGGTCGCGCCACACATCGCCGAGGAACTCTGGGCGCGGCGCCTGGAGGCCGCTGGTCTGGAGTGGTCGTCGGTCCACGCCGAGTCCTGGCCTGTCTACGACCCGGCCCTCGTCGCGGCCGACCAGGTCGAGGTGCCTGTCCAGGTCAACGGCAAGCTCCGCGACAAGGTCCTCGTGGCACCTGGGATCTCGGAGGCGGAGGTGGAGGCTATCGTCATGGCCCAGCCCAAGGTCGTCGCCAACCTCGAGGGCAAGCAAGTCATCAAGGTCATCCACGTCGGGGGACGGCTCGTGAACATCGTCGTTCGCTGACGCTGCGCGGCCGAAGTGGCCGTGGATGGGCTCCGCCAGGCACCCTAGCGTCCGGCCGCCACGCGGTCCGTCGCCTGCCTGAAGAGGCCTCCGAGCGCGCGCGCCGTCGTCGGGAAGGCATGGATGGTGTCCGCCAGCACGTCGATCGGGATGGCGGCCTTGATGGCCAGCACGGCCTCATGGATGGCCTCGGACGCAGCGGGGCCGGCGATGAAGGCGCCTACAAGCGTGCGGGTCGCGCGGTCCACCACGATGGTCACATGCCCTGACGCCTCGGCGACGTAACCCTTGGCGGTCGTGCCCAGGTCAGCCACCTCCTCGAAGGCGTCCAGCCCGGCGTCGATGGCCTCCTGGAGCGAGCGACCCACGCCTGCCACCTCTGGGTCGGTGTAGACGGCGCGAGGGATGGCTCGGTAGTCGGGCCGCACGTCATCGCCGAGCGCGATGCGAACGGCGATCTCACCCTGGTAGTGAGCCACGTGCGTGTGCATCTCCGGCCCCGCCGGGTCGCCTGCCACGAAGACGCCGTCGGCGATGCGCAGGTCGGAGCCGACCTGCAGGCCCTTGCTCACGTCAAGACCGAGCGACTCGAGCCCGAGGCCATCGAGCGGGATGGTGCGGCCCACGGCCAGGAAGACCTGGTGGCCTTCGACGGTTGAGCCGTCCGAGAGCTCGATGCGATGCGCGCCCGTCTCCGAGGTCCGGGGGCGGATGCGCACGGCTCGCACGCCCTTCCGGACATCGACCCCGTCGCCCAAGAGAAGCGCCTCGAGTGCGGCCGAATTCCGGACATGGTCCCTCGGGTGGACGCGCTGCTGCGAGGCGATCAGCGTGGTGGGCACCCCGTACCTGGCGAAGACCTGGGCCATCTCCACGCCGGTGGGACCGGCGCCAAGGATGACGATGCTGCCCGGCAGCTCACGAGTGCTCGTCGCTTCGCGATTCGTCCATGGCTCGATAGCGTCCAGGCCCTCGACGGGCGGGACACGCGGGATGGAGCCGACGGCGATGACGATGTGCCCTGCCCGCAGGGTACGCTCGGTGTCGCCGTGGGCGACGGTCACGCGGCCGGGTCCGGCGACCCGGGCGGTGCCGTGGATCACCGTCGCCCCGACCTCCTCCAGACGGCGGACGTGACCGCCGTCATCGGGGTATGGCCGATGCTCGCGCTCGATCATGTAGTCGCGCCGCGCCGACGCCCGCCCCCAGTCGTAGTCACCCCCGAGTGCGTGGATCGATGCAGCATGCAGCAGCGTCTTGGAGGGCAGGCAAGCCCAGAAGGCGCAAGAGCCGCCCACCAGATCACGCTCGACGATGGCCACCGAGGCGCCGCGCGCACGGGCCAGGTTCGCCGCCGCCTCCCCCGCTGCGCCGGCACCGATGATGACGAAATCGATCGACGTTTCCATGTGCGGTCCTCGACATGCGACGGACAGCGAAGGCGGTCTGCCCGAGCACGTCCGCGCAGCCTACCGCATCGGCCTGCGAAGGAGCGAGATGCGCGATGCTGGCGGTCGCGCCTAGCCTAGGCGGCAGCCGACGGCGGGGGCTGGGATGGGAGCGGTGGGCGAGCGAGACGCATGGGTCAGGCCTCCAGAGCTGTCGATCGGGCGGGCTGGTCAGGATCGCCGGCATCCTGGACCGCCCCGTTGCGTCGCGCCGACCAGACCGATGCCAACACGGAGACCCCGAGGATGATGAGGATCACGGCAAGAGAGACGATGACGGGCATCTTGTAGAAGTCGGAGGCGAGGATCTTCAGTCCTGCGAAGACCAACAGCGCGGCCAGGCCGACCTTCAGGTACGTGAAGCGCAAGATCAGGCCGGCCAACAGGAAGTAGAGCGCGCGCAGGCCGAGGATGGCGAAGGCGTTCGAGGTGAAGACGATGAAGGCATCGTTCGTGACCGCGAAGATGGCCGGGATGGAGTCGATGGCGAACATGATGTCGCTCGACTCGACGACAACGAGGACCGCGAAGAGAGGTGTGGCCAGCCACCGTCCGCCGTCACGGATGAAGAACGACTGGCCGCGGTACTCGCGCGTCATGGGCACCACGCGACGAACGAGTCGCAGGATGGGGTTCTTCTCGGGTTGGATGGCGTGTTGGTTGCGCGAACGCCACATCCGCCAGCCGGTCACCAGGAGCAGGGCACCCAGCACGTAGATGAGGAAGTGGAAGGCGTCCAGCAGCGCGGCGCCAGCCAGGATGAAGACGGCGCGGAAGACGATGGCGCCCACGACGCCCCAGAAGAGCAGGCGGTGCTGGTACTTCGCCGGTACGGCGAAGTAGCTGAAGATCAAGGCGAAGACGAAGACGTTGTCGAGCGACAGGGACTTCTCGATGACGTATCCGGCCAGGTACTCCCCGCCGGCCTGTGAGCCTTGCCACAGGAAGACGAGGCCGCCGAAGGCCAGGCCCAGACCGATCCAGACGGCACTGAAGAGAGCCGCCTCGCGCACCGAGACCTCGTGGGCGTCGCGGTGGAAGACGAAGAGGTCGAGGGCCAGCATGCCCACGATGAAGACCGCGAAGGCGACCCAGAGAAGGAGGGTGGATTCCATGTGGCGGCGCGAACCTCCGGCTGACGTACTCGATCAGCCGAAGGTCTCCCCCGGCCGGATCGATGCCCGGCCGGCTGCAGCGGGCCGCTGTTGCGCGACCGGCCTGACGCCAAAGCCCTTGTGGGGTACTCCCCTTCGGTGCCGGGCATGATACATACGATACCTGATGACACGTCAAGTATGTCGTGTATCATCCGTCGCATGTCAGCCATCGCGGTCCGAGTCTCGAGCCACGACATCGCGCCGGGCCGGCCCAGTGATGAGCCCACCTGGACGTTTCTCACCAACCACGCCCACGTCCTCATCTGCCTCGCCGGCGACCCCGACCTGCGACTTCGGGATGTCGCGGACCTCGTGGGCATCACCGAGCGTGCCGCCCAGCGCATCGTGGCCGACCTGGTCGATGCCGGCTACGTCGAGCGGGCGCGAACAGGACGGCGTAACACCTACCGTCTGCGCCTGGAGCGTCCCATGCGCCATCCCCTCGAGGCGGACAACCCGGTCGACATGCTCGTCCAGGCGCTCACGGTCCACGCCGGCTGAGGTGCGGCGCGACCCGCCGTCGCGGGGAGACGCGTATCCTCGCCAGGTAGTCCCGTCCTCAAGGAGCCTCCCGTGTCCGACCCCAACGCGCCCCTGAAGCTGGGCGCCAACTGCTGGAACCAGTACACCGACTGGCCGTCGTTCCTGGGCGCCCAGCAGCGTGCCGACCGCCTCGGCTACGACTCGCTCTGGACGTGGGATCACCTCTATCCCATCGTCGGTTCGGCGGCAGGGCCCATCTTCGAGGCCTACACGGCCATGGCGGCCGTGGCGGCCAGCACCGGGCGCGCCAGCATCGGGCTGATGGTCGGCGCCAACACGTTCCGCAACCCAGCACTCGTAGCCAAGATGGTGACCACGCTCGATCACATCAGCGGCGGCCGGGCCGTGCTGGGCATCGGCGCGGCCTGGTTCGAGACCGAGCACCGCGCCTTCGGGCTGCCCTTCGGCAGCGGCCCCGGTGAGCGGTTGCGCTGGTTGGGCGAGGCGCTGCCCATCATGCGCGGCATGCTCGACGGGACCCAGCCCAGCTCGCCGCCGGATGGCCGCTACGCCGTCCAGGCGGCCCTCAACCTGCCGGGGCCGATCCAGGAGCACCTGCCCATCCTCATCGGCGGGAGCGGGCCCAAGGTCACGCTGCGCCTCGTGGCGCAGTACGCCGATGCCTGCAACGTCGGCGGCCGTGGCGCCAGCCTGTCCGAGCCGGAAGCCCAGCTGCTGGCCCACTGCGCCGCCATCGGTCGCGATGCGGCAGAGGTCGAGCGCACGACGGGAATGGGCGTGCCGGTCATCCGCGACTCGGAGGCGGAGGCGCGGCGCGTCCTTGCCGACATCTTCGCTCACAACGGAAATGCCACTGCCTGGACCGAGCAGCCGGTGGGCACCGTGGAGCAGGTCGTCGCCCACTGCGAGCCGTACCTCGAGATGGGCTACCGACACCTCATCTTCGGTTTCCCGTCTCCGTATGACGAGGAGTCCATGACACGCCTGGCGACCGAGGTGCGCCCGCGCCTCGCTTCGCTCCTGGCGTCCTGACGATCAGCCCGCAGGAGAACGACGAATGCCGAACATGGATGCGCCGCTCAAGCTGGGCGCCAATCTCTGGAACCAGTACACCGACTGGCCGGGGTTCCTGGATGCCATGTTGCGAGCTGAGGACCTGGGCTTCGACTCGCTCTTCACCTGGGACCACGTCTACCCCATCGTGGGCACCTGGAAGGGACCGGCACTGGAGGCGTACACGGCCATGGCCGCCGTGGCTTCGCAGACGACACGGGCCACCATCGGCCACCTCGTCAGCGCCAACACGTTCCGCAACCCGGCCCTGCTGGCCAAGATGATCACCACCATCGACCACATCAGCGGTGGGCGGGCCGTCCTGGGCATCGGCGCCGCCTGGATGGAGCCTGAGCACACCGCCTTCGGCCTCGAGTACGGCGACCGCCCAGGCACGCGGTTGCGTTGGCTGGCGGAAGCACTGCCCATCGTGCGTGGCATGCTCGACGGGACGCAGCCCAGCTCGCCGCCGGGTGGGCGCTACGCCGTCCAGGCCGTGCGCAACGACCCGCCGTCCGTCCAGCGGCGCATCCCCATCCTCATCGGTGGCAGCGGACCCAAGGTCACCCTGCGCCTCGTGGCCGAGTACGCCGACATGAACAACCTCGGCAATCCCATCGAGGACGTGTTGCGCTCGGAGGCCATCCTCCTCGAGCACTGCCAGGCGGTGGGTCGGGACGAGCGGCAGATCGAGCGCACGGTGGAGTTGCAGCGCGTCGTCGTCCGGGATTCACGCGAAGCGGCGCTCGCGGCCGACGCCGAGATGCTCGCCATGAACGGCGGCGCCGTGCCCGACGAGGAGCGGCCGGGGTCGGCCAGCGTGGAGTCGAACCGCTGCCTGGCGGGCGACCCGGACGAGGTCTACGAGCAGCTGGCACCGTATGTCCAGGCCGGTTATCGGCACCTCATCTGCGGGTTCCCCTCGCCGTACGACCAGGAGACCATGCGACGATTGGCAACCGATGTCCGACCGCGCCTGGAGGCGCTCATCGGCGACTGAACCCGCGGTCGGTGGCGCGGGGGTCGGCAGGGCGGGTTCGGCAGCGCGTCGGGAAGTCGCAGCGATGCCCCACGTGAGCGACGCGTAAGTGGGTGCGGGTAGTTTCTTAGGGCGGCTGGTCCCGCGCGGCCGCAGCCGGCGGCATGGAGCCGGCCGGCGTCCACGCCCCGCCGCTTGAGACTGCCCGCCAGGAGTGACCCCATGAACGAGGCTCTGCCCCGCTGGCGGACCTTCTCTTCAGGCGCGGCCGCTGAAGCGCCACCGAGCCTCCCGGCCGCAGCAGCAGGTGCATCGGGCTTGCCCGGTACCGCCACCCACTGGGTGACGCTCATCGCCGCGACCCTCGGCGGAGCGGCAGCCGGCGCGGCGCTGGTGCTCCTCGGCCTGGCGCTCTTCGCTGACCTGACGCCCTCCGGTGGTGGCGAGCTCGATCAGCTCGCCACCTCCCCGTTCACGGCTCCGGGAGGGATGGGCACCCTGGCTGAGGGCGGCGTGGCCAGTGCTGCCGGGTCCGGACACCCTGACGGACCATGCGACCGGCGGCGAGTTGGTCGTGGATGTCGCCGGAGCCGTGCAGCGGCCGGGCCTCCAACGCCTGCGCAGCGGCGACCGTGTCGCGGACGCCATCGACGCAGCCGGTGGATACGCGGCCCGCGTGGACCTCGTGGCAGCAGGCCAGCTCCCTGAACCTCGCCGAGCCGCTCGCGGACGGCGCCAAGGTCGTGGTGCCGGAGCTCGGGATGGAGGCAGCGGCGCTGGTGACGCCGGCCGACGGCCGCATCGATCTCAATACGGCTGACCAGGCCGCTCTCGAGTCCCTGCCGGGCATCGGCCCGGTCACGGCCGGCGAGATCATGGTCGCCCGCTCCGATCGCGCATTCGCCTCCGTCGGCGAGCTGCTCGACCGCGACATCGTTGGGCAGGCCGTATACGACGACATCGTGGACCTGGTGCGGGTCTCCCGGTAGTCGCGCCCAGGACCGGGAACTGGCGTGCTGGCGCTGCCGCGGGCTGGCTGGCTGGCCCTGGGCGCCATCCTGGGGGCCCTGTTCACTGGCGGCGGTGACCTGGACCTCGGCTTGTCTGGGGCACTGGTCGTAGCGACCGGGGTCAGCTCGCTGGTCATGGTCGCCTTGTCGCTGGCCCGTGGGAATGCCGCCGGAGCGGCCTTCCTGCTCGGTCTCGGGGCGGTCACGCTGCGCGCCGGCCTCGGCCTCGCCCTCGCGCCCGCCGGCCCTGTCATGCCGCTGCCGGACGGACGAGGGCCATGGTCAGCGGAGGTCGTTGACGTCTCGTCACCTGCTGGTGACCAGCAGCGCGCCTTCCTGCGACTGAGCACAGCCAGCGTCAGCCCGTACGCCGGGGAGGAGAGCTCCTGGCTGGTCTATGCCTGGCTGCCGCGGTACCCGGCCCTGGTCCCGGGCGATCTTGCTCACGGTGACCGGAGCGCTGGAAGCACCGCCCGCCGATGCTCCCGGGTTCGCCGGGTTCCTGGTGGACCGCGGAGCAGCCGGCACCCTGAACGCAGAGACGGTCGAGCGACGGGGAGCGGGGAGAGGCGCTCTGGCGGCCGTCGAGCGGCTCCGGCGGAGCGTGGATGAGGCCATCGCGCGCGCCATCCCGGAGCCGGAGGCCGGTCTCGCGTCAGGCATCCTCGTCGGTCTTCGAGAGCGCGTCGGTCGCGACGTGGCTGACGACTTCACCACGACCGGCCTGACCCATGTCGTGGCCATCAGCGGCTGGAACATCGCCCTGGTGGCCGGTATCGCCACGGGGCTCCTGCGAGCGACGGGTATCCCTCGGCGAGCGCGCAGCCTACTGGTGCTGTCCGCCATCGTCGCCTACACCATCGTGGCCGGTGCTGAGGCCAGCGTGGTGCGGGCGGCCGTCATGGGCGGCGTGGTGCTGCTGGCGCGCGAGGGGGGCCGTCCCGCTGGCGCCGCTGCGGCGCTGGGCGTCGCCTGTGCAGGACTGCTGCTGGCCGATCCTGGCATGGTCGGAGACATCGGCCTGCAGCTCTCGCTGGCCGCCACGGCCGGACTGCTGGCACTGGGCGGCGCCGCCGAGTCCGCCGTGCGCAGGCTGACGCCCAGACGCACCCCCGGCTGGCTACCGGAGACGCTGGGCGTCTCCCTGGCCGCCCAACTGGCCACCCTGCCATTGGTCCTGCTGCACTTCGGACGGCTCTCAGTCATCTCACCGCTGGCGAACCTGCTGATGGCACCGTTCGTGCCGATGGCCATGTTGGGTGCCGTCCTGGGTGCTGTCGCGGGGCTCGGGGTCGGCATCCCGATCGTGGGGCTGGCGGCCGCCCTCGTGAGCCTGGTGGCGTGGCTGCCCCTGGCGGCCATGGTGCGAGGCGCTGGCCTCATGGCCGAGGTGCCCTTTGCCAGCCTCGAGCTGGCCGGGCCCCTGTCGGCCGTGGCCGCCGGCATCGCCTTCCTCGCTCTGTTGGCCGCGTTGCACCGAGCGCGCGCACACAGCGGCATGGGCGACATGGATGGCACCGTCGTCGTCAGACCGCCGACCGCGCGGGCGGAGGTACACAGAGCCGGGCAACGAGCCCGCGGGCTGGTCATGGGCGGCGTCGGCGCCGCGCTCGTGGCGGTCATCTGGATCGTCCCTGCCCTCGGATCAGCGGCACCGCTTCGGATCACCGTCCTCGACGTGGGCCAGGGTGACGCCATCCTGATCGAGGCGTCGGATGGCACGCGCCTGCTCGTGGACGGCGGCTCGGACCCCGACCTGCTCGTGCGGCGCCTCGACGAGCGCATCCCACTCTGGGACCGTCGCATCGACCTCGTCGTGCTCACGCACCCGCATGAGGACCATGCCGGAGGGCTGGCGGGCCTCGTGCCGCGCTACCGTGTCGGGCGCATCGCCGAGTCGGGTCTGCCCGCCGATGGTCCGGGAGTCACGGGATTGCGCCTGGCTGCGCAACGTCTTGGCATCGGCCGGGTCAGCCTGGGCCAGGGTGACGCGTTCCGCATGGGAGCGGCGCAGGTGGACGTGTTATGGCCACCTCGCGACACGGTGGCGAGCATGGTGCCAGGCTCGGCCCCGGTCACGAACCGCGAGGTCAACGACACGTCCATCGTGCTTGCCCTCAGCATCGGTGCACAGCGGGTGCTGCTGATGGGCGACCTGGAGGCCGATCGCGACGGGGAGATCCTGGCGGCGATCGGCGGAGCCGGCCAGCGCTGGGACCTGCTCAAGGTCGCACACCACGGTAGCGCCGGGGCCACGAGCCGCGCCCTCCTGGAGGCCATCCGGCCGCGCGTGGCTGCCATCAGCGTGGGCACGGACAACGACTACGGTCACCCGGCGGCTGCGCTCCTGGAACGCCTGGCGGAGGTGGGCACCACGGTCTGGCGCACCGACCAGGTGGGCACCATCTCCGTGGTGCTCGATGGCAGGCAGGCGGCCACGGCCACGCTTCCCGGTGATGACCACCTAGCCCCTGGGCTGACTGGTGGCACGAAGTCCACGGCCCCTACCCTCGCGGCAACCCTACGCGGCACGGCCCCGGGACCCGCGGCCTGCTACCCTCGGGCGGATGGCGGTCCCGACTCGAACCGAAGCCCTATCGCTGCTCATGTCCACCTCGCCATCGGCGCGACTGCTGCAGCACGTCACGGTGGTGGCGGAAGTGGCGTCGTTCCTGGCCTATCGAGCCTCCCAGGCCGGACTGATCGTGGACCGCCGGCTCGTCGAGACGGCCGCGCTCCTCCATGACATCGACAAGGCCCTGCCCGTCGACCATCCGCTGCGCTCCCTCGGACACGGACGCGCCGGAGCCGTCTGGCTGCGCGAGGCCGGCCATGCCGAGCTGTCGCGGGCCGTCGCCGCGCACCCCGTCATGCAGCTCGACGAGCCTGGGGCCGCGGCATGGGTCTCGGGCGCAGCCCTCGAGGACCGTATCGTCTGCTATGCGGACAAGCGGGCCACGCAGCGCGTCGTGTCGCTCGAGCAGCGCTTCGGGCGCTGGCAGCGCAAACATCCCGAGTATGCCGACCGCCTCTCGGAGACGCTGCTCATGGCACGCCGCCTGGAGGCGGAACTCTGCGGCATGATCGGTGTCCGACCGGAGACCGTAGAACGCCTGCGCTGGGTGGACGACGCCATGTCCCGGGCTGGCATCAAGGCTCAAGGCAGCAACGGGGCGAGAGGCGGCGGGGCTCAAGGCAGCAACGGGGCGAGAGGCGGCGGAGCGGGCGTCGCTGTCGCTGGAGGGCGGCCCGACCGCCGCGGCATGACCGACTCGGCTCCTCTGGCCTATCTCTGGGGCGAGGACGCCTTCAGCATCGACCGGGCTGCCCGCGATTGGGCGGCCACCCTTTCGACGCCGGACGCGCCCATGGAGACGTGGCGCGTGAGCCTTGAGGACACCGATACAGAGGCTGGCTCGCCATCGGCCGCCAAGCGCCGGGCACGGACCCTCGATGCCATCGAGCAGCACCTTGCGACCGCGCCACTCTTCGGTGGCGGCACGGTCGTGGTCGTGCGACAGCCGGCCAGCCTGCTGGCCGCGGCCGAGGCACGCGACCGGCTCGTCACCCTGGCTGGCCAGGTGTCCCCGGGCAATGCGCTGTGCTTCACGGACCTCACCGCGAGCGGCGCCAGCGGCCCGGCGGCCAAGGGCGTCCTGCGCGACGCGGTGGCCGCGCACGGAGGGGTCGTCCGTGAGTTCCAGGTCCCGCCGGCGGGACGCCTGGAGGCCTGGCTCAACGGGCGTGCCGGAGAGCTCGGGATCGTGCTCGAGCCCGCCGCGGCCCGACTGCTCGCCGAGCGAGTGGGCGGCCACGTCCGCGAATCGGACGTCGATCGACGGCGGCGCACGGAGCTGGCCAACGCCGAACTGGAGAAGCTGGCGCTCTATCGTCCGGGCGGCTCGGTGGGGCCCGCTGACGTGGAGGCGCTCGTCAGCGAGTCCATCCCGGGCTCCACGTGGGCCTTCCTCGACGCGTTGGGCACCCGAGCCGTGGGCTCCTCGATGCGACTGGCGGAGCGGCTCCTGGAAGCGAGTACGCCGATGCCCGTGCTCATCTCCCAGATGCACCGGCGCCTGCGTGATCTGCTCCTCGTCCGTGAACACCTGGACACCGGATCGGCGCCGCCGCAGATCGTCAAGTCGATGAAGCTGCAGCCATTCCGCGCCCAGAAGCTGGCCGAGCAGGCACAGGCCTGGACACTCGGGGAATTGGAGGAGTCCCTGGCGGACCTGCTGGCACTCGACCTGCGCTCGAAGGGCATCACGCTGGACGGCTCCACTGCGCGTGTGTCGGAGGAGGTCGACGGCCTGGCCCTGCAGGCCTGGCTGGCACGCCACGCGTCCGCGCCGGAGCGTCGATCCCGACGCTGACGGTCAGGGTCCTGACGTCGGCCGGGGAACGGTGTGTCGGGTCAGACGGGGAACTGGGTCGCCCGCTCCTGGACCACGGCGTCCGACTCGATGGCGAAGACGCAGCGGCCGTCGGGGATATCCAGGACCTCCAGGAGGTCCGGGTCCAGGTACAGCTGGTGACAATCGGAGCAGAGCGCGGCGGGGATGGCGAAGCAGAGTCGCTCGTCACCGTCCGGCATGCGGAACGTGGTGTCGAAGCGCGAGTTGACCAGGCGGCGGTCGCACTGCGGGCAGTCATCCCGGAGCCACGTCATCGTTCGCGTCCACCCTCGTCGCTCGACCGGTCGATCCGGTCGATCCAGGGCTGGATGCTACGGGGGCGTGCTGGATGGTCCCCATGCCCCGGTGGTACCAGGCCCCCTGACCCTGGTGGGGCAAGGCCGGCTCAAAGCCGCGGATGCGCGCCGGACGATGCGCCGGGACTATACGACGTGAAGCAGCAGCGAGGCCTTGGCCCAGAGCTTCTCGAGCTGGTAGAAGTCCCGCTCCGGGGTGCTCATGACGTGCACGATGACACCGCCGAAGTCGAGGAGCACCCAATGCGAGCCGGCGTCACCCTCCCGGCTCAGGGGCCGGACGCCTTCATCGCGGAGACCCTCGGCGATGCCGTCGGCGATGGCGCCGAGCTGGCGGTCGGAGGCACCGCTGCAGATGACGAAGTAGTCGGTCATGGTGGTCTGGCCGCGCACGTCCAGGAGCACGATGTCCGAGGCCTTCTTGCCGGCCGCCAGCTCCACGATCTGATGCGCCAGCGCAAGTACGGCCTCATCGACCTGTCCGGGCACGATGCCGGACGCGTCGTCCTCCGCGCCCGCGCCGGCCCGCCGAGACGGCAGGCCAGGTCGCCGCGAAGCGCGAGGGTCGGCTGGCACGACGGCCGCCTTCTGATGCCGTCGCCATGGCTGCCTGCTCAGGTGCTGCCTGTTCGTCCGTCACGGGTGCCTCATCCTCCCTCGCTCCTTGCCCCTGACATGATGCCGTCTCCGCGGGGCTCGTGGCCCTCGGTCTCACCGAGCGCCCAGCGGGCCGCCGCGAGGGCGTGCAGTCGGGTGGTCGGGAAGTAGGGCATGGAGACGTCCTCGGCCGCGACCAGCAGTTCGATCTCCGTGCACCCGGCGATGACGCCCTGCGCACCCCGCTCGGCCAGTCGCTCGATGATGGCCACGACCCGGGTCTTCGAGGCGGGGTCCACGATGCCCCGCACGAGCTCGTCGTAGATGACCTCGTGCACCAGGCTGCGGTCGGGCTCCTCCGGTACCAGCGTCGTCACGCCGTGCGCGGCCAGGCGATCGCGGTAGAAGTGGCCCTCCATGGTGAAGCGGGTGCCAAGCAGGCCCACGTGACGCAGGCCGGCCGCGAGGACCGCAGCGGCCGTGGCATCGGCGAGGTGCAGGAAGGGCACGTCGATGGCCGCCTCGATGGCCGGAGCGACGCGGTGCATCGTGTTGGTGCAGAGGACGATGAGACCAGCGCCGGCCGCCTCGAGGTGCCGAGCGTCACCCGCGAGCAGGGCCCCAGCCTCCTGCCAGGCGCCGCGTGCCTGCAACCCCTCGATGAGCGCGAAGTCGTAGGAACGCACGAGCAGGCTTGCGGAGTGGCTGCCGCCCAGCACTCGCCGGACCTCGGCGTTGATGAGACGCTCGTACTCCATCGACGATTCGGCGCTCATACCACCCAGCAGGCCGATGGTGCGCGGGGAACCGTCCACCTCGGCCACTACGCCTCGACCACGGCCGCGCGGTAGAGCCCGGCCTCCTCGATGTAGCGCGCCACGGCTTCCGGCACGAGGCCGTCGATGGGCAGGCCTGCCGCGACGCGACTGCGGATGGTCGTGGAAGCGACCTCCAGCATCGGACCGGGCAGGAAGGTGAAACGGTCTTCGTGACCCGGGTAGTGCTCGGTGAGCCAGGCACGGTCGAGCGGCTCGGCACCCAGGCGCGGAGAGACCGCGATCCGGCACAGCTCCAGGATTCGCGACGGCTCGCGCCACGTGTGGAAGTCGTCAAGGACCTCCGCGGAGAGGATGAACCAGGGAGCGAGCCGGCCCTCGGCGCGGCTCTGCGCGGCAAGCTCGGCGACGGTATCGACCGCATAGCTCGGCCCGACACGCTCGAGCTCGATGCGCGAGATGACGAAAGGCGTTTCCCCCTCGATGGCGGGCTCGGCCGCGATGGCCAGCGCCAGCATGGCCTCACGATGCCACGACGAGCTGACCTCGCCGGCCGGCTTGTGCGGGGGCTCAGCGTTGGGGACGAAGAGGACACGAGCCAAGGCAAGGACCCGATGGGCTTCGCGAGCCAACGCCAGGTGGCCGACATGTACGGGGTCGAAGGTCCCACCCAGGATGCCGATGGCTCGCCGGGCGTCCCTCGGATCGACGGGCATCAGGCCCATGCTCCTGATCGTCCGCCCCACTCGAGTTCCGTGTCTCCGATGCGAACGGTGTCGCCAGACACGACGCCCGCTCGCCGCAGGGCATCCACCACCCCAAGGCGCGCCAGTTCCCGCTGGAAGCGTGCGGCTGATTCGTCGTTCTCGAAGTCCGTCTGGGCCACGAGCCGCTCCACGCGCCGGCCGTCGACCTGCCAGGTGCCGTCTGCGGCCTGACCGACCCGGAACCCGGTCTCCGCGGCGTCGTAGCGGTGGACCACCACGCCCGCAGCCTCGCCGGGCAAACCGAGCTCCTCGTCGCGGGGCAGCAGCCGCGCCAGGGAAGCGCGCAGCTCCGCCAAACCCGAGCCCTGCGCGGCAGAGATCGGCACGACCGCCAGGCCATCCCGGGCGCGTGCGGCCTGGAAGGCCTTCAGGACACCCGGGTCCGGTTCGCGGTCCAGCTTGTTGGCAGCCACGAGTGTCGTCTTCGCGAGCAGCCGAGGGTCCCGCGCCTCCAGCTCGTCACGGATGATCCCGTAGTCGCGCTCGGGGTCAGCGGCCGTTAGAGTCCACGACGTGCACGAGGACGCGGGTGCGCTCCACATGCCGCAGGAAGGCATGGCCCAGGCCGGCGCCCGCGCTGGCGCCCTCGATGAGTCCGGGCAGGTCGGCGATGGTCGGCCTGCGTTCGTCGGCGGGGTCGTCCGCGGCCAGGTCCAGCACGCCCAGGTTCGGCTCGAGCGTGGTAAAGGGATAGTCGGCCACCTTCGGCCGGGCGGCCGTGAGGGCCGCCAAGAGGGTGGACTTGCCGGCGTTCGGAAGGCCCACCAGGCCGATGTCGGCGATGAGCCGCAGCTCCAGGCGAAGGCGGCGCTGCTCGCCTGGCTCGCCCTTCTGTGCGTGCTTGGGCGCCTGGTGGGTGGCCGTGACGAAGTGCGTGTTGCCCAGACCGCCCCGTCCGCCGCGCGCCACCATGAGGCGCTGGGCCGGGAAGACGAGATCGGCCATCAGGTCTCCGCTTGTGCCGTCGAAGACGACGGTCCCGGGCGGGACGGGCAGCTCGAGGTCCCCACCGGCCTTGCCGTGACGGCGCGACCCCTCCCCGCGCCCGCCTCCCTGGGCTCGGAAGTGGTGCTTGAATCGATAGTCGATGAGCATCGTCTGGCCCACGTCCACGACAAGGTAAACGGAGCCGCCACGGCCGCCGTCGCCTCCGTCCGGCCCCCCGCGGGGCACGTGCGCCTCCCGTCGGAAGGATGCTGCGCCGTCACCGCCGTCACCGGCAGTGACGGTCAGCTCGACGTGGTCGAGGAACATGGCTCAGGCTCTGGTGACCGGCGGGTCACCGGTCGTCACCGTCAGGCGTCAGCCGCGGCCTGCCTGGTCAGGCTGGCCAGGAACTCGGCGTTGGATTCCGTCTTGGAGAGGCGGTTCAGGAGCAGCTCGATGCCCTCGTTGGTGCCCACGGCGCCGAGCATGCGACGCATCGTCCAAACCATCTTGAGGACGGGCTCTTCCAACAGCAGCTCCTCGCGGCGCGTGCCCGAGCGTTGCACGTCGATCGAGGGAAAGATGCGCTTCTCGGACAGTTTGCGGTCGAGGATCAGCTCCGAGTTGCCGGTGCCCTTGAACTCCTCGTAGATGACATCGTCCATGCGAGAGCCGGTGTCCACGAGGCAGGTGGCGATGATGGTGAGCGAGCCGCCCTCCTCCAGCTTGCGAGCGGCGCCGAAGAATCGCTTGGGCGGGTAGAGGGCGACTGGGTCGATGCCACCCGTGAGCGTACGGCCCGACGGCGGCAGGGCCAGGTTGTAGGCCCGCGAGAGGCGTGTGATGGAGTCCAGCAGGATGACCACGTCGCGGCCGCTCTCGACCTGGCGCTTTGCGATCTCGAGAGCCATCTCAGCCACGTGGGTGTGGTTCTCCGTAGGCTCGTCGAACGTGCTGGAGATGACCTCGCCCTTCACGGAGCGGCGCATGTCCGTGACCTCCTCCGGTCGCTCGCCGATGAGCGCGACCATGAGCAGGATCTCCGGGTAATTGGCACTGATGCCGTTGGCGATGGCCTTGAGGAGCATCGTCTTGCCAGCCTTGGGCGGGCTCACGATGAGCGCGCGCTGGCCCTTGCCGATGGGGTTGACGAGGTTGACGAGTCGCTGACTGAGGTTCTTGGGATCCGCCTCGAGATTGATGAGCTGGATGGGGTGGATGGGAGTCAGCTCATCGAAGTGCGGGCGACGACGGGCATCGAGCGGGTCCATGCCGTTGACGGTGTCGACACGGACGAGACCCCAGTACTTCTCACCCTTCTTGGGCGGGCGGGGGATGCCGGCCACGCGGTCGCCGGCGCGCAAGCCGAAGCGGCGCACGTGGCTGGAGCTGACGTAGATGTCATCCGGGCCGGGCATCAGGCCACGGCGGCGCATGAATCCATAGCCGTCCTCGACGAGGTCGAGGATGCCGGCCGCGTAGCGCTGGCCGCCGCTCTCCACGTGCCGGGCGGTGTCCGGCTCGCCGATGTCGTCCACGGTCATGCCCTCGTCCGTGGCGTCCACGTCGGCTGCGTAACGCGCCGCGTCCTCGGCGTCCCTGTACTGACGTTCCTTGATGTCCATCGTCGGGGGTATCCGCTCCTTGCGGCAAAGGGGGCCTGCTCAGCCGAGGTGGCGCAGCGCGCGGCGCATCACGTGGCTGTGGGGTGGGTGCCGACCCGGACCGTGGCCGCCGTGGACCGGACGGATGCCAGACAAGCGGCGGCGTCCAGGGGGTGGGTGGGCTAAGCGAATGGTAGCACGCGCTCCAGACCGGTCAAGTCCCTGTACCCGTCCGGTTCCTCCATCGCACGCGATGTCGACCGATGCGACGTACCCGAGAGGGGTCAGGTAGCCGAGTGCCCGCTGAGGCCGGATGTCGTTGGAGGTGGCCTCCACGCACAGAAAATGTCCAGGACGCACGACGTCCACGTTCTCATCGACGATCTTGGCCAAGGGCCGCGGAAGGGCGTCCGACGCTCGGCCGGACCTCACACGCGGCGGAGGTCCGAGCCATCCTCCTCCCTGACAGCGGTTGCGCACGTCGGGCAGTACCAGTGTGGCTCGAGGGTCGTTCCGCAGGCATCGTGATGCAGCGACGCATCGCCCGCGTCTGAGTGCCGGCCCCAGGCGGCCAGCAGCCGGATGACCCCGGCCAGCTCGCGACCGTCCTCGGTGAGGCGGTACTCGTGGCGCAGTGGACGCTCCGAGTATGGCTCGGACGCGATGAGCCCCGCCCGCTCCAGGCGGTGAAGCCGCTGGCTAAGGACGTTCGGGGCGATGCCCTCGACCGAGCGAGACAGCTCGTTGAAGCGCGACGACGAAGCCATCAGCGCGTCGATGACGAGCAGCGACCAGCGATCGCCGACGCGGTCGAGCGCCTCCGCGAGAGGCGCCTTCGGAGAGTGGGAACCAGCCAGGCTTTGGGGCTCAGCCAGGGTATGGGTGCCAGCCGCATGTGCGAGCGCGTGCCATGGAAGCCATCGTAGCCTGGCTCTTGCGAGTTCGCGAACTCGGTTGTAACTTGCGACATGCAAGTCACTAGCAGCCCAGGAGGGCCCCGATGCTCGATGAGCTCAGCCGAGCCGCGCGGCAGGTCGCGGACACCACCGCCCCATCGATCGTCCGCGTCGGTCGCGGGCGTCGCGCAGCCACGGCCATCGTCGTGGCGGATGGCCGCCTGGTCACCAACGCCCACAGCGTGCCCGACGAGGCGATGCAAGTCCGGACGATGGATGGTCGCACCCTGGAAGCACGGGTCGTGGGCGCCGACGTGGACGGCGACGTCGCCGTGCTGGCAGCCGATGACCCTGGGCCGGCCCTCGCCTTCGCCGACGAGTCACCGGCCATCGGGGCGCCGGTCTTCGCGGTCGGCATGGGCCTGGGTGGCCCGCGCCTGACCTTCGGGTTCGTGTCAAGCGTTGGCGTGCCCTTCCACGGCCCGCGCGGTCGCCGCGTCGGCGGCGCCCTCGAGCACACCGCTCCCCTGGCCCCCGGCTCGTCCGGTAGCGCGCTCGTCGACGCCCATGGGCGCCTGGTGGGCATCAACACGCAGCGCCTCGGGAGCGGTTTCTACCTCGCGCTCGACGACGGACCAGGCGCTCCGCCAGCGCATCGACGGGCTGGCCAGCGGGCAGACCGTCGAGCGGCCCCGGCTGGGCATCGCCATCGTGCCCTCGTGGGTGGCGCAGCGCATGCGCAGTGCCGTCGGCCTTGAACCGAGGGAGGGCCTCCTCGTGCGAGAGGTCGAGCCGGAGAGCCCGGCATCGGCAGCCGGCATCCTCGTCGGCGACCTCCTCGTCGGCCTGGATGGCCGGACGCTGTCCGATCCCGACGACCTGGCCGACGCCATCGAGGCTGCCTCCGGGACGCTCGAGCTGCGGCTGCTCCGTGGCGACGGCAGAACTGACACTGGCCGCGACGCTGGGCAGCGCATGATGGCCGGCGATCCCGTCGAGGCCGAGGCCCTCGACGCCTACTCGCAGATCGTGACCCGGGTCGCCGAGACGCTCCTGCCCTCCATCGCCAGCGTGGAAGTCGAACGACGGACGAGGCGCGGGCCCATGCGCGCCGGAGTGGGCTCGGCCGTCGTCATCGCACCCGACGGCTACCTGCTGACCTCGGCGCACGTCGTCGGCGATGCCGACCGAGGCCACGTCACCATGGCCGATGGCCGCGTCCTGGAGCACGTCCGGGTCGGGGCCGACCCGCTGTCCGACCTGGCCCTCCTGCGCGCGGAGGGCCACGACCTCGTGGCCGCCCCGCTGGGTGACGCCGACGGCCTCCGGCCCGGTCAGCTGGTCGTGGCCCTTGGGAGTCCGCTGGGCTTCATGGGCTCCGTGTCGGCCGGTGTCGTGAGCGCCGTCGGGCGCTCGTTCCCGACCCACGATGGCCGCGCGGGGCGGATCATCGAGAACGTCATCCAGACGGATGCGGCGCTCCACCCGGGCAACTCTGGCGGCGCGCTCGCAGACAGCCGCGCACATGTCGTGGGCATCAACACGGCGGTCGTGGGCTCGGTCGTCGGGCCGGGCCTGGGGCTCGCCGTGCCCGTCAACGCTGCCGCCCGGCGCATCATCGCGGCCCTCATGCGGACGGGCCGGGTCCGCCGCGGCTACCTCGGCATCGCCGGCGGGACGCGTCCGCTGCCGCCCCGGCTGGTCGACCGCGTGGGCCAGGCGCGCGGCGTGGAGGTGGCCGAGGTCGTGCCGCAGAGCCCGGCCGAGCGCGCCGGGCTGCGCGCTGGCGACATCATCACGCGCATCGGCGAGGCCCGCGTCGAGGACGTCGGCGCCCTGCAGACCGTCCTCGGCGAGGAGGCCATCGGCGCACGAATGGAGCTCACGGTGGTGCGCGGAGGCAGGGGTGGCAGGATCGTGCGCCTCGACGTGGCACCGGTCGAGCTGGCATCCTGACGATCAAGCGACGTCAGGTCGTCGTCTGCCCGCCGCCACCATCATCCGCGGCTCATCGGCCAGGACGAGAACGACGCTCCAGCTACCCAGCGCGGTGATTTCGGCCCGACGATGGATAGGAACCGGGCACCATGTGCCCCTTATCTTGTGAGCGCGGAGAGACGCTTCGCGCCAGAGATGGTGGCGTCCATGCAGCGAGAGCTCGTCGCACGAGCCAGGGACGGGGACCTCGAGGCCTTCACGCAGCTGGTGAAGGCAGCGTTCCCGCGTCTCAAGGGCGTCGCCTACCTCGTCCTTCGCGACACGGCTCGCGCCGAGGATGCCGTCCAGGAGACCTTCGTGGCCGCCTGGAAGGACCTACGCGCACTGCGCGATCCGGACGCCTGGGACGCCTGGCTGCGCCGGCTCCTCATGCGGACCTGTCATCGGTTCGCCAAGACGGAGCGGCGACGCACCCAGATCGAGCAGCACGTCCAGCCTGACGCTGGCCGCGAGAGACCCACGGACACCTCGGCCGACGTCGTCGAGCGCGAGTGGATCCTCGCCGAGCTGGCCCGCATCGACGTCGAGAAGCGGGCGGTCATCGTGCTGCACTACTACCTCGACCTCCCCATGCGCGAGGTGGCCGAGATCCTCGACATCCCCTACGGGACCGCGGCGTCCCGTCTCCATCGTGGGCTGGAGATCATGCGTACCTCGATGCAGGGCGCCCCTCCGGCCCAGCGCACCGTCACGGAGCAGCGGGCATGAACGACCAGAGCGCCTTCGAGCGCATCGTCGCCGACAGCGTCACGAGCATCGGTGTGCCGGCTCCCTCCGACGGCGCCATCGACCGGACCATCCTTCGCGCGAGCCGCACGAGGCAGCGGCCCGAGTGGCTCGCGCTCATCAAGGAGCCCCCCATGCGCATCTCATCGAGCCTCGCCGTCGGATCGCCGACGGCCCGTGTGGCCGCCATCCTCGTGGCCGCGCTCCTGCTGACCCTCATGGTCGCGGGCGCCGGCATCGCCGGTTCCCGCTTGCTCGCCGCTGACGACACGATCGTGGTCGATCGGTCAGGCGGCGGCGACTTCACCACCATCACCGATGCCGTCGCGTCCGCCGAGCCCGGCGACACCATCCTCGTGCGTCCCGGCACGTACACCGAGGCCATCACCATCGACAAGGACCTCACCCTCAAGGGTGACGGCCTTCGCGAGGACGTCGTCCTCATGGCCCCCGAGCGGGCTCCGATCCAGCCGGTCCTGGGGAAGTGGGACGAGAAGCACGAGACCTTCGCGATCGACCTCCAGGAGTCGGATGCCACGGTCTCGGACCTGACGCTGCGCGGCGAGCCGTCGGTGATCATCGTCCACGGCGGTGCTCCCACGCTCGAGCGCCTCCTGCTCGACGGGGTGGGCATCCCCACGACCGAGCCCGACGAACGGTCCGAGGGCAGTTCCATCCTCGTGGGAGGAGGATCGACTGCGGTCATCCGCGACAACGAGCTCGTGGGCGGTGGGCCAGTCGCGACCTTCGATGACTCGACTCCGCTCATCGAGGGCAACAGGCTCACCGATGGCCCGCATATCTTCGGATTCTTCGGGGACGCCACGGTCATCCGCGGGAACACCATCGAGCGCTCGTCCGACCATTACCCGAGCATCTTCATCTGGGACGCACCGGGGCTGCTCGTCGAGGGGAATACCATCACCGACGTCGCGACGAGACGGCATTGCCATCCATAACGGCGCGGCCATCATCCGAGACAACACCATCAGCGGCGGCGTGAACGGGATCAACGTCAGGTATCCGGGTGCCACCACGTCCATCACCGGCAATGTCATCGACGACGTCGACATGTTCGGCGTCTGGGTCTCCAGTGGTTCCCCCGCGGTCGAAGACAATACCGTGAGCAGAGCCGGCCAGGCTGGGATCGGCGTGGGGGACGCTGAGCCCGCCGTTCGCGGCAATGTGCTTCGGGACAACCGTACCGCGATCAACTGGATCGGGCGAACCGGCACCGTCGCTGACAACGAGGTGTCCGGTGGCGGCGATGGCATCCTCGTCGGGATCGGGTCGCCGACGGTGACCGGGAACGACATCGAAGGTGTCGAGGGCCGTGGGCTCTTCGTCGGGGACCAAGCCTCGCCGACGCTCAGTGGCAACACATCCTGCGGCAATGGCCAGAACCTCGTCGTGGAGGACGGGGCGACGCCGACCATCGACGACACGAACGAGATCTGCGACTACGCGCTCGCGCAGTAGCGTCGTGTAGCTCACCGAGGCCCCGCCGGGTCGGCCGAGGAACGGCCGGCCCGGTCCCATCAGGTGCGCAGCACCTTCTCCAGTGCTCGACCTTTCGCGAGCTCGTCCACCAGCTTGTCGAGGTACCGGATCCGCTGCATGAGCGGGTCCTCGATCGACTCGACGCGCACCCCGCAGACGACGCCCGTGATGGACGCTGTCTTGGGGTGCAGGCGCGCCCCTGCGAAGAAGTCCGCGAAGGTCGAGCCGGCGGCGAGGTGCTGGTCCAGTTCGGACTGGTCGTACCTCGTCAGCCAGCGGATCACCGCGTCGAGCTCGTCCCGGGTGCGGCCCTTCTTCTCGACCTTCGCGAGGTAGAGCGGGTAGACCGAGGCCAGGGTCGTGGTGAAGATCCGGTGTCCAGCCGATCCGCTCACCCCGAGCCACCGGTCGCCACGAAGGGACCGTGGCCGGAGTGCCGCTATCCGTGCCTATCACGGCGTGACCGCGAACCAGCGTCCCTCCGGGTCCGAGAAGGCGAAGCTGCGCATCCCGTGGTGCTCACCTACCTCGGTCGTCTGCACGCTGCGTCCGACGAGGGTGGCGCGCGCGGCCTCGAGGTCCTCGACCTGGAAGCAGATCGACGGCGTCGCGAGGTCGAGGCCGTCCGGATTCTCCTTCATCATCTCAAGCGGCACGAGCTGGAACGCGAACGGCTGGTCGGCGAACCCGACCTGCGCGATCGTGAAGTCGCCCACCTCGTCGCGCCGCTTCTCCACCATGCCGACCTGCTCGACCCAGAACCTGCGGCATGCCTCCGTATCGTTCACGTAGAGCACGACATATCCAACCTTCATCGAGCACCTCCGGCAAGCTGCGCGAACGACGGCGCTGGCGCACCCGGCTGCCAGCGATCTGCGAGAGCCTAACAGCGGTCGACGCCGTCAGGGATACAGAGGGGCTCCCAGCTGGGCCCTTCGCCGAGGCCATCGCGGCCATGCTCGCTGCCGACCCCACGGTGCGCGCCATGGTCATCCGCGAGGGCTTGCGAGTGCTCGGGTACCGGGATGGCGTCAGCATCCTCAAGGACCATCTCGCGCCAGGCCGTGACGAGGCAGCCGGGATAGAGGCATCGATCCCGGGCAGAATGTTGAGCCATGATCGATGACTGCCCCATGAGCGAGGACTGCCCCGCCTACGACCGCGACGCCCGGATGTGCCTTGTCCATCCGGGTGACTGCGAGTTCTGGCCCGTAGACGGCGAGGCGGCCACGGAGATCGAGACGTCCGACGTGCTGGCCCCTCACACCTCCGCAGAGGCGACAGCGGGATGACCTCTGGACGGCGTGACAATGCCCCGGGCCTGTGGTCGAGGACTGCTCGAAGCTCGGCGTACGTCATCAGGGGCACCGCGATCGGCTCTCGGTCGAGCCGGAACCGCTTTCGTGATCGCCTGAGATCGCTCGTTCGACGGTCTGGCGCTGCATCCCGTCACCGCTTTGTCGCGGCTCACTCGGCCGCGGTCATCGCATATGGGCATGGTTCAGGGGTGAACGGTTCGATGGGACCGCCTGACTCGGCTTTGCCCGCTGGTGAGATGGCGGGCATGATCCGGCCATCGCTACACTGACCGCCAACACCGAGGCTGCGCCTCCGGGCAGCGACCTAGGAAGGTGCCGCCCGGATGGCTAGGTCGCGAGTCGATCAGCGCGAGAAGGCGTTCCAGGGATTGCCGTGCATGAGCTTGGCGATGAGCTCCTCGGAGACACCGGCGTCTCGCATGTACGGCACGAACTCCTCGGGCACCGAGCGGTAGTCCAGCCCGTCAACGTCGGACGCCAGCTCCATCGCGGAGCGGATGACGGCACCACGGGGCGTGTATGGCCCCAGGCGCGGATCGTCGTGGCGCACGCGGACCTCTCGGCTATTCCAGGCGGCGCATCAGCGTCGTTTAGTGCGACCGGATGGCGCGGGATGATGGGCCCGCGGGGCGGGGTTGCCATGTTGGACTTGGCCCGCCGAACGCCAGCGGCTCGCCCCGCGGCTCGTGCTGGCATCAACCGTGGGCGACCGCTACCGCGTCAGGGTGAGCGATGACGGAAGCACCATCGGGCTAACTAGCACTGCTTAGCCCGCCTTTCCTATGGGTTCACACCAGAGGGAAGCCTAGTGTCACCCCCTTCAGCCGCTGGTCTCGGGGCGGCGTTACAGGGAGAGAGCGGCCATGCCCTTACGTTGGCGACTCCCGCTCATCGCGGGCCCGAGCGGCCGTCCCGGGCGCTCCCAGACCCGGGCCGACGCCCTCGACGACTTCCTGCGCCACCCGCACACCCGCGAGCTCATCACCGGCACCAGGCGCGGCACGCTCACCGAGGCCGAGCGCCTCGACGTGGAGCGGCTGCGGGAGCTGCTCGACAGACTGCGTGACTGCGGCGCTGAGACGCGGCTGGCCAGGCTCGCCAGCGAGGCGCTGCGGGGTGCCATCGAACCGAGGCCGCGACCGGAGGTGTAGACAGACTCACGGCCGATGAGTCTAGGCGGGTGGCGGGCCTTCACCGCGTCGCTGCAAGCACGACCGTCGTCGCCGACGGGCCATAGCCCATCCGCCGCCCCTGTGCCGTCGATGGCTGCCAGCGCATCGCCGTCGGCCGGGTGCTCTGCGAGCACCACCGCAACGTCATCCGCCGCGCGCCATGAGACCGCAGGGCCTGTCCACCACAGATCCATCATCCTTGGAGACGCCGGTTCTGGATGGGCCGTGCCGGGATGCCGACGACGGTGTCGCCTGAGTGGACATCGCTGACCACGACAGCACCCGCTCCCACGGTGGCCCAGGCACCGATGCGCACATCAGGGAGGACCACGCTGCCGAGTCCCAGCAGGACGCCCCTCTCAGCTACCGAGCCCGCTCCCAGATGCGCCGCCGAGATGTGGGCGTAGTCATCGACTCGGGCATCGTGGTCGACGACGGTGTTGGTGTTGAGGATTACATGGCCCGCGACCGCGGCACCCGGCTGGACGATGGCCCCCGCGCAGAGCACCGTGCCAGATCCGACGGTGGCTTCCGGTGCTACCCAGCTCGCGGGATGCTGGACGGTGACCCACTCCAGATCGAGCGACGCCTCGATGCGCTGGCGCGTGGCGTTGTCGCCGATCGCGATCACGGCCCGCGGTGCTGCCGAGCGGTCAACCCCAATGATGGGCCCGAGGACCGCGACGCCGTCGACCAGCCGACCCCACAACCGCGGGTCGTCGTCGTAGAAGCCGCCGACATGATGTCCTGATGCACGGAGGGCGCTCGCCACGACGCGGCCATGCCCTCCGGCACCGAGAACGGACACGGAGCGTATTGGGCTGGATTCCATAGGGCCTATCTCGACCTTGCTCACCTAGCTTGCGATCCCACTATCCGGCACTGGCCACATGTGAGGTCCCAGAGGTTCGCGTGCGACACGACGATCCGCGCCTCGGCCCATACACGCCCCCGGCGCCGTCATCCGCTCCGCCGTCGAACTGGCGTCCGACGTTGACGGGATCCGCCTCGTGCTGGCATCGTCCGTGGGCGACCGCTACCACGTCCGGGTGAGTGACGATGGCTGCACCACCGCACCACCCCATACGACGAGGGACCGTTAACGGCCGTGTTCAGCTTGGACCGCGAGCGCCATGAGGAACGTCCGCGAAGCCTGCGGCTGGTGATTCATCGGGAATATCTCCGCCGAGCGCACTGTCGCGACTCCGAAGCCCTGACCCCGACGCACCTCTACCGGGTCGCGCCTGTGACCGCGAGGACGGCCCAGGACGGCCGTTCCGCGTCGGAGTCGAGCTCGAATACCCGCTGCTAGCGTGCGAGGGCAGCCGATTCGCTGTCTACCGAACGGACGTGGGCGTGTCCAGGGCTCCGGCAGCAGCCGGCACTCCCGGTTGCCCTGCCTTCTCGGCCTTGTCCGTGCCGAGCAGCTGGGCCTTCGTAGCCGGGCGAGGAGATGCCAGATGGCAGCACCAGCGCCGAGCAACGGCACGAGCGCCGCGACCACGTTGTTGGCGGTGAGCCCGAGCGCCACGCTGCCCACGATCAGGGTGCTGAAGACGACGAGGCCACCGCCAACGACCAAGGCCGCTGGGTCCAGAACCCATAGCCTCCGAGGTACGCCGCTGCCATCACGCCGAGATACAAGGCGCCGATGGCGAAGGCGACGGCCGCGTGGTCCGCGCCGAAGGCACCACCGACTACGCCGCCCAGGAGCAGTCCGATGGCTGCGACCAGGCAATAGGTTCCGGCAACGACTGACGCAAAGGCCAGCGCCGTGATGCCGAGAGGGCGCTTCTGCGTGTCCATGATCCCTCCGAGTCGAGTGATCGGTCGGCCCCCGGCGGACTTAGCCGAGAAGCCAGCGATGTGTGACTCGGACTGTGGGCGCACGCGATGCGGCTCGCCAGTCGGCCGGACGTCCTCCGACAGAGGCCCAATCGGTCCATGTGCTCCGGGGCCCCCAGCCGGCCGCACGCCTTGTGTTGAGGCCCACCCTGGCGACCGCTACCACGTCCGCGTCTCCGATGACGGCTGCACCATCGGGCTCTGGCGCCTCGTGATTGCGTAGGACGGCCCAGGACGGCCGTTCCGTGTCGGAGTCGTGCCTGGATACCCCGGTCTGCTCACCGCCGCTGAGAGGCTGGCAGCACTTCTGGCATCTCTTGCTGCCGCCAGGCGCCGCCGTCCACGAGGGCATTCGTACGTCAGCGTACCTTGGCGGTCGCCTCGCTCCAATCGGCCTTGAACTGGGCGATGCCCTTGTCCGTGAGCGGATGGTGGACCATCTGCTGGAAGACCTTGAAGGGCAGCGTGGCCACGCCAGCGCCCGCCAGGGCACCGTCGATGACGTGGCGCGGCGAGCGCACGGAGGCCACCAGCACCTCCGACTCGAAGCCGTGGATCTCGATGATGGCGGCCAGCTCGCGGATCATCTCCATGCCATCCTGGTTGATGTCGTCCAGGCGGCCCACGAAGGGTGACAGCAGCCAGGCGCCGGCCTTGGCGGCCAGGAGGCCCTGAGCGGCGCTGAAGATGAGCGTGCAGTTGGTCTTGATGCCCTCCTCCGCGAAGCGGGAGATAGCCGAAAGGCCGATCTCGCTCATGGGCACCTTGACGACGATGTTGGGGGCGATCTTGGCGAAGGCGCGACCTTCGCGCAGCATGCCCTCGAGGTCGTCCGCCACGACCTCCGCGCTGACAGGGCCGGAGGTGATGCCGCAGATCTCCTCGAGGACGTGCTTGTAGGAGGCGCCGCCGGCCTTGGCGAAGAGGGTCGGATTGGTAGTCACGCCGTCCAGCACGCCCCAGCTGTGCACGGTGCGGATCTCGTCGATGACGGCGGTGTCTAGGAACAGCTTCATGTCGCTCCTCGGTGGTCGGACGACGGGCAGGTCGGATGCCTCGATGGAGCAACGATTGTACGACTCGAGCTCACGGCGACAGAGGGGGCAGCCGGGATGCCGCAGCGGCCGTCCGATCGCGGCCGAAGCGCCGACGGTGGGCGATACTGACCCGGGGTAGCGACGGACCAGGAGGAGACGACGGATGGATGTCAACGGCAGCGTGGCCATCGTTACCGGGGCCACGCGGGGCATGGGTCGGGCCATCGCTACGCGGCTCGCTGCGTCGGGCGCTCGGATCGCACTTGTCTCTCGCACGGAAGCCGACCTTCGGACGGTCGAAGAAGACATCAGGACCGCGGGCGGCGAGGCCGCCGGCTTCAGCACCGATATCTCCGACCGAGCCTCGGTGGAAACCATGGTCGAGGCGGTCCTGACGCGCTTTGGCCGTATCGACATCCTCGTCAATTGCGCCTTCTGGGGGCCGCCCGGGAGCCTTGAGCAGACCGACGAGGCGTTCTGGGACCGCACCCTCGATGCCTGTCTCAAGGGCCCCTACCTCTGTACCCGTGCCGTGCATCCCACGATGCGTGCCCAGGGAGGCGGGGCCATCGTCAACATCGGCTCGCAGGCCGGCAAGGTAGGCGAGGACAATCGGACGGCCTACTGCGCGGCCAAATGGGGGCTCGAGGGCTTGACCGCCGCACTGCAGATCGAGCTGCGCAAGGACGCCATCAAGGTGCACCTCATCTCGCCGGGCGCGACGGACACCTCGTTCTGGCGTGACAATGCACCAGGCCTGACCAGCGACCAGCTCGACCGCTTCATCCCGCCGGAGACGATCGCCGACGCGGTCCTCTGGGTCCTTGGCACGCCCGAGCCGGTCCTCGTCTCGGACATCTCCATCAGGAACTTCCGCGATCCGTTCGAGGGCAAGGGCTCACCATTCGAGTCGTAGCCGGCCTGATCGCTACCCGCCTTGTCTAGGTGCTGATCCGGCGGTCGGCCGGCCGTTCCCCCGGCATCGACATCCGCAGGGGGATTGCCCGTACGGCCTGCACGACCGTGGACGGCCGCGCCGGCCGCCGGAAGCGACGTCAGGCCGTGCTGCCCTCTGCGTGCACGTGAACGGATGCCGGGGCACCTGGCGCGTTGGCCCGCGTTCGTCCGCCCTGTGCGATGGCCGCCGCGACGAAGCCGGCGAAGAGCGGGTGCGGGCGGTCAGGCCGACTCTTGAACTCGGGATGGAATTGGCTGGCCACGAACCAGGGATGGTCGCGCAGCTCGATGATCTCGACGAGTCGGCCGTCAGGCGACTGGCCCGAGAGTGATCATGCCCGCCGCCTCCAACGCCTCGCGGTAATGGTTGCTGACCTCGAAGCGGTGGCGGTGGCGCTCGTAGATGAGTTCGCTGCCGTAGGCGGCGTGGACCCTGGATCCCGGGGTCAAGCGCGCCGGGTAGAGGCCCAGGCGCATCGTGCCGCCCTTGTCCTCCATGTCGCGCTGATCGGGCATGTAGTCGATGACAGGGGCGGAGGTGAAGAGGTCGAACTCCGTGGAGTTGGCGTCCCCCTCCCCGACCACGTTGCGGGCGAACTCGATGACGCCGCACTGCAGGCCCAGGCAGAGCCCCAGGTAGGGCACCAGGTGCTCGCGAGCGTAGCGGGCAGCCAGGATCTTGCCCTCGATGCCGCGATGGCCGAAGCCACCGGGCACGACGATGCCGGCCGCACCTGCCAGCCGCTCCTCGTAGTCGTCCTCGCTGAGCGTCTCCGAATCGACCCAGCGCACGGTCACGTCATGCCCGGTCGCCCAGCCGGCGTGGTCAAGCGATTCCGTTACCGAGAGGTAGGCATCCGGCAGCTCGATGTACTTGCCGACGAGGGCGATCTCCAGGCTCGGCTTGGGCGCCTTGATGCGTTCCACGAGGCTCCGCCAGGCGGACAGGTCAGCGGCATGCACGCGCGACTCCAGGTGCAGGAGACGCACCACGAGCTCGCCCAGGCCCCAGTCCTCGAAGTGCAGCGGCACCTCGTAGATGGTGTCCGCCGTGGTGGCCGGCACGACGGCGTCCACGTTGACGTCGCAGAAGAGGGCGATCTTCTCGCGCAGGTCGTCATCCACCGGACGGTCGCTGCGGGCGACGATGATGTCCGGCTGGATGCCGATGCTGCGTAGCTCCTTGACGGAGTGCTGCGTGGGCTTCGTCTTCAGCTCACCGGTGGCTGCCAGGGCCGGCAGCAAGGTGACGTGGACGTAGAGGACATTGTCCCGGCCCACGTCCTTGCGCATCTGGCGGATGGCCTCCAGGAAGGGCAGCGACTCGATGTCGCCGACCGTGCCGCCCACCTCCACGATGACGATGTCCGCGCTGCCGTCTCGAGCCACACGGCCGATGCGCTCCTTGATCTCGTTGGTGATGTGGGGGATGACCTGTACCGTGCCGCCCAGGAAGTCGCCCGCGGCGCTCCTTGGCGATGACGGCCTGGTAGATGCGGCCGGTGGTGACGTTGGAGAGCTGCGAGAGGTTCTCGTCGATGAAGCGCTCGTAGTGCCCGAGGTCCAGGTCAGTCTCGGCCCCGTCGTCCGTGACGAAGACCTCGCCGTGCTGGTAGGGCGACATGGTCCCCGGGTCCACGTTGATGTAGGGGTCCAGCTTGAGGATGGAGACGGAAAGGCCGCGACTCTTCAGCAGCCGGCCGATGCTGGCGGCCGTGATGCCCTTGCCCAATGAGGACGTGACGCCACCGGTCACGAAGACATACTTCGCCACGGAATTCCCTTGAGCGGTGCTGGTCCTCCCGATGCTACCGAATCGCGGCTCGCAGCGCGAGCCCTTCTCCAGGGCTGGTCTGCGGTGCAAGCCCGCCGCGCGTCAGTCGGCGGACATCCGCGCCTGGCTGGCCTGGGAGACCCGTGCCCCCGCCAGGTCCTCGAGAACGGTGATGAGCCCGGAATGGTCGTACTCGCCTCGGCCATTGGCCGCAGCGGCGCGCATCAACTGCTCCACGATGGCGGCCGCGGGCAGGGCCACACCGGTCTCGCGGGCCAGCTCGCCGGCGTTCTTGAGGTCCTTGAGGTGTAGCCGGATGCGGAAGCCCGGCTCGAACTCGCCGGAGAGGAACTTGTCGCGCCGCATCTCCAAGACCTTGGTGGCAGCCAGGCCGCCCTGCAGGACATCGGCGATGCGGTTGGGGTCCACGCCGGCCTTGGCGCCCAGCACCAGGGCCTCGGCGACAGCCTCGATGACGACGCCCACGACGACCTGGTTGCAGACCTTCACGACCTGGCCGGCGCCCGCGGGGCCAACGTGGACGATGGTCTTTCCCATGACCTCGAGGATGGGCCTGGCGCGTTCGAAGGCGACCTCGCTGCCGCCGACCATGATGGACAGCGTCCCGGCGATGGCGCCCTTGTCGCCACCGCTCACGGGGGCGTCGACGGCCTCCGCCCCTGCGGCCGCGGCTCGCGCGGCCAGGTCGCGAGCCACGGCGGGGGCGATGGAACTCATGTCGATGGCCAGCCAGTCGGGCCGCAGTGCCTCGAAGGCTCCATCCGTGCCGAGATAGACCTGCTGCACTTCCGGGGAATCGGGCAGCATCGTGATGAGGACGTCGGTGTCGCTGGCCACCTGGCGCGGCGAGGTGCCGGCCGCGGCACCACCGGCCGCAAGCTCGTCCATGGCGGCCGGGACGACGTCCAGGACGGTCACCCGGTAGCCAGCCGCCAGGAGGTTCCGAACCATGGGGCGGCCCATGATCCCGAGGCCGATGAAGCCGATGGAGGGCAAGCCGCTGTCAGTCATCACGCACGTCCCACGTCTTCGGGTCGGATGTCGTCCACTTGACCATAGATGAAGAGGATCTCCGCATGTCCCCCGGGTTGCCACTCGAAGACATGCCATTCCCAGGCGGGTGTGTTGATGACCAGCCCCGCTGCCAGATCCAAGCGGTGGCGCAGATCGTCCTGGGCCGGTCCCCAGCGCACCCAGGCGCGGTCGGCCTCCAGGACGACGATGGTCTCCTCGGCGTGGTGATGCGGCTCCATGGGCCCGTATCCGTCCCCGTAGCGCGCCGTGCCCACGGTCATCTCCTCGCTGGCGAGACTGGCGCCGCGGCCCACGATGCGCTGCACGGCGCGGCCGGGCAGCGGGTCGGCCGGCACCTCAGCGCGTCGGATCGATCTCACGGTCGTGCTCCTTCCTGCTCGCCTCAACCGGCGAACGGCGTGCTTGGCAAGCCGGCCACGCCCGGCCGGATGACGAAGAGGCCGCCAGCGTGGGGCTGCTCGGCAAGCTGCATCGCGTCGAGGCCGGCTGTTGCGCTCGTGACGTAAAGGTCGGCCAGGTCCGGGCCGCCGAAGGCGCAGCTCGTGACGCGCGCAGCGGGCAGCCTGATGATACGGTCGAGGGCTCCCACTGGCGTGTAGCGGCGCACGGCCCAACCATCGTAGAACGCGACCCACAGGCAGCCCTCGGCGTCGACCGTCATGCCGTCCGGCAGCCCTGCCGACTCCTCGAAGCGGATGAAGGGCCTCCGATCGAGGGCTGTGCCGCTGGCCACGTCGAAGTCGAAGACGTCCACCCGGTGCGTGGCACTGTCGATGAAGTACATGAGCCTGTCGTCGGGGCTCCAGTCGATGCCGTTGGAGATCGTGGTGGGACTGGCGACGACAGCTACCGAGCCGTCGGCGCCGATGCGATAGAACGTGCCCGCGTCTGGCCGGGCGTCGAGGGCCATCGTGCCGCCCCAGATGCGGCCGGCCCGATCGACCTTGACATCATTGAGCCGGGTGTCCGGATCGTCGGCCTCGATGGCGACAAGGCGTCGCACGGATCCCTCGTCGGAGTCCGTCAGCCAGACGCCATCCTGCAGGCCGAGGGCGAGTCCACCTGCCGAGCGCGGCAGGACGGCGCCCACCATCTGCTCGACGCTGCGTTGCCACGTGCTCCCGTCCGCGGGGTCAAGGCGCCGGACGCGCTGACCGGCGATGTCCACCCAGAGCAGCGACTGGTCACCGTCGTCCCAGGAGGGACCCTCGCCGATCTGGTCGTGGGCATCCACGGCCAGTTCCCACTCCGCCGCATCAGACATGCCCGTGTCCCTCCACGTGCCGCGGCGCGCCAGCAGTCAGGACATCGACCTCCTCGACGCGTAAGCACTCCGCTCGCGCTGCGAACTCCACGTTGTGCCAATGGGCCATGACCTCCCAGGCACCCGTGCCAGCGGCCACCACGAAGCCCTCCGATCCGATCAAGAGGAGGTGCTTCATGCCGTTCCGGGTGGCCATCTCGCGAGCCATCGCGATGGACTCCGGCTGCCGCGGACCCAGCAAGGCCTGCTGAGCCACCACGTGCGGACCAAGATGCGGGATGCCGCGCTTCTGCATCATGCTCGTGGGTGCCGGCAGCCCCATCCCCTCCAGGAGCAGCGCCTGCAGGTGCCGGGACCAGCCACTGACCACGGTGTCGACCTCCGGGGCCGCAGCGTACAAGGCACTGTGCAGCGCGAGGATCGCCCGGTCAGCCGGCTCGAACGGCGCGCCGACTGCCGCTTCCCCCAGCAGGCGGCTCAGCGCCACGGATTGGTCGAGATACCGCAGGCCAGCAGGCGTCCGCCGGCTCATGGCGATGCCGTCGAGCGTGGCGAACTCATTCTCGAAGAGGCGGGAGAAGACGGTCACGAGGATCTCGTCCGCGGCGACGAGGGTGGGGACGTGCTCGTTCACGCGCCGGCCCTCTGGCTCGCCAAACGCAGGCGGCCGCGCAGTCGCGCCAGCTCCAGCCGCTGTCGGAAGACGTCAGCAGCACGGATGCAGGTGGGAACGTCGCGGGCCACGCAGAAGATGCCGTGACCTGGCGAGACCGAGATGGCACCCTCCGAACGAGAGACGTTCCCGAGCAGCTCGACGACCCGGCCGTCGTGCGGCTCCGTCTGGGCCGGCAACCCGGGCTCAAGCACCACGAGCGCAGCACCGAAGGGCTCACCAGTCGCTGCCACGACTCCCGGTGCCCAGCGACCCGAAGCGGCGGCACCGAGTGCCTCAGGCAGGTGCAGGTGGAAGACCGCACCCAGATCGGGGTAGGTCCGGTAGAGGCGGAGGTGCAGGCGGATCTCGCGCGAGACTCGCGCCGGGTCGCCGGCCAGGACGTTCCCTTCCAAGTCCTGGACCAGCATGTCTTCCGCCGTCAGTCGCCAGCCCTCGTTCTCCGAGGCCTTGGTCGGCGAGACGACGGCAGCATCCCCGCGCGCAAGCTCATGTTGCCACCCTGCAGCTCCGTGAGCCGTCGGTCGTAGAGCAACCCGGCCACGCGTGCCAGGAGGTGCCTCGCGGCGGTGGGACCTGGGTCCCTGATCACATCAAGCACCTCCATGGAGCGAGACCGGGGGTCGCATCGTGTCGTGCGAGCGCCCTGCGGCCTCAGCGGTCGGGTAGTAGGTACGCATGCTTGCGTTCGGGAAGAGCCGACTGGCTTCGCTCGACGAGATGGACTGCGTCGCCATAGCGGCCAGCCGCAGCGCGCCGATGCCGGCCCCCTCGTCAGTCGCGAGCGTGGACAGCGGCTGGTCGAGCAGGTTCGCCTTGAGTTGCAGCACCGCCGCGTGGCTCGCTCCGCCGCCGACGACGGCGATGGGCCTGCTGGAGTCGTCGCTCGGCCAGGCATCCACGAAGCGCCGCAGGACGGCCGACTCGGACTCGAGTAGGGCCTGCAGGATCCGGTGCCGGAGGCACACCCACATCCAGGGCCTCCAGGACGGCCTCGGGAGTGAGCGGGATGGCGAGGCCGCGTGGTGTCGCCGAAACGGCGTCGAGCAAACGGTCCAGCCGAGTGAGGTCGCCGCCAGCCGCGAGAGCGAGCAGGTCGCCCATCGCGACCCTGGTCATGGCGATGTAGCGGTCAGGCACCAGGTAGGTGTGCACGATGGCTCCGGAATCACTCGCCACCTCACGGACCTTGGCCAAGTCGGCGACCCCGGCCATGTGCTCATAGGTGCCGGCGATGTTCACCAGGTCCGACCGCTCTGGGTCAGCCGCCCCAAGGAACGAGCAACAATTGTCCATCGCGCCCAGCACTGCGACCGCGCCCGGCGCCAGCCCGAGCCGCTCGATCGCCGAGCGACGCACTGGCAGCGTCGTCGTGGCTGGCTCGATCGGCGGCAACACGGCCGCCGGCAACCTCGCGGCGGCCAGGATAGCTTCGCTCCAGCGACCGGTCTCGAGGTCCATGAGCATGGTCCGAGATGCCCACGTCGCATCCTCGGCGTCCGCACCGCACAGCTCCCGGATCGCGAGACCACGCAGAGACCGGAAGCGATGCAGGTCGGCCATGACCTCTGGCTTCGTGCGCCACCACCACAGGAAGTGCAGCAGGGATGACGCCACGGCGGGATCGCAGCCTGTGCGCTCGCGCAGCTCAGCCGCGCTCATGTCGACGGAGTCGGCCACGCCGGGTCCATCCAGTGGTCGCCTGTCTGCTGGCGCCAGGGCAGGGCCCAGGGCTCGGCCCTGGCGATCGACGGGCACCATCGCCGTTCCGAGGCAACTGAACACCAGCGTGCGGATCGGGTGTCGCGGCCACGTCGCGGCCACGCCGGCGATGAGCCCCTCGATCGTGTCCTGGACAGCGTCGGCGGGGTACGCGTGCTCGCCCGGCTCGGTGGATCGCCTCGGCGTGCTGGTGCTGCGCACCTCGATCAGTTGGCCCTCGAAGGTGGCCAGCAGCGCCTTGATGCGCGACGATCCGACGTCCAGGGCGAGGATGCTCACGCGGGATCGCTGATGACGGCCTGGCGCAGGGTGTCGGCCGCCTGGTCCATATGGGCATCCATGGCAGCCTTCGCGGCCTCCCCATCTCCGGCGACGACGGCTGCCAGGATGCGTTCGTGGTGCCGCAGTGCCAGGGACGTGATACCGGGGACGCGCAGCGTCAGCAATCGCACCTCGATCATCACCTCCACGAGTGAGTCGAGGATGATGACCAGGAGTTCATTCTTCGTCGCGCGCGCCAGCGCAGCGTGGAAGGCCACGTCGCTCTTGATGTAGACGTCGGGGTCATCGAGGTGCTGCCGGGTCTCCTCGAGGATGGCCACAAGGTCGCGCAGGTCCTCGTCCGTGCGACGCGACGCAGCCAGGGCTGCGATCTCGTTTTCGATGATATGGCGCGCCTCGCTGACCTTCTTGACCCCGGTCTCGCCAGCCTGCATCGACAGCAGCAGCTTCATGGACTCCGCGGCCGACTCCGGCGAGGGCACCCGCACGACCGTGCCACGCCCGCCGCTGACATCCACGAGCCGCTTGGCGGCCAGCGCCCTGACCGCCTCTCGAACGACGGTACGACTCACCCCGAACTGGTTGGCGAGCTCGCGCTCCGAGGGCAGCCGGTCGCCTTCACCGAGACGAGACTCCAGGATGAGGCGCTGCAGCTCGAGCTCGACGCGGTCCGCCAGCGTGGCGGTCCGCTCGAGTTCCGGGACCAGCCGTTCCGTCGTCACGTCGTGGCCACACCCCCCGACGATGCTGTCGTATCAGCCGGAGAGCGGTCCGCGGCAGCCGGCTCGACTGGTGCGCGGTAGCGGACCCGCTGCGCATCGATGAACATGGCAAACAGGATGATGAGCCCCTGGATGACCTGGATCCAGAAGACAGAAACGCGCATCAGGTTCAGCCCTCGATCGATGGTCGAGAGCAGCAGTACGCCACCCAGGGCACCCAGCATCGTGCCACGCCCGCCGTTGAGGCTGACGCCGCCGATGACCGCCGCCGCAAAGACGGTGAAGATGTATCCGTCGCCAAGGTTGACCTGCACCGAGCCGACGCGGCCAGCCATCATGATGCCCGCCAGAGCGGCCAGGAAGCCACTGATCATGTAGACCTGACGGATGCGCTTGTTGGCGTCGATGCCGGAGGCGATGGCGGCCTGCTTGTTACCGCCAACGGCGTAGATGTCGCGCCCGAACTTCCGGTAGGTCAGCACGACGTGGCCGATGGCGAAGACGATGAGCATGGCCAGAACGGCGACAGGCACGCTGCCCAGCCAGGGGACCGGGATGGTCTGGTGACCAAGCCAGTAGAAGATGTCGCCACCCTCGAAGTCCAAGGCGTTGACGGCGTTGCCTTCTGTGAAGGCCAACATCAGGCCGCGCAGGATGAGCAGCATGGCCAGGGTCACGATGAAGTTGTTCATCCGCCCATACGTGATGAGGGCACCGATGATGGTGCCGATGAGCACGCCCATGAGCAGCACGAGGCCGATCGAGATGAACGGGTTGAGCACGGACTCACCCAGCAAGCCCGGCAGGATGCCGCCACCGAACCAGGGTGCCCCGGCCGAGACCATGATCCAGAGGCCCACCAGGGCAGCCAGGCCGAGCGTCGACTCCTGCGACAGGTCGAAGTTGCCGGTGATGAGCACGAAGGTCTGGCCCACCACGACCACGCCCAGGACTGCTGCCGCGGACAGGATGTTGACGATGTTGATAGGCGTCAGGAACTTGTCCGAGCCGATGACGAAGAACAGGAACACCCCGGCCAGGATCAACCAGATGAGGTTGTCCATCACCGTCGGCACGTACCTACGCCAGTGCATCTGCTGCCTCCCCTTCATCGCCCTCGATGGCCGCCAGGACTAGCGCCGGCGTCAACTCGTCCCTGCCCTTGACGAACTCTCGTGAGATCCGCCCGCGATGGAAGACCACGATCCGGTCGCAGGTGTCGATGAGCTCGGTGAGCTCGTCCGAGACGATGGCCACCGCCACGCCCTCGTTGGTGAGCTCGTCGACGATGCGCAGGATCTCCACCTTGGCCTGCACGTCCACGCCCTGGGTGGGCTCATCCAGGAGGAGGACCCGCGGCTCGGTGGCGGCCAGCTTGGCCACCACCACCTTCTGCTGGTTGCCACCGCTGAGGTTCTCGACGTTCGTCTCCATGGTCGGGGTCATGATCCCCAGGGTGTCGATGAACCCCGACACGAGGGCACGTTCCTTGCCGCTGTCGATCATCCCTAGGTAGTGGGTCAAGCGACCGATGACCGACATGCTCACGTTGTCGCGAACGCTGCGGATGGCCACGATGCCCAGCCCATGGCGGTCCCGGGGCAGGTAGGCGAGCCCCTGCTCGAGGGCGTGACTGGGTGCCCCCGGGTGGAACGGTTTGCCGTCCAGGGTCACCTCGCCATCCCCGAGCGGCTCCAATGCGTACAGACCGCGTGCCAGGTTGCCGGGGCCACTGCCCTCCAGGCCCGTCAGGCCCACGACCTCACCGGCGTGCAGGGTGAGGTCGACATCCTGGTAGACACGGCGCCGGCTGAGACCGTGGATCTCCAGGACCGGGGCGCCGGTGGTGTCGCGGGCCTGACGCCGAAAGCGCTCGACGGTCGTGCCGCTGATCATGCGGATGAGCTCCGGCTGGGTCAGCTCGCCGACCGCTTTCGTGCCGACCTCCCGGCCGTTCCGAAGGACGGTGGCGCGGTCGGCGATCTCGAAGACCTCGTCGAGGTAGTGGCTGATGTAGATGAACGAGGCGCCAGCCTCGCGCTGGCGGCGCACGAAGTCGAAGAGGAGGCTGACCTCGTGCTTGGGCAGCGGTGCCGTCGGCTCGTCGAGGATGATGACGCTGGCGTCGGCGAAGATGGCGCGCGCGATCTCGATCATCTGGCGCTCGGCGACGGTCACGGTCTCCATGCGCTTGGTGACGTCGATGTCCAGGCCGAAGCGCCTCGAGGCGCTCGGTGGCCGAGGAGCGCACGGTGCGCCAGTCCACGAAGCCGCCCGATCGCGTGGGCATCTGGCCCATGAAGAGGTTCTCGGCCACGGACAATCCCGGCACGAAGCGCGCGTGCTGGGCCACGATGGCGATGCCCGCCTCCTGGCTGCGTGACGTCGTCATGCGCTCGATGACCTGGCCGCGCACGCGGATGGTTCCCGAGTCGGGCGTGTAGAGGCCAGTGAGGATGCTCACCAGCGTGGACTTGCCGGCACCGTTCTTGCCGACGAGCGCGTGGATCTCACCCCTACGGACATCGAACGAGACATCGTCCAGGGCGCGCACGCCGGGGAACGTCTTCACGATGTTCGTCATCTCGACGACCAGGTCGTGGCTGACTGTGTTCATGGCTCCCCACCCTGCCAATCAGGTATGGGGTGGGGCACCCCGCGCTCCGGGATGCCCCACCCTGTGGTCACTGGTAGAGATGGACGTCGATCAGCTCGCGGGCGACGGCGCCGGCGAGGCGGCCGCCATGGCCCCCTCGATATTGCCCCAAAGGCGCGGGTCGTCGACATTGTCCGGACCCACCGACGTGGTGGCCAGGAAGAGCTGCGGTCCGACATCGCTGTCCTCGAGGCGGGCAGGCGACCAAAGGGCGCCTTCCTGCACGACCTCGCCCGGCTCGATGGTCTCGCCGTTGAGGGCCTTCTCGATGTAGTCGGCAGCCACGACACCGAAGTCCGGGATGGGCTGGTTGGAGGCCTGGTCCGAGTTGCCGTCGCGGATCGCGTTGAGCGAGTGGAGGCAGGCGTCCACGCCGGCCAGGAAGATGTGGCCATCCTCGCCGCGCGGGACCAGCTTGCCCAGCTCCTCGAGCACCTGAAGGGTGCCTGGGGTGTAGACGCAGTCGGAGTGCATGTAGATGGCGTCGAGATCCTCGGAGCTGGCCACGTCACGCACGATGTCCACGCCCTTGGCAGCGTCCCAGTCGCCGATCTTGGTGATGAGGTTGATGTTCGGGTTGGCCTTGATGACGTCCTCGAAGCCGCCGCCGCGCAACTGGGCCACGTTCTGGCCCATGTTGCCGGTGATCTCAAGGACGGTGCCCTTGGGCTCGCCGTTCTTCTCCGTCAGGTAGGCCACGACGGCCTCACCGGACTGCTTGCCGGCCAGGTAGTTGTCGCTGAGGACGGTCAGGTTGATGACGCAGCCCGTCGGCGAGCGGTCGATGGTATAGAAGGGGATGCCGGCCGCCATGGCCTCCTCGGCGACCAGACAGATGCCCGCACTGTCGTCCGGGACGGTCACGATGGCGTCCACGCCCTGGGCGATGTAGTCGCGGATGTCGTTGGCCTGCTTGTTCGCGTCGGCATCGGAGGTGATGGTCTGTACTGTCCAGCCCTTGGCCTCCGCCGGCGTCGACAAGACCCTGCTGGATCTGCAGCTGCGCCGCCGACAAGGCCGGGCGCTGAATAGCCGATGACGACCTCGTCGTCCTGTGCCTGGATCGGTACGGCGCCAAGGGCCCCGACCAACAGCACGGTCGCTGCCGCGACCGAGATGGTCTTCCTCAACTCCTTCACGTCCTTTCTGCGCCGCGTGCGGCGCTCTGCGCGCGTGCGCCGGGTGGCGCTGCCTTCACGCATGGCCGAGCGCCATGGCGCTCGACCCGAACAGAGAGATCGGCCCATTCATGCCTCAGGGTGTCGACTGCCCTCCTCTCCTGCCCTCCGTCGGAGCGTATGCGTCATCAGATGCGGTCCCACTCATCCGAGCCCTGACGCACTGTGCGGATCATCTCAAGCACGGAGTGCCAGCCTGCGATGAAGAGATCGCGGAAATGCTGCACGGGACCGAAGCCCTCGAAGTCCGCCAGCGCGAGGCCGTCCACATCGAGGGCCTGGCGCATCTCGGGGAAGGCCGTCAGGAGCGATCCCATGACAGCCGGATCGATCGGGTCGTCGATGGTCGCCAGGCCGTTCCCATCGGCTGCCAGCAGATCAGCAGCGGTGGACCAGTTGATGGTGGCGGCCATGCCACCTCCCACGAGACCGCTGAAGTCGAGGTCGATGCGGGCGCCCCCGTAGAGCAGAAGCACCGGGTACTGGCGCTCACGGACGATGCGGTAGCAGGCCCGCGCCAGGATGACGCCGGCCAACTCCATGATCTCGGCGGACACGGCGAGGTTCGCCTGCCCGGCACGCTGCTTGAGGTAGTCGCCCAGGATGCCGGTGATGGGGCTCATCATGAATGGCGGGCGGACACCGGTCCGCTCGGTGACGGCCAGCCAGCGATCGCAGGTCTCGATGACCTGGGCGACGCTGAAGACCTCTGTGACGATGACCTGGGAGCCTTCGGCGACGAGCGTCTCGAAGGCTTCGAGGCCTGGAGCGGTGGCTGGGATCTTGGGAGTCGCATTGGGCGCGATGCGCCGTGCGACCCGACCCTCCTCGAGGATGTCGGCGGCCTCGGTGTCGGCTTCCGGAGCCCCCTGGATGGACACGAAACCCTCACGCCCGCCAGTGCGCTCGAAGAGCGGCAGGAAACGCTCGCAGATGCGCCCGACGAGGCGCCGCTGCACGAGGTCGGCGACGATCTCGTCGTCCTCGCTGTCGGCCAGGCACTCGCGCACGATGGGAAGGACCTCGTCGGGAGCGCGCTTGACCAGGTTGCCTCCATACGCGGGTTGGTCGTGCAGCCCATCGCGCCGTGGCGCAAGGCCAGGTCGATCTCCTCGACCGTCGGGTTATTCACCCAGAAGCGCGAGCCTGTCGCCTCTCGTACGCGTTCGAAGTAGTGGTCAGCCAAGCGGAGCTCCCTCCCAGCCACGTCAGTGCCTTCCGGTGTGATGGTCTGATGGTATGCCGCACGTCAATCCCTGGATCCGCGACCGATCAATCGTGCGAGGCATCGCTCGCCGCTTCGTGGACCTCGATCAGCACCTTGGGCCGCGCGCGGCCGTGCTGCCTGGCGCGCGCCAGGGCAGCTTCGGTCTCAGCGAACGGGTAGACGCGGTCGATGAGCAGCTCCGGCTTGACCTCCCCGGAGGCGATGGCGGCCAGGCCGTGGGGATACTGGCCAGGGCCGTTCAGGACGCCCTTGATGGTGATGTCCCTCACCGCGATGGCCGCGACATCGATCTCTACGGTGCTGGTCGGCACGCCCAGCAGGGCCACCCGGCCACCGGGTGCCACGTGCGCCAGCGCGGCCTGCACGCTCGCGGGCGTGCCGGCCGCCTCGATGACGACGTCGAACTCGCGGACCGCGGCCCTCGTGCCCGCCAGCCAGGGAACGGCACCGGTGGCCTCCACCGTGGGCACCCTGACCGGGCTGCGCAGCAGGACGTGCGTGCGGATGCCGCGGGCGGAGAGGATCATGGCGCCCGCCAGGCCGAGCGTGGCGCCGCCGACGATGAGCACCTCCTCGCCTGGCTGCGGGGCGGTCCGCCGGATGCCCTCGAGGGTGGTGACCATCGGCTCCACGAGCGCGGCGTCACGCGTGCTCACGGTGTCCGGGATGGGCAGCAGGTAACGCATGGGAACGGCGATGACCGTGGCCAGGGCGCCGTCGAGCCCATTGCGGACGCCGATCTCCCGGCGCTCGACGCAGCGCACGACCAGCCCTCGCCCGCACGGCTGGCAGTCGGGTCGCCCGCAATCGACGATCGGATCAAGGATGACGGGCGTGCCCACGGGCAGGGTCGGTGTCGGTTCCAGCAGCGTGCCGGACCACTCGTGACCTGGCTGCAGCGGGTACCTGGCGAACCCCTGTTGGAAGTAGGGCATCGTCCCGTCGAAGAGATCGAGAATCCGTGCCGCACAGACCCACATAGGAAGGAGCGGCCAACACGAAGCCCGTTGGCACCTGCGGCAGCGGCCTCTCGACCATGGCGAAACGATCCGGGCCGGTGATGTGCACGGCGCGAACCGTCGCGGTGTTCATCGGATGGTGTGGCCGCCATCGACCACCAGGACGTGGCCGGTCACCAGCGAGCCGGCCTCAGAGGCCAGGTAGATGGCTGCCGCGGCCACGTCCTCCGGCTCGCCCATGCGTCCCAGCGGGATGTTGTTGAGAAAGAACTCGGCCATGCCTGGCTCATCGCGCATCTTCTGCTCGATCAGCGCGGTCTTCACGTGCGTCGGGGCGATGGCGTTGACGCGGATGCCGTGCCTCGCCCACTCGATGGCCAGCGTGCGCGTGAGGGCGTTGACGGCGCCCTTCGAGGCTGCGTAGTTGGCGTTGCCCGTCGTGATGCCCACCAGGCTCGTGATGGACGAGATGTTGATGATCCGGCCGGGGATGCCACGTTCGATCATGTGCCGACCGACGGCCTGGTCGAAGAGCCAGACCCCGGTGAGATTGATGTCCAGGACGCGGGTCCACTGGGCGAAGGTCATGGCTTCCGCCGGGGCCCTGTCGCCGATCCCGGCGTTGGCCACGAGGACATGGATGTCGCCCAGGCCATCGATGGTCGCGGCCAGCGCACGCTCGACCTCGTCCGGCTGCGAGACATCGCAGCTGATGGGCATGGCGTCCCCGCCGGCGTCGCGGATGCCATCGGCCACGAGCGCGGCCGCGGCCGCGTCGACATCCACGGCAGCGATGCGGGCGCCGTATTGCGCAAAGGCCTCCGCGATGCAGCGGCCCAGGCCCGAGCCGGCACCGGTGACCAAGGCCGTGCGGCCGGCCAGGGAGAACAGGTCGCTCAGGTCACGCGTCATCGTGCGCCCTCTTCGGCTGCGGCGGCGCGCTCCAGCATGCGAACCACGATATCCCGGCCGGGACCGCTGATGTGGTCGCTCACGGCACGGGCCACCCGCTCGGCATCGCCGCTGCGCAGGACCGCCAGCAGGTCATGGTGGCGTCGAACGACGACCTCCGGGTGCGGCCGGTAGAAGTCGATGTACGAGAGCAGACGGCGGCTGTGCGCCTGAATGGCGGCCAGGTGTTCGATGAGCAGCTCGTGATCGGACAAGGCGGACAGGGCCGTGTGGAAGTCCATGTCCGCGGCGATCATGCCGGGCACGTCGGCAGCCGCACCGGCCTGCTCGATGGCTGCCACGTGCCGCGTCAGGTCGGCCATGGCGGTCTTGTCCAGGTTGCCACGCTCCACCGCCAGTCGGGCAGCCAGGGACTCGAGAATCCGCCCGAAGCGTATAGACCTCCTCGGCGCGCTTGGGGGTCAGGGTCGAGACGATGGCACCGCGATGGGTCGTGCGGGTCACGAGACCGAGGCCGCCGAGCTCCCGCAGGGCTTCCCGGACCGTGCCCCGCGAGGTGCCCAGCTCCTCTGAGAGCTGCAGCTCCGTGAGTGGCTGGCCCGGCGCGTAGGAGCCCGCGATGATGCCGTCACGGATGTGCGCCACCACGGCATCCGTGAGGCTCGGTGGGCGGTCGAGGATCGCTGGCTCCATCCGTCGGCTCCGAGGCTGCAGGTCGACTGCACGGTCGCTTGTCGGATTGTACTACAATCGGACGTGGTGGTGCACCGCTGGCGCACATCGCGCACCGGACACCACGCCGCACGGGAGCCCCGCCGATGGCAGCCACACTGAGGTTCTTCGGCACCGCCGCCTACGAGCTGGTCACGGAGGTCGGCGCCCGGGTCCTGATCGATCCGTACATGGACTCGAACCCGGCCTGTCCGGTGAAGGTGGCCGAGCTGGACAAGGTCGACCTGGTGCTGGTGACCCACAACGCCTACGACCACGTGGGCGAGGCGGCAGACATCCTCAAGCGCGATGGCTGCCCGGTCATCTGCGCCAAGGACGTGGCGCACAGCCTGACGACCGTCAAGGGCGTCGATCCCGACCAGATCCGGGTCACCATCTGGGGCATCCCGATGGAGGTCGCAGGGGTGCGCGTGCATCCCGTGGAGAGCCACCACTGGTCCTTCTCGGTGACGCCGTCGGGTGAGCTCCTTTCGGGGCCCGCCATGGGCTTCATGATCGATGCTGCTCCCGGCGTGCGGGTCTATCACCAGGGCGACTCGGCCATGACCTACGACTTCCGCCTTTTCGGCGAGCTCTACCACCCCACTCACGGCCTCATGGTCGTGGCTCTGCCGGAGGACTCCCTCCCCCACTTCGAGGTCTACCGGGGCGGTGAGACGAACGTCCAGGAGGCCGTCCTGGCCAGCCAGTGGCTGGGCCTTCGGCACGTCATCGCGAGCCACTACCAGTACCCATCCCACCCCGACGTGCAACGCTTCGTCCAGCTCATCGAGGCCCACAAGGCCGCCGGTGACTGGTCGCCGGAGGTCTCCGTCCTGGCACCGGGCGAGACCATCGAGCTGCATCCCTGAGCCAGCGACCGGAACGGTCAGGAGTCACGGCATGAGACATCGGATCACATCCACAGAGAACTGCGAGGCCGTCGAGGCGTTCGAGCGGGACGTCCTGGTGCCCCTCGCGGCACCGGCCGGACTGGATGACGACCAGCTGCGCGGGATGTATCGGCGCATGCGCCTCATCCGTGAGTTCGACACCGTGGTGAAGGAGCTCTGGAAGCAGGACTTCATCTACGGGCTGGCCCATTCCTACGTCTGTGCCGAAGCCATCGCGGTGGGGGCCTGCACGGCGCTGGCGCCCGGCGACTACATCACCAGCACGCACCGCGGACACGGCCACACCATCGCCAAGGGCGGTGACCCGCGCCGCATGATGGCCGAGCTGATGGGCCGCGCCGCTGGCTACAACAAAGGCAAGGGCGGCTCGATGCACATCGCCGCGGTGGACATGGGCATGCTCGGCGCGACCGGCATCGTGGGTAGCGCCATGCCCATCGCGGTCGGGGCCGGGCTCACGGCGAAGACGCTGGGCAAGCCCTTCGTGACGGTCTGCTTCCACGGCGATGGCGCCACCAACCAGGGCGTCTGGCACGAGTCCATCAACCTGGCTGCCGCCTGGGACCTGCCCGTCATCTTCCTCTGCGAGAACAACCAGTGGGCCATCAGCCTGCCCTACGAGCAGGCCACCCGGAACCCCGCGGTCTCCGATCGGGCCAAGGGCTACGGCATTCCCGGCGTCACCGTGGACGGCTTCAACCCCTTCGAGGTCTATCGGGCCGTCAGCGAGGCAGCCGAGCGGGCCCGGGCGGGCGGCGGGCCCACGCTCATCGAGGCCCGCTTCTATCGCTACATCGGACACTTCGTGGCAGACGACGAGTCCTACCGCGACACGGAGTGCAATCGCCAGTGGGAGCGCTTCGACCCCATCGCACGGATGGGGACGTTCCTGCTGGAGCAAGGCATCGCTTCTGCCGAGTGGATCGCGCAGGCGGACGCGGAAGCCGTGGCCGCCGTCGAGGATGCGGTCGAGTTCGCGAAAGCAGCTCCCGAGCCCGCGCTCGACACGCTCTACGAGGGCCTCTACTCGCCGGAATCCATGCGCCAGCAGGGGTTGACACGATGACCACCGAGATGCCCGCCGGCTTGCAGACAGAGTCACCCGCCGTTCGGCGCTTGACCGTCAAGCGCGCCATCAACGAGACACTGCGCGAAGAGATGCAGCGCGACCCCACGGTCATCATCCTCGGCTGCGACGTGGGCGTCCGCGGCAACCCCTTCGGCGTCACCAAGGGTCTCTACGACGAGTTCGGGGCCGCGCGCGTCCTCGATACGCCCATCTCGGAAGCCGCCATCGTGGGCAGCTCGCTGGGAGCGGCAGCCACGGGCCTGCGGCCGGTGGCGGAGATCCTCTTCAGCGACTGGATCACCATCGGCATGGACCAGCTGGTCAATCAGATCGCCAAGATCCGCTACATGTTCGGCGGCGCCATCAGCGTGCCGCTGGTCATCCGCGCGCCGGTCGGTGCCGGTGGCGGCCAGGCCGCCCAGCATTCGCAGTCCTTCGAGAACTGGTTCAGCGCCGTCCCCGGGCTACAGGTGGTCATGCCCTCGACGCCCGCGGACGTGGTGGGGCTGTTGCGCACGGCCATCCGCAGCGACGACCCCGTGCTCTTCTTCGAGCACAAGCGCGGCTACGAGATCAAGGGCGACGTTCCCGAGGGCGACTACACCATTCCCTTCGGCATGGCCGACGTCGCCCGCGAGGGTCGCGATGTCACCGTGGTGGCCATCTCGATCATGCGTCACAAGACCATGACGGTGGCCACGGAGCTGGCCGCTGAGGGCATCGAGTGCGAGGTCATCGATCCCCGCACCATCTATCCCTTCGACTACGCCACGGTGCTTGCGTCGCTGCGCAAGACTCGGCGCCTCGTGGTGGTCCACGAGGCCAACCGCCGCAGCGGCATCGGCGGCGAGATCGTCTCCCAGGTCGTCGAGCGTGGCTTCGATCTGCTGGCGGCAGCGCCGCGCATCGTGGCCGGGCTGGACGTGCCCATGCCCTACAACCGCGGGCTGGAGGCGCTCGTCATCCCCGATGAGGCACGCATCAAGGACGGCATCCTCGCGGTGCTGGACCACTGAGCGAAGGAGGCACGGAACGACCCATGGCAACGCTGTTCGCGCTCCCCAAGCTGGGCATGAACCAGGAGGAAGGCGAGGTCGTCAGCTGGCTCGTCAACGAGGGCGATGAGGTCACCCAAGGGCAGCCCATCGTCGAGGTCGAGACGGACAAGACCACCGTGGAGCTGGAAGCCACGGCCAGCGGCGTCGTGGGCCGGATCGTCCGACGGGCCGGGGAGATCGTGCCCATCAATGGCGTGCTCGCGGTCATCCTCGCCCCTGGCGAGGCGCTTCCCGACAAGATCCCCGACACCATCATCTGAGCCGATCAGAAAGGACACCATGACCCTCGAGGCCGTCGCGACCGCACCCCGGAGGATCGCCGGCGATGGCGCTCCCGACGATTCGAGTCTCACTCGCGTGACCCTCTCGCCCGCGCAGCTGGCAGCCACCCCGAAGCGCACGCTGGGCCTCGCCATCCTCGTCATCGAGACCATCCGTCGTTTCGAGAAGTGGCTGCTCGACAACGCCGGGCTCGTCCACGGTCCGCTGCACTCCAGCATCGGCCAGGAGGCCACGGCGACGGGCACCGCGCTGGCCCTGCGCACGTCCGACTGGCTGACCTCGACCCACCGGGCCCACCACGATGTGGTCGCCAAGCTGCTGCTGGCCGCCACGCCGGAGGACTTCGATCCGTTCGTCGTCGACAGCGTGGCCGAGGCCATGGTCGGTGCCGGTGCAGCGCACCCTCGCCGAGATCATGGGCCTCGAGCAGGGTCTCTGCCGGGGGCGCGGCGGCTCGATGCACCTCTGGGACCGCGAGGGCGGCGTCATGACGAGCGCCATCGTGGGCGGCGGCATCCCGGCCGCCGGCGGCTACGCGCTGGCGTCCAAGCTGCGCGGGACGGGTGACGTCGGCGTGGCTTCCTTCGGCGACGGCGCGATGCAGATCGGCGCGTTCCACGAGACGGCATCCCTGGCCCGAGCCTGGGACCTGCCGCTCATCCTGCTCCTCGAGAACAACCAGTACTCGGTGGCCACCAACGTCATCGAGACGGCGGGATTCGCCCAGCTGGGGCTGCGGGCGCGCGGCTACGACATGCCCGCCCTCGTCGTCGATGGCATGGACCCCATCGCCACGATGGAGGCCATGCGCCGGGCCCGCGAATATGCCGTGAGCCGCGGGCCGATCCTCCTCGAAGCCATCACCTACCGCTATTACCACCAGAACGGGCCGCTGCCGGGAAGCGCCTTCAAGTACCGCAGCAAGGAGGAGGAGCAGGAGTGGCGCGCCCTCGATCCGAGCGTGGCCTGGCCGCGCCGACTTGTCGAGTCGGGCCTGCTGACCCAGGACGAGGTGGTGCATGTGCAGGGTCTCGCCCGAGCGCTAGTAGCACGCTGTGTGGCAGCCCTCACCGTCGAGACGCCCGAGGGCACGCAGGTGCCGCCGGCGCTCTACCCGCCCCTGCAGGACACTCGGCGCGGCATGCTGGGACCCGGTCTGCCCGACCTGGCGGTTGACTTGCTGGACGAGACGCCGTCCTCCGAAGGCCAGCCCATCACCTACACGGAGGCCATCCAGGGCGTTATCGGCCGTGCCCTGGAGCGCGACCCGGAGGCCTTCGTCCTGGGCGAGGAGGTGGGCCATCTTGGCGGCGGCGTCATGGGCCTCACCAGGGGCGCCGTCGGCATCGCGCCAGAGCGCGTGCTCTCCACGCCCATCTGCGAGAACGGGTTCACGGGCGCGGCCCTCGGTGCGGCGCTGGCGGGCATGCATCCCATCGTGGAGTTCATGTACCCCGACTTCGTGCTGGAAGCCACCGACCAGCTCTTCAACCACATCGCCAAGAGCCGCTACATGTTCGGCGGGGACCACGAGGTCCCGATCGTGGTGCGCACCCAGATCAGCCGCGGTCGCGGCTATGGGCCACAGCACAGCACGGACCCGGCCGCGCTGTTCGCCACCTTCCCGGGGCTGGCGCGTGGCCTCACCGACCACCCCGGCCGACTACGTGGGCTGCTTCAACGCGGCGCTGCTGTGCCGAGATCCGGTGCTGGTCATCGACGATCACCGCCTGTCCAAGACATCCGGCCCGCTGCCGGCGGCTGGCTTCGACCATGTCACCGCCATCGGGAAGGCACGCCTCGTGCGGGCCGGCTCGGATGTCACCGTGGTGTCGTGGGGCTATGGACTGCTGCGTGTGCTGGAAGTGGTGGAGTCGCTGTCCGCACGGGGCATCGAGGCCGAGGTCATCGACCCGCGCTGGCTGGACCGTGCCAGCTTCGACCGGGAAGCCGTGCTGGCCTCGTTGGCACGGACAGGTGCCCTAGTCATCGTCGATCGCTCGCGCATGTTCGACGACCTGAAGAAGCGTGAAGGCGTGGATCGACCTCGACGGCTCGCACGAGCTCGGCCCGGGCCCGCGCGCAGTCGCAGGAGAACCAGGAGAGAGCGCTACCCGCTCTCGCGCTGCATGACGTGCGGCTGCTGCCTCGAGGCGTGCCCGCAGTCAACGACTCGATTCGAGCTTCATCGGCCCGGCGGCGATCAACCAGGTGCGCCTCTTCAACCTGCACCCGAGCGGGCAAGATGCACGCAGCCGAGCGCCTCGAGGCGGTGATGGGCGAGGGCGGCGTGCAGGACTGCGGCAAGGCGCAGAACTGCGTCGAGGTCTGTCCGAAGGAGATCCCGCTCGTCGACTCGATCGCGGTCGTCTCGCGGCGACACGACGAAGCACATGCTCTTCGGCTGGCTCCTGAAGTAGCCGGCGGTTACGCTTCGTCGGATGTGGAGAGGCTGCATCCCGCACGGCTGCTCGCGTCGGTCGTGTCGCTGGGCTTCCTCGCGTGCAGCGACGACCCCGGCACGCTGACGGGCAGGCGAACGAGCACGTCGTCCGGCGCCACGTCGAGCAGCGGCGACACGACGAGCTCGTCGTCGGGTGACACCACGACGCGGCGGACCAGCGGCACCAGCGGCACCAGCGGAACGAGCGGCACCAGCGGAACGAGCGGGACCGCGGGCGGGTCGCCCGCCGAGATCTGCGTCGCGACGATCAACCAGTACCGGAAGACCAAGGGCCTCCCGCCCTACGCACGCTGGACCGAGGCCGAGACGTGCACCGACGGCGAATCGCAGAGCGACGCGACGACGAAGCAAGCGCACGGCGCGTTCGGCAAATGCGGGGAGTTTGCACAGAACGAGTGCCCCGGCTGGCCTGGCCCGGCAGGCACGATGATCCCGCAGTGCCTGAAGGCCATGTGGGGCGAGGGCCCGGGCGGCGGTCACTACGAGGCGATGGCGAGCACGAAGTACACGAAGGTCGCGTGCGGCTTCGGCACGGCCGGCGACGGCGGGATCTGGTCCGCGCAGAACTTCCGCTGACGCGGCCACCAGCGCCGCGTAGTGGTGTTAGCCTGACCGTCCGATGCGCCGCTCACGGCTCATGTGCGCGCTCGTGATCGCCTCCACGGCGATCGCGCCGACGATGACGGCTTCGCGCGCGCTGCGCCGACGAGCCGGCGCCCGCCGCGCAGCCGCGCCCACCGATCGCTCCCGGCCAGATCGATCTCGAGAAGGACACGCAGAGCAGCGCGCTCGTCGACACGCCGGCTCCTCCTCCCGAGGCCCCGCCTCCGCCGCCGTACAAGAAGTCGGTCGTCGTCGATTCGTCGCTCGGCGCGCTCGTGTTCCTCGGCAAGTTCGGAAAGACGGCGCCGCCCGCCCCGTTCATCCGCATGCAGGTCGGCTACGAGCTGTTCAAGTGGCTCATGGTGTTCGGCGAAGGCGAGCTCGGCTTCACGGACACGTCCCGCTCGCAGGATCCGCCGAAGACGCGCGCCTTCCCCATCTTCGGCTTCGGCGGCGGCGCTCGTTTCACCGCGCGGTTCACCGATCGCTTCGGCATGTACCTGCAGGGTGACGTCGGCGCGATGAAGGCCGACATCCGCCGGCGCGCCCTCGAGATCATCGGCTTCAAGGACGCCGAGGATCTCGGCCTCTACTTCGGAGGGCGCCTCGGGCTCGAGTGGTACCAGCTCGATCGTCACTTCGCGCTCGGCCTGAACGGCGGCATCCGCGACGCGACCGGCTTCAAGCGGACGATCGGCAACGACACGCCGCTCGCCTTCGACGCCGGCGCCGTCGATTCGGTACGCGTTTTAGGGTGGTCACCCGGGTGACCGCTGCACTCTGCAACAGTTTGGTTTGCCTTGGTGGCGAGCCGAGGCAACAATTGAGGTCCGCGGGAGGTGAAGCAGATGAACCGACTTGCTTGGTTGGCCGGGTGTGGAGCGCTGGTCGCGTGGGGCGTTGCCGGCGTGCTCGGAGGCTGTGGCGGTGACGCCGCCGTCGATGACCCTCGCCGAGGCAGGCGCGACGGGAGCAGCGGAACGAGCGGGACCAGCGGAACCAGCGGAACCAGCGGGACCAGTGGAACCAGCGGAACCAGCGGAACCAGCGGCAGCACCGACGGCGGCGCCGACGGCGAGCAGCAGCGGAACCAGCGGCACGCAGCGGAACCAGCGGAGCCATCCCGAAGGCGGCGTGCCCTCCAACCCGAACAAGATCACCTGCGGTGCGACCGCGTGCACGGCACCGGCGGAGATCTGCTGCCAGGGCTTCCAGGACGCGGGCTGCATCGCCGCGAACGGCAACTGCCAGGGCGCGAAGCTCGGATGTGACGAGAAGGCCGACTGCACGGGCGGCGAGGTCTGCTGCTTCGCAGAATTTCGGCACCGACGTGCAAGGCGTCGTGCAAGGGCCCCGGGCCCGGCCCAGGCGTCCAGCTCTGCAAGACGAACGCGGAGTGTGCCGACGGCGGCGCCTGCTACGTGAACAAGTGCCCGGGCGGCCGCATCGTCGAGGCCTGCTCCAAGATCCCGACGCTGCACGCAGTAAGCGCGCGCGCTTCAGCGATCTCGACGGAGAACATCCGCACCGTCCGGGCCGGCACCTCGACCACGAAGGCGCCGGTGCCGGCGTGCGGCTCGATGCGGTTGGTCGCGCGAGGGCGCGGCAGGAGGTCGACGAGCGCGCGCGTGCGGCCGAGGCCGACCGTCGCGACCACCGTCTTGTCCGTGGGGTTCATCACGAAGGCGACGCGCGGCGTTCCGTCCTCGTCCTCGTGGAGCGTGACGTGCACGTCGGGCACGTCGACGGGATACGTCGGGAGCGAGAGCTCGTCGATGCGGCGCGCGACGAGCACGTCGGCGCGCGAGGGATCCTCGAGCGCCTCGACCTCGAGGCCGCGCACGTCGTGCGGCTTCGCGAGCAGGCGCATCGAGCCGTCGCGCTCGGGGACGCGCGGTCCGATCGTGACGGCGATCCCGCGCTCCTTCGCGCCGCGGAGCGACGTGAGCACGTCGGGCTTGAGGCCGCCGGCGGTCGTGCAGACGATCCACGAGGCGCCCACGATGCTCATGTCGAGGCTCTCGCCGCCGGCGTAGGCGAAGGGAACGCCGCGCGCGAGGAGCGCGCGCTCGAACGCGCGCACGAACGACTCGCCGACGATCGGCGCGACCTCGCCGAGACCGAAGTCGTCCTCGAGGCAGCTCTCGAGCGGACCGGCGCCCGCGATGTGGAAGGCGGCCGGGCGTCACCGGACCGAACGCGTGCGTCGCGCGCGAGAGACGCCGCAGCGCGCGCGGCACGACGAGCTGCACGGGCGTCGCGCGGCGCAGCGTGTTGAAGCGCACCGGTCGAGCGCGTCGATGAGCGCGTGGTACTCGTCGGCGAGACGCCGCGGCATCCCGTGCACGTCGATCGGCGCGCCGACCCAGCGATCGCGATCGACCGCCATGTAGAGGTTGAAGCCGCGCAGGCCGTAGGCGAGCGCGGCCATGAGCGTGTAGAGCGAGTCCTTGTCGTCGAGCGGCGGGAAGAACGGCGGGAAGCCCGCGCCGACCTCGGCGCCGAACGGAGGCACCTGACGCCCTTCGCAGCGCGTGGCGAGCTCGCTCGTGCGCCGCAGGATCGTCATGTGATGCTGCGGATTCGCCGGGTGGTAGTAGTCGAGGCCGACGAGGTCGACGACCTCGGCCATGCGGCTCGCGTTGAGCGGCGTCGCGGCCTCGCCGAGCGGGAAGTTGTGGAGCGTCGGCACCGTCGTGAGCCCGGCGTTCGCGAGCGCCTGGTCGAAGCGCCCCATCGCCTCGGCGAGCAGGTGCTCGTGGAACTCCATCCAGTCGAGGTGGCGCGCGAGCTCGTTCGGCTCCTTCGCGTCGAAGCGCACCGGCGGCGCGACGTTCGCGAACGTGATCGCCGTGTCGTTCCACGCGTCGCGCAGCGCGGTGACGCTCGAGTACTTCTCGCGCAGGAACGTGCGAAAGAGGCGGATCGCGTCGGGGTGGTAGTCCTGATCGTAGGGGCCGTCGCGGAAGTAGAGCGCGCCCTCGTTGTCGACCTGCAGCATCACGATCGGGCCGTTCGGATGGAGCAGCGGCGCGAGCACGCGGCCGCAGGCCTCGAACCAGAGCGCCGTCTCGTCGTGGAACGCGTCGCTCGCGTAGCTCGGCACCGGGAACGCGACCGGCACGATCGGGAGCATGACCGGGTTGTCGCGCGGCGTGCGCGCCTGGCACTCGCGATCCCACACGACGCGCTCCGGAAGACCGAAGTACGTGAGCTCGGCGTTGATGTGCGGACCGGGGCGCGCGATGACGTACAGGCCCTTCTCGCCGGCGAGGCGGATGAAGCGCGCGACGTCGAGCCGCGCATAGCGCTCGCCGAAGTCGAACGTGCCCTGCGCCGTCTCGTGGACGCCCCACGGCACGTACGTGTCGACGAGGCGCAGGCCCATCGCCTTCATCGCGTCGAGGCACGGGCCCCAGTCCTCCGGAGCGTGCCGCCAGTAGTGCATCGCGCCGGCCCAGAGCGGGACGATCTCGCCCTTGTCGCGCAGGAAGAGACCCTCGGGACGTACGTCGACCGCCTTCTTCGGCGGCGGCTCGGACCGGCTGCGAGGGCGCTTCATGGGAGAGCGCACGCCTTCAGCCGGCGGAGAGCTCGTCGCCCAGCGTGCGCTGCAGGATCGCGCGGAGCTCGGCCATGTCCTGGTCCTTGGGCGCGAGCCGCGCGAGCGCCGCGTCGACCTTCTTGATCGTCGGCGTCACGAAGCGGAGGAACGACGTGTTCTTCTTCGTGCGGTCGATGAAGACGAAGCGCCCCGCGTCCTTCAGCTTGCGCTGCACGGTGACGAGATCGAACTCGCCCGATGAGCTTCGCGCTCTCCTTCGCGGGCAGGCCGGCGGCCTCGGCGTACTCGGCGAGGCGCTCCTCGACGAAGGCGCGATCGAACTCCTGGTAGCTGTCGTTGAGCAGCGCGACGAGGTCGTAGACGCGCGGTCCGAGGAGCGCGTCCTGGAAGTCGATCCACACGAGGCGCAGCGTGCCGTCGTCGACGACCATCAGGTTGCGCGACTGGTAGTCGCGATGCACGAAGCCCTTCGGCAGGTCGGCGACGCGCTGCGCGAGGCGGTCGGCGATCTCGGCGAAGCGCGCGGCGTCGGCCTCGGCGAGCGACTTGCCGCGAGCATCGAGCCCACTCGCGGAAGTGATCGATCTCCCAGCAGAAGACGATGCGCACGCTTTTGTTGTTGTTGTTGTTTTTTTTTTTTATGTCGTCTACTCGTTCAGTTACGTATTGCTCCTTAGATTCGAAGATCTGAGTCTGAAAGTACCCCGTTACCTTATCGTATCTGTTTTGTTTTTTCTTCTGCTCGTCATAACCTCGGCATATGGTTCTCCGAAATCCCAAGCCGGAGGTTATGGCCAGCAGATCTATTTTGTATTGTGATTCTTTGTAGGGCGTGTTACCAAGAATGGATCGGGTGGTCATCGAGTACGAACGAGATAATGCAGCAGCAATGTGGAGCGGCCCTGCCCAGTTTGATGGTGAGTTGGAGACTCCTATATTTTTACAAAGGATTGGTGGTGGATTGGCAGAGTAAACATGTTCTTGGAGAATTACAGGCGCCAATCAATGGGACGAGGCAACTTATTATAACGTTCCAAAGAGCAACCAGAGGACTATATATCCCTGAGTTGCCAAAAACTTTGGTAAGGCATTATCTCTCCTTACAATCTTACCTTGAGATTCTCCTAATATAATCGATGTTTTACCTGCTCTTAAATGGCCAGGTGCAGGGCGCTGCTTACATTGGGCTTAGCATGGGTATACATGCTGGTAACGGCTAGGCTGGCATGGCCCAGCGTATCGCGCACCAGGGCGACGCTGGCACCGCCAATCGCGCGTGGCTGGCGTGGCTGGCGTGGCTGTGCCTGAGCCAGTGGGGCGGACACTGCCGACGATGCCTGCGCGCTGGGCGGCAGCTCTGACAATGCGGTGTACCTGGCTCGCGTCAAGTCGCCACCCTTTGCGCTCTTAAAGACAGGCTAGCCTGAGGCTGCACCCTGGCGGTATGCCTGCAATACCTGCCAGGTGGCTTGCTCAGCTTAACGGCGCGCGTCTTCCCACCCTTGCCAAAGAGGGGGACTGGCCACTATCGCCATTTGGCTGCACGTCTGCCCACTTCGACCGCGCATACCTCGCTGACTCTGCCGGCGCTGGCATCGAGCACTCTCGGCGGCAGCAGATCCCGTTCCTTGTCGTAAGGGCGATCATGCTGTGTACCTCACTCTCTGTGAGGATCCGCTCAGCGTGTGCTTGGCGGCTGGCGCTTTGAGAGCGGCGCCCACATTGAAGCGGATATAGCCCAGCTTGTAACAAAGAGAAGAGGCTTTTGACGGCGCTGATCGCCCTCTTCTGCGTGTTGGGTGCCAGATCCTAGGCCATAGGCAGAGCGTTGCAGGTCGCCAAGCGTGATCTCAGCCAGGGGCTTTTGTATGGCAGCCAGCAGGCGCTGCACGTCTGCCGCGTAGGCGCGCTGGGTGTCAGGGCTTTCCGGCCATGCAGCCACAGGGCAATCATTTGATTGTCGCTATGGGCTTGCTGTGGTGCTAAGGGTGCTGGCTGGGTGGTGACTAAAGAGGTTTTCATGGGCGTTTCTCCGGCCAAACAATATCTCCACAATTCGGGGTTCGTGACCTTTACGGGTTGCCCTGCCAGGTAACGGGCAGTATCTGTACGTTGTTCACGCAGATAGCGCCGCAAAGCCTCAACGGGGTGTTCACTTGCCTGCACATCAATTGCACGTCCCATACAATCCACACGACAGCCTACACAGCTGGCTTCGATTCCTTACTGACAGCCCAAACTTTGGCAATCAGAAACCATAGGCCATTCTGCATCTGTCGGCCAGTCTAAGCGATGTTTACGAAAAAAGGTGAACACATCAAAGTCATGGATGCCTTTTGTTTCCATCCACATAATGCTGCGCTGCCCCTTGACAAAGGGCGATACCCACAAAATCCTATTCTGATACACGGCGTACTTGATACGCCCAAAGAACTGCTGGCAATCTGAGTCGGCCAACTCGCACAGTCGAAGCAAATCCTGCTGTGTAATTGGCTCAGATAGATCTTTTCCTTCACGACCTACATTGCTCATGGCCGTTCTCCTCTCATGGGTTGACCTCCGTGAGAACAATACCATTTATCGTTGGACGAGCACAGGGAGACGATTGTCATGCCGCGCCTGATAGAGCTTTTTCGAATCAGTCTCCAAATCGGCGGCCTTCTCGTGGCACGCAGCGGTCATTAGAGTTTCCAACCAGAGACTAGCAATGCCCACAGTGGGTACATAACCGTGTGGGTCATAACCAAATCTCGGTAGCGGCCACGCAGGGTATGTTTGCTGGTTCGCGTGAGCCAGCCGAGCCGATATAGATGGTATTACAGTCGCCGATTTGTGTCAGGCAGTTAAGCGGCTCTGTACCTTGTCTCCAACTAGCGGCCAGTTCAGCGTTCGTCAGAGACTGTACATTGCTCACTATCGTCTCAATCAGCTGACCGCGCTGAGTAATGCGAACGACATAGATTTGCCACTTAGCTTTGGAGGATTCGCCGTCCAATATCGTTAAAGGCAAACGGATGGAAGAGGTCACTGCAACAACTGGAGAGAGCGGTACTCATGGGCTAAACATTTACCTTTACACTAATACAAGATAACCATACTTATCTTGCATTAGGCCCTATTCTACAATGGCATAATAGCCTTTTGTTAGAATTCCTAACAGCATAATGTCAGGTCGGATGCCGACTTTAGTGTTATACTGTAGCCAAAGGCCGGATGTGAACCGCAGGTCTGTTGCAGTTGCATCCGAGGAGACAGGGATGCGACCCCGTTATGGCGTCTCTTTTCTAGTGTGTGGTTCAATTGCCTCGCAATAAATATCGTAATTCTGTATTAACGATAAATCATAAAATCGTACTTCTGTGTTTGCAGAAACCTATTATGGTGATGCGCAATAGAGCTTTCTATTTTTCACAATAGCAATACATAACTTTTTTTGTGTAGTCTTCGTTCAGTTACATATACTGTTTTCCTCCCCTTTTATTAAAGGGGAGGTGTCACGAAGTGACAGAGGGGTTAATACTCTTAAATTCCTAGTTCTTATCAAATAAAAAATGAAAGTTCGTACTCGAATCGCACCAAGTCCGACGGGACCTCAGATGCATATTGGAAATTTCCGAACAGCTCTCTACAGTTACTTTTGGGCTAAAAAAAATAAAGGTGAATTCATTTTGCGAGTTGAAGACACGGACCGAAAGAGGTATGTAAAGGGGAGCGTTGAAGGTTACATGGAACTGTTTAGGACGTTTAACTTGACAGTTGATAAATTCCCTACTGAAGAAGCAATCGCACAGATGGATAACGTAAATTACCCAACTCAAGATTGGATTTTAAATGAAGAATTTTATGAAAGTATTGAAGATGAGTCATTCAAGGAAGTATTTATTCAAACACAGAGATTACCGCTTTATTTGAAGTATGCTCTAGAGCTAGTTAAATCAGGCTTTGCATATCTATGTTTTCTTACTGAAGAAGAGCTTGCAGAGGAAAAAGAGAAAATTCCACAATTTCAGCCATTTAGATCTCCACACAGATTTCTGAGCAAAGAAGACGTCAGATCCGCCACCTCGACTCCGGCGGCGAGCGGCAGCCCGATTTCCGACAGTCCGCGGGTCAATCATCAATGGCCCCGGATGGTCCGCGGGTGATACCCGGAACTCGCTGTAAATCATCGAGTTGGAAGTGGTGGCCAGGGACGGAATCGAACCATACGAGCGCGGGCCGTCAGTCGTGCGGCACCTCATGCCTGACGCAACTTCGCCCAAAGCTCCCTTTCGTGCATGGGCAGGGGCTCGGGTTGCGCAAGCCATTCTTTCGTAATGTCGTAAAGGGCCCGGTTGTAGCGGGCATCGAACCCCACGGTGTCGGCCAACCGCAAGAAATGACCGTTCAACGTCTCAAGTTCCGTGGCACCGCGCTTCGTCAAATACACATCCTGGCCCATGCTGGTGATGTGCATGTCACGCATGCCCTTCTTGAGAATCCTCGCCGTCACGAACGCAGGCATGAACCTCGCTAGAGTCATGGTGCGCCACGTCGCGCCCCCGCCCATCGACACCTCGTGCACCCCTGCCTTCCGCAGGATCTGCATGCCTTCATACATCACGCGCGACACCGACCGACTGAATGCGTCGTAGTCCTCGATATCCCTCAAGCCGAACCCCACGAGCATCGTTATGGCGTTCGTCAGGTTCAAGACCATCTTGCACTTGGCGGCGTCCGTGATGCGATCTTCCGCGTAGCATTCAAATGCGGCTGCGAACAGGCGCACGGCTCGATCGCGTTCGGAGATTTGCTTCGGGTCGATGACACCGAGAAGGACCGGCCCCCGCCGCTCGTACCCGAACACGTTCGTCGCATCTCGCCACGCGTTGTAGCGAATCACGCCGTAGACGACCCGGGCGAAGTACTTCGGGAGGACTGTCTGGTTCTCGACCCCGTTCTGCAACGCGATGACGGTCGGATCGCCGTGCAAATTAGCGCGGATATCGCAAACGGCGGCCTCGAGGTCGTAGTTCTTGACGGCCAGTACCAGCCAGTCTGGTCGCTGGATCTCGGCGATATCCGATACCGCCGCCACCTTGATCGTCCGAAGCTCATCCGGATGGCCGTGCGGATACAGGCGCAGGCCTTCCTGATTCAATCTCTCCGTCGTCCCCGGCCGAGCCACGAACGTCACTGGGACTCCCGCCTCGACGAGCCACCCGCCAACCGTCGCACCAATCGCCCCCGTGCCGAAGACGACCACTCGTGGATGCCCTGTACCCATGCGAGCCCCCGTTGCCGCAGCATCTCAACCGTGCCGCTGTTCTCAACGCAGTGGACTGCTCGGCCTCGGGGAATGTCACCGTGGAAAGTGCGGACGTAGGCGGATAGCCACCACCCACCCACTTCCCGATAGTCCGCGGGTGTGCCATCGATGGGCACGGATAGTCCGCGGGTGATACCCGAAACCCGTTGCGAATCATCAAGTTGGAAGTGGTGGCCAGGGACGGAATCGAACCAGCGACACGCGGATTTTCAATCCAACGGAGAGCCGAGTTCGGTGCGAGTAAGACGAAGACCGGGAACGAGTTTTCGCCGGGCCGACCGAACCGCCCTCCCCGACCGAGCCTATTCCGAACCCCGAACGGCGACGGCCGAACCGAACCCAGTGGCGGTGCCATGCCGGTCAACGGCTTAGCGGCATCGCGACCGAACCTTTTCCGAACCGGGCGGCCGAACGCAGCCCGGCGGGTCCGACCTCCCCTCGCGCGGCGTCCCAATAGCGGTCGTCGTGCGGCCGAGTTCGCTGAATGGCGACGGCCCGCTTCCGACCGTCTCTGCCGTTCGCGTCGAGGGAAGCGGCCACTTGCTTCACTATCGATGCAGCCGAATGCTCAAGCGCTACTGCGATACGTAATTCTGCAGCTGCGGTCGGACTGGCCAGCGGCTGGGCAGCAGTTTGCCTGAAGGCTCGGCGAATCTGCACCGAAGGGTCCCGAGGTGTTCGAAATTGATCTCGATGTCAGCGCCAGGATCAATGAAGTCGTCGAGGTCCAATCCGGTGCAATCCGGAACAGTGCCGAAGCCCATGACGCTCCCGGGCTTGATGGGAGCGATCAGCCCGAGCCAGGCGAAGATGTCCTCGGCTTTGTGGCTGATCTCGGACGTCGATCCCTGGTACCGGACTTGCCCGTTCACCTTGACGACAACCTTGAGGTTATACGGGTCGCCGATCTCATCCGGCGTGACCAGATACGGGCCGAGCTGGTTGCCCTTGGCCATGTCCTTCGTCAAACAGAACCCGCCGACGAATTCCGGCGCCTGGACGTCGCGGGCCGAGACGTCGTTGAAGATGCAAAAGCCGGCCACCGGTTGCCTGGCGCACCCGTAGACGACGGCAAGCTCGGGTTCGATGTCGAGCCGCGACGTGTAGGACGGCCACGGAACAGTCTCCCCACTTCCGACAATCGAGCTCATGTTGGACTTGTAGTACGAGAGGCGCTGCGGCACGCCTGCAGGCGCGGCGGGCGGCTTGCTCAGAACCAACTTCCCGAATGCCTGCAACAGCGGGGCGGTCTGCGGATTGTCCTTTTCGTACTTCAGCATCGTTTCCAGAGAATTCCTGAGATGCCGCGGTGTGAGTGCGAAGTCGTACAGCGCCGCCACGTCGATCGGCTCGAGCAGTCGAACTGCATCAACGGCAGGCCGGTCCTGCTCCGCCAGGTCCTCCAGATGATCCTGACCCCAGGCCTGCAGTTCCCGCGCTGATTCTTCACTCTCGGGCAGGTTGGCCAGGTAGGCCCCGCTGTCGGCCAGGTGCGGGTAGGACTGACCGGAGCCGCACTGAAGCGCGGAGAACGATACGGCGTGGCCGCGAACGACGACGCCGAATCGAGCACTCGAGCCTCCGGCGATGAATCGAATCAGTTTCATGTGCTGTGCCTCATCCCTGTTGGCCGGTACTTCAGCCAGCGGCAATGCGCCGGGATCAACCCACAAACGCCACAACGCGCGCAGGAGCCGCGCTGCAACGGGCGAGCTTTATGGGAAAGAACCCCACCATGAATCCACTCAGGGGAAGTGCGCCGAGATTGGTCATCTGCTGGACGATGAACGCTTCCTTCTCGACGATGGCTTTGTGGCCGTCCCAGAGCACCGACTTGTCGCCGGTCTCCTTGAACTTGCGGGCCATCACGCCAAATGGCAGATCCCATCCGACGGCATCCGTACCGAGGATCGTCGCGCCATGGCTCGTGAGGTACAGCGTGCTTGCCCGGCTCATGCCCGGCTGCATGAAGTACTCGGGGTCTGTCATCGTGTAGCGCTCCTGGCCCGTGCGGATCAGCACGGCATCACCGGTGTTGATCTGCCGCCCGGTGGCGGCCAGTGCGGCGTCGAGCATGTCGATCGTGATCTCTTCACCGCTCCTGGCCCATTCGCGGACATCGAGCACCAGCCCGGGGCGATAGAGTTCATCCAGCGCAATGTCGGTAATGGTGCGCGCCGGCTTGCCTGCGGTGCGCGAACCGCTGTGCAGGGGCGCATCCACATGCGTACCGCAATGGGACGACAGGTCGGTCAGAACTTCTGCGCCCCAGCCCTCGCCGTCCAGCAGGTCCTCATGACGGCAGCCGAAATAGCGACAGAACTCGTCTCGACCCTTCTGATCGGCGGGATGGAGATATTCGATAGCCGGCGCAACCACGCCTGCAGCACCGGCCAGGGGCGGAGGAAGCTTGGCTCGATTGTCCGGATCCAGTGTTGCGGTAAGGTCGATCAGTCGGGTCATGGGACCATTCCTTTCGGTGTTCGGCGCACCGACGGCTATTCGCTCTTTAGCCGTTTGGAGCCTTCGATGAGCGGGTGCCACCCGGAGCACCAGCGAGATCATGAACACGTCCATCTGTAAGGCGTCTGGAGCCTGGTCGCTGGCGGTCGACTTGTAGCTGAAAGTGAGGCCCAGGTTGTCGTTGATCTGATAGCCGAGCGTTAGGCCGAAGCCGTAGTTATCGAGTTCCTCGCCCTCGACCCCGTCGACGGTCGCCTTGCCGCCGTTGTACCAGGCTGCATCGAGTGACCCCCACAGGTGCTCGGTAAAGTCGCGCGTCAGGTGTGCGTCGATCTGGAACAGCGGATCGGTTTCCATCGTCTGGCCGACGAAGTCCGTGTTGTCACCGAAGAGCCAGACGGCAGGCAGGAACTCCAGGGTCGTACGGCGGCCCGGCACCCACGCTCCAAGTTGCCAGACGATGGGGAAGCCAATGCGGCCGTACCACCTGTTCTGCCCGACGTTCAACGACTGGCTGCTGTCGTATTCGCCGATCGGGATGGCGAGGTCCGCCAGCACGTCGAGCGAGAATCCCGGTTCGTACCGGAGGGTGTCCGGAATGCTCGTCTGCGCCTTCGGACCGAGCAGGTTGAGGTTGAACTCCACCGTCGGGTCGCCGTAGCCGCTGGCCGACTGCTTGATCGTCTTTCCGGCCACCGTGACGTCGCCCGAGACTCGCCCCATCGGCAGCAGGACAGCCGCCATGGCCGAGCGCTCGAACAGCGCAAAGGTGCGCGCATACCCTGCGAGGGCCAACGTGCCATCGAAGCTGGCCCCCGGCACCACGATGTTCGCTGGGTCGAACGGATTCGTGTTGCCACTCATCGAAGTGACGATCAGCGGAACAGCGTTCGCGCCCGACAGCGTCTTCCAGTAGAAGCGCGGCGGCACCTGGGACATGGCCTGCAACGGGCAGAGAACGCCGACGGCGAGTAGCGTCAGCGCGATCGAGCGCAAGCAGGTGACCGGACTTGCCAGACCTCGCACGATATTCATGAAATGACCGTCCACTTTGCCTCGTTGATTCGCCGAACTGCGATGCTCACGGCTTGGGCTCCGCCAGCATGTCCTCCGGCGGCACGAACTGCCGCTTGATGACCAGCGGCGGATAGCCGGGGTCGTCGGGAGTGCGCTGCGGAAGCTGGTCTTCCATCGTCTCGAACACCGACCGGCTCGGCAGGACCACATTGTTGGCCGCCACGTAGCTGTCCCACAGGGCGGCCAGTTCCTTCACCTTGTCGGGCTGTGCCGCGCCGAGATCGTGTCGCTCGGCGGGATCAGCTTCGACGTTGAAGAGCTCCCACGTGCCCGTGCCCAGTGGCTTGAACTGCCAGCGGATCTTCCAGTCGCCCTGTCGCACAGCGCGGTTGCCGAAAAGTTCCCAGGCAAGATAGTCTCGTTCCGACCTTGGCGATTCCGCCTGGTCCGCCAGCACCGGGCCCCAGGACTTGCCCATGAGCGGAGGCAACTCGCGCCCAGCGCGACTCGTCGGGTAGCTGGTGCCGGCGATCTCGAGTAAGGTCGGCATGAGATCGGTCACGAACATCAGCCCATGGTTGATGCTGCCCTTCGGCCGCTGGACAACGGGGCCGCTGACGATCAGCGCGTTGCGAATGCCGCCTTCCGCCAGCCAGCCCTTGTACTGGCTGAAGGGCGTCATCGATACCTGCGCCCACATCGGGCCGTAGGCGACGTACGAACCCGGGTCGCCCCACGCATTGGGATGGGTCTGCGACCACCTCATCGCCGCGAAGAGATAGTCACGCGTGCCGGGCGTGCCCGCGATCATCTTGAAGAGGTCGGTCCCCTCCGCGCCGTTGTCGCCAAAGACGATGAACACGGTGTTGTCGTACTCGCCGATCTTCTTGAGGTGATCGACGAGCCGACCGACGTGGTAGTCGAGGTTCTCAACCATCCCGGCGTACATTTCCATTTTCTTGCCCAGGAAGGCGCGGGTCGCCGGGGCCAGCAGGACCGGGTCGGGCACGAACCACATCCGCTCGGCAAGTTGCGTGCCCGCGGGCATGATGCCGATCTCAACCTGCCGCTTCAGCCGTTCCTGCCGGACCGCGTCCCAGCCCTTGTCGTACTCGCCGACATGGCGCGAGCGCCATTCCTTCGGCAGGTGGTAGGGATCGTGCGGTGCCTGGTGGGAGACATAAGCGAAGAACGGCTTGCCATCGCCTCGGTTCGAATCGATGTATCCGATCAGCTTGTCGGTGTAGGTCTTCGTCGCGTAGTAGTCCTTCGGCAGTCGCGTCAGGTAGCGCCCGTCCTCGGTGAAAGTCGACTGCGGCGACGCGGCCGTGAAGTTCGTCATGTCCCAGTAGCTGCCCGCGCCGTCGAGCAGAGAGAAATCACGCTCGAACCCGCGCGCGGCTGGAATCTGGTCAGGCTGCTTGCCGAGGTGCCACTTGCCGACCATGTAGGTGTGATAGCCGGCGTCTTTCAGCAACTGCGGAAGCGTCGTTACCTGGTTGTTGAGATAGCCTTCGTAGCCTGGAATGCCTCGCTGGTTCGGTGCAGTCCACTCGTCCATGTTGCCGAGGCCATTGCGATGCGTATCGACGCCGCTCAGCATCGCCGATCGCGTCGGAGAGCAGCTCGCGTTTGTGTAGAAATTCGTGAAGCGCACGCCGCCGGTGGCCAGCGAGTCGAGATTCGGCGTCCTGATCTCGCCGCCGAACGAACCCATGTCGGCAAAACCGAGGTCGTCGCCGAGGATCATGACGATGTTCGGCCGCTTCGGCTGAACCTGAACGTCGGCGGGGGCGCCGGCGGCGAACAGGGCCGCGTGGAGACCCGCGATCACGGCGACAGTGACTCGGGTCACGTTCACTGCTGCCACGAGATTTCTCCCTTGCGGGCCATCGACGGGATTGGACACGGTAAACTGTGAGATTGAAGAACAGCCGTTGCCGGGTGTGTCCTGCAAGGTCATCGATTGGACCGCCGCCAGTGTCCGGTCAACCTTTGGCCTCGGTCTATCGGAAATCCGCAGAACGAAACGAGGATGGGGCATTCCACTACACCCGCTCAACCTGCCGTCACTGTCGTCGACATCAGCGACCTGACGGCCGCCAACGCAGGCATGGTCCGTGCTCGAGCAGGATGGGATGCCGCTGCTGTCCACGCCTCTGCGCGCGCGACGCGTGATCGTGCGACTCAAGTCGGCCATCGTCGTCTATCACTCGACGAATCTGCCTGTCAGGACGCGGACGCGAGTGCACAACGGTTTGCTGGCCTACGTCACCTTTGGTCCGCGAGCCGCCGGCACGGTGGAAGGAATCCGGGTTCGTCCAGGCATGCTCGTGGTGGCGGAGCCCGAGACCGAAGCCGGGTTCGTCGTCGATCCGGACTATGAGAGCGTCACCCTGCTGGTGCCACCGGATGACATCCGGGAGCACTTGTCAGCCCGCCAGCGCGAAGCCGAGTTCCGGTGGCCTCGCCGCGTCGAAGTCCTGCGTACCGACCCGGTACAGGCCCGAGCGCTGTTCCGCTGGGGCAAGCGGCTCGCCGCCACCGCGTCGCGGACCCCCGTTCAGTTCGAAGACGGGCGTCCGGAGCGGGACGCGGCACAGGTCGAGTTGCTGGAAGCACTGCTCGCTGCGATGCGCTCGGCCGACACACTGCAGCCGCTCGGCACGGAGAGAACGCGGCGCGCGCGCAACTGGATCGTGAAGATCGCGGAGGAACACGTGTTGTCCCGTGCCGGCGAGCGCGTGCACGTTTCCGACTTGTGCCGGGCTGCCGAGGTCAGTGAACGCACGCTCGAAGGCGCATTCAAGGAAATCATGGGACTGTCGCCGATGACATACCTGAATCGATTGCGTCTGCACCGCGTGCACGCAGACCTGCTCGCTGCAGAGCCTGGATCGACTCTCGTGTCGACGCAGGCGCTCAAGTGGGGATTCTGGCACTTCGGCGAGTTTTCGCGCGCTTACAAGCAGTGCTTCGGCGAATCGCCGTCGGAGACCCTGCGCCGAAGACCCGACGTGCGCGAACTAGGCAGCAATACGGTGGCAAAGCACTGAGCGCTGCACTTCACTAGGGACCGTGCCAGTTTCGGCCACGCGTGAAGCACCTCGTGAGCGCATCGGATACACCCCAGGCCCTGGGTCTCGACAAATACAGCGCCCCGCAATGGCTCGGCGGCGCGCGCCACCCGACGATTCCACGTCATGGCCAAGCCTGCGGGCTCGGCCTGCAACCTCGACTGCGCGTACTGCTTCTACCTCAGCAAGCGCGTGCTGCCCGGCGGACCGGGCAGTGGTCACATGCCGGACGAAGTCCTCGAGCGCTTCGTCAAGGACTACATCGACAGCGTCACCAGCGACGAAGTCGTCTTCTCGTGGCAAGGCGGCGAGCCGACATTGCTCGGGCTTGGATTCTTCGAGAAGGTGGTCGCGCTGCAGCAGAAGCATGCCAAGCCAGGGCAACGGATCGAGAATGACCTGCAGACCAACGGCACGCTGCTCGACGACGACTGGGCCCGGTTTCTTAAGCAACATCGGTTCCTCGTCGGCCTGAGCATCGACGGTCCGCGCGAGATTCACGATCACTGCCGGATCACCAAGCACGCGGAACCGACGTTCGACCAGGTGTTTGCTGCAGCAAAGATGTTGCAGAAGCATGGCGTCCGCTTCAACACGCTGACCTGCGTGCATCGCTACAACGCCTCGCGGCCGCTCGATGTCTACCGGTTCCTGCGCCGCGAAATCGGCTCGACGTACATACAGTTCATCCCGATCGTCGAAATCAAGGGATTCGAGAACACGGCTCCAGGGACCTGGGACGCAGCGAGGCTGCCGATCCTCGGCGATCCGCGCTGTCACCCGGATCACCCCCACTCCGTGGTCACGCCTTGGTCCGTCGCCGCCGAGGAATACGGCTACTTCCTTTGCAAGATCTGGGACGAATGGCAGGCCCGCGACGTCGGCAAGGTGCTGGTCAACCTGTGCGAGACGCTGGTCGCACAACACATGGGGCTGCCGTCACAGGTCTGCGTCCATAGCGAAGTCTGCGGCAAAGGCGCCGCGCTCGAACATGACGGCGACTTGTACAGCTGCGACCACTACGTCTACCCGGAGTACCGGCTCGGCAACATTCGCCAGCAGTCCCTGGGCAACATGGTGTTCTCGCCGCGCCAGGTGAACTTCGGCTACGCGAAATCGGAGACGCTGCCGGCTTACTGCAGGCAGTGCGAATTCCTCAGCGACTGCTGGGGTGAGTGTCCGAAGAACCGTCTGCTACGGACGCCCGATGGCGAGCCGGGGCTCAACTATCTCTGCGCGGGCCTCAAGCGATTCTTCGCGCATGCAGTGCCCACGGCGAAAAGAATGGTCGTTCGGCTTCGTGCCACAGCGGCTCCTGCATGACGTGCAGTATCAGCGTCTTGTCCCGTTCAGGCGAAAATGAGCGCGCGGGAGGTCTGGCTGCTCAACGGCCTTCGGACTGTAGAGCCGAACGTCTGCTCTTGGTGCCCCTTCCCCAGCGACTGCTTGTGGCCGATTTTACGCGTACACGGATGTCCGCTTCCGTCGAAAGAAGTCGCGTCCGAGACCGCTACAGCTTCTCGATCTGACGCACCCTCCCCCACTCGCCCGCCAACTCGAGCATCGGCTCGAGCACGTCGAGCCGATACACCGCCTCCGCCGGCAATGCGCGACAGCCCGTGCCTCGCCCCATACAGCTGCGCAGCGATCGAAGCTGTCGAATCCGAATCCCCGTCCTGATTCGAGGCGACCTCGATCGCTTCACTGAAACTTGAAGCCTTCGCCGCGGCATGCAACCCGACCGCGAGCGCCTCATCCCCGACCCAACCCTGACCGAAGCTCGCCGACGCACGAGCGGCGCCCTCGCCCACCGCCCTCGCCACCTCCGCGAGCAACGTCCGCGTCCCGGTCGCGGGCGGATGCACAGCGAGCGCCACCAGCCCCGCCTCGATCGCATCAATCCACGATGCATCGTCGAGTAGCTTGCGAACCGCGAGCGCCATCACCCCGGCGGGGCCTACCCGTCCGGATGACCGTGCGTCAGCGCCGCCGCTGCGACGCCTTGGGTGTAAACGTCCGTCTCGACAAACCCGTCGCCCAGGAACCCGAGCGGTGCGGTGCGCATCACACCACCGCAGCCCTTGCTGTCATTGATCGGCCCCTCGACGGAGCCCTGTCCGCCGGACGCAACGCCGCCAGGCAGGTGTTGCCAGGCGCCCGCGCCTGCCACAGCACCGGATGCCGCAGCAGCCCGGTGTCCGCCTTCGCCGAGCGGCCACCGCCGCCCCGCTGCGTGCGCAACCAGTCGAGGTACGACGGGCGGATCGCGTCGATCAAGCGGCATCGCGTCCCTCGCCGCACGCACCGATCCCTTCGAGCGTGAACAGCGTCATCTGCGTGTCGTCCGACACCTCGAGCATCCCACCGGCGGCCGCGAGCCGGATCCCCTCCGCCCGTACTCCCGCGGATCGCGGCCAGCGAATCGAACTCCACCCGGTAGCCGAGCGCATCGCCGATCGCACCGCCGAGCAGGCAGGCGAGCTCCCGCGACGACGCCCGTCGGCGCCTCATCGACCGCCCGCTGCGCCTCCACCCACCGCTCCTGCGCGCGGGTCTCGATGGCCCCCGGACGCACCGCACGCACCCGAGGAATCGCCTCCTCCGGCGCCTCGCCGAACTCCACCAGCAGCCGCGACGCGACCATCCGGCGCGCCCGAGCCCACCGCGGCAATGCACCAGCACCCGCTCGCCCCGACGAGCCGCTCGCGCAACTCCGCGCCGGCGACCCCCATCGTGTTTCAAATAGCTGATCGGGCGGACTTACGTCCTTCACCGGGCGGTGATGCCATCGATCCCCGCGCGCGAACCGCCGCCGGCAACGACTCGACGCCAAGCAGTTCGAACTCGTGATCATCGATCAGCGTGACCGCGGCACCGCGCCCCAGGCCCGGATCGCCTCAACGTCCGTTGCGAGATCGCGCGCCCAGCCGCACCAAAGACGCTGCCGCCCTGCTCCCCGGGCACAGCGTCACACCGACGATCCCCTCGCCCACGGGCAGCCCCGCGATCTGGAGCGGGTCCGTCGTACTCGTTCTTGTCTTCATCCCTGCCCTTGATAATCCATCCTCGATCGGAACTCGCGAGCCAGACTGTTGATGCGCCCTTGAGAATTCAGCGCCTCGTCAGCGGTCGCCATGCGCTCGCCCGGCGGCGTCATTGATAGCGTACCCGAGGCTCACCCGGTGACCCGCGGCACGCGCACGCTCGCGGCATGCACTCGATCGAGCTGCGCACGATCCAGCACCTCATCGACCGCGATCACACGCTCGCGCTCTACTGCACGCGCTGCGATCGCTGGGCCCTCGCACCGCTGCGGATGCTCGCCGCGCGCGGCCACGCCGACACGCCCTTCGCCCGGCTGCAGTTCCGCTGCGTTCGCTGCGGCGCACCGGGCCACCGACAGCTTCGCCCGCCCGCACTGCGCAACTCGACCGCGGTTGGCTGGGTGCAGCTGGAGCACCCTGGCGACGGCGCTCAACGGCAGTTCGGCGGCAAGGTCTCCGACGCCACGCTGGTGTACTCCCGGTAATCGCTGAACGGCAGAGCGCCCCGGTCGGGGCGCAGGCCCGTAGCCACAGATCCAGACCACGTGACCGTCGCGCAGCAGCACCGGCGCCAGGGCGAGCTGGTGACTCGCGATCCCCGGCGCCGCATCGTCGGCGAACACGATCAGGATCGCGCCCCTCACCGCATCGATCGACTCGACGAACGTCAGCTCGGACGACAACCCATTCTGGAACTCGGGTGACGAGACGTCGGAGAACGACACGCCGTTCTCGAGCTGCGCGGCGATCTCTCTCTTGTAGTCATCGACACCGCTCAG
>CAWDUR010000022.1:0-11354 GCA_963805585.1 uncultured Chloroflexia bacterium | reverse complement strand
CGGCTCCGCCAGCGTCACGACCACGGTGTCCGGGGCCGGGGCCTCGATGCTGGCGATGGCACCGAAGCTCGACTTGCGCGCCGACTGCGACTCTGGGGCGAAGACGCGCTCGATGCTGAATTTGACGTCTTCTGCCGTGAGCGCCTTGCCCGAGTGGAAGGTGACGCCTGGCCTGAGCGTGAACGTGTAGGTCAGGCCGTCATCGCTCACCGTGTAGCTCTCGGCGAGCAGCGGCTCGACCGCCCCGGAATCGGTGAGGTGGTAGAGGCCCTCGTAAACGTTGCCGTCGAAGGCCTCGGTGACGCCCTGCCCACCGCCGGCCGTGTTGTCAAGGTTCTGCGGCTCGTAGAGCGAGCCGATCTGGATGGTCGCGTCGGAGGCGTCCTGCGCCGCCGCCGTGAGCGCCAGGCTGCCGCTGAGGACGACCGCCGTCGCAAGAGCGCTCGCGAGGAGTGCCACCACTGGTTTCTTCATCGAGTTCCCTTTCTTGGTGTCCGTGGCGGTTGTCGGATCGCGCGGGGATCGACGCCGATCGGTGACCGGCTGGCAAGGGGACGGAATGCTGGCGATGTTCCGGCGCCGGCTGCCACGGACCGGCTCGCCCCGCCGCCCCGGCCTGCCTGCGAACTACCTTGGCAGGACGACGGCTTCCCCACGTTCGATATCCCAGGACCTGCAGCATAACGTACCGTCACCCGGGGACCGCGCATCAGTCACGTGGTGCGAAGAACGTTCGCCATCCCGGAGCACCCCGAGATCGCCTGGAGGAGACCGTGACCGACAAGACAGTCGAGATCCACCGCGACAGCGGGATGCGCCTGATCGCCCGGACCGGTTCGGGTCATGAGGTCGTGGTGGATGACGCCAACGGCGACAGTGGCCCACGGCCCACCGAGTTGGTCATCACCGGCCTCGGGACGTGCACCGCCATGGACGTCGTCTCGATCTTGCGCAAGAAGCGCCAGGATGTGACCCGTTTCGATGTCTACGTGCGGGCGACCCAGCGGTCCGCGTACCCGCAGATCTTCACGGACATCGAGATGATGGTCGAGGTCGAGGGTCCCGGTGTGAGTGTCGCGGCCGTCCGCCAGGCCATCGAGCTGGCAGCCAGGAAGTACTGTTCTGTCGGCGCGATGCTCGCAGCCGGGGAGACGGCGATCCATCACCGCTACCGGGTGGTCGGGACGGGCGCGGTCCCCTTCGACGAGACTGGCGAGGTCCGGGTCAGCGGGCCCTTCGCCCGACCGGAAGCTCTCTGAGGGCCTTCCTGCCGATAGCACCTGTCGCCAAGGCCGGCTCGAAGGCCGGCTCGGCCGACTCCCTCCCGCGGCCAAGCGCGGTGGCTAGCCGGGCGGCAGGGTCTCACATCTAAGGCATCGGTTCGTGGTGTTCCTGGGTTTCCGCTCGGTCGCGGGCGTCATCGGGCGCGGAGGTCGCCAGGATGTCGGCCACCGTCGCCTCTGCCAGCCTGTTGAGGATGGCCAACTGGGCCTCCGCGAACACGGCGTGCACGTCGCAGAGGGCGCCTGGCTCTCCGCACGGACCTCCCGTGAGCACGCAGGTCTGCCGACGCGCGTCGCCTTCCACCGCCTCGATCACCTCGAGGACGCTCGTGAGCCTGGGGTCCTTTGTCAGGCGGTAGCCACCGGCCCGGCCGAGGTGGGCCTCCACGATGCCCGCACGGCTGAGGTCTCCAAGCACGTGGGGGAGGAAGCGCACCGGGATGTGCTCACGCTCGGCGATCGTGCGAGCGGACACCACTTCGACACCGTCCTCGTGCGCCAGCGCCAGGACGGTGCGGATGGCGTAGGCGGCGCGGCGCGTCAAATCTAACTTCACGCGTGTCAGTGTTACATGGCCGCGAAGGCTGTGGCGACGGCAGACCATCGGCTGGTCCCGATCGGCTCAGTGAGTGTCGCACTGCGCCCCCTTCATGCGGGTCTGGCGAATCGCCCAGCCCGCGTCTGAACGGACCCGGAGCGGTCGCCGCAGGTGCGGAAGCGACTTGCGCCGAGTCGGAGCCCGTGGTACAAGGCTGCCCGTGGGGGTGCCGAGATGGGCGGCCCGGGTCACCGGGCAAGGGTCGCTCCGCAAGGAGGTGCAGTCATGGGCATCGTCTCACGGATCCGCCGGGTCGGCGCGGCCGCGGTCGTCGCGGTCATCGTTGGTGCCCTGGCCCCGAGTGTCGCCGTTGGCCAGGCGGCCTATCGACTCGCCTGCGACCTGCTCCCCGAGGCCGCCGTGTCCCAGTATCCTGGGCACGGACGTCACCGCGACGCGAGAGGGTAGCCGGGCGGCCTGCACGTATCGGGCTGGGAACGCCGAGCCACTGACGATCCGGCTGGACCCCGGCGATTCACTGGCCAGGCACGGGGACGTCAAGCCAACGACCGTGGCCGGGCTGCCCACCATCTCTGGGACGTTCTCCGATGGAGGCGTCGCGATCGCCGAGTTCCCGGACGGCGGGACGCTCGTCGTGGAGGTCACCCAGAAGGGCGTGCGGCCAAAGGCGGCGGAGAAGATCGCCCAGGAGTTGCTCGAAGCGATCCTCGTGGCTGGGCCCGTGACTGCGCAGCCGCCCGAGCGGGGTGACCCGGAGCCCCTCTACCTGGTCGAACCGATGTGCAGGACGCTCACGACCGAGATGGTCGACGAGATCGTCGGCGGCTCGAACAAAGGGAGTGACCCGGGGAACGACCAGCAGTGCGGCTACCTCCCGAGCGGCCTCACGGTCTACCTCACGCGTGACGACTTCAAGTTCGTGGACCTCGGTGACTACGGGTCCGAAGAGCTCACGGTCGCTGAGCGGCCGGCGACGTGGGACGGCCTCGAGCAACGGCTGTCGATCGACGCCGGCGCTGGTCGGGTCCTGGCCATCGATCTCGCAGGCGAGCCGGCCGACACGAGCCGAGAGACGACCCTCGCCGTCGCCGAGACACTCCTGCCGCTGCTGAGCACTGAGCCTCCTCCGCTTCCAGCGGAGTGCCCGCTTCCGGTCGATGTGGTCGGCGGTCTCACCGGACTCCAGACTGACGACGTCTCGGCCGGTGGGCCGAGCTGCCAGTACGTCGACACCAGCCGCCCGAATTCGGGCGTGATCGTGATGCAGGAGTCTGCAGCCGACCCGAAGGCGTGGGCCGAACGCTACGGCGTGCCGGGGCGGCTGAAGAAGGTCGACGTCTCGGGCCAGCCCGCGCTGTCCCTGGACAAGGGCGGGAACTCCATCCTTATCGTCGACCTGGATGGCTTGCCTGACGGAAACGGCAAGGTGCTCGCGGTCCAGGTGGGTGGCCTGCCCGACGGCTTCGACTCCGCGTCCGTGGCCAGCGCACTGGCGGACGCCATCATCGCCGAGATGTAGAGCAAGGCCCCGAGGCGCGGGGCGTGGGCGTCGTCGTGCGGACCCGCCGGCATGGCGCGCATGGCCCTCGCCTCCGATCGCCGCCGGCTCCGGGCCTTGCGTGGAGGTGCAGGTCACTGGCCGGTGACGGGCTGCGCTGCGGGCTCAACCTCATCGACACGCCCGGCCATGTCGAACTCAGAGACCCGACTTCCGGGTGATGGCGACCGTTTCGTGCGTACACTGGAGCAGCTAACCGCGTCCCCGTAGCTCAGAGGACAGAGCAGCCGCCTTCTAAGCGGCCGGTCGCAGGTTCGAGTCCTGCCGGGGACGCCATTCTGAGATTCGGACTCTCCTGCGAACACCCGCTGTGGCGACCTCGTCCTTGGCGCCTACGGCCCTCTTGAAGCGGCGACCTTGGCGTGGCGGGTGGAACGAGAGGTAGGTGTCCGCCGAGGCCACGGTTCGCCCTGTCACCCTGCCGTCGCCGGCGAGTCGACCCGGCTGCCACCGTTCTTCACGTGAGCGGACGCCGACAGCCCACCCGACATGGCCGCGGCGAAGGCTTCGGTGCTGGCTCAGGCCGACCGCCTCGCCGTTCGGCGACAATGACCCGAACCTTGCCGCGTCGACTGGAGCGACCGATCATCTCGATGCTGTCATCTTCGACATGGACGGCCTGCTGGTCGACAGCGAGCCGGCCTGGTATCGAGCCCGCGTCGATCTGCTCGAGCACTACGGGACGATCTGGACCGCGACCGACCAGCTCGCCATGGCCGGCGTGCACACCGACGTCTGGGTGAGTGCGCTGTACGACAAGCTCGAGGGCCAGCTGAGCCGCGAACGGGTCCTCGACGAGATCATCGGCCGCATGGCCGGCTACTACCAGGGCGGCGAGGTCCCGATCTTGCCGGGGGCGGATGAGGCGATCGCAGCATGCGCGGATCGATATCGCGTCGGGCTCGCGTCGGGCTCACCGATGCGCCTGATAGAAGCCTGCCTGAAGGGTGCCGGGTGGGACGGCTTCTTCGAGGCTCTCATCTCGAGCGACGAGCTCGAGCACGGCAAACCGGCTCCCGACGTCTACCTCGAGCTGATGAGACGCATGGGTCTCGACCCGACGACCACCGCTGTCGTCGAAGATTCCGGGGCCGGCATCAGGTCCGCGACGGCGGCAGGCGCCAGGGTCGTCGCCGTTCCCAATCCGACCACCGATCCAGGCCCCGGTGTCCTGGACCTCGCCGACGCCCGCATCGCCTCGCTGCGCGAGCTGCTGGGGGCGCTCATCGGACTTGGCTGAACGCTGCGGCCTCGGAGATAGATCCTCCGGCAGGATGTGCTGCAGGCACCCGGTCGATCTCGCGGACGCTGTCGAGTCACGCTCGTGATGCACGGCGACTCCGTGCCCGAGCCCTCCTGGCTCAACGGCATCGTGCTCGAGTCCCGGCCTGACGGCTAGCGCGGGGTCCTTGCCGGACCTCCAATGCATCGGTCACCGACGCCGGACGCTGGCCATCCGGCCAGCTATCCTCCGCGGGCATGGACGCGACCTATGTGGCCTTACTGCGCGGCATCAACGTCGGCGGCAAGAACCGCATCCCGATGGCTGACCTGGTGGCCTGTTTCGAGGACGCTGGGTATACGGACGTGCGGACGGTCATCCAGAGCGGCAACGTCGTCTTCCGAGCCGACCGAGGTAAGCATGCCGGGCTCATCGGCGCGGTCGAGCGGATGCTCGCCGACGCGTTCCACTACACCGCGACCATCGCGCTCAGGGACCGCGAGGAGATGCGCGCGGTCATTGCTGCTGCGCCGCCCGGGTTCGGTGGGGAACCGGACCAGTACCGATACGACGTGCTGTTCCTGATGCCCCCGCTGACATCCGAGGAGGTCCTCGGCGCACTCACGATCACGGACGGGGTCGACGCGGCATGGGCCGGACGGGGGGTGGTCTATCACTCGCGACTGACGGCTCGTGCCTCCCAGAGCCGGATGTCACGACTGGTGTCGCACCCCGTGTACCAGCGCATCACCATCCGGAACTGGAATACGACGACGAGACTCCTCTCGATGATGAACGAGGACTGATCCAATGCCGGTCCAACAACAGCCGGTCCAACATGGCTTGACACCGGGAGGAGGATGCTCGGGGGACGTCGTCATCGGAGGAATGGTGGAACTGCGTGGCGCCCTCGCATCGATGACCCACGGTCCTGGCGCGAGGTCTGCTGGGGCTCGGGCCGAGGCGCCGATCGTGACAGCCTGAAGATGCGCCTGTCGTCCTTCGTCCCGGCCGCCCCCCGGATCCTCTCGATCGCGCTCGGACTGGTCCTCGTCTCGCATGGCTCTTCGCCGATCGGGACAGAGGCGCGCATCCGGACGCCATTCACGCCCGACCTCGACCATCGAGCTGTCGCCCGGCATCACGCTACAGCAAGGGCACCATGCGGACCGGCTGGGGCTACCTCATCCAATCCGTGCGCGTGGCCACGGTCTGGCCGGCTCACCCTCGGTCCGGCTTCGCTCCCTCCTCTCCAACGACCTCGTCGTCGGCCGTGAGCGTGCCACCCGGCTGGCGCAGCGCCTGAGCGGTCCCGGGATGGTGGCCATGGTGGCCACCAACGGTGACATGTCGACCGAGGGCCGGGTCGATGCCTACGCGGCGCCGCAGTCGATGGCGGTGTCGGGCGGCGAGCTGCTCGTGGCGCAGGCGTGCACTCGTCCCACGCTCGGCATCGACCGCGCCGGCGAAGCCCGCATCGACGACGTCCGGGTGCACGTCACGATGGGCCTGGCGCCCACCTCACAGACCATGCCCGGCCGCCCCGGCCGCCAGGTCAGGATGCAGGTCCACCGCGTCAACACCCATCGCGATGACCAGAAGGTCGGTCCTCTTCACCTCTCGCTTCGCTGCCAGCACACAGACCGCGCCCGGCGGGGTCGAGGTGGTCCTCTCCCTGCCCGACATCCTCCGACCCAACGGGGTGCAGGATGTGCAGGTCCTGGAAGTGCGACCGGGCGCTGGCGATACGCCGTTGGGTCCCGGCATGGCCGTGCTCTCAGTGCAAGGTCCCACGAACCACTGGGTAGGGCGACTGCAGCCGGGCCAATGGATGCGCCTGAAGACCAGGATCGTGCACAGGGTCGACAAGAGGTGCGGCGGCACGATCGAGGACGCCCCGGGCTGGGGCCACACCGTCGAGGCCATCGGGGGCAACCACTTCACGCTCCGAAACGGCGCGCTCGCGGCTCCCAGCAGCCAGGTCTACCCCGGCTCGGTGAGGCGCGAGCCCCGCACCAACGTGGGCGTCACGGCCGATGGTCGCGTCCTGATGGTCACCGTGGATGGTCGCCAGCCTGGCTACAGCGTCGGGGTGAGGCTGGCCGAGATGGGCACGCTCATGCGTTCGCTGGGTGCCGTCAATGCCATCAACCTCGATGGCGGCGGCTCGACGCTGATGGCCAAGCGTTCCCTCGCCACGGGACGCTTCACCGTCGCCAACCGGCCGTCCGATGGACGCCAGCGCCTGGCCACCCAGGCCCTGGCCGCCTTCCAGTACACGCCGGGGTACTGAGCCGCCTCGAATGCCGCTGGCAACGACCATCACGAGGGGAGTGGGCGGCCGGTGGCACTTGACCCACCCGACTCGCGAGTGCCACGCTCCGGGCGTCCCGGGCGCAGAGCTCGAGGCGATGCTCGATGGGGATGTCAGCGCGGGCGACGCATGTCCGGATCGGTGTCGCGATGGGCATGCTGCTGAGCTTGTCGACCATCGGCGTCGTCGGCCAGTCTCCCGACGCCACGAGTCCGGCCGAACAGCCGGCACGGCCGCTGATCATCGACCACACCACCACGGACCTGGGCCTTGTCCCCGATGGCTGGCTGGAGGCTGCCCGCGATCGGGTCGCCTTCGTCTACGGCCACACGTCACACGGTAGCCAGCTGGTCTCCGGGGCCGACTACCTGCGCGACCACGTTGACCCGGCTCGGTTCGCCTTCCGCGCGGAGGACCTGGTCATCCCGCCCCATCGTCACCGCCCGCGTTGCGAGTCGGCGAGGACGGGGATTGGGGGTGGGACGAAGCCACCTTCCTGCAGTCCGCGCGCGAGCACCTCGACGCCGCTCATGCGGCAGAGCCCGACCAGATCCGCGTGTTCATGTGGTCATGGTGCGGGCAGCAGTCCGTCAACTCCGAAGCCACGGTCGCGTGCCTACCTCTCCATGCTGGGGCGGCTGGAGCAGGAGTACCCGGACGTGGTCGTCGTGTACATGACCGGGCACACCGACGAGGACGAGGCCGAGACGCTCAGCCGACAACAACGACCTGGTGCGCGAGTACGCGCGCGCGAACGGCAAGGTGCTCTACGACTTCGCGGACATCGAGAGCTGGCTGCCGGACGGCTCGCCCTACGAGGGGGTCCCGGACGACGGGTGTCCTTGGTGCCGGTCCCTGGTGCCGAGGCCATCCGGGAGACGTGCCCGGACCCGGCCATCGACTGCGCCCACTCGCACTCGCTCAACTGCCTGCTCAAGGGCCGTGCCTTCTGGTGGCTGGCGGCGCGACTGGCCGGCTGGGAAGGGGTCACGACGACCGGGTAGGGCGCCACCAGCAATGGCTCAGCCGGCATGACCCGACGGGCTTAGCGGCCCGTCTCGAGCAGCGCGGCGGCGAGTTCCGCGTAGGCGTCGATGGCGGGATCGTTCGCTGCATCCGCACGCACCTGGATGCAGACCTGGTCCGCGCCGGCATCGAGGTGGGCCCGCACGCGGGCGACGATGGCGTCCACGTCGCCCCAGGCGATGACCGCGTCGATGAGGCGGTCGCTGCCGCCAGCCGCGAGGTCGTCATCGCCCCAGCCCATCCGGCGCAGGTTGTTGGCGTAGTTCGGCAGCGCCAGGTAGTTCTGCGCGAAGGCGCGTCCGATGCGACGCCCCTCCTCCCGGTCGCTCGTCAGCACCGCCGTCTGCTCGACGGCCAGGAATGGCTCGGGCCCCAGATGCTCGCGCGCGAACGCTGAGTGCTCGACCGGGACGAAGTACGGGTGTGCGCCGTCGGCACGCTCGGCCGCCAGCTCGAGCATGCGCGGCCCGAGGGCGGCGAGCACGACCGGGACGGGTGGCTCAGGCTCCGGTGCGCCGTAGGGCGTCGCAGCCATGGCGTCGAGATAGGCACGCATCGTCTCGATCGGCGGGCCATACATGCCACCGCGGCGAGCGACCGAGGGCGCGTGGCTGACGCCGAGGCCGAGGACGAAGCGGCCCGGGTAGGCCTCGCCAAGCGCCCTGGCACCGTTGGCCATGGCCATCGGATCGCGGGCGTGGATGTTGGCGATGCCCGAGGCCACGACCATCCGCGAGGTGCCTGCCAGGAGGATCGCGGCGTGGCTGAAGAGCTCCTTGTTGCCCAGCGTCTCCGGGATCCACGTGACCGGGTACCCGAGCGTCTCGAACGTTCGGGTCGCATCCGCTTCCGCGTTCGCCGCGAGAGCTGCTGGAGCGCCCAGCTCCAGACCCCGACGGGTCCGAGGGTCTCTGCCAGGCGGCGTCCGCCAGATCGGTTCGTGGTGTTCATCGACGAAGCCTACGGCGTTCGGCCCTCCGCCGCCATCAAGAACGGGACAGCGGATGTCAGCTCGGGTCCTCAGGCCGGGCCCGGCGACATCGACGGGCTCGGCAGGGGGGCCGTACCCCGCTTCATCGAACATGCGGCGGCCGGACCGCCCGGCTGCAGGTGCCGGACCGCCTCTCGAATCGGGGCTGCCCGCCCTGTGCGCGGCTCGCCCGTGGGGACGAAGATGGCGCCACGCGCCGTGGTCGTTCCGCGGGCCGGGCGCCGGCGCCCGAGCGTATGGGGGTGCTCGTGATGTCCGTTCGTCTTCTGCCGCGCAGGATCACGCGGTCCGTCGTCGCCGGTCATGCTTGGCGCGGCCATGCTGGCCACGACCGCGATCGGGCATGCGTGCCGCTCCCACGCTCGCCGCCAGGACGCCGATGATGGGTGCCGGTGAGCTCGCCGGACCCGTGCCGCGTACTGGGCGGCAACGGCTTCGGGACGCTGGCCAGCCTCTCCGTCGCGCCTGGGAACTGGGCGGTCTTCGCCAAGGGCGTGCTGCGCAACACGACGGGCAGCCCGACCGCCCGACCGGTGCGTTGCCGCCTGGCCCTCGGCAGCGGCCGGGACCTGGTGCTCGCCAGCCCGGCCTCCCGAGACCGTGGGGGCTCCCGCCAGGTCTTCCTGCTCACGCATGCCGCCCACCTCGACACGGCTGCGACCGCGGTCCTCAGCTGCGGAGCACCGGGCTCCAGGACCGGCCAGGTCGTCGCCGAGGACATCCGCATGGTCGCCTTCAAGGCGGCATCGATGGGCCGCCAGAAGGGAGCCCTCGAGACGACGTACGGCAACGCAGACGCGATGAGCCAGGTCCGCCTTCTCATCGGGAGCGACGCTCTCGTGCCGGGCGAGATTCGCACGGTGGCGTCGCTGCCCCTTCCGGCCGGCCGCTGGGCGATCACCGCCAAGGCCAGTCTCGACCAGCCTGCGCCGCTCGATCAAGGCACGGTCCGCTGCGCCGTGGGGATCGGGACGGACTACGGCGTCACCGTCGGCTCGGTCCGAGGGCATGGTCAGCCCGGTGACCGCATCCCCATCGCGCTGGATATGGTGCACTCGGACGATTCGTCCTTCGAGGCTCGGCTCGACTGCCAGGACCTCAGTGACGGCGGCACGACCCACATCCGCGACATCCGCCTGGTCGCCTACCGCGCTCGGGCCATCGCCAGCCAGGAGCTCGACCCGTCGGCCACCTACAGCGACTTCCCTGCCTGGATGAAGCCGGTGGTCTTCGCTGGCTACGACCGCGACCTCCGCGAGGTTCCCGCCGACACCGGCTACGCGACCATCAACCAGATGTCCCTGCCGGGCTCCGACTGGGTCGTGGTGGCGTCCGGGATCCTCGAGCACGGTGCCGACCAGCGGCGCGATGTCAGCTGTCGGGTCGGCCGCGGCCTCGACCACGACGACGTGGACCTGCGCCTGGGTCCGGCGGGCACGTCGAGCGCCAGTCAGCCCTTCGCCATCACCTGGGCTGGCTCGTTCAGCGGCCAGCGCGCGGTGCGCCTGCAGTGCAGCGCCAACGGCACGCGACGTCCGCATCTACTACCTGACCATGACTGCCTACAAGGCGGGCACCCTCAGGGAGGCGCCCCTCGAGTCGCCGCCTGGTCTGGCCGACGCCATTGGCTATGCTTCTGGCCCAGGTTCCGTCGGCATCCATCCGGAACCGCGCCACGGAGGGCCGTCGGCCATGAGCAGCATCCCGGGCGTCAGGCTCAACGATGGCCGGACCATCCCGCAGCTCGGCTTCGGGGTCTACCAGATCCCACCCGCGGACACCGCCGCCGTGAGCGAGGCGCTCGAGGCCGGCTACCGCCACGTCGACACGGCCCAGATGTACCGGCAACGAGCGCGGGGTCGGCGACGGCATCCGCGCCTCGGGCCTCGGTCGGGACGAGGTCTTCGTCACCAGCAAGCTCAGCAACGCCGCGCATCGGCCGGACGACGCGCGTCGCGCGTTCGACGCCACGCTCCAGGAGCTCGGTTCCGACTACGTCGACCTGTTCCTCATCCACTGGCCCCTGCCCACGCTGTACGACGGTGACTTCGTCACGACGTGGCGGACGCTCGAGACCTTCCAGCGCGACGGCCGGGCGCGCTCCATCGGTGTCTCGAACTTCCAGGTCGAGCACCTCGAGCGACTGGCAGCCGAGACGGACGACGGTCCCGGCCGTCAACCAGGTCGAGGTCCATCCCTACTTTCCCAACGACGTCGTGCGCGACTACGGACGGCAGCACGGCATCGTGACCGAGGCGTGGGCCCCGCTCGTGCAGGGCCAGGCCCTCTCGGACCCCGTCATCACGGGCATCGCCACCAGGCTCGGTCGCTCGCCCTCGCAGGTCGTCCTGCGCTGGCACGTCCAGCGCGGCGACGTCGTGTTCCCCAAGACGAGCTCATC
>CAWDUR010000021.1:0-91924 GCA_963805585.1 uncultured Chloroflexia bacterium | reverse complement strand
ACCAGCCGCCACGGCCTCAGGCAACTCCTCTCCGGGCTGGCCGATCCAGGCCACGATGGACTCGACCGGCACCGTGGCCCCCTCCGGTGCATCGATGCGCAGCAGCACGCCCTCGTCGAAGGCCTCGATCTCCATGTTGGACTTGTCGGTCTCGATCTCGAAGAGCGGGTCGCCCCGGACGACCTTGTCGCCCTCCTTCTTGTACCACTGCAGGACCGTGCACTCCTCGGTCATCTGCCCGGGCATGGGCATGCGGATCGCGACGGCCATCAGATGAGCCCTCGGACGGCGGCCGCGATGTCGGCGGCGTGGGGCAGGAAGGCCTCCTCCAGCGCCTCGGCCTGCGGTGAGATGCCGTTGGCAGCCCCGATGCGCGCCACGGGTGCGTCGAGGTCGTCGAAGGCCTCCGCCACCACGCGGGCCACGATCTCGTTGACGTAGCTGCCGATGAGGACCGCCTGGGCCGCCACCACGCAGCGACCCGTCTTGCGCACCGACGCCAGCACCGTCTCCATGTCCAGCGGCACCAGCGTGCGCAGGTCGATGACGTCGCACTCGACGCCCTCGCCGGCCAGCGTCTCGGCCGCCGCGATGGCGTCCGGGACCGCCGGTCCCCAGGCCACGATGGTGGCGTCGCTGCCCTCGCGGGCGACGCGGGCCACCCCGATGGGCACCAGGTAGTCCGGGTCGTCCGGGATGGGGCCACGCTCGGCGTAGAGCGCCTGGCTCTCGCAGAAGAGCACCGGGTCGTCCGAGCGGATGGCCGACTTCAGAAGGCCCTTGGCGTCCGCCGCCGTGGCCGGGTAGATGACCACCAGGCCCGGCGTGTGCGTGAAGATCGACTCCAACGATTGCGAATGCTGTCCGCCGTAGCCCTTGCCGGCACCCACCGAGGCGCGGATGACCAGCGGCACGGTCGTCTGGGCGCCGCTCATGTAGTGCCACTTGCCGGCCTGGTTGGCGATCTGGTCCGACGCCATGAGGGCGAAGTCCATGTACATGAGCTCCACCACCGGCCGCAGGCCGGCCATGGCTGCGCCCACACCCGTGCCGCAGATGGCGGCCTCCGAGATGGGCGTGTTGAAGACCCGGTCGCGGCCGAAGGTCTCCATGAGGCCCTTGCTGGCCTTGAAGGCGCCGCCGTAGTCGGCCACGTCCTCGCCGTAGAAGATGACGCGGCTGTCGCGGGTCATCTCCTCGACCATGGCCTCGCGCAGCGCGTCGCGCTGCAGCATGCCGGCCTCGGTGACCTTGGGCACTGGCGCGGCCTCGTAGATCCTGGGCGAGGCGAACTCGGCCGGCACCGTCTCGGTCACCGTGCCGGCGTACATGAACGTGAGCACGTCGGCCGGGTCGGGATCGGTGGCAGCGGCAGCGCGTTTGGCAGCCACGGCGTTGCGCTCGGCGGCGGCGGCCTTCACTGCCGCGAGGCTGGCGTCGTCGAGGACGCCGGTCTCGACCAGCTGACGGCCCAGGTTCTCGATGGGATCGACGGCCCGCCAGGCCTCCTCCTCCTCGCGCGTGCGGTACTCGTTGCGCGGGTCGGAGAGCGAATGGCCGTAGTAGCGGTAGGTAGACGACTCGATGAGCACGGGACCCTCGCCGCTGCGGCAGAGCTCCGTCGCGCGGGTCACCGCGTCTCGCACGGCCAGCACGTCCATGCCGTTGACGACCTCGGCGTGCATGCCGTCATCCGCGAAGCCGGCACCGCGCAGCGCCAGGGCCTTGACGCCCATGACCTCGTCGTCCGTGCGATGCGTCATGCCGTAGTGGTTGTTCTGGATGAGGAAGATGATGGGCAGCCCGCCCTGGCGGTCGCCGGCCAGGAAGTTGGACCACTGGTACTGCGAGGCGAAGTTGAGCGACTCCAGGACCACGCCGTTGGCGTAGGCGCCGTCACCGGCGAAGCAGCAGACGACCTCGCCCGTGCCCAGGTAGCGCAGCGCCATGGCGGCACCGGTGGCGATGGGCACGCTGCCGCCGACGATGGCGTTGGCGCCCAGCTGGCCGCTTGAGAAGTCGGCGATGTGCATGCCACCGCCGCGGCCCCGGCAGTAGCCCTCGTCCTTGCCGAAGAGCTCGGCGATGGTGCGGTAGATGTGCTCCTCCAGCGCGGCCGCAACGAGCCCGGCGCGCTCCGTCGCGCCGCTGCCCGGTACGCGGGCGCTGAGCTGCTCATCGCTCATCTGGCGGATGGCCGAGAAGCCCTTGGCGATGGCGTCGCCGTGACCGCGGTGGGAGCTGGTGATGCGATCCGTGGGCCACAGCACCGACGAGGCGCCTACGGCCGTCCCTTCCTGGCCGATGGAGACGTGCGTGGGTCCGCGGTAGGCGTAGCCGCTGAGCGGCTCGTAGCCACCCGAGCGGAGCCGCACGATCATCTCCTCCAGCTCGCGGATGGCCAGCATGTCGTCGAGCAGCTCGATGGCGGCGACGGCCGTCGAGACGTCCGTCCCGCAGCTCGCCCGCCAGGTCACCTCGGTACGTGAAGCCCTGGACCGCCGGAGGCTGGATGGTGAACGGCTCGAAGACCGGCCGGCTGTCCGATCGGTAGAGCGTGGTGGTGTCAGACATCGATCCTCCTCAGGCGACCATGACGCGGACGCCAGCACTGGCGAAGACAGAAGCGGCCGCCTCGTCGAGTTCGGCGTCGGTGATGACGACGTCGATCTGGTCGAGACGACCGGCGTGGGCGAATGAACGCGAGCCGAGCTTGCTGCTGTCGGCCAGCAGCACGACCTCCCTGGCTCGGGAGAGGACGCGCTCCTTGGTGAAGGCCTCACCGGGGTCCGTCGTGGTCAGCCCGGCATCCAGGGAGAGGCTGAAGGTGCCCATGAAGGCACGATCGACGTAGAGCTCGTCGATGAGCCGTGCCGAGAGTGGTCCCACGAGCGCCTGGCTCAGGGGCCGCAGCTCACCACCTACGACGATGAGGCGCGGACCGCGGCCGGCCAGCTCCACGATGGCGGGCAGGCTGTTGGTGACGACGGTGATGTCCGATCGCTCGACGAGCAGGCGTGCCAGCTCCAGGCAGGTGCTGCCGGCATCCAGGTAGATGCGCGCGTCCGGCTCGACGAGCTCCGCGGCACGGGCGGCGATGCGCTGCTTCTCCGGGGCGTGCTTGGCGGCCTTGGCCTCGAAACGTGCCTCGATGGGCCGCACATCCAGGGCCACGGCCCCGCCGTGGACCCGCCGCAAGGCGCCACTCCCCTCCAGCTCATCGAGGTCGCGACGGATGGTGGCCGTAGAGACGCCCAGCTCCTCCCGCAGCTCCTCCACGCGGACGGCGTGGCGCGAGCGGACGATCTGCCGCAGGCGCTCCCGCCGCTCAGGCGCGAAGGCCACGACGGTGCCAGGCGGACGCTCATAAATCGCTCATGAAGTAGCTCTATTCGAGCACGAACGAGCATGGTCTGTCAACCCGACCATAGTCACCCGACAACCGTGCCGAGCGGACCGTCCGGCTGGGCGACCACTTCCGTACCATCGACCGTATGACCCGCATTCAGCGATGTCCTTGCCCGTGACGACGGCCGCCTCGTCCTGGCCGAGCTCGTGCCGTGGGCCGGCACCATCCAGGACGATGTCGGTGAGCGGCTGCGCGCCGAAGCCCGCGAACTGGCGGCCGACGAGCGCATCACCGCCATCACGATCACGGACAACGCCGGTGGCCACGTCCGCCTCGGCCCGCTGACGCTGGGCCACGCCATCCACGACATGGGCGGCGAGGTCCTCGTGCACATCGCCTGTCGCGAGCGCAACCGCGCCTCGCTCGAGTCGCTGGCCTACGGTCTCGCCAGCGAAGGGCTCACCAACGTGCTGGCGCTATCCGGCGACTTCCCGAAGGACGGCTACCACGGCCGCTCGCGCCCGGTCTTCGACATCGACTCGGTGGGACTCGCTGTCGCTCCTCCGCGACGCCTCCGCGCACGGCCTGGACTTCACCACGGGCGCTGCCGTCAACCCCTTCAAGGCGCTCGAATCGGACCTCGTCCCGCAGCTCCTGAAGCTCGCCCTCAAAGTGCGCGCCGGAGCCTCCTTCGCCATCTGCCAGGTGGGCTGGGACGCGCGCTCACTGCACGAGCTCATCCGCTGGAGAGATGCCCAGCGGCCTGGACATCCCGCTCATCGCACCCGTCTACATCCTGGGCCGCGGCGTGGCCCGCGTCTTCCACCGCGACGAGATCCCGGGCATCCGCCTCAGCGCGCAGATGCTGGCCATGGTGGAGGCGGCCGCCGATTCGCCGGACAAGGGCCGGGCACGATTCCTGGAGCTGGCGGCCATGCAGATCGCCGTGGCTCGGGGCCTCGGCTATGCCGGCGTCTACGTGGCCGGCCAGCGCGACGCTTCGGAGATCGACCGCGTGCTCAGCATGGCGGATGCGTACGGCCCGGCCGACTGGCGGGACATGCTGGCCCAGGTCTCCTACCCGGAGCCCGGTGCCCACCGCCTCTTCGAGCCCGGGCCCGTGCCGCAGCTGGCGTCCGACCGCCTCGCCAAGCCCGTCAAGGCCTCCCGCGCCCCGCTCTTCTACCGCTTCAACCGCCTCGTCCACGACCACGTCTTCGACCCCGAGTCCAAGGGCTTCGCGGCTGCCCGCTCGGTCTACGGCCGGCTCGAATCGGTGCACCTCGCCAAGCCCGCTCACGTCATCGAGCAGATGGCCAAGATCCCGATGTACGGCTGCAAGGACTGCGGCGACTGCTCGCTGCCGGACATCGCCTACCAGTGCCCGGAGGGCGCCTGCGCCAAGAACCAGCGCAACGGGCCCTGCGGCGGCTCGCTCAACGGCGAGTGCGAGGTGCCCGGCAAGCCCTGCGTCTGGGCCAACGCCTACGATCGCCTCAAGCCGTACGGCGAGGCACTCACGATGCTCGATCGGGAGCCCGTCCTGCAGGACAATGCGCTGCGCGGCACCAGCGCCTGGGCCAACACCTTCCTGGGCCGCGACCACTACCAGCATGGCAAGGGAGAGGACTCGTGACCGACGCCGCAGGCGCCCGACCGTTCATCATCATCGGCGAGAACATCCACTGCACCCGCGTCGTCAAGCGCGACGGCGCGCGCGGTGGCGTGGCGCCTGATGGTCGTCCCGGCGTGCGCTTCCCGGACGGTGCCGGCGGGGAGGCCTGGCTGCCGCTCCCGGACTCCATCCTCGAGTCGACCGAGTTCACGACCAGCGGCCGCATCAAGCACGTCATGGCCGCCGTCGCCAGGGCCTGGCCGGTGGCGCGGAGGCCGGCCACGGCGGCTGCCTACGTAGCCTGGATGGCCGAGCGGCAGATCGACGGTGGAGCCGCCTACCTCGACCTCAACGTGGACGAGATCGACCCGCGAAGTGGCCGGCCGCGTGGAGGCCATGACCTGGCTCGTGCGGGCGGTCGGCCCGGTCTCGAGCGTGCCCCTCTCCATCGACTCCTCGGACGCGGTCGTGCTGGAGGCCGGGCTCGACGCCATCGACCCCGCCTGGGCGGGCGGCGCCACGCCGATGGTCAACTCTGCCTCCGTCGAGAGGCCCGACGTGCTGGAGTTGTGCGCCCGGCGCGGCACGCCGGTGGTGCTCTCGTGCACGGGATCGTCCATGCCCTCGGGGACGCAGGACCGCCTCGATCGCGCGGAGGAGATCGTCGCCCTCGCCCTCGCCAAGGGCATGCCGGAGGAGTCGCTCTTCGTCGATGCCCTCATCATCCCCATCGGCGTCGATCCGTTCGCCGGCTCGGCCTACCTGGACGCCGTGCGCGGCATCCGCGAGCGCTTCGGCCCGCGCATCCACGTCACCGGCGGCATCTCCAACGTCTCCTTCGGCCTGCCCGCGCGCCGCCTCGTGAGCGACGTCTTCCTGGACCTCTGCGTCCAGGCCGGCAACGACAGCGGCATCGTCGATCCGGTGGCCGCGGACATCGCCGCCGCACTCTCGCCGGACCGCGACTCGGAGGCCTACAAGCTGGCGGCCGCCATGCTCAGCGGCGAGGATGCCTTCGGCATGGGCTTCATCGAGGCCTACCGGGCCGGGCGACTGGGCGAGGCCGCCAAGGGCTGACACCGCCCCAGCGGCTGGCGTGCGCAGCCCGCCGACGCTGCCCCTGCCGCCGGCTGCTCCCGGCTGCCGCTGACTCAGCCGCCGCTGGCGCCGCCCGCGGCTCCGCCGCCCGCGCTCCACCGCCCATGCGGCCGGCCGAGATGACGCGATCGAGGAACTGGCGCGTGCGGGCCTGCTGTGGGCTGCCGAAGATCTCCGCGGGCGGCCCCTCCTCGAGGAGCTGGCCCTGGTCGAGGAAGCAGACGCGGTCCGCGATGTCCCGCGCGAAGCCCATCTCGTGAGTGGCGATGATCATCGTCATGCCCTGTTCCGCCAGCCCTCGGATGACGTCCAGGACCTCGGCCACGAGCTCCGGGTCGAGGGCGCTGGTGATCTCGTCGAGGAGCAGCAGGTCGGGCTTCATGGCCAGGGCACGCACGATGGCGACGCGCTGCTGCTGCCCGCCGGAGAGTCGGTCGGGATACTGCTCGGCCTTCTCCGCCAGGCCGAACCGATCGAGCAGGTCGCGCGCCTCCCGCTCGGCCTGTGCCTTCGAGAGCTTGAGCACCTTCCGTGGCGCCAGCGTGATGTTGGCGAGGACGCTCATGTGCGGGAAGAGGTTGTAGGCCTGGAAGACGATGCCGATGCGCCGGCGGATGCGGTCGACGTTCGTGCCGCGCGCCGTGATCTCCTCGCCCTCCACGACGACGCGGCCCGCATCGATGGGCTCCAGCAGGTTGACGCAGCGCAGCAGCGTGGACTTGCCCGAGCCCGACGAGCCGATGAGGCAGACGACCTCGTGCTCGTGAACGACCAGGTCGATGCCCTTGAGCACCTCGAGGTCGCCGAACGACTTGTGGAGGCCCTCGATGCGCACGGCCTCAGCGCCGAAGCGGCGGCCGCTGGCGCCGATGCGTGGTCGCGCTGCCGTGCGCTCGCCGATCGCCGCCGGTCTCGCCCACGCCGCTCACCGCGCGCCAGCCATCTGGCGGCGCTGGTCACGAGCCACCAGCCAGTCGACGAATCGCGAGAGCGGGATGGTGAGCAACAGGAAGAGCAGCGCGGTCACGACGTAGGGCGTGAAGTTGAAGGCGGCGGCGGCTTCGATGTCGGCCCGTCGGAAGGCTTCCACGAGGCCGAGCAACCCGACCAGCGCGGTGTCCTTCTGGAGGCCGATGAAGTCGTTCAGGAGGGGCGGGATGACCCGCCGCACGGCCTGCGGCACGACGACGTAGCGGAGCGCACCGAAGCGCGACAGGCCCAGCGAGCGGGCGGCCGCCTCCTGGCTGGGATGGATCGAGTTGATGCCGGCCCGGTAGACCTCGGAGACGTACGCGGAGTAGAGGAGCACGAGCGAGAGCGTGCCCCAGAAGAACTCGTCGGTGGGCATTCCCTCGATGCCCAGTCCGGGCATCCCGAAGCCGAGGACGTAGACCACGAGGATGGCGGGCAGGCCACGCATGACGTCCACGTAGACGATGGCGAAGCCGCGGATGGGCGTGAAGATGGGACCGGGCAGGCTGCGCATGAGGGCGAGCAGCAACCCGAAGATGAGCACGAAGACCTCAGCCACCAGGAACATCTGGACGTTGATCCAGAAGGCCCGCACGATCTTCGGCCACGACGAGGCGAAGACCTCGGGGTCGAAGAAGAACGACTGGAACTCCTCCCAGCCGGGTGCGTTGACGATGATGAAGCCCACCAGCACCAGGAAGAGGAGCGTGCTGACGACGGACACGAGGACTCCCCGGCTGCCCCTGTCGGAGCCACCGAGGAGCCGTGAGCGGCGCGAGCCGGGAGGGATGGCCTCCCGGCTCGGCGTCCCTGGACCGGTCACGCCAGGCCCGGGGACCGGTCAGCCGTCACTCGAAGAAGGGGGCGGAGTTCACCTCGCTGATCCACTGGTCGTAGATGGCCTGCCAGGTGCCGTTCTCCTTGATCAGCGCGAGAGCCTCGTTCACGCAGACCGTGAGGGGGCTGTCCTTCTCGAGCACCATGCCGAAGTACTCACTCGTCTCGGTGGCGATCTGGCCGGCGATCGACCCTTCCGGCTCTGGCGTGTCGAAGTCGTCGAGCTCGGCGTCGCGGATGTAGAAGGCCGTCGGGAGGTCCACGACGAGACCGTCGATGCGGCCGTTGGCGAGGGCCTTCTTGCCGCCGGCGACGTCCTTGTATGCCAGCACCTCGCTGGTTGGCTGGATGAGCGTCTCGACGATCTCCAGGCTCGTGGTGCCCACCGGGGCACCCAGACGGAATGCCTTCAGGTCGGCCAGGCTGGCGGCATCATTGATGGGGTTGTCGGCGAGAGCCACGATGCCCTGGTTGACGTCGAAATAGGAGTCGCTGAAGTCGACCCGCTCGGCCCGCTTGGGCCGGTACGAGACCTGGCCAAGGTGGATGTCGAAGTCCTTCTCGCCGGGCTTGAAGGCCAGGCCGAAGGCCGCCTGGCCGACCCAGTCGACCTGGTCGGGAGCGAAGCCCAGGGCGGCCGCGATGGCGTAGGCCATGGCCGACTCATAGCCCTCACCGGATGGCGGATAGCCGCCGAAGTCGGCCCAGTCGGACCCCTCCGGGACCTCGCCAGCCCACCAGGGCGGGAAGGCCGGGTTGTCCGTGCTGACGGTGAAGCGACCGGGGTTCTTGAGGACCCCGTCGAGAGCGGCGGCCTGGCAGGCCTCGCTGACGAGCGCCGGCGCCATGGACTCCACCGGCGCCACCGACTCGGACTCGACGGCCGGCGCCATGGACTCCGCCGGAGCCATGGACTCGTCCTGGGCGAGCGCGGCGAGCGGGCTGGCGAGCAGCGCGATGCTGGCGGCACCCGCGGCCAGCACGCCCGCGCGGCGGCGATGATCGGACATCTGGTGCTATCCCTCCTCGTTCCTTGTCCCAGCAGGCGTCGTCATGGTCCCACAGCCGAGCAAGGAGCGCGCCCTCGTGCCAGCATGGAAGCCGTGATCGACCCGAGCGCTCCGCTTGGCTACGGCGGCCCGCCGCCATGGCCACCTGCGCCGCAGCCGAACCCGCAGCCGCCGGTGTCGGGACGGGCCGCAGAGCGCCGCAGGGGCCGCCGACGCACGTGCCGCCGGGACCCGATCGCCGACTCCCTCCGCCTCCCCCGAGGCGGTCGCCCCGCAGCGACCCCGGCGGGCTGGTCGCCGGGCTGGTCATCGCCGGGCTCGGCCTGTTCTTCCTGGCCGGTCAGGTGGAGCCGGACATCGGCCGATTCGTGACCCTCTTCATCGGCCTGGCGCTGCTGGCGGTCTTCGTCGTCCGCCGCGAGTACGGATTCCTCGTTCCAGGTTCACTGCTGACGGGCATCGGCATCGGCATCGCACTTGAACCGGCCACCAACGGCGACATCGAATCGGGCGTCATGATGCTGTCCATCGCCGGCGGCTTCCTGGGCATCTGGGTGCTCGGCTCGCTCTACCGCCTCCCGCAGAATCACTGGTGGCCGCTGATCCCTGGGCGGCATCCTGACGCTCATCGGGCTCGTCCAGATGAGCCGCACCGACGTGGAGGGTGCGCTGCGCCTGTGGCCCATCATCCTCATCGTCCTTGGCGCGCTCGTCTTGGGAAGGTATATCGACCGCCGCTCCTGAGATCGGCGCCTGGGCCCACAGGCTCGCGACCCGGTTCGGACGGAGGGCGTCGCCGGTCCACGGTCCGTCAGGCGCGTGGCACCCGCTCATGAGAGCGGCGGAAGCTCCTGCGGGTCCTCCAGCACGCCGCGGAAGAGGTCGCCCTTCGTCTCGATCCGCCGGATGATGGAGCGGATGTCCCAGCCGTCCGGTCGCAGCGTCGGGTCGTCCAGCTCTTCCCAGTCGATGGGTGCCGAGACTGCCGCGGAGGCCACGGGGCGCACTGCGTACGGGGCCACCAGGGTCTTGATGGGCGAGTTCTGCGTGTAGTCGAGGCGGGCCCTGCCGCCCCGATCGGCCTTGCCCCATTCCCACGAGACGAGGTCCGGGACGACGGCCCCCACGCCTCTCGACAGCTGCCCCGCCCAGTCGCGTGTCTCATCGAAGGTGTAGCGCGGCTGGACGTGGATCCAGACCTGGATGCCCGCGCTTGCCGGTGACCTTGGGATGGCCGCGCACGCCGAGATGCTGCAGTGCCGTGCGGAACAGCCGGGCCAGCGTCAGGACCTCCGGCCAGGTGGTCCGCTCGCCGGGGTCGATGTCGATGTAGACGTACGTGGGGCGCCAGTACTCCGGGAGGCGGCTCGTCCAGGGATGCAGGTCGATGACGGCCTGGTTGGCGATCCAGGCCAGCGTCGCGACGCGGTCGGCCACGAGGTAGGTGTGCGAGCGGTCGCGGCCGGCCTCCGGGTACTCCCAGCGGGTCACCCAGTCAGGCGCGTGGCCGGGGAGCTGCTTCTGCCAGAACTGGGTCCGGCCGGTCACGCCGTCCGGCCAGCGATGCACGTTGAGGGGCCGGTCACGCAGGTAGGGCAGCAGGACCGGCGCGACGGTCGTGTAGTAGCGGACCAGGTCCCGCTTGGTGAGTCCCGGAGCCGGGAAAGAGCACCTTGTCGAGGTTGGTCAGCTCGACGGACGTGCCCGCCGACCTCCCAGCGACCGCCATCGCCCAGGGCCGCCAGCGCCGCCAGCTCCGCGCGGGTCACCGCCTCAGCCGGAGTGCGCTGGTCCCGTCCTCGCGCGCACGAGCTCGAGGGTCACGCTCAGTGGCCGGCGTGCGGCCGGGTCGAGTGGCCGCGCGCTCGGCGATCGGGTGCGCGCCCTCGAGCCACTGGCGTCCGCGGCGGGCCTGCCCTCGCTGCGGCTACCTGGCCGAGCTGCCGGCTCCGACGGGCTCGCGAGTCACGCTGCGCGGGTCACGCCCGATCTCCCTGCCCTTGTAGACCGCCTGCCGCAGCAGGCCATCCGGCGTCCACTCCGTGAACTCCACGCGGATGACGTGTCGAGGTTCGCACCAGCGAGCATCGGGCATGGCCGGCGCCCCGGGCGTGGGTGGGTCCGTCACGGGATGCTCGTCGAGGAGCTGGCGCAGGAGCTTGCGCGTCCGCCCGTCCATGCCGCTGCCGACCTTGCCGGCGTAGCGCCAGCCGTCCGCCTCGCGGGTGGCGACCAGCAGCGCGCCGAGGTCGCGGTGGCTGCCCGAGCCCGGCTCGTAGCCGACGATGACCAGTTCCTGCTCCCGGCGTGCCTTGATCTTCAGCCAGGACGCGCGAGCGCTTGCCGGGCTCGTAGCGGCTTCGACGGGCCTTGGCGACGCTGCCCTCCAGGCCCTGCTCGATGACGGCGCGCTGGAAGTCCTCGCCGTGCTCGAGGACGTGGCTGACGAAGCGCACGGACGGGTGGTCCCGAAGGACCAGCCGGAGGAGCCGCTTGCGCTCCTCCAGCGGCACCTCCAGCAGGTCCCAGCTGTCCAGGTAGAGCAGGTCGAAGGCGTGGAAGACGAGCGTCGCCCGTGGACCGATCCGGCCTGACCACCCCCTCCGGCGGATGTTCCGCTGAGCGGCAGGCGCTCGGCTCGCTTGACGCCCAGCCCTCGCATCCCCGCCATCTCCTGGAGCAGGCTGAAGCTGGGCCGACCCTGCCGGTCCAGCGCCACCATCTCACCATCCACGATGGCGTCATAGGCGGCGATCCAGCCGCTGGCCGGGGCAGCCGCGAAGGCCGGGAAGTAGTCCGCCGCGTCCTTGCCATTGCGGGTCTTCAGCCGGACGGCGTGCCCGTGCACGTTGGCCTGGATGCGGTAGCCGTCCAGCTTGAGCTCGAAGAGCCAGTCGGCATCATCGAAGGAGCGGTCCACGGCGGTGGCCAGCATGGGCTCGATGAAGGTCGGGCAGGGGCGTTCTGCCTGGCGGCCGTGAGGTCGATGTCCGCCATGGAGCGGGCGGCCGGCTGGCGCCTGCGATGGCGTCTTCCGGGCCGCGATCTCCTCGTTGGTGAGCCCGCTCAGGACCGATGTGGGGTGGTCCCGGATGTCCCAGAACGGGTCGCTCTCCGGGCCCGTCTTCGTGATGAGCAGCCAGTCCTCCCGGGACTGGTGCGACGCGATGCGTGCGGACCAGGACGAACCGTCCGCGCAGCCGCTGCCCATGCAGGACGACCTTGAGCTCTCCGTCCTCCAGCGAGGCGGCCGGATCATCCAGGCCCTCCGGCTCCCAGGTGCCCCGGTCCCAGACGATGACGTCACCGCCGCCGTACTCCCCGACGGGGATGATGCCCTCGAAGTCGAGGTACTCGATGGGATGGTCCTCCGTTCGTGCCGCCCGGCGCTTGGCCAGCGGTCGCATGGACGGACCGCGTGGCACGGCCCAGCTGACGAGGACCCCGCCGATCTCCAGGCGCACGTCGTAGTGGAGGCGCGTGGCCCGGTGCCGCTGCACGACGAAGCGCCGCTCCTCGCTCCGCCGGCGCTCCGGCCGGGCACCCCGCGGCTCCGGCGTGACCTCGAAGTCCCGCTTGCGCCAGTACTCCTCGAGCGACATCCGTCGAGGGTAGCGTCTCGCGCTTACGGCCCCTTATGCGCGGATCTCTACGGCCGAGGCACCGGGGCGTCCCGCCGCGGCCGAGTGGCTTCACGGGGGCGCTACTGGACGGGAACGACGCAGCCGTCGGGCTTGTCCGTGAAGCCTGGGCGGCAGGTCGGCGCCGCCTGCGGCGGTCTGCACCGCCATCGGGGCCCTCCTCGCCCGGCGTCTCATCCTCCTTGGTGCGGATCACCCGTGCGCGGTGCCGCGATGGAGCAACTGTCACCGGCCGCCACCGGACCCCCGAAGGAGGACTTGCCGGCCAGCGAGAAGTAGCTGCCCCGGCTGCCCCACTGGCTGGTCCCCAGGCCTCCGCGAGACGCCCAGGCGTCGACGGCTGCCAGCCACGAGGCCGGAGCGCCGGGGTTCTCAGCCCGAGCCGGCTGCACGACGGACGCGCTGCAGCCGCGCGAGTACATCAGGCCTGGTGGGTCGACCTCCCGCTTGCCGCCCGGCTGGGTACCCTGCACGAAGAGCTCCGTGCGCGTGCCGCGCGTCCAGGCGCCAGGAGTCCCACCGGTGTACTCATCGATGGTCGAGGCCACGATGCCCTTGGCGGGCCGCTTGAAGGTGGCCGATGGCTTGCCAGCCATGTAGTCGCGCACGAAGGCATGCCAGGTGCGGCCGGCCGTGTCCATCGAGAAGACGTTGCTCGAAAGGTTGGGCGACGAGCTGTCGCTGTTGCCGAACCAGACTCCCACCGCCAGGGCCGGCTGGTTCTTGCCCTTGGGCATGGGCAGCAGTCCGTACGTGGAGTAGTCCTTGAGGTTGTTGGTGGTGCCCGTCTTGATGGCCATCTCGCGCAGGCTGCCGTCCGGCGTGTTGCGCAGCTCGAAGATGGGGCCCCAGACGCTGTTGACCGCGGAGTTGCTATTGCCCTTCAGGATGTCCGTCATGATGTAGGCGGTTTGCGGACTCCAGACCTGCGTCGCAGTGGGGGCGCCGGCCTCGTAGATGACGTTGCCGTCCGGGTCCTCGACCTTGAGGATGTAGCGCGGCTGGGTGACCTTGCCACCGTTCCCGAACGCTCCGAAAGCGGCCACCATGTCCACGGGCCGCACCTCCACGGTCCCGATGGCTCCGGCCAGGCCGGCTTCGATCCAGCATCCGGTCACCGTTGATGAAGCTGAAGCCGGCCTTCACGGCGTACTTGCGGACGGTCCGGATGCCGGTCCGGTCCAGGGCCCGGATGGCCGGGACGTTCAGTGAGTACTGGAGTGCCTCGCGCACGAGCACGGGTCCGCGGTCGATCGAGTCGGCGTCCTTGGGCGCCCAGCCGGCGCCGAAAGGCGTGGTGATGTCCAGCAGGACCGTCCCCGCCGTCAGTGCTCCGGTGTCGATACCGGTGGCGTATACGATGGGCTTCCAGGCGGAACCGGGCTGGCGGCGTCCCTGGCCGGCGTGGTCGTACTTCGGATCGAACTTGGGCGTGGCCTTGCGGTAGTAACCGGCCGAGCCGACGTACGACAGGATGTCACCCGTACGGTAGTCCATGGCGACCAGGGCGCCGTTGTGCAGGTTCAGGCCCCGAAGTCTCGCGATCCAGTAGGCGTCCTTGCCCAGCTTGCGCTCGCGGATGGCCTGGTAATACTGGCTCGAGGGCAGGTTGGGCACGAGCGCCCCGGCCTCGACGAACTTCTCGCCCAACTGCTGGCCCTTCCAGTCCAGCGTCGTTGTGACCGTGTACCCACCGCTCTTGATGGGATCACGATCCCCGAGGATGAGGTTCAGCTCCGGCAGAAGGGCGTTGACGAAGTGGGGCGCCTTGAAGACGACATCCTGGGGCTTCTTGATGACGATCTTCTCGTTCAGGGCTTCCTGATACTGCGCGTCCGATAGGGTGGTCCAGCGGCCCTTGCCATCCCGCAGGCGACCGAGGATGTAGTCGCGGCGCTGCACCAGCTCCGTATCCGCGCACTTGGCGTCGTCTGCGTGGCAGGTGCGCAGCACGAGGCGCGTGTTGCGCTTGCCCGTGCCCTTGATCTTCTTGCCGTACGACTCCTTGACGACGTTCTCGTAGCGACCCTGGCTATCCGTCGCCCAGGGGTAGAGGGCGGCTGGCGACTGCGGGATGGCCGCCAGCAGGGCGGCCTCGCTCACGGTCAGCTCGTCGAGGTCCTTGCCCAGGTAGATCTCCGCCGCGGCCGCGATGCCCTGGGCGGCACCATAGGAGATCTCGTTCAGATACGCGGCGATGATGGCCTTCTTGCCGTCCTCGCCGGGGAAGGCCTGCGTGAGCTTGTAGGACTGCAGGAGCTCCTTGGCCTTGCGCAGGTAGAGACCCTCCTGCGTGTTGTCCCCCGTGACGATCTCCTCCGGCAGCAGCCGGGCACGCACGAGCTGCTGCGTGATGGTCGAGCCGCCACCACGGTCGCCGCCGCCTGCCGCCTCCGTCAGGAAGGCGTTCACCGTGGCCTCCAGGTCGAAGCCCGGGTTGTCCCAGAAGGTGTCGTCCTCCGTGGCCGTGGTGACGTCCAGGACCAGCGGCGGGACGTCTTCGAAATCGATGACCGTGCGGCGCTCGTTCCAGAATTGCGCCAGCTCCACCTTGCCGGTGCGGTCCACGATGCGGGTGGGCTCCGAGAAGTCGAGGTCACGGAAGGCCTGCACATCCGGGAGCCCCTGGTCCAGCGTGGCGATGGTCACCGCCGCGGCGCCGCCGGTGGCGATGGCACCGGCCGAGACGATGCCCAGCACGCTGACCACGCCGACGAGCGCCACGGCCAGCAGGGCGCTGGGACCCCGGCTGGCGGGCTTGCGAGCGGTGGATCGGGCGATGGCAAGACGCGCTGCGTAGGAACCCCGATGATGGATCCCGTTCCCGGGCCGGCTGGCGGTCGGGGAGGCACGGCGCTTCTGTGGGCGATACGGCATGCGCTCGCAGATTGTGCACGACGCACGGCGATAGCGGGTGAGAGGGAGATGAAGGTTCCGACACGTTCCGCCAGCAGCAAGTCCTTGCGCCGACCGAGCCTGGTCCCGTCGGCCCGACAGCGTCGGCCATTCCAGCTGGCCCTCCTGAGCTGGTACGGGCAGAACGCCCGTCCATTGCGCATCCGCACCACGCGCGATGCATGGCCCGTGCTCGTGGCCGAGGTCATGGCGCAGCAGACGCAGATCGCACGCGTCGATGACGCCTGGGCGGGCTTCCTGGAGCGCTTCCCGACGCCCCGAGCCCTGGCCGAGGCGTCGCCCGCTGACGTGCTGCGAGCCTGGTCGGGACTGGGCTACAACCGGCGCGCCATCCATCTGCAGCGAGCCGCCAGTGTCATGGTCCGGGAGCACGCCGGTCGAGTGCCCGGCGACGTCGAGCAGCTGGAGGCGCTGCCCGGCATCGGGCCCTACACCGCCAGGGCCGTGGCGGCATCGGTGTTCGGGCAGCCGGTGGCGGCCGTGGACACCAACGTCCGGAGAGTCGTCGGCCGGCTCGTCGGCCGGACGCTGACGGCCGCCCAGCTGCAGGCGGAGGCTGACCGCTTGGTGGCTCGGCACGATCCGGCGACATGGACGCATGCCTTCATGGAGCTCGGGGCCACGCTCTGCAGCCCCGTGGCTCCGGCCTGCGGATCGTGCCCCGTGAGCCGCTGGTGCGCCAGTGCCGGCCGCGTCGCCGCTGACCGTGTCGCCACCGGCCGCCGGCGGCCTGGTGCGGCCCAGGCCCACGCTCCCGAGCGCCAGGCCTTCGAGCAGACCACGCGCTGGCTGCGCGGGCGCATCGTGGCGCGGCTGCGTTCACTGGACGAGGATGGCTGGATGCACCTGCCGGAGGCCATCGGCAGACACGGCGCGGAGCGCATCGCGGAGGCCACCGCGGCGCTGCAGCGGGACGGCCTCGTCGAGATGCGTGCCGATGGCGCCGTGCGCCTACCATCGGCTGCACCATGAGCACCACGCAACGGTCAGCCTTCGGCGACTTCCAGGCGCCGACCGCGGATCCCACCACGGGCATCCCGCTGCCCGCAGGCGATGAGGCCATCTTCGCGCCCTCCGCCGACCTCGAGCTGCTGGTCGAGCGATGGCGAGACCAGGCGGCGCTGCCGACGATGACGGCGGAGGAGATGCGCGGCGCCGATGCCCGTGCGCAGAGGCTCGGGACACCGGGCCACTGGCTCATGGAGCAGGCTGGTGTCGCCGTCGCCGCCGCCGCGCGAGCTCTGCTGATAACGGGTGAGCGGTCGCACCACCCTCGCCCGCTCATCCTCTGCGGGCCTGGCAACAACGGCGGGGACGGGCTCGTGGCGGCCAGGATCCTGGCGGCTCACGGCATCGGCTCGGAAGTCGTGCTGTTGGCCCCGGCAGGCCGCCCGTCCACGCCGGACGCCATCGCCAATTGGGATCGCCTGGAGGGCCTCGACGCCGTCCACCGCGTGGCGACCGTTCGCGCCAGCGACGTGGCCCTCTACCTCAACGGCATCGAGCGGGCCGGCCTCGTCGTCGACGCACTCCTGGGGACCGGTGTGCGCGGACCGCTGCGCGAGCCCGTCCGCACCGCGGTCGACGTGGCCGTTCGCGCGCGCGAGCATCTCGTGCCAGTCCTCGCGGTGGACACCCCGACGTCGCTCGACCTCTCCAGCGGCGAGCCCTCCGACCCGGTCGTGCGGGCCGACCTGACCGTCACCTTCCACCGTCCCAAGCCCGGGCTCCGCAGTCGAGTGGGGACCGTACTGGCCGGTCGCGTCCTCGTGGCTCCCATCGGCATCCCGGTGGAAGCCGACCGCCGCTAGAGGTGACCGTCGATCCCGAGCGCGGTCCGCGCGCGCGGACCGTCGTCCTGTTCCTGGCAGCGCTGGTGGTCACGGTCCTGGCGGTCAGCGTGCTGAGCGCGCTCGTCCCAGGCCTCGACGGCGCACTGGCCTCGCTGCCACTGGTGGGGCTGCTGCTCGTGGGCGGCACGATCGTCATCCTGGGCCGCACGCTGCACCGCTAGGCGGCGGCCCCTGCCTCAGCCCTTGGCTCGGTGGCGGCGTGGCTTGCCGGTCATTGGGGTCGAAGCGTCGCTCCGTGCCCGCCAGAAGCCGGCCGATGTTGTCGCGATGTGCGACCCAGACGATGACCACCCCGGGCAGCACGTAGAGCAGCCAGGCCGGGTCCAGTGCCCCGAGCAGGACGAAGACGACCGCGACGCCGGCTCCGAAGGCGGTCCCCAGCAGGGAGCCCAGGGAGACGTAACGGGTGACCGCGATGATGATGAAGAAGGCCGGCGCTGCGATCAGGCACACGAGGGGCGAAACGACGATCATGCCGCCCACGCCGGTGGCCACGCCACGACCGCCGTGGAAGCCCAGGAAGATGGACTTCCAGGCGCCCAGCACGGCGGCCGCACCCGTCAGGGCCTGGACCTCGACTGGCGCGTCCAGAGCACGCGCCAGGAGGATGGGCACGCCGCCCTTGGCCAGGTCCAGCAGGCCGACCGTGATGGCACGTGGCCAGCCCATGGCGCGGAGGGCGTTGGTGCCGCCGGTGCGGCCGGAGCCCACCGTTCGCGGATCGATGCCCCCGGTCAAGCGCGCCACGATGACGCCCATCGGCAGCGAGCCGATGAGGTAGCCCATCACGAGCAGACCGATGGTCAGCGGCAGGTCGTCCACGCGGGCCGAGTATACGGAGGCCGGGGCGCCCCGAGGGCCGGGAAGTCCCTTTGCTACCATCGGGGACGCCATCACAGCCTCGTTCGCGGAGTCCCAAGGTGCCCAACGAACACCAGTCCTTCGACATCGTCGTCCTCGGTGCCGGCACCGGCGGCTACTCGGCCGCCTTCCGCGCGGGCCAGCTCGGTCTGCGGGTCGCGCTCGTCGATGACGGACCGGCCGGCATCGGCGGCACCTGCCTGCACTGGGGCTGTATCCCCACCAAGGCCATGCTCGAGTCGGCGGACCTCTACGAGCGCATCCTCCACGCCAGCGAGTTCGGCATCTCGGTGAGCGATCCGGGCGTCGATGCCAGCGTCATCGCGGCCCGCCGAGATCGCACCGTGGCGCGTCTCGTGAAGGGCCTCCACAGCCTCATCAAGAAGAACGGCGTCACCTACGTGCGCGGCCGCGGCCGACTGGAAGGTCCCCAGCAGGTGCGCGTCGCCACCGTGGACGAGGCCGGCGATGCCAGCGGTGAGGTCATCCTCACGGCCCGTGACGTCATCCTGGCCACCGGCTCGCGCGTCAAGTCGCTGCCGGGCCTCGTGCCCGACGGCAGCCGCATCGTCACCAGCGACGACGTGCTGCGGTCGTCCCACGTGCCGGGCTCCATCATCGTGGTCGGCGCCGGCGCGGTCGGCGTGGAGTTCGCCAGCTACTACCACGACCTTGGCAGCGAGGTCACGGTCCTCGAATACCTGCCGGCCATGGTGCCGCTCGAAGACGCCGAGATCTCAGCGGAGATGGAGCGTGCCTTCAAGCGGCGCGGCATCAGGGTCGTCACCAGTGCCCGCTTCGACCCGGCCTCGGTCGTGGCCGACGAGAGCGGCGTCCACCTCATGGTGGGCAGGGAAGGGGAGGCGCCCGCGGAGGTGCGGGCCGAGCAGCTGCTCGTGGCCACCGGCCGCGCTGCCAATACGGATGACGTGGGCCTGGAGACCACGCGCGCCGTCGTCGAGAAGGGGCTGGTGAAGGTCGACGGTCACATGCGCACGGCCGATCCGCACCTCTACGCCATCGGCGACATCATCGGCGGATTGTGGCTGGCCCACGTGGCCGCCCACGAGGGCATCGCCGCGGTGCACGCCATCGCCGGCCGCGAGGTGGAGCCGGTCGACTACGTGAAGATGCCGCGGGCCACATATGCGCGGCCGCAGATCGCCTCCATCGGCCTGACCTCTGCCCAGTGCGAGGCGGCCGGCCGCACGACGCGGGTCGGCAAGTTCCCCTTCCAGGCCAGCGGCAAGGCCATCATCAACGGCGACACGAGCGGCTTCGTCAAGGTCATCGCGGACGCCGAGACGGACGAGGTCCTGGGCGTGCACATGATCGGTGCCCACGTCACGGAGCTCATCGCCGAGGCCTCCGTGGGCATGTTGCTGGAGGCCACGGCCTGGGAGATCGGCTCGGCCGTGCACCCGCACCCGACCCTCTCGGAGACGCTCGGCGAGGCCGCCATGGCCGTGGACGGCAAGTCCATCAACTTCTAGCCTCGTTCGCGACCGCCACGACGCCTGCGGCGAACGCCCCTGCGGCCTACCCGCCTGCGGCGAACACCCCTGGCAGCCCGGTCAGTCCACGCGGCGCGTGGCCCTGGCTCCGAAGTGCATGTAGCGCTCGCCCGTCGGCAGCGCATAGAAGGTGACCGGGAACCACGTCTCTGCCTCCGGTGGCCGAACGACGAAGAGCGCCGGGCCCACCGCGACGAGCGGGTACTCCTTGGGTGGCTCCGGCGCCAGCTCCGCCAGCGGGCCCGACACCGTGGTCCGCAGCCGCGGCCCGTCATGCTCGGCATCGGCGGCCAGCACCTCAAGGCGCACCGAGGCTCGTTCGTAGGTGCCCACGAAGGGCGACGCGTCGACGCTCACCGCGTGCTCGGGCGGTGTCAGCGGGTGCGGCATCGGCACGCTGGCGACGACGTCGAAGACCTCGCGGAACAGATCCTCGTAGAGATCGCGGCTCTGCCCGCCGTTCACGAGCAGGGTGACAGCCAGCCCCTGCTCAGGCAGCAGGCGCAGGAAGGCGGCCTGGCCGATGGTGTTGCCGTCGTGGCCGATGAGGCGGTGCCCCTGCCAGCCGAAGCGGATCCAGCCCAGCCCCCACGAGTCCCCCAGGATGTACGTGTCAGGCAGCTCAGCCTGGCGGTCGGCCATGGCCACGACGCTCGCCTTGCTGAGCACGCGGGTGCCGTCGGCGGCGCACCCGCCGGTGAGGTGTAGCCGCGCGAAGGCCAGCACGTCGGCCGCGTTGGAGACGATCAGCCCGGCCGGACCCACTGAGCGCATCAGGCCCCAGACAGGCGCGATCTGCTGCTGACCGTCGTCGTCGACGTGCCCGACGGCCGCGGCATGGAGCAGCGCCTCCTCCGGCAGCGTGACGGTGTGCGCCAGGCCCAGCGGTTCGAGCAGCCGCTTGCGGAGGGCCTCGTCCCAGGTCCCGCCCGTGACCTTCTCCACGATCCTTCCCAGGAGCGAGTAGCCGGAATTGCAGTAAGACCAGGTGGCCCCCAGCGGGTGGTTCTGGGCCACGTCCGCGAGCTGCGCGACGTAGCGCTCCAGGCAGTCGTCCCCGCGACCGGTATCAGTGAAGACGTCACCGTCGATGCCGCTGGTATGCGTCAGCAGGTGCCGCACGGTCACACGGCCTGCGACGTCGCCATCCAGCAGACGCAGCTCCGGCAGCACTCGCTGCACCGGGGCGTCGAGGTCGAGGAGCCCCTCGTCCACGAGCTGCATGACGAGCGTGGCGGTCCAGACCTTGGTGATCGAGCCGATCTGGAAGAGGGCCTCGCTGGTGGTGGCCACCCCCGTGCGCAGGCTGAGCACCCCGTAGGCCGCCTCTACCATCTCATCGGCGCGGCCATCAGAGCAGCGCAAGATGCCCAGCTGTGCGCCAGGGACGCGGTGGCGCGAGGCCAGCTCGGCCAGCCTCCCACGCCAGTGCTCGGCGTCCAGGAGCCCCGGAGACGTGGTGGTGTGCCGGGGGCCTGCTGCTGGCGGGGCGGCCGACTGGGATGCGGTCTCGGTGAGGGCGTCGGTGTCCACGGTGCGGTTCATGTTCGGCTCAGGTCCTCTGCTTCGACTGGTTGCATGGGCGGGGCGAAGTGGCAGGTGGCGCGCTGTCGATGGTCGGAGGTCGGCTCCAGGAGCCGGCAGACCTCGCGATCAGGGTCGACCAGCGGCCCCACCGGACAGCGCGTGTGATAGCGGCAGCCGGGCGGCGGATGATGCGGGTCGACGGCCTCGAGCACCTCGACCTTGTCCGTCTCTGGCGCTGCCGCGGCTCCTGGGATGGCCGCCAACAGGTCGCGGGTGTAGGGATGCTGGGGATCGGCCAGGACCTCTGCTGCCGTCCCGCACTCGACGATGCGGCCCAGGTACATGACCGCGATCTGGTTGGCCACGTAGCGAACCACGGCCAGATTGTGCGAGATGAAGAGGATGGACAGTCCCAGGTCGCGCTGCAACTCGCGGACCAGGTTGAGCACGGCGCCCTGGATGGAGACGTCCAGCGCCGAGGTGATCTCGTCGGCGATGAGGACGTCGGGACGGCCGGCCAGGGCCCGGGCCAGGGCCACGCGCTGCCGCTGCCCTCCCGACAGGTGGGCCGGCACGACCCGAGAGCGCGTCGGGTCCAGGTGGACAAGACCGAGCAGGCGCTCGACCTCTGCCCGCCGCTCGGACCGGCTCATGCCCGGCGGCAGCGCCTCCTCGATGGACTCACCGATGGTCATACGCGGATCGAGCGAGGAGTAGGGGTCCTGGAAGACCATCTGCAGTGGTCGCCTGCCCTTGAGCGGGATGGGGGCGTCGTCGAACAGGACGCGTCCACCGTGGAGCGGCACGATGCCCACCGCGGCCCGCGCCAGGGTGGACTTGCCCGAACCCGACTCTCCCACCAGGCCGACGACGCTTCCCGGCGGCACGCTCAAGTTGACCCGATCGACCGCGGTCACGCCGTGGCGCCGGCTGCCGAATTGGACCGAGACCTCCTCGAAGCGCAGCCCCGTCACGGGATCACGGCCGCGTACGGTGTCGCCCCGGGGCCTTCGCTCGGCGACGGCGTTGCAGGGAACCTGGCCGCGGACTCCAGGTCGATCGGCTCGCCGGCGTGCCAGCAGGCCACGCGGTGTCCGGCCGGATCGGCCACCAGGACGGGGTCGAGGTCGCGACAACGCTGGTCCGCGAGCGGGCAACGTGCGGCATAGGCGCATCCTGGAGGCACCTCCGACGGTTCCACCGGACGGCCGGGGATGACAGCCAGCGGCCGGTCCAGATCGCTCTGCATGTCCGGTACGGCCGCCACGAGGGCTCGGGTATAGGGATGTCGCGCCTTGCTGTGGATCCCAGCCGCGGGCAGGTCCTCGACGATGCGCCCGGCATACATGACCAGTACCCGGTCGCAGAGCTGACGGACCACGGCCACGTCGTGGCTGATGAGGAGCACGGCCACTCCGTCGACCTCTCGGATCGATCGCAGCAACTCCAGCACCTGCCGCTGGATGGTGACGTCCAGGGCGGTGGTGGGCTCGTCCGCGATGATGAGCGCCGGCCTGCCCATGAGGCCCATGCCGATCATGGCCCGCTGCAGCATGCCGCCCGAGAACTCGTGGGGATACTGGCCGGCGCGTCGCTCCGGGGCCGGCACACGGACAGCGCGAAGCCGGTCGATGGCACGGGCGCGGGCCTCCGCGCGGTCCATGCCAAGGTGGTAGCGGCCGACTTCGGCCAGCTGCCCGCCCACCCTCCGGGTCGGGTTGAAGGAGGTCCCCGGATCCTGGAAGACCATCGACAGGGAGGTGCCCAGGAGATGGCGATGCAGTCGCTCCGTGCCGGCGAGCAGATCCGTGCCGAGCAGGCGCAGGCGTCCGGCCGTCACCATGCCCGGTGCCTCGATGAGCTGTGCCACGGCGAGCGCGGTCAGCGACTTGCCCGAGCCGGACTCGCCGACGATGCCGACCGCTTCACCGGGCTCGACCCGGAAGGTCAGGCCCCGCACCGGCTGCACTGGGCCCCGCGCCGTCGGGAAGGCCACGGTCAGGCTCTGCACGTCGAGGACCGCCTCGCCGCCCCGCTCCTCTGGTGGGGTCGATCGGATCGCTCGAGCCCGGCTCGTCCGCGGCCGTCGGAGGCCTGTAGGCCGCGACGGCGCCCCGTGGAACCGTCGTGACCGCGTCGAGGGTCGCGAGGCCGAAGCCCTTGGCGATGGTCTCGCCGAACAGGTTGAAGGCGAGACCGGCCACCACGATGGCGACACCGGGGGCCAGCGCCCCAACAGGCTGGATGTAGATGCTTGCCAGGCCGTCCATGAGCAGCCGGCCCCAGTCGTAAGCCGGGGCCTGCACGCCGAGGCCGAGGAAGGACAGCCCGGCGAAGGCCAGCAGGGCGCCGCCGGCGCCGATCGTGGCATTGACGATGAGGGGCTCACCGATGTTGGGGAGCACGTGCCGCGTGAGGAGGCGGCCCCGGCCGACGCCCGCGATCCGCGCCGCGGTCACGAAGTCGCGCTGGGCGACACCCGCGATGAGCGTCTGGCAGAGGCGGGCGAACGCCGGCGCGCCGGCCAATCCGATGGCCAGCACCGCGCCCACGGCGCCGACCCCGAAGATCACCGCGAAGAACAGCGCCAGCAGCAGACCGGGGAAGGCCACCGCGACGTTGACGGTCCCGGTCAGGAGCCGACCGAAGCCACGACCCACGACCATCGGCCCGGAGCCGAGCAGGAGCCCCACGCTGACGGCGACCGCCGTCGCCGAGAGCGCCAGCACGACCGAGAGACGAGTGGCCACCAGCACGCGGGCGAGGATGTCCCGGCCGAGGTTGTCGGTCCCGGCCCAATGCTCGGGTGACGGACCGGCCAGCATCTGGCTCGTGTCGATCGCGGCGGCCTCCTCACCCCACAGGATGGGCCCCACAACGGCCAGCGCCAGCACCAGGCCCATGAGCACTGCCGCGGTCATGCCGACCGGCGTCCGGAATGCGCTCGTCCAGCGACGGCCTGCCATGCTCAGTCCTGCCTGATGAGCGAGCGGGGGTCGAGCAGCGCGAGGATGACGTCGACGACGAGGTTCACGAGCAGCACGAACGTGCCGTACACCAGCACGGTCGCCTGCACGACCATGTAGTCCTTGTCCAGGATCGATCGCACGATCGTGCCGCCGAGCCCGGGCCAGGCGAAGACGTTCTCCACGAGCACGGTCGCAGCCACCAGCGAACTGAGCAGAAGCCCTGCCAGCGTGAGCGACGCGGTCAGGGCGTTGGGCAGGGCGTGCCCGAGGTAGATGACCCGCGGAGGGAGCCGCTTGGAGCGAGCGGTGCGCACGAAGTCGGCCTCCAGCACCGTGACCATCTCCACGCGGACGATGCGGGCCAGGATGACCGCGGGACCGAGTGCCAGCGCGATCACCGGCAGGATGTAGGAATCGGGTCCTGCACGGCCTGCCACCGGGAGCCATTCGAGCCTGACCGCGAACACGTAGACGAGCACCACGCCGATGATGATGTCGGGCACCGTCCCCAGGACCACGCTGGCCGTCGTGAAGCCGAGCTCGGTCCGCCGCCCGCGGCCCCGTCGTGTGTGGACGCCCATGGCGACGCCCAGCGGGACTGCCACGGCGACGGCCACCAGGAACGCCAGGAACGCCAGCGCCAGCGTCGCGGGCAGGCGCTGGGCGATGACGTCAGCCACCGGCGTCTTGGTGATCATCGATGTCCCGAAGTCGCCGCTGAGCAACCCTCGGAGATAGTCGGCGTACTGGACCCAGAGTGGGTCGTTCAGACCGAGCGCCTCCCTGGTCCGCTCCACGAGCTCCGGGGGCGCCGTCGTGCCGAGCGCTCCCCGCACCGGGTCCCCGGGGATGAGGTGGATCATCAGGAAGGACGCGCTGATCAGCACCCACAGCGAGACGAAGAGGCGCCAGATGCGGCGGGCGGCGAAGCTCGTCCAAGGATTCGACGCGAAACGACCCAGCAGCCCTGCTGTCGCCCCCTGCTGAAGGGCTGGGTCCACGGGGGTCATGTCACCGGTCGGCGCGAGCCCTCGGGCCGAGCCTCGGGCTCAGTGTCCGGCAGGGTTCGAGTCAACGGTCTCGCTGCTGGCCCGGCGGATGGCGCGACCGATGTGCAGATACAGGGCGCGGCCGTGGCCATCATCACCGACGAAGGCGTGGGGCAGGTACATGCCCCGGTCGGCCTGCACCGGGATGAGGCTATCGGCCTCGTAGTGGACGAGCTCCTTGCGCTCCGGCTGCTCTCCCATCTCGGCGAAGATGCCCTTGGGGATCTGGTCAAGCCAGATCCGCCCGTCCGCCTCCTGGCTCACGACCAGGTCCACGACCTGGGCCGAGTAGGTGCCCACGTAGCGACTCGCATCGATGGGCCGGTGCTCCGCCGGCGGGCTCGGGAGAGGCGCCATCGTCACGCCGGCCAACTCCGCGAGGACGTGGCTGAAGATGTCGCGGTAGAGCGAGAAGGCGTCGCCGCCGTTGGTCATGAGCGTCACGGCGACCCCCTTGTCGAGGCTGAAGCGCAGGAAGGCCCCTTGCCCGATGGTGCTGCCGTCGTGGCCGGTCACCATGCCGGCCGCCGTCCGGAAAAGCTCAGGGCCGAGTCCCCACGCATCACCCATGAGCCCGAGCCGCGGAAGCTCGACGCTGGGCTCGTGCATCAGCCTGACCGTCTCCGGCCGGAGCACCACGGTCCCATCGGCCGCCCGTCCGGCGTTCATGTGCATCTGCGCGAAGGCGAGCAGGTCCCGCGGGCGCATCGTGAGCATCGAGCCGGCCGGTGCGTTCGACCGGGCCAGCGCCCAGACCGGGGCCGGCTCGAAGGCTGCCTCCGGCGTCGCCTGGACGTGGCCGACTGCGGCTCGGAACAGGATGGCCTCCCAGGGACCGTTGGCGGCATGGGTCAGGCCGAGCGGCGTGAACAGGCGCTCGCGGAGGCAATCGTCGAAGGGCTTCTGTCGAAGCACCTCGACGAGACGCCCGAGCACGCAGTAGCCGGCGTTGTTGTACGAGAAGCGCTCCCCCGGCGGGAAGAGCTGAGGGGTGTCGCCGAGCGTCAGGACGAACTTCTCGAGACAGTCGTCACCCTTGCCCGTGTCGGTGAAGATGTCGCCCTCGAAGCCGGCCGTGTGGCTGAGCAACTGGCGCGGTGTGATCGACGCAGCTGCGGACTCGTCGGACAGGCAGAACTCCGGGAGGTAGCGGCGCACGGGCTGGTCGATGTCCAGGCTGCCCTCGTCCGCCAGCTGCATGACCAGCGAGGCCGTCCACAACTTGGTGATGGACCCGATCTGGAAGAGCGAATCCGGCGTCGCCTCCACCCGGGTGGCCGTGCTCAGCAGTCCCGTGGCGGCGTCGATCATGTCGCCATCCGCCAGGACGCCGACCGCCGCCCCAGGTACCCCGTGCTCTCTCGCCAGGACGGGGAGGCGGTCGTCGATCCAGGCCTTCACGTCACGCAGGGATGTCATCCGTTGCTCCTCTGTCAAGGCGGCCCAGGGCGACGTGCCCCACGGCCCCCGCCGCACGTGGGTTGGCAGGGCAGGCTGGCTCGCCGAGAGCGGGCCAGCCTGCCTCCTGTCACTCCGAGATCATGCGGATGCTGGTGGGCATGAGCGAGCCGGAGATGACGAACTCGGCGCCATTGCCGAAGGTCTGCACGACCGTGTTGGCGAATGGCACGACATCAGCGCCGGCCACCAGCTTCGACTCCGCCTCCAGCCAGGTGGGGCAACCGTCGGCGCCCTGCATGGCGGCGGCGGCCTGCACGCCGGCGTCGTAGTCGGCGTTCGCGACCGCGGCGAAGTTGGTGCCGCCATCGGCGAGGCCAGGTCCGGATAGGAAGGGCACGAGCTGGTCCGGGCTGCCGACGTTGAGGGCCACCCATGCCACGTCCCAGTCGCCGGTGCCGAAGAGGGTCTCCTGGGTGGCCGTGCCGCCCTGGGCCTTGTCCACGACGCCGATGCCGAGCGCGGTCCACTGCTGCGTGGCCAGTTCGGCTGCCGCCAGTCCGGCGGGGCCGGCCCCGGTGTCATGGAGGAACGTCACGCTGAGCGGCTGGCCGTCCTTGGCACGGACGCCACCGTCGGCCATCAGATAGCCGGCCTCGTCGAGGATCGCGCCGGCCGCCGCAGCATCGTAGGTCGGCAGCGCCGGGCTGATCGAGTCACCTGGGCAGGCGACCGGGGGCAGGACGGCGAAGGTCGTGGCCGCCGTCCCCTGGCCGGCGGTGAGCACCTGCTGCAGCTGACCGAGGTCGACGGCCTGGACGAGGGCCTGGCGGACTGCGGCATCGGCGGTCGGCCGACCCTCCGCGTGGTTGAACCACATCTCGCCGATGAGGGCCGCTGTCTCGGTGAAGAAGAAGCCCTCCTGCTCGAGCCGCTGGGCGTCCGGGCCGACGACGGTGGCGGCGTTCACGTCGCCGGTGAGCAACAGGTTGGCGGCCGTGGCGGGGTTCTCGACGATGCGCACGACGACCGTGTCAGGCATGCCTTCCACGGCGGTGCTGGCGCCATCGGGTCCCCACGTATACCCGTCTCGGATGGTGTAGGTGTAGTGGTCTCCGGGCGCGGCCTCGCTGAGGACGTAGGGCCCGGTACCTGACGTGGCGCTCGCGAGCGACGCCCGGTCGGCCATACCGGCTGCGCAGACGATGGGCAGGTCGGCCAGGCCATTGAGCACGAAGGGTGCTGGTGTGGCCAGCGTGATCGTCACCGTGCGTGCGGCGTCGTCGGCGACGGCAGTCGCACCGACGGGGTAGTAGGTGCCCAGGAAGGGGCTCTGGTTCGCAGGGTCCGCCACGTAGTCGAGGTTGGCGACCACGTCGCTGGCCGTGAGGGCCGTGCCATCCGAGCAACTGATGCCCTCGGCGAGCGTGAGTCGCACCTGCGTACCGTCCACCGACCACTCGGTCGCCAGCTGGCTCTTGATCGTGCCATCCTCGGCATCCAGGCTGAGCAGCGTGTCATACGGGAAGCGGGAAACCTGGAAGAGCGCGCTGGCCGCGCCTGACTGCGGGTCCAGGTTGCCCGGGTCAGCCGAGAGGGTCATCGTGAAGGTGCCGCCATCGACGACGTCGCCGCTGGCAGCCAGGGCGATGCCGCCCGGCTGTGACCAGGCTGGCGCCTGCGAGCACGAGGCTGAATGCGATGGCCGGGACCTTCATGGGTGCTTCCCTCACTGCGACTGTTCGTGGATCGACCGGAGTCTAGTCCTTCGCGAGGTCCGGGAGTCCGTGGGCGTCGCCTCGCGACACAGCAGGGTGGCTTGGGGCTGGCCGGGGACACCAGGGAAGCCCTCACGAGGCCGGCCGCTATCATGGTCGTCCCAAGCCTTGTGATGCTCAGCGTGAACCAGCCCACGAACCTGCCAGGAGTCCGTCGATGTCCCAGGTGACCATGCCCCAGCTCGGAGAAGGCGTCGAGCAGGGGACCATCGGCAAGTGGCTGAAGGCCGTCGGCGACCATGTCAGTGTCGGCGACCCGCTCGTCGAGGTCGTGACCGACAAGGTCAACGCGGAGGTCCCCTCGCCGTTCGAGGGCACGCTCACCAGGATCCTGGTCGGCGAGGGCGAGACCATCGCCAACGACGTCGCCATCGCGGAGGTCGAGACGGCGCGATGGCAGCGGCCGTGCACACCGCGGTCCGATGCTCGCCGCAGCGGTGCCCGCTGCCCCGACGACCGACACCCGCTGCGACACCGCCGGCGCCCGGCGGCCAGTCGGCCCCCTTGCCGGCCACGCCCGCGGCCCACAGCTGCTCCGTGCCGCCCGCCACGCCACGCCAGCCCCAGCCGCGCCCTCGACTGCCCCCGTCGGCACGAGTCCAGGTGCCCTCCGGCATCCGCATGACGCCCGCCGTCCGGCGGCTGGCGCGCGACGCGCGGCGTGGACGTCACGACCATCTCCGGCTCCGGCATGGGTGGCCGCATCACGCGCGACGACATCGAGCGAGCTGCGGCTGTCAGCCCGGCGGCCAGTGGCCAGGCCGCAGGCGCCCCGGCGGGCGAAGCCGCCGCCCCTGCTCCTGCGCCAGCTGCACCGACCGCGAGCGCGCCTGCCGGCCCGCTCGACTCACCCGTGCGCGACGGCGACTCCCTCAAGCAGCTCTCGCCGATGCGCAAGGCCATCGCCGCACAGATGACGCGGTCCCTCGAGGTGCCCGCTGCCTACATCACGGTCGAGGTCGACATGACCCCGGTCGTCCGTGCCCGGGCCGCCCTCAACGACGCCTACAAGGCCCGCGAGGGCATCGGCCTCAGCTACGTGGCCTACGTCACCAAGGCCTGCGTGGAGGCCCTGCGCACAGCACCACGACCTGAACGCCCACTGGACGCCGGAGGGCCACTGGCGGCGTCGAGACATCAACATCGGCATCGCCGTGGCGGTCCCGGACGGCCTGGTGGTGCCGGTCATCCACAAGGCCCAGGACCTCAGCCTCCACGGGCTCAACGCGGCCATCAACGACCTGGCCGCCCGCGCCCGCAGCAAGAAGCTGCGACCGGAGGACCTCCAGGGCGGCACCTTCACGGTGGACAACACCGGCTGGACCGGCTCGATCCTGACGCTGCCCATCATCAACGTGCCCGAGGTGGCCATCGTGACGATGGAGAAGCATCGTCAAGCGCCCCGTCGTCCTCGAGGAGCAGGGCGACGCCATCGCCGTCCGCTCGATGATGAACATGTGCATCGCCATCGACCATCGTGCCACCGACGGCGCCCAGGCCGGCGCCTTCCTGGCCGACGTGGCCGGCCTGGCTCGGCTCGGTCGCCGAGCAGACCCCGATCTGGTAGCGCGCATGGGCCGCGAGCTTCCCATCTTCACGCCGCCCGGGGCACGGCGCCAGCGCGCCACAGCCGCCGGCCGCGCCATGCCGGCCCCTGACCATCGCCATGGGCGGCTCCGTGGACGCCTCCGGGCTGCACGGGCCGGACGTGCGCCGCCATCCCGAGTGGATCAAGGCCCGGCTGCCCAGCGGCGCCAACTACAGCGAGCTCAAGGACCTCGTGCGCGGCCAGGCGCTCAACACGGTGTGCGAGGAGGCTCGCTGCCCCAACATCGGCGAGTGCTGGGAGCAGCGCACGGCCACGGTCATGATCCTGGGCGACACCTGCACGCGGGCCTGCGGCTTCTGCGCCGTCAAGACCGGCCGTCCCGACTGGGACGACGACGACGAGCCGCGCCGCGTGGCCGAGGCGGTAGCCGTCATGGGCCTCGAGCACGTCGTGGTCACCAGCGTCTGCCGCGACGACCTGCCCGACGGCGGCGCCGGCCATCTTCGCGGCCACCATCCGCGAGCTGCGGCGCCTGGCCCCGGACACCGGCGTCGAGGTGCTCATCCCCGACTACCTGGACGCGCCGCTGCGCACGGTCATGGAGGCCGCGCCGGACATCCTCAACCACAACGTCGAGACGGTCGAGCGGCTCCAGAAGCCGGTGCGCAAGCGCGCCCGCTACGACCGCTCGCTGCAGGTCCTCGCCGACGCCAAGGCCATGGCCCTCGGCGCTGGCCGGCCGTCCCGGCACCGTGCACACCAAGTCGAGCATCATGGTCGGCCTGGGCGAGACGCGCGAGGAGCTCTCGCAGGCCTTCCGCGACCTGCGCGCCGTCGACTGCGACATCCTGACCCTGGGCCAGTACCTGCGGCCCACGCCCAGCCCACCTGCCCGTCGAGCGCTACGTCCACCCCGACGAGTTCGCCGAGATGAAGGCCGAGGCCCTGGCGCTCGGCTTTCAAGCACGTCGAGTCGGGGCCGCTGGTGCGCTCCTCGTACCACGCCCGCGACCAGGTGCCCGAGGAGGCCAGGCGGCACCGCACCGCGCGAGCGGCTGCCCTGGCCGCCAACGGCCTGGCGACCGGAGGCTGACCGGCCGGGGCCCGCGCAGGGCCCCACCGGACGCCCGGCAGGAGCGCCCGAGACATGCACGAGACCGCCGACGACCTGGCCCGCCTGCAGGCCATCCTCGACCGCAGCTACGAGTCGGCCGGGCGGCACCTCCGCGACATCATCACGCCCGAGCGTCGCCTCTCCGCGGCCGACCTGGCCGCTCGACTGCAGGGCATGTGCCTGCTCGTGCTGGCCACCGTGACACGTGACGGTCGACCCATGGCCGGCGCCGGTCGACGGCATCTTCTACCGGGGCGCCTGGCACTTCGGTTCGGCGCCCGACTGCACGGCGCTTCAGCCACATCCGCCACGACCCGCGCAGTGAGCGCCGTGCACCTGCCTTCCGAGGAGTTCTCGGTCACGGTCCATGGTCGGGCCACGCTCGTCGACGTCAGCGCCGCGGAGCAGGCCGGTCTCCGGCGGACCCTGCTGGACATCTACGTGCCACGCTACGGCGCCGGCTGGGAGACCTTCCTCGACAGCGGCCCCGTCTACGCGCGCATCGATGCGGAGCGGATGTTCACCTTCTTCATGCCTGCGGCCGATGCGCCCGAGCCTGTCCGACTGACCGTCGCCGCTGGCTCAGCGTTCGAGGATGAGGCGCCGGGCGTTGTCGGCGTAGACCTTGCGCAGCACGTCGTCGGGCAGACCGAGGCCATGGATCTGCCAGCGCCCCTGCGGCGGGACCTCCTCGGTCGAATAGTCGAAGGACTCGTCCATCGTCTCCAGGAAGCGGTAGTGCAGGCGGTACATCTCCGGGTCGTAGCCCAGGTCCGTGCCGAAGAGGATGCGGTCGGCGTAGCGCAGGAAGAAGTCGCGGGCCGTGTAGGGCTGGCGGCCCAGCTCGGCCGATGCGCGCGGAGATGTCGACGTGGTAGTTGGGATGGCGGTCGAGCATGGAGCTCACGAGGGCCAGGTCCTCCGCGGCGCAGCCCACGTGGGCGCCGATGAAGGTCGTCTCCGGATGGCGACCGATGACCCGGTCGAAGGCGGCCAGGATCTCGTCGAAGGGCGTGAAGCCCGCCTCAGGTCTGCCGGCCTCGGACCTCGGGCGGCCAGAAGTGCCAGTCGGGATGCGCGGCCAGCTCCTCCCAGCGCTCGTTGTGCTCGTCGAGCGGGTCGAAGAAGGCGATGGGGTCGGCGACGTGGACGACGATGGGCAGGTCGAGCCGCGCCGCCATGGCCCACAGGGGATCGAGGCGCTCATCGTCCACGGCCACGACGTGCCCCTGCGGGTCGCGGGCGCGCAGGCCAAGCGGCTTCCAGACCTTGATGCCGCGGGCGCCCATCGCCGGCCGCCTCCTCGAAGCTGCTGCGCCTCCATCTCGCCGAAGTCGGGCCGCTCCGCCCACGCGTCGTAGGCCAGCCCGGTGAAGTGGACGAAGCGCGCTGGGATGCTGGCTGCCCGTACCTCGCGATGCGCTCGGCAAGCCCGACGCGCTGCTCGACGTCGAGGTCGATGATCGTCTCCACGCCGGCCTCGTCGAGGGCCGCCAGCAGCTCGGCCAGCGGGCGCTCGTGCCACCCGCCGCTGAACTCCGGGCCCAGGTGGTTGTGGGCATCGATGACAGGGAAGCGCGGCCGCTCGACGCGGTGCTCCGGCACGCGCAGCCGGCGCACGGGCCGGTAGTCGACGAGTCGCAGGTCGCTCATGGTCGCTCCCCCTGGCCGCGCCCGGCCTTGCGCATGGGCCCGCAGGCTCACTTGATGCTGCCGGCGGTGAGGCCGCCGACGAGCCACTTCTCGATGACGATGAAGAGGATGACCACCGGCACGATGGCGATGACCGACGAGGCGAAGAGGTACTGCCACTCCACGCGGTACTGCCCGATGAACGTCGTGACGCCCACCGTCAGGGGGTGGATGTCGGGCGACTGGGCCAGCGTGAGGGCCACCACGAACTCGTTCCAGGCCGCGATGAAGGTGAAGATCGTGGCCGTCACGATGCCCGGCAGCGCCAGCGGCAGCGTCACCCGGCGCAGCACGCCCAGGCGCGTCGCGCCGTCGATGGCGGCAGCCTCCTCGAGCTCGACGGGGATGGTCGAGAAGTAGGCCACCATGATCCACGTGGAGAAGGCCAGGTTGAAGGCGGCGTTGACGAGGATGAGCGCCACGTAGCTGTTGACGCCGGCTGCCGGGACGATGCCGCCGATGGTCACGAACTCGCGGTAGATGCCGATGAGCGAGCGCGGTCGGCGCGAACATCTGCGTGACGAGCACGAGCAGCAGGAACAGCAGCCGGCCGCGATAGCGGTAGCGCGCCGTGTAGTAGGCCGCCGGCAGGGCCACGATCAGCACGAGGATCGTGGCGAAGCTGGCGATGATGAGGCTGCTGCGCAGGTAGCCCCACAGCGGTGCCTCGCGTCCAGACGTCGATGAAGTTGGACAGCTCGAAGCGCGACGGCAGGTACTGCGCCGGGATCGAGTAGAGCTCGTCGTTGGGCGTCAGCGCCGTGATGAGCATCTGGATGTACGGCGCGATGAAGAAGACGAACACGAGCGCCCCGGCGCCGGTGAGCAGGGCCTTCCTGAGCGGCGTGGCGGCCATCTCAGGCGCGCCGCCAGTCCACGACCCGCAGGTAGAACAGCACGAAGACGAGGATGACCGCGAGGTTGACGATCGCCAGCGCCGCCGACTGGCCGATGTCCTGGAAGCGGAAGGCCAGCTTGTACATCAACGTCGTCGTCGTGTCCGTCTGGAACCCGGGCCCGCCCGCGGTCATGGCCCAGATGATGGGGAACGAGTTGAAGACGTTGATCATGTTGATGATGGCCGCCACGAGCAGCGCCGGTCGCAGCAGCGGCAGCGTGATGTAGCGGTACGTGCGCATGCCGGTCGCGCCGTCGACCCTGGCGGCCTCGTAGATGTCCGCCGGGATGGACTGCAGGCCGGCCAGGAGGACGTAGGTCGTGAAGGGCAGTGACACGAAGATGGCCACGGCGATGAGCCAGATGAAGGCCGCTGGAGGCGGTGCCCAGCCAGTCGGTGACGGGGTTGGCGATCGAGCCCCAGGTCGAAGAGCGATGCGGTTGACGATGCCGTAGAAGGCATCCAGCATCCAGCGCCAGATGGTGGCCGTCATGACCACGGAGGCGGCCCAGGGCACGATGAGCGCCCAGCGCACGATGCGGCGGCCCGGGAAGGCGGCGTTGAGCAGGGCCGCCAGGCCCAGCGAGATGACGATGGTGATGCCCACCACGACCACCACCCAGGTGATCGTGCGCAGGAGGATGCTCGGCAGCTCGGGGTTGGCGCAGCAGCTTCTCGAAGTTCTCGAGGCCCGCGAAGCCGCGGCTGATGCCGGACATGCTGATGTCCGAGAGCGAGGTCCGCAGCATCTCGACGGCCGGCCAGAGGACGACGCCGAAGATGAGCAGCAGGGCCGGCCCGATCCAGGGCAGCGGGCCGAGGTTCGGGAGACGCCGCCGGGTCCTGCTCGGGGGCACGGCGGCCGACGTCGCTGGCGTGGCGGCGCGCGAGTCAGTCACGGGTCAGCTCCGTGGAGCGAAGGCGGGGACCCCGGCCTGTCGGCAGGGATCCCCGCGTGCTGGTCGAACGGGAGAGGGGACGCTCGGCCCCTACTCCGCGGTCGCGGCCTGGATCTGGTCGAGGACCTGCTGCTTGTCCGTGCCCGCCAGCGCCGTGCCGATGGTCTGCTGGATGGCCGTCTGGACGGCCGGCCAGGCGGCCTGGTCGCTGGGGTAGAAGATCGCCGTCGGCAGCACCTCGATGAACGGCGCCAGGGCCGCGATCGGAGGACATCGCCTCACCGGCGGACTTCGTCGCCGGCAGGAAGCCGCCGGCCGCCTCGAGGAAGCCGGCGTAGTTGTCGGGCTCGAAGAGGAAGCTCAGGAACTTCTGGATGGCCTCCTGGTTGCCCTCCTTCTTGAAGCCGAAGAAGTAGTCCTGGACGCCCAGGGTGATGCTCTCCTTGCCATCGTTGGCCGGGAACGGCGCGACGCCGAAGTTCACGTCGCTCTGGAAGCGTGTTCAGCCAGCTCGCCGGGAAGGAAGACGGCGCCGTTGACCATGGCCGCGACGCCCTGCGCGAAGAGCGGCCAGGCGCCCGAGCGTGCGGTCGGTGGTGCCGGGGTTCGGCTGCGTGCAGCCCTTGTCCACGAGCTGCTGCAGGAACTCCAGCGTCTCGAGGTTCTCCGGGCTGTTGATGACCCACTCGCCGTCCCGGAAGTAGCCACCGCCGTTGCCGCCGGTCCAGATGAGGAACTCGGCCTGGGCCTCCTCCGCGCCGAGCGGGATGGCGATGGGGATGATGCTCGGGTCGTAGGCCTTGATGGCGTCGCAGGCGGCCAGCAGCTCGCTCCAGGTGGCCGGCGGAGCGGTCACGCCCGCGGCCTCGAGGATGTCCTTGTTGTAGAAGAAGAGGCGGTCGCTGGCGAGGTCCGCGACGGCGTACTCGATGCCGTCGTACTTGGAGTTGTCGCGGAAGGTCTGGATGAAGTCCGTCCAGGACCTCCGGCGGGACGATCTCCTCGGCCGTGTAGAGCAGGCCGTCGGCGGCGAAGTTGGCGAAGTAGTTGAGGTTCATGATGTCGGGCGGGTCACCCGACGCCGACCCGCGTGTTGAGGACGTCGTAGATGTCGTTCCAGCTCACGACCTGGACCGATGACGTCGACGTCCGGGTTGGCCTCCATGAAGCGCGCCGCCAGGTCGTCGAAGTAGGGCTGCATGTTGTCCGTGTAGCCGGACTGGATCATCTCGATGCTGACCTTGTCCTGCGCCGCCGCGGGTGCTGCACCCGCCACGACGAGCAGGCCCGCAGCTCCCAGGGTCACCAGTCGGCTGAGTCTCGTGGTCATCGTTACTCCGACCTCCTCCGTATGTCGGGCCCGCCGGCGGCGGACCCGGGACGTCAGGACGTACGGACGTCCGGACATCATCCTGCCACAGGTGTCAACCCGAGGAGACCGAACTGTTGGCGGTCTGCATCCCCCTCGATGGACCACTCGGCTGGTCCCCGGACCACCTGACACCCACACGATGACGGATTGAGGTGCGATGCGCCAGACCCCTTCGCGATAGCATCGACTCGTGCCCACCGTCCTGTCGCGCAAGATCCCGCTCACGGAGCTGCACTGCCACCTCGGCGGCGCGGTCGCCCCGGCCATCATGTGGGGCATCGCCCACGCCCAGGGCATCCGACTGCCCAGCAAGGACTACTGGGAGTTCCGCGAGATGATCACCGTGTCGGCGCGGCGCGGGCGGTCCTTCGACGGCTACCTGCAGCTCTTCCACTGGACCGAGCTCATCCAGTCGTCACCGCTGGCCGTCGAGCGGGCTGCCTACGAGGTCATCGGCGGCGCCTACCGCAAGAACCACGTCACCACCATGGAGCTGCGCTTCAACCCCATGAAGCGCAACCGGGGCGGTGAGCAGGACCTCGACCACATCATCAGCGCGGCCATCCGGGGCATGGACCGCGCGATGCTGGAATACCCCGTGAAGCCCGGTCTCATCCTCTGCCTGGACCGCGCCTTCCCCGTCCAGCTCAACGAGATCATCGCCGAGAAGGCCATCGCGTATCGTGAACGCGGCGTGGTCGGCGTTGACATCGCGGGGCCCGAATTGGACGGCTTCCACCCGGCCGACTACCGGGCGCTCTTCCGGCGCTGTCGCCGCAAGGGGCTGGGCATCACCGTCCACACCGGCGAGTCCGGACCGGTCGAGGAGATCGCCGACGGTCATCGAGGAGCTCGAGCCCGACCGCATCGGGCACGGCGTGAAGGCCGCCTACGACGGGCGCACCATGGGCCTCATCCGCGAGCGTGGCATCACCCTGGAGATCTGCCCCACCAGCAACCTCAACTCACGGGTCGTCTCCGGCTGGGACGAGTTCGCCTGGATCTTCGACACCTTCCGGCGCAATGGCGTGCGCTACACCATCAATACGGACGGCCCGGAGATGCTCAAGACCTACATCCGCGACGAGCTGGCCTCGCTGGCGCGCCACGACATCCTCTCCGTGGAGGAGCAGGAGCAGGCCGCCGCGTGGGCACGGGAGGCCTCCTTCGTGCCGGGTGTCTCGGCGATCGCGGACCTCGAACCGCCTCGCCGCACCCCCGCCACCCGCCGCCAGGTCGAGCGCGAGGAGGCCTGAGGGCTATCCGGCCGCGTCGCTCCCCGCCAGGGCAGGCGTGACGCGCTTGCGATGGGATGGCCACCAGGCGCGCTCGCCGATGAGCGCGGTGAGGGCCGGGATGAGCAAGCTGCGCACGATGAGCGTGTCGATGAGTACGCCGATGGCGACCGTCAGGCCGACCTGCTGGAGCACCTGCAGCGGGGCCACCGTCATGGCCGCGAACGTGCCGGCCAGGATGATGCCGGCCGACGTGATGACGGTGCCCGTGCGGGCCGAGGCGATGGTGATGCCCGAGCGCAGGTCGCGCCCGGCGCTCTCCTCGCGCACGCGGCTCATGAGGAAGATGTTGTAGTCGGAGCCCAACGCCACCAGCAGCACGAAGACGATGAGTGGCACCAGGTAGTTCAGGCCGTCCTGGCCCAGGATGCCCTGGAAGATCAAGGTGGCCACGCCCATCGTGGTCCCGAAGCTGAGCAGGACGCTGCCGACGAGGTAGAGCGGCGCCACGAGACTGCGCAGCAGCAGCGCGAGGACCACGAAGACGCCCAGGACCGTGATGAGCCCGACGAGCTTGAAGTCCTCGGTCGTGGCGGCCTGCACGTCCGCGGAGGTGGCCGTGGGGCCGCCCACGAGGGCGGCGGCGATGATGCCCGGCCCCTGCTCGGCGGCACCGGCCGCCGAGCCCTTCGGATCGGCTGGCCCAGTCGGCCAGCAATGCCCGCACCCGGCCGACGGTCTCGAATGCCTCCGGGCTGTAGGGCTCGTCGGCCGTGACGAGGCTGAGTTGGCTGGCGCGGCCATCGGCCGACAGGTACGTCTCCAGGAGGAGCGCCATCGACGGGTCGCTGGCAGCCGAGGGCGGGATGAAGAGTTCGTCAGGTCGAGCCTGGAACGTCTCGGCCAGGCTGCTCAGCTCGGCGGGCAGCCGGGCCGCGGTCTCGACGGCGCTGGCCAGGGCGTCGGCACGCTGCGACGAACCATCGGGCGCCGACTGGTAGGCAGTGAGGGCACCGAGCAGCGTGCTCACGTCCCCGCGGGCGCCTGCCAAGCCCTGATCCGTCATGTCGGGGTAGGCCGCCGCGAGTGCGTCCAGGTAGCCAAGCGCCCCCTGCAGGGTCTCCATGGTCGCCGGGTCGGCCAGCGCCGCCAGGCCGGCCAGGAAGTCTCCGCCGGACCTCAGCCCCGCGACCATGACCTGCAGCTGGTTCGAGGGCCGAAGCCCGTCGGGGACGCTGCCATCGCCGAGCGGTGTCGCCAGCGAGCGAACCGTCCGGATGCCCTCGAGGTCGCTCAGCGCCTGGCTGACGCGGCCGATCTCAGCGAGGCCGGCGGGCGATCCAAGGTCCACGCCAGCGCGTGCCTCGAGCAGGACGCTGATGGGGAGCAGCTGACCACGGTCGAAGTGGGCGGCCACGGCGTCGAAGCCGCGCCTCGACTCGGTCCTCGCGGGCAGCTCCTTGAGCGTGTCGAACTCGACCTCCAGGTAGGGCAAGGCCAGCAGCGGCACCGCCAGCACCGTGACGACGACGGTCGCCACGCGGCCCGGCCGACGCGTGATGCCGGCTGCCAGCCGGTCCCAGGCCCCGGGCTGGTGTCCCTCGCCTTCGACGACCGCGTCGTGGCGTGGCCAGTAGAGCCAGCGGCCAGCCAGCAGGGCCAGCGCCGGCGTGAGCGTCAGCCCGGCCGCCAGCGTGATGGCCACCGTGACGGCCAGTGCCGGGCCGATGGTCTGGATCATGCCGAAGCTGGCGGCAGCCATCGCGGAGAGGCCCACGATGACGGTGGCCGCGCTGGCCGTGATGACGGCGCCGATGCGTCCGACGGTCACGACGGCAGCCGCTTCGCGCGCGCGCCGCCCGAGCTCCTCCCGGAAGCGTGAGAGGACGAAGATGGCGTAGTCGGTGCCGATGCCGAACACGAGGACCACGATGAACGAGTCGAGCAGCGAGGGATCTGCCAGCCAGCCATGGCCAGCATGGCCAGGGCCGCGCGGGCGACCATGAAGGCCGCACCGATGGTCACCAGGGGCACGGCAGCGGCCACCGGCGCGCGATAGATCAGAAGCAGGATGACGATCACCAGCACGACCGTGACCAGCGTGGTGCGGTCCGTGCCCGCGATGACGGCCTCCAGGTAGTCGGCCGTGATGGCCACCGTCCCGGTCACCGTGGCTGCCAGGCCATCAGCGTCGATGCTGGCCAGGTGGGCACGAAGGGCCCCGACCGCGTCGCGGGCAGGCTGGCCCATGGGGTCCGCGGAGAGCCGCACGGTGAGCATCTCCACGGCGCCGTCCGTGCTGCGGTACATGGCCTCGTAGCCGGGGACGTCGGCCGCGCCCTCGATGGAGACGAGGACGTCCGTCAACTCGGGAGGGAGGCCGGGGCTACGCAGCCAGGTCGCCACGGCGTTGATGGCCCGGTGGTCCGCGTCCGTCAGCGCGGTGCCGTCACGCGAGAAGACGATGGTCGCGGTGGCGGCCGCCTGCCGCTCCGGAAAGGCAGCGGTGAGTCGCTCGGCGGCGAGTCGCGCCGGGCTGTCCTCCGGCAGGAAGCCAGCTTCTTCCGACGCGGTCAGCGAGGCCAGCGAGGGCACGAAGGCCACGGCCCCGACGACCAGCAACAGCCAGCCCGCGATGATGGCGATCCGTGCTCGCAGCACGAGATGCCCGAGACGACCGAACATGCGCCCCCATGCAAGCATCTCGAGGCCGTCCCGGCCAGAGCCGAACGGACGCCTGCGAGGGGCGCAGGCTCCTCCGTCGCGGCCCAGGGGGCCTGCGCCGGCCCGCTACAGGAGCGCGATGGCCTCCTCGAGGGTCGCCTGGCCGTCCACGCCGCCCACGGCCCGTGTGGAGAGCGTGCCGCAGCCGACGGCCAGGGCCAGCATCTCGTCCAGCGGCCGCCCGTCCAGGAAGGCACGGATGAAGCCAGCGTCGAAGGCGTCGCCCGCCCCGGTCGAGTCGATCACCTGGACTCGGTTGGCCGGCAACCGCAGGGCCTCCTCGCCGCGCACCGCCAGCGCTCCCTCCGCGCCCAGCTTGACGGCCACGATGAGCGGCCCGACAGCGGGGTCGCGTCCACTCGCCTCCGCGATAGCCGCGAGTGCGTGGGCGGCGCCGAGCGGGTCATCGACGCCCGTGATGAGAGCCGCCTCGCGCGCATTGGGGAAGAAGATGTCTACCGCGGCGAGCATGGGCGCGAGGCCCTCCCAGCGCCGCTCCGGGTCCCAGTTGGTATCGAAGGAGCTGGTCACGCCTGCCGCGCGGGCGTCGCGGAAGAGCTGCGGGAGCCCGGGCCGCAGCCGTGGCTGGATCGCCGTGGAACCGGCATGGAGGTGTCGGATGAAGGGCAGTACCTCACGCGGGACGTCCTCCGCTCGCAGGCGGTCGATGGTCCCGGTGGCCGTCAGGAGGGCCCGGTCGTCACCCTTGCAGAGGTGCACGGTGGCACCGGTCGGGATGGCCGGGTCGATCGCGACCGTCGAGGTGTCCACGCCGTGGTCACGCATCGCCTCCAGCACGACGTGACCCAGGAGGTCGTCGCCGACGATCCCGCCATGGGCCACGCGCAAGCCCAGCCGGGCCAGGCCGCAGGCCGTGATGGCGGAAGACCCACCGACCGTGAGGCGGATGGTGCCCACCAGCTTCTCGACCTGCCCGAACTCCGGCGTGGGGTCGGCATCGATGACCAGGATGTCCGGATTGACGTCGCCGATGACGTAGACGTCGGTCTCGCGGTGGGTGCCCCCGCTGCGCTGGGCGCGGTCGGCGCCGTCGCTGGGCGGGTCCGAGAGCTCTTCCGGCCCGGGATCGGGTTCGCTCACCCCGGGTAGTCCCGGTACCAGCCCTCGGCTAGCTCCGGCTGGCGGCCAAGCGGCGAGCGTTCTCGCCACGGCCTGCCCTCGCGCTCGACGATGTCCACGAGTCGCTTCATGCGCGCCACGCCCTCGCTGGCCAGCCAGGCATCGCGCTCGGTCGGCGGCAGCAGCACGCCGTCGCCCCACACGGATCGCCCCACCAGCACGCCGGAGGCGCCAGCCTGGCAGGCCACCTCCGTCTGGGCCTCGAACGTGACGTCGTCAACGCCTGCCGAGAGGATGACCCATGGGATGGCAGACGCCTCGTCGAGCTCCTGGCAGGCCTCGAGCCAGCGGTCGCGATCCGTCACGGAGGGGTCGTAGGGAAACTCGCACTTGAGGATGTCACCGCCCAGCGCCGTCAGGCGACGAGCCGTGCGCACGACCACATCGCGGCGAGCCTCGCCGGTCAGCTTCGAGCTGGACTCATCGATGGAGAAGCCGAGCGTTTCCAGGAAGAGCGGCAGGTCGGCATCGGCGCAGGCCTCCGCGACCTCGATGAGGAGGTCCTCCTGGCCGGAGGCGTTCTCCGCATCGGGGTGGTAATAGAGCAGCAGCTTGACGGCGTCCGCACCCATGCGCTTGGCCTGGTCCACGCCCCAGTCCGGGAGCAGACGGCTCACGCGGGCGGTGGCCTGACCCGAGTAGCCACTGGCCTCGATGGCCACGATGAGCCCGGCCGAGCTGGGCAGCGAGCCGTCGCTGATGGCCTGCGCGGCTCCCAGCTCCGGGTCCAGCAAGATGCCGCTGGCCGTCGTCATGATGGCGCGCACCACGGCCCGCTTGACGTCGACCAGCTGCTCGTAGGTCACGGCGGCCGGATCGTCCGGTCCCAGCATCCGACGCAGGTTGTTGCGGTGGTCGAGTGCCAGGACCGACAGCCTGCCCGTGTCGGAGGCACAGGCGTCCAGTCCTCGCACGGTGCCGATCCTGAGCGTCATGGGTGGACTCCTCATCGTGGTGCTTGCCGTGATCCGGTGGGTGATCGTTGCCGCCGATGCTACTATCCCATGAGGTCCGGACGTCCGTACCTCAGGAGTTCCCCTTGGCAGCCATGTGGAGCTGGAACGACCTGCTCAGCCCGCTCATCAGGGGGGTCAGTCAGATGCTCGACGTGGCCGGCGTGCCGCTCTATCGCCAGATCCAGGCGGACCTTCGCGAGCGCATCAACAGCGGCCGACTGCCTCCGGGCAGCCGCCTGGAGACCGAGCAGGAGCTCATGGCACGTTACGAGGTCAGCCGCGCGACCGTGCGCCAGGCCCTGGCCGGACTGGTCAACGACGGGCTCGTGGAGATACGCCGCGGCCTGGGCACCTACGTGCGCAAGGTCGCCGTGGAGCACCGCCTGGGCGGCTTCTACAGCTACAGCCGGGAGATCGAGCGACATGGCATGCGACCGGGCACTCGGGTCCGAAGCCTGCGCGTCGAGGAGGCCGGCCAGCGCGTGGCGGCCATCCTGGAGATCGAGCCGGGCGATGCCGTGGTGGCCCTCAGCCGGGTCAGGCTGGCCGACGATGAGGCCATCGTGACCGAGACGAGCTATCTGCCCGCCGACCGCTTCGCTGGGCTCGAAAGCCTCGACTTCAGCCGCCGCAGCCTCTACGAGACCCTCACCGCAGCCTTCGGTGTGCGACCGGTGCGAGCGCGCGAATCGTTCGAGCCGGTCCTCATGACGAAGACCGAGGCGGGCGAGCTCGGCGGCAGCCCCGGCAGCCCAGCGCTGCGGGTCGAGCGAACCACGTACGATGCCGAGGGTCATGTCATCGAGTACTGCCGCAGCACGCTGCGGGCCGACCGGTACCACTACTCGGTCGAGCTGGGCGACGGATGACCGGCCGCCTTCCCGATCCCCATCCCCGATGCCGTTGTAGCCAGAGGTGACGCCATGACCATCCTTCACGCCGGCGCCCCGACCGGCGGGCCGGCCCCGACGTCAGCTGCCGCGGTCCGTGCTGCCGTAGAGGGCGCCACCCCCTGGCAGGAGGCCAGCACCGGCGGGCACGCCATCGCGGCCGCGCTTGACGTAGCGCGCGGGGCGCCCACGGAGATCCTGGACGCGCTGGCAGGCGCCTCGCAGGTCGTCATCACCGGTGCAGGTTCGTCGTACTACATCGCCCAGGTAGCGTCCGTTGCGCTGCGAGCACGCTGCGGGCTGCCCGCCGTGGCGGCGCCACTCTCGGAGGTGCTGCTGCGCCCGGAGGCCATCTTCGCGCCCGGCGAGCCCTCCCGCCAACCCGTCATCGTCGTCTCGCGATCAGGCTCCACGACCGAGGCGCTGGACGTCATCAGCCTGGTCCAGGAGCGGGGAGGGCCCGCCATCGCCGTGACCTGCCGGCCGCAAAGCCCCATGGCCCAGGCGGCCACGGCCACGCTGGCCGTCCCGGAAGGCGACGAGGTGGCCATCGTGATGACGCGCTCCTTCGCCTCGCAGACGGCCCTGCTCATGCGGCTTGGAGCACGGCTCGGCGAAGGCGCCTTCGCGGCCGACCTTGACGCGTTGCCGGACCACTGGCCTGCGCTGGCCCCCTTCATCGACCGGGCCTTCGAGCTGGCTGCCATGAACCCCTCACGGGTCGTGGTCCTGGGCGGCGGGGCTGCCCATGGCTTGGCCAACGAGGCGGTCCTGAAGATGACCGAGACCAGTCAGGTCCCGGCGGCCGCCTTCCACCCGCTGGAGTTCCGCCACGGGCCGATCTCCGTCTGCGAGCCGGGCATGCTCGTGGTAGGCATCCTGGGCGGTACCGCGGAGAGCGCCGAGCTGCGCGTGCTTGAAGAGTCGGCAGCGCTCGGTGCCACCACGTGGCTGTTGGGGCCGGAGGGACCGGCGGCCGGGCTCGACGACATCGCCCGCCTGCCGCTCGTGCTGCATGCGCTCCAGGCCCTGGCCCTGGGCCTGGCCGTGCGACGCGGCCTCGACCCGGAGGCGCCGCGCCATCTGAGTCAGGTCGTCGTCATCGCGGACGCATAGGGGTGGGCGGCCACGGCCCGGGCGGCCGCACGAGCGGCGCTGGCCCGAGCGGCGCTGGCCCGGGTGGCGCTGGCCCGAGCGGCCGAGCGTCGGGCCTCCTGCGCCTCGAACTCCCCACGACGCGGCGCACACAGGCCGTCGACATCACGCACCTCTTCACCTCGCGCCTCTGGCCTGACGGGCTCCTGTTGGTCTCGGTGGAGCACACCACGGCGGCCCTCTTCCTGGGCGAGTCTGGCAGCGAGATGTTCGAGGACTACGAGCGCGTGGCGGCCGGTCTGATCGCCAGCCACGGCCCCTTCCGGCACGAGACGTGGAACCCCGGCAACGCCCAGGCGCACGTCCTCTCGAGCTTCCTCGGCACGCAGCTGCTGCTGCCCGTGACCGGGAGCCGCCTGGACCTGGGGACCTGGCAGCGCATCATCTTCCTGGAACTCGACGGCCCGAGGCGGCGCTCCCTCGCCGTAGCCAGCCTGGCGACCCAGCCGCTCGGCTGAGGCATCGAGGAGCCGCGTGCCGGCGCGTTGTCGGCGATCGCCGACCGGCACGGCAGAAGCGCTCGCCTGTTCGCGTCATGCGAAGAACCGGCGGGCACTGACGGCCGCCCAGCCTCAGCCCAGGCGCGCCCCGCGCCCGGCTGCCTACCGGTCGATGCTGCCCAGAGGCGACAGGTAGGTCACGTCCGCGAAGCCGAGCTCCTCGCGCAGGGCGTCGTTGACCTCGCCGATGACGTCGAGGTGCACGACCGGCCCGGCGTCGAAGAGGGCGCCCACCAGGTCCGCCACGTTGCGGTTGTGGTAGACGAAGGCGTCCGCATCGCGGAAGACCTCGATGTTGACGCAGCGCAGGCCGTCGGCCGAGAGGTTCTGCTCGTAGCGCAACGTGCCCGGCTCGCCGTTGGTGCGCTCGATCGATCTTCGCCGCCGCTGCCTTGAAGTCCTCCGTCCGCCCGGGCTTGATCTCGAAGACCGGGACCAGCGTGACCTCTCCCACCACCGCGCTCCTTTCAGCCGCCCCGCGGCCACCTGCCCCGGCCGCCCGCGCGGCCCAGTCAGCTCGCTGCCCGGCGTTGGCGCCGGGCCTCGTAGAAGAGTACGGCCGCGCTGGCCGCGACATTGAGGCTATCCGCCAGCCCCAGCATGGGGATGCGCACGGCCGTCACGTCCTCGCCCGACCAGGCCGCACCCAAGCCCGTGGTCTCCGCGCCGACCACGATGGCGACGCCTCCCCGCAAGTCGACGGCGTCATAGTCGACCGTACCGTCCACACGCGCCGTGATGATGGCGACGCCCTCCCGACGCAGGAAGGCCAGTGCCTCCGAGGAGGCGCAGACGGCCATAGGCAGGCTGAAGATGGTGCCCAGGCTGGCACGGATGGCGTTGGGGTTCCAGGGGTCGCAGCGCGCATCAGCGACGATGACGGCATCGACGCCCGCCCCGTCCGCGGAGCGCAGCAGGGCCCCCAGGTTACCCGGCTTCTCCACCTCCTCGACGACCGCGATGAGCGGTCGCTCCGGAAGCGCTAACCGCCCCAGGTCGGTCGGAGGTTCCGCGGCCACGACGACGATGCCCTCATCACGGTCGCCATACGCCAGTGCACCCAGCAGGGCAGGTGTCGTGGTCAGGAGCTCGACGCCGGCCGTCCGCAGTCGCGGCAGGAGCCTGCCGGCCTCCACGCCACGCACGAGCTCAGGCGCGATCCAGGCCTCCACGATGCCCAGGCCGGCATCCAGGGCTTGCCCGATCTCGCGGGCGCCGTCCACCAGCAGCCGGCCGCGGGCACGTCGGTGGCGCGACTCCCGCAGCGCCAGCGCAGCCTTGAAGCGCGGGTTCTGGCGGCTGCTGACGGCCGGGCCTTCGGTCATCTCCCCACGCCTTCCGGGATCACTCGACGCCGGCCTCTGAGGCTTCCTCGATGGCCGCCCGTAGCTCGCGCGTCAGCTCCGGCGACCAATCGGCGCCGAAGACGCGGAAGGTCGGGATGTCGAGACGGGCGATCTCGGCACCGGGATGCGCCGCTGCGTAGATGGCCTGGCATGCATCCACCTCCGCGGCCGAGCCGGCCCACGACTTCTCACGGTAGCTGTGCACGTAGACGTCCCGTGGCTCGCGCTCGTCGGGCAGGCGGGCCGTCAGGTACAGCGAGTTGGCCACCAGGTCGGGATCATCGCAGGCGGTCTGCCCCACCACGGGCTGGCTCACGACGATCCCACGCCGCGCGATGGACTGCAGCACGTCGCGCTTGTTGCCCGGGGCGAAGGAGGGCTCGCTGAAGCTGTAGCAGCCCGCCACGGCCAGCCCGCCCAGGACGACGAGGGCGAGCGATGTGAGGCGCGCGATGGACACCCCGCTAGCGTAGCCCCAGCGCTCGCCGACCATGCGATCCGCGGCCTGATCCGTCGATCGTCGCTACCATGCGCGGGTGCCCACGCTGAGACCGTTCCGTGCCTTGCGCTTCGACGTGTCCGGCGCCGACCTGTCCGACCTGCTGGCGCCACCCTACGACATCATCAGCCCGGCCCAACGACGGTCGCTGCTGGCGCAGCATCCCCACAACGTGGTGCGCATCGAGCTGCCGGGCGATCTCGGCAGTGCCTCCGACGATGACTATCTCGCGGCCGCGGCGACACTGGATGCCTGGCAGCGTGACGGGGTGTTGGTCCGGGATGCGGCGCCAACGGTGACGGTGCACCGCATGACCTGGCCAGACCCGGATGGGCACGCTCGGACGGCCACCGGCATGCTGGCCCAGCTGCGCCTGGAGGCCTTCGGGCCGGGAGCCGGCGTCCGGCCCCACGAGCGCACGCTCGGTGGGCCCAAGCAGGACCGCCTGCGGCTGCTCGGCCAGACCCGCGCCAACACCAGTCCGGTCGTCTTCCTGACCGGCTCCGACGCCTCGCCGTCCGGGTCGGACCCCTCGCCGGCCAGCGCAGCCCTCGCCAACCTGACCGACCGAGCACCCGACGCTCGGGCAAGCACGGCCGACGGCATAGGTCATGAGCTCTGGATCTGCCCCGGGAACGAGGCGGACGCGGCCCTGAAGGCTCTTTCCGCGGCGCCGTTGACCATCGCCGACGGCCATCACCGCTACGAGACAGCGCTCGCCTACCGGGACGCCCGCCGAGCCGCGTCGCAGGCCGCCGGCCGCGCCGACGACCCGGCCTGGGACTACCTGCTCGCGCTCGTCTACCCGCTCGACCAGTCGCCGCCGGTCCTGCCCACCCATCGCGTCGTTCGCGGCCGGCCCTGCGGGGACGACCTCCTCGAGCGCCTGGCCGCATGGGTCTCCGTCGAGCGGCTGGCAGCCCGGGAGGACCTCCTGGCGCGCATGGCAGAGGCACCCGGATTCGCTCCCGGTGCCACCGGAACGGGACGCATCGGCCTGCTGACGCGCGACCGAGCGGTGCTGCTCTCCATCGACCGCGAGGCCACCGACGCGCGGCTGCCGGCCGGCCTGTCCGTGGCCTCCCGAGGGCTGGACGTCAATGCCCTCTCGGACATCATCGAGCGCGCCTACGGAGACGAGCCGGCCACGATGGCCGACGACGGTCGACTGTGGTACGTCAAGGACGCGCGCGCGGCCACTGAGCAGGTCGCGGACGAATCGGCCTCGGCAGCCTTCCTACTCGACGGGATGCCCCCGGAGGCCATCGCCGCCGTGGCCGCGGCGGGCGAGGTCATGCCTCACAAGTCGACCTACTTCAACCCCAAGGCACCCACCGGGCTGGCCATCAGCCCGCTGGAGTGACAGGGACCCACGGACAGGACACAGGAGAGGGCGAGCGGATGGACCCAGAGCCTCCCAGCGGGACCGCCATCACCGGCAACGGGCGCGGTTACCACGACGGTGACGACGGCCGGCAAGTGGGCAAGCCCGTGCGCAAAGACGAGATCGTGCTGGAGGATCGCGGCCTCTACATCGAATCGTGGCTGCCTGAACGCCGCTCGCGCCGCCGTCCCATCTTCTACCTGCATGGCGAGCTGGCAGGATCATGGCTCTGGGAGCACTACCTGCGCTACTTCGCGCAGCGCGGCTGGGAGGGGCACGCGCTCAACCTGCGCGGCCATTTCTGGTCGGAGACGACGGCTCTGGACGAGCTCGACTTCGGGGCGTACCTGGAGGATGTCATCGCCGGCTACGAGGCCCTGCACCGCCCGGCCGTGGTGGTCGGGCACGGCCTCGGTGGGCTGCTGGCCCTGAAACTGGCGGAAGCCCGCGAGGTCGATGCTCTGGTGCTGCTCAGTCCGGCCATCCCGTCGCCGCTGCGGCCGGTGCCGCCACCCCACGTCGTGCGCCTCGTGCCGGCTATCTACCAGGCGGAGCTCATCGAGTGGGCGGGCAGCCTGGAGCAGGTGCAGCGTCAGAACCAGGATCTTCAGCCTCGACGACGTGCGCCGTGTCCAGCACCTCCTGGGTGCTGAGAGTGGGTCGGCCCGTCGGCAGATGCTGGCCGGCGTGCACGTGGATCGCGACCGACTGCCTGACGTGCCCATGATCATCTTGGGTGCGGGCCTGGACCGCCAGTTCTCCGAGCTCGACAGCGCCCGACTGGCCGACTGGCTGGGGGCGGAGTACCAGCCCTTCGGCGCTCATTCACACTACGGACTCGTCATCGGCGAGCACAGCCACGACCAGGTGGCCGACACCATCCGCTCGTTCCTGGAGCATCACCGGCTCTGACACCGACCATCGCCGGCTGCCGGGCCCTGGGCTCCGCGACGGGGCGCCCCCGCACGGCGTCGTGCTATCCTCTCGGCCGGACGCACGCCGCATTCGTCTAGAGGCCCAGGACACCGCCCTCTCAAGGCGGAGACCACCGGTTCGAATCCGGTATGCGGTACCAAGCGCATATCCCTACGCCCCCGGACCGCGCCCCGGGGGCGTTCTCCTTGCGCCGGCGGCCTCGCAGGGCGCGCGCGCCGGCCGCTACAGTCACCACCATGGGGAGGCACGAGCAGGTGGACGCCGGGGCACGCCGACGCTACGTGATCCTGGCTGAGGGTGCCTTCGGCGAGCTGCCCTCCAAGACCGCCATGGGCGTCATCTCGTATGGCCGCGACGCCGTGGTGGCCGTGATCGACAGCCAGCGCGCTGGTCGGGACGTCTCCGATTGGCTGGGCCCGGAGCACCGGGCGCCCGTCGTGGCGACCCTCGCGGAGGCCCTGGCAGAGCGTCCCACGGCGCTGCTCATCGGCATCGCCCCGCAAGGTGGCAAGATCCCGCCGTCCTGGCGGGCCATCATCGTGGAGGCCATCGAGCGCGGCCTGGACATCGTCTCCGGCCTCCACGAGTTCGTCTCCGACGACCCGGAGTTCAGAGCGCTGGCTGTCGCCCACGGCGTGGAGCTCCTCGACCACCGGCGCCCGCCGGAGCGCCTCGAGGTGGCCACGGGTCGACCGCACCGGCCCGGCAGCCGCGTCATCCTGACCGTCGGCAGCGACTGCGCCATCGGCAAGATGACGGTGGCCCTGGAGCTCCGCAGGGCCGCCCTTGCCGCGGGCCTCCGTGCCGTGTTCGTGCCGACCGGCCAGACCGGCATCATGATCGAGGGCTGGGGCGCGGCGGTCGATCGCGTCGTCTCCGATTTCGTCAACGGCACCGCCGAGTGGCTCGTGGAACGGGCCGAAGAGATGGGCGACTGGATCTTCGTGGAAGGGCAGGGCTCCATCGACCACCCGGCCTACTCGGCGGTGACGCTCGGCCTCGTGCACGGCTGCGCACCGCACGCCATGGTCCTGGTGCACCAGCCCGGGCGGCTCGGTCACCACGGCTGGGAAGGCCCGGATGGCCGCGGATTGACCCGTCAAGACGGTGCCCCAGAACATCGCACTGTACGAGGTCGTAGCGGCGGCAGTGGCTCCGGCGCCCGTGGCAGCCGTGGCCCTCAACACCTCGCTGCTCGACGAGCGGGACGCCCGCGCGGAGATCGCGCGCGTGGCTGCCGAGACCGGCCTGCCGGTGGACGATCCGTATCGTTTCGGACCGCACGCCCTGTTCGACGCCCTGCGCACCACACTGGAGGAGACCGCACCATGAGCCTCTCGATCAGCACGGAGATCCTGGAGCTCCGCTTCAGCGTCCCCTTCCACATCGCTCGCACGGAGGAGTCGGAGGCTTTCCGCACGGTCGCCGTGGACCTGGACCTGGAAGGTGCCCACGGCCTCGGGGAGTGCTACCCCTTGGCCTACTACGGGGAGACGGTGGAAACGGTCGCGGCCGTGCTGCCGCGCCTCCTCGGCGCACTGACAGAGCTCGGCCCGATGCCCACCGATCGCGAGGCCATGCTGGCCTGGCTGGAACGGTCGGCCCTCCTCATGACAGACGCCCTGGGCAACCACGGCGCCGCCAAGTGCGGCCTGGACATGGCCCTGCACGACCTTGCCGGGAGGGCTCTCGGCCTGCCCGTCTGGGAGCTCCTGGGCACGTCGGATCAGCTTCCCCCCACCGACTACTCGCTGGGCATCGATGAGCCCGCCGTGGTCGCCGAGCGAGCACGCGCGGCGGCCCACTTCCCGGCTCTCAAGATCAAGGTCGGCGGCCCGGCCGACATCGAGACCCTGGAGGCCGTCCGCGGAGTGTACGGGGGGGCTCTCCGCGTGGACGCCAACACCGGCTGGCAGCCGGAGCAGGCCGCCGCGCTCATCCCGGAACTGGAGCGGCTCGGCGTGGAGCTCATCGAGCAGCCATTCCCCGCGCGCGCGCTGCCGCAGCTGCGCTGGCTCCGCGAGCGCAGCAGCCTGCCCATATTGGCCGACGAGTCGGCCGTCTTCGAGACGGACCTGGAGATGCTGCAGGGCGTCGTGGACGGCGTCGTCGTGAAGCTCGCCAAGTGCGGTGGCATCGGCCCCGGACTACGCATGATCCGCCGCGCGAGGCAGCTGGGCATGAAGGTCATGCTCGGCTGCATGTTCGAGTCGAGCCTCGGCGTGGCGGCCGGTGCCATGGTCGCCTCGGAGGTGGACTGGCTCGACCTGGACGGCAACCTGATGGTGCAGCACGATCCCTTCGAGGGCATCGAGCTGGGCGACGACTGCCGCTGGCAGCTGTCTTCGAAGGCCGGTCTGGGCGTCATCCGGAATCCCGCCTGAACGCCTGTCCGCACCGATCCCCGGGGCTCACGTGGGCCCTGTGGACAACGTGGTGGACAAGTTCGTGGACGAGCCGCTAGCGGCCCCGATCGTCCCGACGTATCATCCGCCCAGCCCTTCGGGGGGACCTCCTGAGGGCCCAACGGAGAGGTGGCCCGGGGGTCTGCGGACGTCTCGCGGGTCGGTCAAGGCGCCGTGTTCGGGCACTCGTGCCGTACGGCGTCCGATTTGTCATCAGTATCGATGGGGGCGACTTCGCGCGCCCGGAACAAGGTGGGAGAGGGTGTCGACAGAGCGGCTGGGCAACGCACTGCCCCCAAGGCAAGAAGAGGACGACCGCAACGGGAGATCCGTCGCCGGCAGGGTCGTGCCGGCCTCCTCGCAGGCTCTGTGCGAGGACGGCCCCGACCCCGACCATGAGGCCCTCGCCTTCGTGCGCTTCTGCTACCGCCGGCGCGCTGTCGCTTGGCCGGAGCTCTACGACGAGATGTGCGCCGTGGCCGCCCGCGGCGACTACCGAGGCCTGGGCTACGAGCAGCTCGAGGACCTCGGGATCCGCTTCGCCTTGGCCGCCCTGCCCAGGTTGGCCGAGATGGCCAGCCGTGTCATGAGTGAGGACCGTAGCCGGCCGCTGGTCATCGCCGCTGCCTGACCCAGCCTCGTTCTTCGTGGCGAAGCGGCCGCGCCGTGTTCGCTGCGCCCCTTGGTGTCACTTGCTGACCCAGGTGAGCCTGGACTTGTACTCCCAGGCGTAGCCGCCATCGTAGATGGTGAAGGTGGCGGGGACGCTGTCGCCGACCTTGGCCGGCACGCCGCTGGCCTTGACACCGATCTTCACGGCGCTCGTGGAGTGCGCGCTGAAATCCTTCGACGCCGTCGTGTCGCCCGCGGTCGCCGCCGCGGTGAGCGTCGCGCCGCCGCTTACGAACAGGTTGCCGTTGCCGCGCACCCAGAACGTGCCCTTCTTGCGGTTCGCCACCTGGACCCAGCAGTCCTCCAGCTTGGCCTCGCCGTTGATCTTGGTGCTGTTCGAGCGTGCCGGTCAGCGGCCCTTCGTCGAATGACGCCGCGATCTCGAGGTCGAGTGGGCCGCTCATGCCGTTGAAGGCGAACTTGCCCGTCAGGGCGGTGCTCTTCAGTGTGCCCTTCGCACCCAGGCTCATCTCGATCTTCTGGACGGTCCGCGAGTCGGTGTCACTCACGCTGAGTGACCAGCGATGGTCGGGGGTGAGCGGTGCCAGCGGGCCCCACTCGCCAGGATCCCCATCGACCGTGGTCTCGCTGAACGACGAGACGAAGGCGGTCACCATGGTCGACTTGCCCTGCTTGGAGATGCTCGAAGCCAGGGGCTGGGCGGTCTCGGGGTCCGTGAACGTCACGACGCCAGCCTGCTGCGGCACCTCGCCCGTGATCGTGAAGGTGACGATGGCCGGCCTCGCCAGCTGCAGGTGCTGTCCCTGGAAGCCCTTCTGCTCGACGAGAACGCCCGGCGTGAGCGGCGCGCCCTTGTCGGTGGTGGGCTCGCTGAGCGGCGTGACGACGACGGTCATGTCCTCGGACACGGACCCGGCGGGGAAGGCGATCGTCGTCAGCGCGCCATCGATGTTCGTGACCTCGACCACGCCACCGATGGCTGCCGAGACCTGGGCTTCCGCAGCCAGAGAGGCGGCATCGAGGTCGCCAGCCTCCGCGTCCGTGGCCTCGCTGCTGCTGAAGATGGGCGGGAAGGCAGCCGAGTCCGCGCGGAACAACGGCGCCAGGTCAGCGCCCCTGACCACGCCTCCGCTGTAGTAGGCGATGCCCCATTCGTCGATGGCCGAGCCGTCAGGAAAGACACACATGGCGGCCACCTGGTCATCCGGGTCGTCGGGGTCCACCCAGCCGCCGCCAGCCGCGCCGGTCCCCCACTGGGAGGAGCCACCCAGTCCAGCGCAGTGGTAGGAGGCAGGGTTGCCGGGTGGCAGCTCGTCGCTCATGGGCACCTTGGCCAGGTAGGCCGCGGCGGCCAGGCTGGGCGACTCCGACCAGAGCGTCAGCAGGTCCACGTAGATGCGCGAACCGGCTTCGTCATCAGCCTTGAAGCGGCACATCTCCATCGTCCGGCCCAGGTCCACCCATTGCGCCGGGTCGCTGTTCGTGTTCCACGTCGCCGCGCGCTCCTGGACCTGGCCGCCCACGGACACGCAGTAGTCCTGGGCAGCGTCCACGTCGAACGTGACCGAGGCGGATACGGGCGACGCGGCTCCCAGCAGGGCCAGCAGACCGGCCAATGGCAGCGCCCCGCGTGTCTGCGACATCCGAAAGACGTTCATGGCGGCCCCCCTCCACATCCCGCGGCGTACCGGTGCCCAATCCTGGTTCGGGTCGCTTCCCGGTCACCTGACGCGCCAGTCACGGGCAGCGTAGCCCCTGGCTCCGGCATCATCGACCAGCGGGGACCGAGCATCAAGCGGTGACTGGGCGGTGGGCACTCGATAAGGTGCTTGTACGCACAGCGTGGTCCGCGCCCGATGGCACCGAGCGAGGTATCGTGACGGGAGCGCCGTGAGGCAGCGTCCCGGCGAGGCCGCATGGAGGATGGAGGGACTGAAATGGGACTCATGCCCGAAACGGAGGATCTGACCGCGCTGGCCACCCACATCCGACCGCTGGCATCTCAGGCGTCCTCAGGTCTCCGGCACGTCTCGGAGGATCTGCGCGGGTCGGCGGACCGCGCTGGCGATGCCCTCGGAGGGCGTCTCGTCATCCCGTGGTCGGTCGTCCTGCACCGGATCCTCGTCGTGCTCCGGATCGTACGGGGCATGCGCCGACTGGGGTCATCCGGTCCAGCCACCTGGAGCCTGGGCCCGCTGGTTGTTGCTGATGACCGTCGTGGGAACCATCACTGCGCTGGCCGCAGCCGGGATCGCGGCCGTCCTGCGCTCGCGCCGTGCCCGTGTGCCCGAACCTGCGGCGGCCGCTGCGCCCGTCGTCATCCCGGTGTCGCGGCCGGCGTCCGAGGACGGATCGGACGACGAGCCGGTCCAGGAGGTGCTGCGCTCCGCTTGAGGGTCAGCCGCCCGGCAGTGAGCGGCTGCCCCGGCGGACGATGAGCCGGAGCGCCAACATGTCGACCGGCTGAGGGTGAGCGGTCTCTAGTCCGCGACCTGGCCGGTGACCTCCGCCACGAGCTTGAGCGGCGGCGGCGCGCTGTCGTCAGCATTGCCGTGGAGGCGCTGCCAGTAGCTCACGTCCCGCCACTGGCCGTTCTTGTAGCCAAGGCGCTTGAGCGTGCCGCCCAGCTCGAATCCCAGCGATCGGTGGAGCGCAACGCTGGCCTCGTTGGGCAGCGCGATGACAGCCACGATGGCGTGGTAGCCCTGCTCATCCATGATCTCCAGCATGCGACCGCAGAGGGCGCGGCCGATGCCCTGCCCCTCGTGGCCGTTGCGCACGTAGACGCTGACCTCCGCGGTCCAGTCGTAGGCGCCGCGCAGCTTCCAGGGTGATGCCCAGGCGATGCCCTTCACCAGGTCGCCCTCCGTGGCGACCATGAAGGGGTAGCGCTCGTTGAGGACCTGCCAGGTGGCTTCCCAATCGTCCTCGCTCAGGGGGCGGACGTGGAAGTTGATGGTCGTGTTCTCGATGTAGTAGTTGACGATCTCGGCGAACTGCTCGAGGTCGGCCTGCGTGGCCAGTCGGATGTCGTAGCTCATGGCGGGACGATAGCGCAGCCGGAGGCTCGTGGCGACCTTGCGTGGCGACAGTCGGCACGCTGCGACGGGCAGGAGGGCCCTGTCATCACCGGCCGGCCGGGGCATGATGGGGCATCGATACCGCCCACCTGGAGGAGACACCGACCCATGAGCCACGCGTACAGCATCCCGACCGCGAGCGATCCAGAACCCGTCGCGGCCGACGAGGTCGTCCTGGTCGCCAGCGGAGACCTGCGCCACAGCGCCAACCGTATGGGCTGGCCGGCCCAGCAGAAACTCGAGGCGGACATCGCGGCCGCCCTCGGCGAGCTGGGCATCAAGGTGCGCCGGGCCCACGACTACGACCCGGTGGTCGGTCACGGCTTCATCTGGAACCAGCGCATGGGCATGGACGTCTTCGCGACCATCCATCCGGATGCACCGGTCATCGTGGCCGAGGCCGTGTGGGAATACAGCCACCACGTCCTGGCCGGCCTGAAGGGCCAGCGCGGACCCATCCTCACGGCCGCCAACTGGAGCGGCCAGTGGCCCGGCCTCGTCGGCCTGCTGAACCTCAACGCCTCCATGACCAAGGCCGGCATGGCCTACAGCTCGATCTGGAGCGAGGACTTCACGGACGACTTCGCGCGCCGCGCCCTCAAGGAGTGGGTGGCCAAGAAGACCATCACACACGACACGTCGCACGTCCGGGATCTCGATCCGGCCGTCCTGCCGGCGCGCCGAAGCTGAGCTGGGGCGTGCCCTGGCCACCCACCTGCAGCGCACGAAGGCCGTCATGGGCGTCTTCGACGAAGGCTGCATGGGCATGTACAACGCCATCTTCGATGACGAGTACATCAATCCCATGGGCATCTACAAGGAGCGGCTCAGCCAGTCGGCGCTCTACGCGCGGATGCTCACGGTCACGGACGCGGAGGCGCAGGCCGTCTTCGAGTGGCTGGTCGGCCGTGGGGTGACCTTCCAGTTCGGGACAGACGAAGCGACCGAGCTGACGAAGGCGCAGGTCATCGCACAGTGCAAGATGTACATCGCGGCTCTGCGCATCGCCAACGACTTCGGCTGCGCGGGCATCGGCATCCAGTACCAGCAGGGCCTCAAGGACCTCGTGCCGGCCTCCGACCTGGCCGAGGGCCTACTCAACGAGATCGACCGGCCGCCCGCCTACGGCGAGGATGGCAAGGAACTCTACCCGGGCCAGGCCCTGCCCCATTTCAACGAGGTGGACTGGGGCTGCGGTGTTGACGCCCTCATCACCAATCGCGTCTGGTCGGCCATGGGCCTCAACCCCTCTACCAGCCTCCACGACGTCCGCTGGGGCGACCCATGGGGCGATGACTTCGTGTGGATCATGGAGAATCTCCGGGTCCGTGCCGCCGTCGCACCTGCGGGGTGGCTATGCGGGGACCGTCAGCGAGCGGCAGTCGCCCATGTACTTCGCCCTGGGTGGCGGCACCATCAAGGGCGTCAGCAAGGCCGGTCCAGTCGTCTACAGCCGCGTCTTCCTCATGGACGGCCAGCTCCAGGTCGACATGGGCATCGGCAAGGCCGTCGAGTTGCCGGACGAGGAGACTCAGCGTCGCTGGGACGCGACGTCCAGCAACTGGCCGATCATGCACCTGGTGATGCCCGGCGTGAGCCGCGACCAGTTCATGGCGCGCCATCGCAGCAACCACATCCAGGTCGTGTACGCGCCGGATGAGGCCACGGCCGTTCGCGCCTTCGCCGCCAAGGCCGCGATGTTCGACGCCCTCGGCGTCAAGGTGAACGTCTGCGGGGAGCTGACGCTCTAGGACCCATCGATCTCTGGGTCCAGCCGCTCTCAGGGCCGGCCGCGGCGTGTGCCTCGGCTGGCCCTGTGCCTCGGCCGGCACTGTGCCTCGGCCGGCGTCTGCGTGTGAGGCTGCTGCTGCTCGGTGACCCGTCGCCCGCACACAAGGAGAGCGGCCGACGTCCCTCACGCCTGCAGTGAGTCGACCCAGCCCTCGAAGCCCAAGGGGACGTTGGGCCCCTTGACCTTGTACATGCCAGTGACCCGCCCACCGGCCCGCTCGACGGCGTTCGCCAGCTGCGTGACGGTGGAGCCGACCGCCAGCTTGTACGTGGCGAAGACCGCAGCCGGCTTGCCATTGAACGAGGCCTTCCCGAGGAAGGTGAGAGCGCCCTCCGAGGGATGCTGGCGGACGATGAACCAGCCCTTGGTCCAGGCTCCGATGACGATGGCATCCGCCCGGGCGACGGCAGCCGGATCGGCGCTCCACGTGGATGCCGTCGTGCACTCGTGACCGGCCGTGCGGACCACCTCGGCCATCTTCTCGGCCGCTGCCGCGGTGATGCCTGTGTGGGTGTCAAAGACGATGGCCACCCTCATGCGCTCCCTCCCTGTCTTGTCGGCCGGTGTCGCCCGAGTGTATCCGGGGCCCGCGGGGTGGGCGATCGATGCTCGCTATACTCGGGCGGCGATGGCATCCATGTACCACCCTGACGACTTGGCGTCCATGGATCCGTTGGTCCTCATGAAGAATCTGGACCACGTGCGCATGACGTCGCGGCGCCTCAGCTACGTCCTCCAGGGCCAGGTGCACCTCTACCGGCCGGAGGCCAACGAGCTGCGCATGGAGATCGACCGCTACGTGGAGGCGGAACGCCAGATCGAGACCGAGCTGGCGCGTCGGCAGATCCGCGCCTGATCGACCGCGATCCGCGCGTGCCCGGGCCGCTGCCGTCTAGGCGAGCCGTCCGATCGCGAACAGGTAGAGCGCTGCCTCATCCGCGGGAAGCTCGAGCAGGCGGCTGACCTCCTCATCCCGGAAGGAGCCGACCGGCACGCCACCCAGGTCCAGCGCCACGGCCTGCAGGAGCAGGTTCTGGCCGGCGTGCCCGGCCTCGAATGCGGCATACCGGACAGCGCGCTCCGGTCCGTGGCGGCCGGCCAGGCGGTCGGCGACCGCGCTGATGACCACGATGAGCGGTGCTGTTGCCATGAAGGGCTGGTCGCCGCTGGCAGCCGCCAGGGCCGGCCGCAGGTCAACGCTTGACAGCTGCTGGAGGGCGTGCTGCGCGGGCAGGTAGTGAGCCAGGCCGGACTGCGTGGCCACGTACACCTCCAGGGGAAAGAGCGAGCTGGCCGACGGTGCCGTGCGACGGATCTCGTCGTGCGTGATGCCCTGGGTCGCCCAGAGCAGCTGGCCGATCTCTGCGTCGGTCAGCGGGTGGGGCGCCAGGTCGCGGATAGTGCGCCGCCGGGCAAGGGCAGTCTCCAGGGCCATGCTGCCGTCGAGGCGCGGTGCGGGCAGGGTGGTGACAGGGCGTGCGTTGTCCATGCCGCCAGCCTCCCGGCCCTCGGCCGGCCACGGGTAGGGCCATCGGTCGCGTCCGTGGTGGGCGGACCAGCAGGCTCAGCCGGCGACGTCGCGTCGACGCATGCCCCAGGCGCCCAGCAGGATCCCGCCGACGGCGATGAGGAGGCAGGCGGCCGAGCCGACGAGATCCCAGCTGCCGATCATGGGCTGCCCGAGGTGGGCCGTCAGGGCCAGCTGCTGCACCAGGTCGGGAAGCTGCAATGCGGGCGCCAGGAGGTTGATGAGGAACGTGACGATGACCACGGCCGCCACGGCCTCGGCCGCCCACGAGGTGCGCCACAGCCCGCCGACAGCTACGCCGATGCCGACCATGGCCGCCGCGTACAGGCCCAGCGCCGCGGTGCCGGCCATCGGGGTCACGACCTCGCTGCCGCCAAGAAGTCCGCCGAGGCCGATGCCGATGGCGTAGACCACGCTCGAGAGGACCACCGCGAGGATGGCGCCGATGCCGCCGGCGACGGCCCAGCCTGGCCGCGTGAGCGGTGCGGTAAGCAGCATCTCGAGGCGCCCACTCTCCTCGTCCGAGGCCCAGCGGCTGACGAACGTGGCAGCCGAGAAGCCCACCACGATGAGGCCCATCTCCACGAAGACGAGCTGCAGGAACCAGCCGGCGCTGGTCAGATCGACACCCGGGAAGATCGTCCGGATGATGTCCGCGAAGGCCGGGAACTGGGTGACCAGGTCGTCGCCGAAGCTGCGACTGACCGCCGCCAGCATGAAGCCGAAGATGCCGATGCCGATTCCCCAGCCCAGCGCCAGAGGCAGCTGGTCGCCGAAGGCCCGCCCCACCGGACCTCGCAGGCCGAGGGTCAGGCGCGGCAGCCCCGGCACGGGCAGCCCGGTCATGACGCCCAGGTCACGGCGGGCGAAGAGTTCCACGCCAGCCGCCAGCAGGGCGACCGCGACGAGCGCGACGAGCGCGAGCGAGGGCCAGTCGAACTGTGACGCCAGCGGGACGTGATCGTAGGTCCAAGAGAACCAGGAGAGGTTGGCGATGGCCCCGAACTCCGATACGTAGGGCGCGTAGTTGCCGATGACGAAGGCCAGCAGCATGACCACGCCGGCCACGCCCGCGGCGCTCGCACGGCCCACGACCGGGGCCAGGGCGAACGCCAGGGCCCCCGAGATGAGGCCGAGCAGTCCGACCCATAGGGCGAAGCCGATGGCCGAGAGCGGGTCGATGCGATCGCCCAGGTTCGGGTCGCCGAAGACCGAGCCAGCCACCCAGGTCGAGAGGGCCAGGAAGGCCATCGAGAGTCCGACCACGGTGACGTGGGCGGCCAGCTTCTCGAGAGCCACGCGCCGCTTGCCGAACGGACTGGCGGCCACGAAGTCCAGGCTGCCCCGCCGCGCCTCTCCGGCCAGCGTGCCGGACAGAGCCAGGATCGACCAGAGCCCGACGAGCAGCGCGAAGAATGGGCCGTACTTCCAGGTGATGAAGCCGCCGATGGTGTCCACGTTGACGGGGTTGCCGGCCATGCCGGCCATGACGGGCGGCACCGTCGCCACGAGGTTGGCGATCTCCTGGCGCATCTCCGGGCTGCCATAGGCAGTCCCGAAGGCCTGGCCGATGGCGAGCATGAAGCCCGCGATGAGGCCGGTCATGACGAGGAAGGCGAGGCGTGAATCGCGCATCGTCTTGCCGTAGATGGAGCCGAAGCCGTAGAGCCGACGGCGGAGCGGGATGGGCGGGAAGGTCATGACGCGCTGTGGCGTACCCGTCTCGATGGCCATGGCTAGTTCACCTCGACGGCCTCGCGGCCGTACTGGGCCAGGAAGGTCTCCTCCAGGCTCGGCTCGCGGCTGACGAAGTCGAGCAGCTCGTAGCGTGCGGCGGCCTGGACGACCGGCGTGATGGCCCCGGCGACTCGCAGCCGCAGGAGATGGTCGTCGACGACGACGTCGCTGACGCCGGGCAGCGTCTCGAAGGCAGCCCTGGGGACGTCGCCCGCGAAGCGCAGCTCGACCTGGTGGTGGGCGAGATCGCGCAGGGCGTCAACGGTGTCCACCTTGACCAGACGGCCCTCGCGGATGATGGCCACGCGCTGGCAGCTCTTCTCGACCTCGCTGAGGATGTGGCTGGACAGGAAGACGGTGGCACCCTCCGCCACGGCTTCCCCGAGGATGGCAAAGAAGGTCTGCTGGACCAGCGGGTCGAGACCGGAGGTCGGCTCATCGAGCACGAGCAGTTCCGGGCGGTGCTGGAGGGCGATGACGAGCCCGACCTTCTGCTTGTTGCCCTTGCTGTACTCCTTGAAACGGCGGCCGGGGTCCAGATCCAGTCGCTCCACGAGCGAGGCCTGGTAGGCCGCGTCCACGCCGCCGCGCAAGTTGGCGAAATACTCGAGATGCTGGGCGCCGGTCAGTCGATCGTAGAGCGCGAACTCGCCCGGGATGTAACCCAAGCGACGGTGGATGGCCACCGGGTCGGCCGACGACTCGATGCCGAAGATGAGGGCGCGGCCGCCGCTGGGGCGGATGAGGTCGAGCATCGTGCGGATGGTGGTCGTCTTCCCCGCGCCGTTGGGACCGAGGAAGCCGAAGATCTCACCCGACTCGACCGAGAGGTCCACATCGATGATGCCGCGGTGCTCCCCGTACGATTTGGTCAGCTTCTCGAGCTGGACGACAGCGACCATGGGTCCTCCTTGCTACGCGAACCAGAAGCGAAGCGACGGCTCGTCGATCATCCGGAACGAGCCAGTTGGGAGGCCGAGGATGCGCTCCACAGCCTCGTCGTAGGCAGCGATCGCAGACTGGACCTCCTCGAATGGGATACGGCCAGCCAGGCGATCCAGGAACAGGCGGCCGGTGCGGTCGCCGGAGGCCACGAGGAGGGCGGTGATGACGGCCGCGGCCTGCTCTGCCGAAGAGACCCGCATGGTGCCTTTCCGCGATGCCCTGCCGGATGATGGCGGCCAACAGCGGCGCGACCCGGTCGGTCATGAGGCGCGAGAGGTGGTCGCGCACGATGACGTTGTCATCGGAGTACCAGGACCGCAGGAGCGCCAGCATCAAGTCGCGCCGCTCACCCTTCCAGCGGCCTCCGGCCTCGAACGTGGCCCGCAGCTTGGTCGCGGCCGACATGGCGGGGTCCTCGACGATGGGGCCCATGATGCCGACGATCGCGTCGCCCGCGCGGGCCACCACGGCCTCGACCAGGGCCGCCTTGGAGCGGAAGTAGTGGTAGATCGCGCCCCGTGAGACGCCCAGCTCGTCTTGGACGTCCTGGATGCTCATCCGCTCGCAGCCCTTGGTGCGGATGAGCTGCTCCGCGACATCGAGGATGGCGTCACGGCTGAGTGCGCGAGCCGTCCCATCCAGGGTCCGTGCCACAGGGGCCTCCATTACCGACCGACTGTCGGTCGGATGGTACACCCACCCGCCGACTGCGACGTGTGGGGCGTGTCAGACCTGCGGCAGTCGCGGCACGGCCGCCAGGAGCCGCCGCGTATACGGCTCGCTGGGGCTCCCGAAGACACCGGAGGTGGGCCCCTCCTCCACGACCCGGCCCGCCTGCAGCACGACGGTGCGCTGGCAGAGTGCGCCGACCACTCCCAGGTCGTGGGAGACCATGAGCACGGTCAGGTCGCGGCTTGTGCCCAGCTCCGCGAGGAGCTCGATGACCTGGCTGCGCGTGATGACGTCGAGGGCGCTGACGGGTTCGTCGGCGAGGAGGACGCGAGGGCGGCTGACGATGGCCCGGGCGATGGCGATGCGCTGACGCTGGCCCCCGGAGAACTCGTAGGGATAGTGCGACGCCGCGGTGGCCGGGAGCCCCACCGATGCGAGCGCCTCGGTGACCAGCGTTTCCGCCTCACGCCCACTGGCGATGCGCAGCGAGCGCACGGGCTCGCCCACGATGCGACCGACGCGCTGTCGTGGGTCGAGCGACGAATAGGGATCCTGGAAGACGGTCTGCACGCTGCGGCGGAAGGCACGCATCTGCGATCGGTCGTCCAGGTCGAGCGGCACGCCATCGAAGAGGACGTGGCCCGCGCTCGGACGCATCAGGCCGAGCAGCAGTCGCAGCAGGGTCGTCTTGCCCGAGCCCGATTCGCCCACCAGGCCAAGGTTCACGCCCGACGTCAGGGCCAATGAGACGCCCTGCACCGCGAGCTGTCCGGCGTGGCTGCCACGGTAGGCGTAGCTCACGTCCGCCAGCCCCAGGATGGCGCTCATCCCTCGCGCTCCGGCGCGAGGGCGGCCGCGAAGCCACGCTCGATACGGCGCGCGCTGGCGGCGAAGGCCGCCGTGTAGGGGTGTCGAGGCGAGGCCAGGAGCGAGGCGATGCTGCCCCGTTCGACCGCCTCACCGGCCCGCATCACGATGGCGTGGTCGGTCATGCGCGAGACGACCGCCAGGTCGTGGCTGACGAAGATGAGGGCCATGCCCCGATCGGTGACGAGCCGGTCCAGGAGCGCCAGCACCTCCGCCTGGACGGTCACATCCAGCGCCGTCGTCGGCTCGTCGGCGATGAGCAGCCGCGGACGGCAGGCCAGCGCCATGGCGATGGCGACTCGCTGGCGCTGCCCGCCGGAGATCTCATAGGAGCGTGACTGCGCGATCCGCTCGGGCTCGGGCAGGTGCACCTCGTCCAACGCTTCAAGGACGGCTCGCCTGAGGTCCGTGCCGCGTAGGCCCTGGTGTCGCGCGATGGGCTTCGAGAGTTGGTCACCCAGCTTCATGAGCGGGTCCAGTGCGGTCAGCGGCTCCTGGAAGATGAAGGCGCAAACGCGGCCGCGCAGGGGCACCAGGCGCTTCTCCGGGGCACCGACGACCTGGGTGCCGTCGAGCAGGATGCTCCCCGCCGCCGCGAGCCCCGCGGGTAGCAGCCCGATGACGGCGAACGCCGTGAGCGACTTCCCGGAGCCGGACTCGCCGATCAGGCCGAGCCGTTCGCCCGGTGCGACCGTGAACGAGACATCTCGCACGCGCGCGACACCGTCCGGTGACGTGACGCTGAGCGACGCCACATCGAGCAAGTTCATCGCGCGCGGACCAGGGTCGGGTCGGAGACGTCTCGCAGCCCGTCCACCAGGAGGTTCACCCCGATGACAAGGATCACCAGGGCGATGCCCGGAGCGATCGCCCCCAGCGGTGCGGTCATGACCGTGGATTGCGCCTCTTGGAGGAGGCGTCCCCAGGACGAGTTGGGCGGTGGCGCCCCGAGCCCGAGGTACGAGAGGCTCGCCTCGGCGAGCACTGCGACACCGAAGAGCATCCCCAGGTTGACGCTGATGGTGGGCCAGATGTTGGGGAGGATGTGCTGCCAGACGATGCCCAGCGAGCCAGTCCCGGACGTGCGTGCCGCGGTGATGTACTGCTGGGCGAGGACCCGCCTGGCGACGACGCGGGTGAGCCTGGCCACGATGGCGGACACCGAGACCCCGATGGCCACCGTCACAGTGAGGAGCGAGGCCCCGGTGACGGCCACGATGAGCATGGCCAGCAGGAGAAGCGGGAAGGCGATGAGGATATCCATCGCGGCCGACATCGCGTCATCCAGCCAGCCGCCCGCGAAAGCTGCGGCAAGGCCGATCGGCACGCCGATGGCGGCACCCACCGCGACGGCGCCGATGCCGACGATCAGGGCGATGCGGGCGCCGACCATGACCTGCGTGAAGAGGTCACGGCCCAACCTGTCGGTGCCGAGCAGGTGACTGAGCCCGGGGCTCTCCAGTCGGCTGCCGCTCGTGTCGCTCGGGTCGTACGGCAGCCAGATCATCGAGACGAGTGCGATGAGGACGATGATGCCCACCAAGACCAGGCCGGCCACGAGGATGAGCGAGCGGCGCCTCCGGGTCCGCAGGTCCAGGGCGGCTGGCTCGAGCACTGCGGCCTCCGCCGCCCAGCCGGGCTCCGCGGACGGGTCGGGCTGGTTCTCCCCGCTCATGACGTCGGCGAGCGGTGGCGCAGCCGCGGATCGACGAGGCGCTGCGCGACGTCCGCGATGAAGCCCACGATGAGCACGAGCAGGGTGCTCACGAAGAGGATGCCCTGGATGTTCGGGTAGTCATGCTGTGCGATCGCCTTGAGCAGCATGCTGCCGAGGCCGGGGAGGGCGAAGACCGCCTCGATGACGACGGCGCCCAGGAACGCGGTCGCGAGCTCGATACCGAGGATCGCGATGACCGGCACGGCGCCGTTGCGCAGCCCGTGATGGAGCATGGCCATGCCCATCGTCGACCCCATGGCGCGGGCGTTCCGCAGGTAGTCGCTGCCCATCACGTCCAGCGTGGCACTGCGGACGTAACGCGAGAGCGAGCCGGCCATCACCAGGGCGATCGTCAGGACCGGCAGGGCGAGGTGGGTGAGGACGTCCCCAGGGTCCGACCAGCCCTCGCGAGGGAATCCACCGGAAGGCAGGACCCGCAGACGCAGCGAGAAGATGCTGATGAGGAGGATGCCCACCCAGAAGGCCGGGATGGCGATGAACAACTGCGAGAAGGCGGACAGCGCGGCACCGTACCAGCGGTCGGCCTTGTACGCGGCCACGAAGCCGATGAGCAGCGAGAGCACGAAGGCCAGCCCGAAGGCCAGGAAGGTGAGGGGGATCGTCACGGACAACCGGGAGGCGATCTCCGGACCCACCGGGAGGGTGCTCACGAAGGAACTCCCGAAGTCGAGCGTGATCATGCCGCGGAACCACTCCACGAATTGCTCGTAGAGTGGCAGATCCGCTCCGACCTGGGCCCGCGCCGCCGCGATCTGCTCGGCTGTCGCGTTGACCGACAACAGTGCGTTGGCCGGGTCGCCCGGCAGGGCCCGCAGGAGCAGGAAGATGACGACCATCGCGACCAGCAGGGAGATGACAAGGATGATGGTGCGACGGAGGAGGTACTGGCCCATAGCTCGCTAGCCCTGCGGCCGGGTCCGGCGCAGGCGTGGTGATGAAATGCCGGTCATGCGCCAGGGCCCCCGGCGCTCGCGCGTCGGGGGCCCTGATCCATCGCTATTGCTTGACGATCTCGTACGCGTGGAACATGGAGTTGAGGCCGTTGACGGGGTACCCGCTGACGTCCGCGGAGGCCACCACCAGCTGCGGGTAGAGGTACAGCCAGGCGCTGGCGGCATCCTTGGCGATCTGCTCGTTGACCAGCTTGAGCTTCGCGGTCTGCTCCTCGACGCTGCTGGCCTGCTCGGCCTCGGCGATCCAGGCCGTCACCTGCGGGTTGTCGTAGCCCCAGTAGAAGTCGGGGTTCCCGTACCAGACGACGTCACGGTCGTTGACATGCTCCTGCAGCGTCGCCTCGTAGTCGAGCTTCTGGAACACCTTCGTGTACCACTCGTCGGCCGTGATGGGGTTGATGTTGACGGTCACGCCGATCTTGGCCAGCTCGCTCTTGACGAACTCCGCGACCACCGGATGGGGGTCGTACGTCGGCGTGTCGAGGGTGAACTCGAAACCGTCCGGGTAGCCGGCATCGGCGAGCAGCTGCTTTGCGAGCTCGGGGTCGTAGGGGTTCTCGGCCAGGAGGTCGATGTACCAGGGATCCGTCGGCGGGACCATGGAGCCGATGAGCGTGCCCTTGTCGCCCCAGATGGCATCGAGCAGCTTGGCGCGGTCGATGGCTGAGTAGATGGCCTTGCGCACCTCGACCTTGTCGAACGGTGCGACACGGTCGTTGAAGACGAGCGATCCTCCTTGGTGGTGGAGGTCCCGTTGTTGACGACGTATTCGGGGTTGTTCTCGAACTCGGCGAGGGCGTCCGGGCTCTGCACGTTGGTGATGATGTCGACGGCACCCGTGAGCAGTGCGTTGCTGAGCGCGGTCGCATCCGTGAAGTAGTTGAAGACGACCTCCGCATTGGCAGACGGCGTGCCCCAGTAGTCATCCCATCGCTTCAGCGACAGGGAGCTGCCCCGCGTCCAGCTGTCCAGCACGTACGGGCCCGTGCCGTCCTCGACGGTCGTGAAGTCCGTGGCGTCCTTGTTGTAGATCCAGACGTAGGACAGGTTGTAGATGAACGAGATGGACGGCTCCGCCAGCGTCACCACCACGGTGTCGGCGGTGGGCGCTTCGATGCTCTCGATGGCCCCGAAGCTTGACTTGCGGGCCGACTGCGAATCGGGTGCGAAGACCTTCTCGATGCTGAACTTGACGTCCTCCGACGTGAGCGGCTTGCCGGAGTGGAAGGTGACGCCCGGCTTGAGCGTGAATGTGTACACCAGGCCGTCATCGCTCATCGTGTAGCTCTCGGCCAGCAGCGGCTCGACCTCACCGGAATCGGTGAGGCGGAAGAGGCCCTCATAGACATTGCCGTCGAAAGCCTCGGTGACGCCCTGCCCGCCGCCGGCCGTGTTGTCGAGGTTCTGGGGCTCGTAGAGCGAGCCGATGGAGATGGTCGCGTCGGAGGAGTCCTGGGCTGTCGCCGTGAGAGCCAGGCTACCGCTGAGGATGACCGCCGTCGCGAGCGCGCTCGCGAGGAGCGCCACAACTGATCTCTTCATCGAGTCCCCTTCCTGTGTGTGCGAGTGGATCGTCGGCCCAGCTCGGTGTCTCGGCGACCGATCAGCCGAGAGTGATGGTCGGCTCGCGTTCCGGGGAGCGTCCCGCGTCCGAAGCAGCCCGCCCGAGCGGAGGCGCGCCGCCGTCATGCCGGCATGTCGCCGGCCCACTGTCTCCCGGTTCGACATGCCAAGAGTCGCAGCATAACGTACCGTCATGTGCGGACCGCGCGATCATCGATGGGGCGAAGCCCATGCACCAGGCCGTGCGACCCCGTAGTCGCCCAGAGGGAACCGTGAACGACAAGACCGTCGACGTCCACTACGACAGCGGCATGCGCTTCGTGGCCCGTACGGGCTCGAGCCACGAGATCGTCATGGATGCCAGCGACGGTGACACCGGGGCGCGACCCACCGAGTTGCTCATCGCTGGCCTGGGGGGCTGTACAGCCATGGACGTCGTCTCGATCCTGCGCAAGAAGCGCCAGGCCGTGACCCGCTTCGATGTCCACGTGGGGGCGACCCAGCGCGCCGCCTATCCGCAGATCTTCAGCGACATCGACATGCTGATCGAAGTCGAGGGTCCTCGTGTGAGCGTCGCAGCGGTCCGCCAGGCCATCGAGCTGGCGGCCAGGAAGTACTGCTCGGTCGGCGCCATGTTGGCCGCTGGGGAGACCGTCATCCACCACCGCTACCGGGTCATCGGGACGGGCGCCACCCCGTTCGACGAGACGGGCGAAGTCCACGTCAGCGGCCCTTTCGAGCGGCCCGAAGCCCTCTGAGGTCTCGGAAGGGCCCGGTTCGTCCTGCCGGCGAGGTGCTTGTCAGTCGCCCGGTTGTGAGCCTTCACTCGGTGAGGCGCGCTCGTGGCGCTCGCCGATGGGAGGATCGCGAAGCCCGGCCCCGGCTGGGGTCGGGCCTCACTTCCTTGGCCGCCCCGAGGGCAGCTCACTCTACGGGCGCGAGCCGTTCGGCGGCCAGGCGGGCGGCCTGCAGTCCCATCTCGGCACCCCGGACGCGGAGAGGTCGCGACAGGTGCGGAAGCGACTTGCGCCGCGTCGGAGCCCGTGGTACAAGGCTGCCCGTGGGGGTGCCGAGATGGGCGGACCGGGTCGCCGGGCAGGGGCCGCTCCATAAGGAGGTGCAGTCATGGGCATCGCCGCACGGATCCGCCGGGTCGGCGCGACCGCGGTCGTCGCGGTCATCGTTGGCACCCTCGCCCCGAGTGTTGCCGTTGGCCAGGCGACCTATCGACTCGCCTGCGATCTGCTCCCCGAGGCCGCCGTGTCCGAGATCCTTGGCGCGGACGTCACCGCGGCGCGAGAGGGTAGTCGGGCGGCCTGCACGTACCAGGCTGGGAACGCCGAGCCGCTGAGGATCCGGCTCGACCACAGCGATTCCCTGGCCAGCCACGGTGACGTCAAGCCGACGACCGTGGCCGGGCTACCCACCATCTCTGGGACGTCCTCCGAGGGCGGCGCCGCGATCGCCGAGTTCCCGGACGGCGGGACGCTCGCCGTGGAGGTCACCCGGAAGGGCGTGCGGCCCAAGGCGGCGGAGAGGATCGCCCAGGAGCTGCTCGAAGCGATCCTCGCGGCTGGGCCTGTGACTGCGCAGCCGCCCGAGCGGGGTGACCCGGAGCCCGTCTACTTGGTCGAACCGATGTGCAGAACGCTCACGACCGAGATGGTCGACGAGATCGTCGGCGGCTCGAACGAGGGGAGTGACCCCGGGAACGACCAGCAGTGCGGCTACCTCCCGAGCGGCCTCACGGTCTACCTCACGCGTGACGACTTCAAGTTCGTGGACCTCGGTGACTACGGGTCCGAGGAGCTCGCGGTCGCTGATCGGCCGGCGACGTGGGACGGCCTCGAGCAACGGCTGTCGATCGACGCCGGCGCTGATCGGGTCCTGGCCATCGATCTCGCAGGCGAGCCGGCCGATACGAGCCGCGAGACGACCCTCGCCGTCGCCGAGACACTCCTGCCGCTGCTGAGCACCGAGCCTCCACCGCTTCCAGCGGTGTGCCCACTTCCAGTCGATGTGGTGAGCGGTCTCACCGGACTCCAGACTGACGACGTCTCGGCCGGTGGGCCGAGCTGCCAGTACGTCGACGCCACGCGCCCGAATTCGGGCGTGATCGTTGTGGAGGAGACTGCCGCCGACCCGAAGGCGTGGGCCGAACGATACGGCGTGCCGGGGCGGCTGAAGAAGGTCGATGTCTCCGGCCAGCCAGCGCTGTCCCTGGACAAGGGCGGGAATTCCATCCTCATCGTCGACCTGGACGGGTTGCCTGACGGAAACGGCAAGGTGCTTGCGGTCCAGGTGGGTGGCCTGCCCGACGGCTTCGACTCCCCGTCCGTGGCCAGGGCACTGGTGGACGCCATCATCGCTGAGATGTAGTGCAAGGCCCCGAGGCGCGGGGCGCGGGCATCGTCGTGCGCCTAGGCCGATCGACACGGGCTCTGTGCCCTGCCGCCCTGCGTGCAGGTCACCGGCCTGACCCTTCGATGAAATGGGGAACGAGCTAGGTGCGCGGTACATGACCGCCGACTCAAACTGCGGAGCTGTCGGTCGTCCATGGCCCCACCTGTGACTCGTGGCGACTGGCGGGCCAACCAGCTCATCGCCCACGCCGATCACGTACGTCGAACCCTGTGCTGACTGAAGCGTGTGCACGGCATCTCTATCAAGGCCCGCGCCGTTCCACTGGAGCACACCGCCGGTGACGGAATGCGCTACGGGCTCAACGTTCGACACGCCCGGCCATATCGACCTCGCCGCCCGACTTCCGGGTGGTCACGACCGTTTCGTGCTTACACTGAGCAGCTAACCGCGTCCCCGTAGCTCAGAGGACAGAGCAGCCGCCTTCTAACAGTCCGGGCGTGAGCGGCGTGCTATCCCTCGTGGGCGTGCCACCGGCGAGGCCGTTGTTAGTCGCTCAGTAGCGCCGTGCCGGGCATCACGGCGGACCTAGACATCCACCCGGGCGAGGCGCTACGCGAGAAGCCGCCGCCGCGATGCAGCGGGCGGTCGCAGGAGGCCTGAGATGCCCCATCTGCCCCACACGGGGGACACGCGCTACCCCTTGGTCAACGGAGACGATGCGATGTTCGCGTTGGCTCGGGGAAGCCTCGGAGGCCGTGGCTCGGCTGGGTAACGCCACCTGGTACAGGTCGGGCCGTGCCTTCGCCCGGTTCGACTCGGCCGGCGAATGTTCTTGTGATGCAGGCTTCGTTGTCCTATCGTGCGCTCCGTGGAGGTCGGCGCGGGGCCCGCAACGAAGGTAGCCCGGTCGATCGCGGGCGACGATCAGGCCCGGGTCATCGACTGGACCATCGAGACGGTCGGCGGCGGTGCCACCGAGGAGATCGGCCTCAGTGGCGGCATCAGACGCGTGTCCGGGACCATGGAGAGCAGGGGCCACATCGCCGAGTGGTCAGCCATCCTGAAGATCCTCAAGGACACGCGAGTGATCGTCGGCGAGACCGAAACGGTCCGTGACGACCCGAGCGGGGTCCTATATTGGCGTCGCGAGGCCGACGCCTACGCGTCAGGCCTGCTCGACGATCTGGGTGATGGTCTAGCCGCGCCGCGATGCTGGGGCATCGACGAAGGGGACGGTCGGATCGAGATCTGGCTCGAGGACCTGCACGACGATCCCGCGCCATGGACCATCGATCGATACCGCCTCGCGGCCGTTCACCTCGGGAGGTTCAACGGCATCTACCTGGATGGCCGAGCCCTTCCGGAGTATCCATGGCTGTCGCACGGATGGACACGGGACTGGCTCCAGGAAAGCGAGCCCGCTATCAGGATGATGCGCTCCCACCGCCGGTCAAGGTTCCTGGAGACCTGGCTCAGCGCCCGGACGGTCGAACGCATCGAGTACCTCCTGGAGCGTAGAAGCGCCCTTGAGGCCGCCCTGGCGAAGCTACCGAAGACGGTCTGCCACCATGACGCCCAACGTCGCAACCTCGTCGCGGGACACGCAGGTGAGGACCGAACCTACGCCGTCGACTGGGCCGCGATGGGCACGGGCCATGTCGGCTACGAGATCGCCGTGGCGGTCTCGGTCACGCTCCAGCTACTCGAGGTCGGGATGGACGATGCGCGGGACCTCGAGGAGGCATCACTGGACGGCTACCTCACAGGCTTGCGGGACGCAGGCGTGGACGTAGACGAGGGCGCGCTTCGGTTCGCGGTCGCGGCCCGCCTGGCACTCGTGATGGGTCTGGCGGGCGGGGCAGTGTGGTTCGATGCGCTCCAGGCGGATCCTGCCAACGAAGCCATGGCGGGCCGCATCGTCGGGCACCCGCTGACCGCTGTCGCCGAGCAGTGGTCGGCACTGTGGACGTATCTGCTGGACCGTGGGGACGATGCCTTTCGGATGCTCGATGAAGGCGGCTCAACCGCCTGGTCCTCCCCGTAGGCCCGGTCGGATCGCGATGGAGTACCAGGGAGCCTATAGAAGCTGTGACTACTAGGCGCGCACCCGGTGGGAACCGTGGGCTGCACAGAAGAGCGTGATCACTCAGAGGCTTGTGCGATAACGCCGGGATGCGATGTCGCGAACCGTCAGCAGACCGCCTTCGTGCGTAGACTGAGCAGCTAACCGCGTCCCCGTAGCTCAGAGGACAGAGCAGCCGCCTTCTAAGCGGCCGGTCGCAGGTTCGAGTCCTGCCGGGGACGCCATTGTCATGAGTCGCGACATGGGTGACACATGAGTCGGGACATCGGTGACAGCCGATGGACCAGCTCTGGTGTCACCTCGGTCGCTCGGGACCCCGGCCATCGGCCGGGGTCTCTTCGTAGGTTGCGCCAGTAGCGGCGGTCCGGATCGATGTGGTGGGTGGACAGCACCTCGCCGGTGTCGAGAGCCACGATGGTGACCTCGGACTCGTCGACGATGGCGAGGACACGCCGACGGGCGTGGGCGGCACCGATCGCCAGGTGGTGCAGACGGCCGGCCCGGCGCAGGGTGATCGAGCCCTTCCCGTCGGCGACGTCGTAGCGCAGCCTGAAGTGGCCCGGAGCCCCGCGCCCGGCCGGGTGTGCCTTCGGTCCCGCCCGGTAGGCTTCGCCGGGTGTGACCCGCCCGATGGCCCGGTGTGGCCGTTCCTCGTCGTAGGCGAGGCGGAAGGCATCGAGCTGCGCCTGCAGCTCGGCGAGGGTCCGCGCCGCGGGCTGCTGTCCGAGCCAGCGCTTGAGGGTCTGGTGGAAGCGCTCGATCTTGCCTTGGGTCTGGGGATGGCCGGGAGCCCCGTTCTTCTGGCGGATGCCGAGGTAGGCGAGGAGGTACTCGAAGCTGTTGCGGCCGCCGGTGAAGCGCGAGGTGTACACGGCACCGTTGTCGGTGAGCGTGGCGGCGGGCCAGCCGTGGACCTCGCCCGCGGTGCAGAACGTGGCCACCACGTCGTCACCGTCGACCCGTCGAAAGGCCGTGCAGCCGAGCAGGTAGCGGGAGTGGTCATCGAGCCACGAGCAGATCTTCGACCTCGGACCCGTCCGCCAGGCGCCAGTGGGTCACGTCGGACTGCCAGAGCTCGTTGGGGGCCGATGCCTCGAAGCGCAGCCATGAGCTGCGGGGGCGCTTGCGCGGCTCGGGTGTGACGAGGCCGGCGGCATGGAGGACGCGTCGGATGGTCGAGGTCGACGGGACAGCGAGTCCCTCGCGCTCGAGGTGCCAGGCGATGGTGAGTGGGCCGGCATCGAGGCCGCGTGCGGTGAGCTCGGTGCGCAGGGCGACGATCCGGGCGCGGAGGGCCTCGCCGGTCTCCTGCGGGCTGGAGTGCGGCCGTCGGGAGCGCGGCTCGAGGGCATCGAGGCCGCCGTCGCGGTAGCGCGACAGCAGGCGCTGCAGATGCCCGCGGCTGATCCCGTACCGCGCCGCCGCGGCGGTGACGGACAGCTGCGCTGAGACGACCTTGAGGACGGCCACCCGGTGCTTCGACATGCGCCCGACTGTCACCGCATGTCCCGACTCACCTGTCGCCTATCAGGTGTCACCTATGTCCTGAACTCAGACACCTGCCGGGCGCGCCAATGTCATGAGTCGCGACATGGGCGACACATGAGTCGCGACATCGGCGACACATGGACCAGCCCGACGTCACCTCGGTCGCTCGAGACCCCGGCCATCGGCCGGGGTCTCGTCGTTGGTTGCGCCAGTAGCCGCGGTCCGGCTCGATGCGGTGGGTGGAGAGGACCTCGCCGGTGTCGAGGGCGACGACCGTGACCTCGTGCTCGTCGACGATGGCCAGGACCCGCCGGCGGGCGTGGGCGGCGCCGATCGCCGAGGTGGTGCAGGCGGCCGGCCCGGCGCAGGGTGATCGACGCCCTTCCCGTCGGCGACGTCGTAGCGCAGCCGGAAGTGGCCCGGGCGCCGCGGCCGGCCGGGTGTGCCTTCGGGCGCGCCCGGTAGGCCTCGCCGGGGTGATCCGCCCGATCGCCCGGTGCGGCCGCTGCTCGTTGTAGGCGAGGCGGAAGGCGTCGAGCTGGGCCTGCAGCTCGGCCAGGGTCCGCGCGGCCGGCTGGCTGCCCGAGCCAGCGCTTGAGGGTCTGGTGGAAGCGCTCGATCTTGCCCTGGGTCTGGGGGTGGCCGGGCGCGCCGTTCTTCTGGCGGATGCCGAGGTAGGCGAGCAGGTACTCGAAGCCGTTGCGGCCGCCGGTGAAGCGCGACGTGTAGACCGCGCCGTTGTCGGTGAGCGTCGCGGCGGGCCAGCCGTGCTCCTCGCCCGCCGCGGCGAACGTGGCCACCACGTCGTCGCCGGCGACCCGTCCGAAGGCCGTGCAGCCGAGCAGGTAGCGGGAGTGGTCGTCGAGCCACGAGCAGATCTCGACCTCGGTGCCGTCGGCCAGGTGCCAGTGGGTGACGTCGGACTGCCAGAGCTCGTTGGGCGCCGCGGCCTCGAACCGGATCCACGAGCTGCGCGGGCGCTTGCGCGGCTCGGGCGACGACCAGGCCGGCGGCGTGGAGGATGCGCCGGATGGTCGAGGTCGACGGGACGGCGAGGCCCTCGCGCTCGAGGTGCCAGGCGATCGTGACCGGGCCGGCGTCGAGGCCGCGGGCGGTGAGCTCCGTGCGCAGGGCGACGATCCGCTCGCGCACGGCCTCGCGGCGTCCGCCCGGGCTGGCTGCGTGGTCGGCGCGAGCGCGGCTCGAGGGCCTCGAGGCCGCCGTCCCGGTACCGGCGCAGCAGGCGGTGCAGATGCTGCCGGCTCATCCCGTACGCGGCCGCGGCGGCGGTGACGGACAGCTGCTGAGACGACCTTGAGGACGGCGACCCGGTGCTTCGACATGCGCCCGACTGTCACGCATGTCCCGACTCACCAGTCGCCTATCAGGTGTCACCTATGTCGTGAACTCAGACACTGCCGGGGACGCCATAACCACCTCTCAGGCAGCAGGACTGCCAGTCCGTGGGAGTGGGCTGCCGGGGTGAGATGCGCCTTGATGAACGTGGGACCCGCCACGATGATGCGCTCGTGATGGCATGGAGCAGGTCGGCCTTCGCCTCGGGGACGTCAGCTGACGTGGGGCCTCCCAGGCCGGTCGCGGCAGCTCCCGGCGGCCCCGCTTGCCGCCCTTGCCCCGGTAGCGGTAGAAGACGGTGCCGTCCTCGACCTCGATGTCGCCGGCCGTGAGGTCCATGACCTCGGTCCGTCGTCGGCCGGTGAGGATGAAGACGAGCAGGATGGCCCGGTCCCGTCGTCCCGGGACGGTGTCGGGGACGACCGCCAGCAGCCGGCGGACCTCATCGGCCGAGTAGCCCCGGGCGGGGGAGGGGTCGTGCCGAGGGCGCTCGACGCAGGTCGCAGGGGTTGGGCGCGACGAGGCCCATCCGGATGAGGAAGCGGTAGTAGGAGGACAGGCAGGCGATGCGGGCCCCGATGGTGGCCGGGGAGGGTGGCTTGCCCGAGAGCCCGATGCCGTGGGCGTAGGCGAGGACGTCGGCCGGCCGGACCTGGTCCGGGGTCGTCTCGGCGAAGAAGCGCCACAGCATCCGGCTGTAGGACTCGACGGTGCGCCGGGAGCCGGAGCGGTTGCCCTTCTCGACGAGGAAGGCGTAGAGGGCCTGGTCCCAGGTCGAGGCGGTGGAGGGCAGGGCGGGGAGCGGGCTGGTCATCGAGGACCTCCGATGCGGACGTGGTCCTCGCCATGACTCACTCAGGTCGCGCTGGAAAGCAACACGATGGGCAGATGGTGCGGACTTAGGGCATCAGCGCTTCGTCTGGGTCTTCTCCGGCACCGCCGCCACATACTCGAGAGAGCGAGCGACCCAGTGGCTGGTCTGCGGGTCTCCCCGCCACGCCGCCGGAAGCGAGACGTATCCGCCCATCGGCCGCTCTGCGGGGCCGAAGGGACCTGTGCCTTCGATGGCATGGAGCGCATCGGCTTCGTCAGGCCCGAGCTTCACGCCGATGTCGGCTCCGAACAACCCCATGAACATGTTGCCGTTCACGAAGGCTCCGAGGTTCCCGAACATCGGCTTCACCTCGACGCGGGGGTCGACAGGGACGATCGATCGAAAGTAGGCCTTGTCGGACTCCGACGGCTTGGGGATCTCCATCCGGTCCTCCTTCTCGCTGGCGGCTTCGAGGCGACCCGAATCAGCCCTGGCGAGATTCCCCAAGCCTCGGATGCGACTCGGCCGCTCGGTGTGCCGACCCCGAGAGAGTGCGCTACAGGGACGGCCTCCGCAAGGCCGCATCCGCATCTGTCGCAGCGTCATCACTGGCGGCTCACGATGAAGACGTCTTCGCGGTCAGGTCCTGTGTCGGCGCGGATATCCTCGAGGAGCTTAGGCGATCTGGCGGACATTCACGGCGCCGTAGTTGGCGTAGCGGGCCGGCTTCGGCCGCCCAGGCCCCGGACCCGATGCACCGCGATCGGACGCAGGCCCGCTCATCGGTCCGATCCCTCCATCGGCCGTATCCTTGCGGTCCCATGTGCCGGAACATCACGATCCTCCGCGGGCTCGAGCCCGTCGCCAGCACCGACGAGATCGAGGCCGCCGCCCGTCAGTACGTGCGCAAGGTCAGCGGCGTGACGACGGTGAACGACAGCACCCGCGACGCCTTCGAGGCAGCCGTCGCCGAGGTAGCTCACGCCACAGCGCACCTCCTCGAGGCGCTGCCACCCCGGCGCCAGCCGCCAGCCACGGTCCCGCCGTTGCGGCGACCGACGGTGCGTGCTCGCCTGGGCCTCGATCCGGCGGAACGGACGCTCGCGTAGTCACGAAGCCGCGGTGGCTCCAACGTGGGGCATCGGGCACTGCCTGGTGTGCGACGCGCTCGAGCGTCCGATCGAAATGACCAAGGAATTGTCAGTCCGCTTCGGACGCTGCATGACGATGTGGTGATAGTGACGATCGAGAAGCCACCGTCATCGGTCCGGCAGCCAGTGATCCTCGCCTGCCACGAGCTCGATACCCAACACCGCGAGCGCAGCGTGGAGGGTCACGAACAAGCGCCGGCCATCAGCGAGCCAGGCATCGTCGCGCGTAGGCTCCCAGGGCAGCTTGGAGTCGTCGTAGCGCTCGATCCAGCGAGCGGCCTCGTGCTTGAGGGTCTCCGGCAGGGATAGCGAGTCGAGCTCCCGTCGCTCTCCCGTCTCGCTCCACAGCAACGCCCCACCGTAGTCGGGCCAGAACTCCAACCTGTCCATGGATGGGGATACTCCTACCCAGCGCCGGTCGACACTAGTGCCCAGAGGTCGGACGTGCGCTCCGCGTGGGGCAGACACCTGGTGCGAGGCGAGAGGACGCCGCGTCTATCTCGTCGGCGGCCGCCCACGGGATCACAATGGAGCGGACCCGGCGCACCGGGCAATGCCGGCGAGGCGCTGCCGTTGCAGTTCCACATCGCCGGACCTCACCGGGGCGTCGGGTCCTCCTCTCGCCGCGCAGAAGATGGGGGACCGCGCGCGGGTGTTCTCGCCTTCGACGCTAGCGCGTGCCGGACCTGTCTCGGCGGATATTCGGGCCAGCGATGCACGATCGAGACCAATGTCGCCGGGCCGTCGCCGCTAGGCTGCTGTCCATGGCTGCGATGCGCTACCCGATCCGCATCGGCCGGAGGTCAGCACCGCTCCTGCGCGTCTGCTTCGGCGTCACGCCCGACCGGGCGTGGGCGACGGTGGCCGACGACCAGGTGACCGTGCGCTTCGGCTGGTGCGAGTTCCAGGTGACCATCGGCAACATCTCAGGCTGGCGGATCGAAGGGCCGTGGCGCTGGATCACGGCCATCGGGGTCCGTCGCAGCATCCGGCACGGGGACGTGTCGTTCGCCGGCAGCCCACGAGGCGGCGTCCGCCTCGACTTCCACATGCCCGTCCGGTGGACGCTGTTCCGGGTCCCCGCTGTCTACGTCGGAGTCGACGATCTCGAGGGCTTCGCCGCTGAGCTCACGGATCTCGGGATCTCCGGTGAAGATGCGCGAACCAGGTAAGCGTCGGCTGTGGGCCGACAGCCGCAGGTGGCCGGGGTCGCGGTCCAGGCGCAGCTTCGCCCCGGTCGGCGTGGGCGCCGGTCCCCGCCTACCCACCGAGGGCCTCCCACTCGAGCCGTCCGCGATGGGACGCCATTGACGGGGCTGCGAGACTGCGCGGCATGGATGAGCCCAGCCCGCACCTTCGTCTCGCGGTCCCCGAGGATGCGCCTGGCATCGACGCGCTCATGAAGGCCTCGATCGAGGCCATCTTCCCGTCGTTCTACGACGCGCAGCAGACCGCCTCGAGCCGGATCCACATCGGCGACGTCGATCCGATGCTCATCGACGACGGCACGTACTTCGTGCTCGAGGCCGATGACCTGATCGTGGCCTGCGGAGGCTGGAGCCGACGCGACAAGCTCTTCACCGGCTCGTCCGATCAGGAGGGTCGCGCACGCCTGCTCGACCCTGCGCAGCGAGCCCGCCCGGGTGCGGGCGATGTTCGTGCACGGCGACTGGACGCGCCGTGGCCTGGGCACGCGCATCCTCGAGGCCTGCGAGGCGGCCGCCCGTCGCGAGGGCTTCCGGACGCTCGCCCTGATGGCCACACTGCCCGGCATCCCGCTCTACGAGCGCTTCGGCTTCCGGGTCCTGGCTCGTCGGCCCATCACGTTGCCCGACGGCGTCGAGCTGCCCTGCGCCGAGATGGAGAAGCGACTCCCCGGCTGACACTGGTGGTGTCGATGTCGCGACACCATCTCGCCATGGTCTGTGTTCGCGAGACCCCGGTCAGCCTTCTGTTCGCGGATATCCGCGGCTCGACGACCATCGGTGAACACCTGTCGCCAACCGAGTTCAGGGCCTTCCTTGACCGCTTCTACCGCCTCGCGTCGCAGGCCGTGCTCGCAAACGACGGCATCGTCGACAAGTTCGTCGGCGACGAGGTCATCGGTCTGTTCTTCCGGGGTGTGAGCGGCGACCGTCACGCGGCCGCGGCCGTCGCGGCGGGCCGACGTCTGCTCTCGCGCGCCGGGACGCCCGATGCGACGCCCAGCGGCGCCATCCCGGTCGGCGCCGCGGTCCACACGGGCGAAGCATTCGTGGGCTCGTCCGCGACCGACGACGTGGTAAGCGACTTCACCGCGCTCGGCGATGCGGTCAACACAACGGCGCGCCTCGCCAGCGAAGCCGCGAGTGGCGAGCTCATCATCTCGCTCGATGCTGCCAAGGCGGCCGGGATCGACTCGCCCGACATCGCCCACCGAACGATCGCGGTGCGTGGTCGGGCAGCACCCGTGGAGGTCGCGGTGCTCCACGTCTCGGCCGAGCCTGCCGAGACTGCGTAGCTATCCTCACCATCACCGGATCGTGAGGCTTCTCGGGTGCAGCTCGCTCCCCCCGGTACGACTCGGACGGCTCGCTGATGAGGCCAGGCGAGCGCCCGGGCGCCGACCGCTCCAGACTAGTGTCGTGGCACACCTGCATCTCGTGACGATCGTCGTCGATGAGTACGACCCAGCCATCCGCTTCTTCGTTGACGTCCTCGGCTTCGAGTTGATCGACGACTCGGCGTCGCTCACGAACGATGGCCGCCCGAAGAGATGGGTCGTGGTCCGGCCGCCTGGCGCGGAGACCGGCGTCCTTCTCGCGCGCGCCGATGGTCCCGACCAGGAACGTGTGGTTGGCCACCAGGTCGCCGGGCGCGTCGGTTTCTTCCTCCGCGTGGACGATTTCCAGGCTGCCTACGAGCGATTGCTGGCCGCGGGCGTCGCCTTCGCAAAGTCGCCACGCGACGAGGACTACGGCCGTGTCGCAGTCTTCATCGACATCGCCGGGAATCGCTGGGATCTGCTGGGACCTACCTGAGAAGCAGACCTCCTGCCGAAGCTGCGCGAAGCCGGGGTCGCGTCGACAGCGACCATCTCCGCGGTGCGCCGGTGACGCCGGTGACCTCCCAGAAGTCCGGCCAGGCGGTTCGTTGGGTGCCATTCACCGAGTCGTGCTTGGCGGGCTTGAGCGACTTCGCCAGCGGGCCTGAAGGGACTCCATCGGTTCGGCAGCGCCGAATGGCAGTCCCCTGCAACGTCCGCCGCCGCGGCGCTGGCGCGCCCGATGCTCTCGCCTCTCGAGACTCTCCACATAGCGCCGTCCAACGAAACAGTCTGGAGCCCACCCATGCGTTTTCGAGGTGCCCGCGACAACACGCTGGCCTGGATCATCGGGATGGTCGCGATCGTCGTCGCGATCGCGGCCATCTGGTTCCTCCTCATCGAACCCCTCTAGGAGGCACGGATGCACAAGATCAACGCCCTTATCGGTCGGAATGTCATCAGCCTCGCTGACGGTCACCCACTCGGCTCGGTGAATGACGTCGTCATCGCCGACGGATACGATGCGGTGACGGCCTTGGTGCTCGAGGAAGGCGGGCTCATGTCCCCGAGTCGCGTCGTCCCGATCGATGGTGTCCACAGCTACGGGCGTGACGCCGTCGTGGTCACGGGCGACGACGCCGTCGTGGATGGGCGCACGATCCCGGAGCTAGATGGCGATCCCAAGCGCTCGCTAGGTGGCATGAAGGTGTTTTCTGACGCAGGCGAGCAGGTTGGGACGATCGCCGACGTGTACTTCGAGGAGGACGGCCGCATCGTCGGGTTCGAGGTCTCCGCAGGGATGGTCGACGACCTGGCCACTGGCCGCAGGTTCCTGCCCGTCGAGGACCTTGACCACGTGGGCGACGAGATCGTGTATGTCAAACCCGAGACGGCGGGCAACCTGGGTCCGGTTCCCGGAGGCTCCGGCGGGGCGTCGGGTGTCCTCGACGACCTGACCACCGAGGCCGCTGACACGTCACACCAGGCTGGTCAGGAGCTCTCCGAGACCGGCGCCAAGGTCGCGGAGACCGTCGGTTCGTCGACCGAGTCAGGAGAAACGACCATGCCGGGCTCCGATCTCGTCGGCAGGCGGTCAGGGTCGGACGTGGCGGACGCTGACGGCCGCATCATCGTCGCCAACGGCCAGCGCATCTCAGCAGAGCACATCGAGCGCGCTGCGTCGGCAGGTGAGCTCGACGCTCTCCGTGCTGCGGCCGATGTCTGGAGCGCGGCCGAACGCGATCGCCTCATCAGCGGTACGGTCGAATCGGTCACCGACGCCGCAGGCAGTGCATGGGACCGCTTCATGGGCAAGATCGCCGAACTCACCGACGAGACCGGCAAGCGCATGAGCGAGCAGCAGACGAAGGCCCGCCTCGCCGCCATCAACGATGCCGTCGGCCGGCCTGTCACCAAGGTCATCCTGGACCGCTCCGATGAGGTCGTGCTCAACCTGGGGGACATCATCACGCACGAGGCCATCCAGCGCGCCTACGACGCCGGCATCCTCGATACGCTCCTGGACTCGGTCTACAAGGGCGACGTGGCCTTCGAACGCGACGAGATGAAGGCGCCGACGGAAGGGACGTCCACGGTCGAGCGCGCGTCAGGCGGCTCAGCCGTCGTGGAGGCGCTACAGACGAGCGTGCAGGCCGCCGACGCCCAACAGCAGCAGGAGTCAGATGCGAAGCGCCGCGAAGCGGAAGAGGCTCGCGCGCAGCGCGAGACCGAGCGCGAAGCGCGTGCCCGTGCTCGCGACGAGGCGGCAGCGCGAGCGGAGGCCGGCGAGCCGCTGAGGGACGACGACGAGGCGGTAGCGAACGAGCTCGATGCCGTTGGCTCCCGCACGCAGGGATGAGGGCCGAGTCGTCTACTTGGACTTGCCCTCACTGACGCCTCGTAGCGAATCGCTGCTTCCGCCACGGTGACCCCTCGGATATTTCCCATGGCCGCGTGATGTCACCTCGCTCGCGCCTCCCTAGCGATCCGCGAAGATCCGTCTGCCTGGCGGGCGCTATCGCGTCGCGATGGGATCCTCCGATGGGGACACGGGCGGACGCCGTCGGCGGGCTTCGTCGAAGAGGACCTGGTGTTGCTCCCGCAAGAGGTCGATGTGCTCGGTCAGACGGCGCGCCTCGTGGCTGTCAGGGTCGAGGTCCACGAGCTGCTGCTCGGCGCTCCGCCACTCTGCCAGGACATGGGCGATCCGATAGACCTTCGCTGTGAGATCCGTCGTCGGCCGTTCGATGACGTAGAACAAAGCTCGGTATCGGCTGTCGCCCTCGTCGAGGATGGCGACCCGGATCCGGACGAGTTCGCCGTCGAGGCGACGGAAGGCCATCTCAGCAAGGACGCCCTCGGCGCGGGAGGCGAAGTAGGCCTTCCGCCAGGCCGCCTGCTCCTCAGGGTCGGGCGGGAGTGCCGCGAACGTCTCCGGAGGGGTAGCACGCAACTCGTCGACGGATCCCACGCCGAGCAGATCGAGCGCGGTCGCGTCCGCGTCGAGGTAGCGACCATCCGAGTCGAGCATGACCATCGCAGCGCGGCGCCAGGGCATCTGCCGTCCCATCTCCCCATCTCTCGGGATCCCCGGCCGAGCATACGCTCGTCTGGCCGACCAGCGGTCCAGCGGCCTTCTGCCCGCGGTTCACGCTGCACCATCCACCTTCCGTTTCTTGGGACTCGACGCCCGCCGATCCTTCATGCGCGTGCGATGAGGCGTGGCGAGTTCGATGCGCCCCTGTGCCGGGAGGCCGCCCATCATTGCCGGGACAGCGATGGAGGGCAGGCGATGAACGTGCGAGAGCGCCGCGATGCCGTAGAGACGCATGATCGCCGTCAGCGCGACCCTGAATCCATCGAGGGCCACGACGATCTGAGTTGGTCCTTGTTCGAGATGGTGCGAGCGGAGGAAAGCCGGCTCCACAGGGAGAGGCGGCTCGACGACGGGGGACGGCTCGACCGCAGAGGACCAGGAGTGATAGGGCCGCATCACATGCAGGAAGATCCCGGTGCCCATCGTCCGATCCTCCACCTACTCGAGCCCGGTGAGCGCGTCGAGATGGCGATCCATGCCGACGAAGGTGACCTCCGTGTGACCGACCGCCGCCTCATCGTCAACAGCGGCGACCATGTCCGCATGAATCTCGGCTACGAGTACCTGCGACGGATCCAATTCGACCTTGAGGTGATGCGGCCGGCCTCCATGGTCATCGTGCCGCACCGAGCCACCGATCTGCCCCAGGTCCTCAGCATCCCGCGCGAGAGCCTTCCCTATGCGGCGGAACTCCTCGCCTTCGTCGGCGAGCGACTGCCGTGACGAGACCGTCCCAGCGATCGGTGGACGACCTCTGATCCCCGTGAGGCCGACCGCCGATACGATGGAGGACCAGGGATGTCACTCGTGCGTGTCCACAACTTCTCGGTCTCGCTCGACGGATTCGGCACCGGCGAGGGTCAGAGCCTCGAGGCACCCTTCGGCCACGCCGGCGAACGGCTGCATGACTGGCTGCTCGCCACCCCGTGGTTCAACGGGATGACCGGTAAGCCGGGAGGCATCGGCGGCGTCGACGACGCCTTCGCGCGGCTGCACGAACCCGGGATCGGCGCCGAGATCATGGGGGCGTTGAAGTTCGGCTACCCCGGATGGCACGAGGATCCGGACTGGAGGGGCTGGTGGGGTCCGAACCCGCCGTTCCATACTCCGGTGTACGTTCTCACGCATCACCGGCGCCAGGCGATCGAGATGGAGGGCGGCACGACGTTCCACTTCGTCGACGCTGCGCCTGCCGAGGTGCTCGAGACCGCCCGCGAGGCTGCGGCCGGTCAGGACATCCGCATCGGCGGGGGCACCTCGGTGGTCCGTGACTTCGTGGCTGCCAGACTCGTCGACCACATGCACATCGTGGTCGTCCCGATCCTGCTCGGCCGGGGCCAGCGCCTGTGGGACGGACTCGAGGGCCTCGAGGACGACTATCGGATCGAGGTGGCCTCGTCGCCGAGTGGCGTCACGCATCTGACGTTCACCCGAGCAGCGGGGTGAGGAGAGGAGCACATGACGGTCCTCCGGATGGACAACGTCCTCCTCGTCGTCGACGACCTCGAGGCTGCGATCGGGTTCTTCGCTGAGCTTGGCCTGGAGCTCGAGGGCAAGACGACCGTCGAGGGAGACTGGGTGGACCGCATCGTCGGGCTCGAGGGCGTCCGAAGCGAAATCGCGATGATGCGGACCCCGGACGGCCACGGCCGGCTCGAGCTGGACAAGTTCCACACGCCTCCGGCAGCGCGGGGCGAGCCGGTCAACGCACCGGTGAACACGCTGGGCATCCGCCGCATCATGTTCGCCGTGGACGACATCGACGACGTCCTCGCCCGCCTGCAGGCCCATGGTGCCGAACTGGTTGGCGAGGTGGTGCAGTACGAGGACCAGTACCGGATCTGCTACCTCCGCGGTCCCGAGGGCATCATCGTCGCACTGGCGGAACCGCTCGGGTCCTAGGCCTTCACGTCAGGATGTCCCGGCCCGGCCCGCTATCCTCCGCGACACATGCACTCCTCTACCTATGTGGCCTTACTGCGCGGCATCAACGTCGGCGGCAAGAACCGCATCCCGATGGCTGGATTGGCGTCCTGTTTCGAGGACGCCGGGTATACGGACGTGCGGACGTTCATCCAGAGTGGCAACGTCGTCTTCCGAGCCGACCGAGGTGAGCATGCCGCCCTCATCGGCGCGGTCGAGCGGATGCTCGCCGACACGTTCGACTACCACGCGACCATCGCGCTCAGGGACCGCGAGGAGATGCGCGCGGTCGTTGCTGCGGCGCCGCCCGGGTTCGGTGGGGAACCGGACCAGTATCGATATGACGTGCTGTTCCTGATGCCCCCGCTGACGTCCGAGGAGGTGCTCGGTGCACTCACCATCACGGACGGAGTAGACGCGGCATGGGCCGGACCGGGGGTGGTCTATCACTCGCGACTGACGGCTCGTGCCTCCCAGAGCCGGATGTCACGGCTGGTGTCGCACCCCGTGTACCCGCGCATCACCATCCGGAACTGGAATACGACGACGAAGCTCCTCTCGATGATGAACGAGTACTGATCGGAGGCCGGTCCGACGTGGCTTGACACCGGGAGGAGGATGCTCGGGGGACGTCTTTATCTGAGGGATCGATGGAACTGCCTTGCGTCCTCGCATCGATGGTCAACGGTCTTGGCGGCGGGGGTCTGCTGCCCCTCGGGCCGACACAGCAGTTCGTGACAGGCTGAAGATGCGCCCGTTGCCGGTCGTCGCGCATCGGATCCCGAGGATCCTCTCGATCGCGATCGGGATCATCGTCCTTTCGATGGTCTTCGCTGTCGGGGCAGAGGCTCGCATCCGGACGCCATTCACCCCGACCTCGACCATCGAGCTGTCGCCCGGCATCAGCTACAGCAAGGGCACCATGCGCACCGGCTGGCGGAACCTCATCCAGTCCGTGCGCGTAGCCACGGTCTGGCCGGCTGACCCTTCGGTCAGGCTTCGCTCCCTCCTCTCCAACGACCTCGTCGTCGGCCGTGAGCGTGCCACCCTGCTGGCACAGCGCCTGAGCGGTCCTGGGATGGTGGCCATGGTGGCCACCAACGGCGACATGTCGACCGAGGGCCGGGTCGATGCCTACGCGGCGCCGCAGTCGATGGCGGTGTCAGGCGGCGAGCTGCTCGTGGCGCAGGCGTGCACGCGTCCCACGCTCGGCATCGACCGCGCCGGCGGGGCTCGCATCGACGACGTCCGAGTGCACGTCACGATGGGCCTGGCGCCCCCCTCGCAGACCATGCCCGGCCGCCCCGGCCGCCAGGTCAGGATGCAGGTCCACCGCGTCAACACCCACCGCGATGACCAGAAGGTGGTCCTCTTCACCTCTCGTTTCGCTGCCAGCACACAGACCGCGCCCGGCGGGGTCGAGGTGGTCCTCTCCCTGCCTGACATCCTCCGACCCGATGGGGTGCAGGACGTGCAGGTCCTGGAGGTGCGACCGGGCGCCGGCGATACGCCGCTTGGTCCGGGCATGGCCGTGCTCTCCGTGCAAGGTCCCACCAACCAGTGGGTCGGGCGACTCCAGCCGGGCCAATGGATGCGCCTGAAGACCAGGATCGTGCACAGGGTCGACAAGAGGTGCGGTGGCACGCTCGATGATGCCCCGGGCTGGGGCCACACCGTCGAGGCCGTCGGGGGCAACCACTTCACGCTCCGAAACGGGGCGCTCGCGGCACCCAGCCGCCAGGTCTATCCCGGCTCGGCGAGGCGCGAGCCCCGCACCAACGTGGGCGTCACGGCCGACGGTCGCGTCCTGATGGTCACCGTGGATGGTCGCCAGCCCGGCTACAGCTTCGGCGTGAGGCTGGCCGAGATGGGCGCGCTCATGCGTTCGCTGGGTGCCGTCCACGCCATCAACCTCGACGGCGGCGGCTCGACGCTGATGGCCAAGCGTTCCCTCGCCACGGGACGTTTCAGCGTCGCCAACCGGCCGTCCGATGGGCACCAGCGCATGGCCACCCAGGCCTTGGCCGCGTTCCAGTACACGCCGGGGTACTGAGCGGCATCGATCGCGGCTGGGTGGCTCAGCCGGCGTGACCTGAAGGTGCGGCGCGTCCTGTCTCGAGCAGAGCAGCTGCGAGCTCTGCGTAGGCATCGATGGCGGGGTCGTTCGCTGTATCCGCCCGCACCTGGACGCAGACGTGGTCGGCGCCAGCGTCGAGGTGGGCCCGCACGCGGGCGACGATGGCGTCCACGTCGCCCCAGGCGACGACCGCGTCGATGAGACGGTCACTGCCTCCGGATGCGAGGTCCTCATCGCTCCAGCCAAGCCGGCGGAGGTTGTTGACATAGTTCGGCAGCGCGAGGTACGCGGCCGCAAAGGCGCGCCCGATGCGACGCCCTTCATCCCGGTCGCTCGTCAGCACGACCGTCTGCTCGACGGCGAGGCATGGCTCGGACCCCAGGTGCTCGCGCGCGAGCACCGTGTGCTCTACGGGGACGAAGTACGGGTGCGCACCGTCGGCACGCTCAGCCGCCAGCTCCAGCATGCGTGGGCCGAGGGCCGCCAGTACGACGGGGACGGGTGGCTCAGGCTCCGGTGCGCCATAGGGCGTCGTAGCCATGGCGTCGAGATAGGCGCGCATCGTTTCGATCGGTGGGCCGTACGTGCCCCCGCGGCGAGCCACCGAGGGTGCGTGGCTGACACCGAGACCGAGAACGAAGCGGCCCGGGTAGGCCTCGCCGAGGGCCCTGGCGCCGTTCGCCATAGCCATCGGATCGCGGGCGTGGATATTGGCGATGCCCGAGGCCACGACCATCCGCGAGGTGCCTGCCAGGAGGATCGCGGCGTGGCTGAAGAGCTCCTTGTTGCCCAGCGTCTCAGGGATCCAGGTGACCGGGTAGCCGAGCGTCTCGAACGTTCGGGTCACCTCGGCCTCTCGTTCGCCGGGGAGCTGCTGGAGCGCCCAGTTCCAGACCCCGATCGGTCCGAGTGTCATGGCCAGACGGCGCCCGCCAAATCGGTTCGTGGTGTTCATCGACCAAGCCTACGGCGTTCGGCTCACAGGCGCCGCTGAGCCGGTGGCGAATCGCGTCGCCCAGCTGTTGACACCCTGGGGTGGCAGGGTCGATGGTGGTCCCAATGGAGGACGAATAGCAGATGGCTGACGACCGCACGAGTGACGCAACACCGGGGTCCACACGGTCCGGACGATCCCCGCGACTCCCGCCGCGCTGGTTCGTGCGCACGGCATGGGTCGTGCATCGCGCCTACTTTCGCCTGACAGGCGGCCGACGAGGCCTCTGGACGCCGAAACCTGACAGGTGGGGCACGATGCGCCTGAAGACGGTCGGGCGCCGCTCCGGCAAGGAGCGCGTCGCCATCCTGGGCTACTACGAGGATGGCCCGAACCTGGTCACGATGGCGATGAACGGCTGGGCCGAACCCGAGCCGGCCTGGTGGCTCAACCTGCAGGCGCATCCCGACGCCACGGTCGAGCTGAAGGGCGGCCTCCGCACAGTGCGCGGACGTGCCGCCGAGGGCGAGGAGCGGAAGCGACTGTGGGCCGGGTGGCGCGAGTTGGGAGACGACGTGGACGGATACGCGACGCGCCGGTCGACCGAGACCGCGGTGGTCATCCTGGAGCCACGACCCAGCTCCTGACCCTGGCGCGATGCGGAGGAGATCACGATGAGCAGCACCCCCGGCATTCGGCTCAACGACGGTCGGACGATCCCCCAGCTCGGGCTTGGGGTCTTCCAGATCGCACCGAGAGATACCGTCAGGGCCGTGACCGAGGCGCTCGAGGCGGGCTACCGGCACGTCGACACCGCGCAGATGTACGGCAACGAGCGTGAGGTCGGCGAAGCCGTCCGCGCGTCGGGCCTCGAGCGGGACGCGGTGTTCGTGACCAGCAAACTGAGCAACGCGTCCCACCGGCCGGACGATGCGCGTCGGGCGTTCGACGCCACGCTCACGGACCTCGGGTTCGACTACATCGATCTGTTCCTTGTCCACTGGCCGCTGCCCACCCTCTACGACGGTGACTACGTCTCGACCTGGCGCGTGCTCGAGGAGTTCCATCGCGACGGCCGCGCCCGTTCCATCGGTGTCTCCAACTTTCAGCCAGGGCACCTCGATCGACTGGCCGACGAAACGGACACCGTGCCGGCCGTGAACCAGATCGAGGTCCATCCCTACCTACCTAACGACGCCGTCCGTGCCTACGGACAGGAGCACGGCATCGTGACCGAGGCCTGGTCGCCGCTGGCGCAGGGCGCGGTCCTGGCGGACCCGGCCATCCTCGCGATCAGTGCCCGGCTGGGGCGGACCCCCTCCCAGGTCGTGCTGCGATGGCACGTCCAGCGCGGAGACGTGGTGTTCCCCAAGACCGTGTCGCCGAAGCGGATGCGCGAGAACCTCGACCTCTTCACGTTCCAGCTGGAGGCGGACGATTTGGCCGCTCTGGCCGCCCTGGAACGGGGTAAGGCCGGGCGTACCGGCCCACATCCGGACACGTTCGACTGGGTGCCTGGATGAGCGAACGCGCTGGCAGGAAGGGCGAGCGATGACCGACCCACCCGAGGAGGCACGGGCCCTGGAGGTCGCCTTCGAGCTCGCCAGCGATTACCTCCGTGGGTTGCCGGGCCGCCATGTCGGACCTCGCGCCGACGCAGGCGAGATCATGGCCGCCCTGGGCGGCGATCTTGCGGAAGAGGGCCTCGCGCCCGACGTCGTCATCCGCCACATGGCCGAGGCCGTCGAACCGGGGCTGGTGGCGTCCAGCGGCCCGCGTTACTTCGGGTTCGTCGTCGGTGGGGCCCTGCCGGCCTCCATCGGCGCCGACTGGCTGACGTCGGCCTGGGACCAGAACGCGGGCCTGCACGCGGCGCGCCGGCCGCGGCGTCGTCGAAGAGGTGGCGGGTGAGTGGGTGTTGGACCTGCTCGGCCTGCCAGCGGAGTGCCGCTCGGCTTCCGTGAGGGCGGCCTCGCCAATGTGGTCGGGCTGCCGGTCTCGCATGACGTACTGCGCGGGTGGGGTGGGACGTGGAGGCTCGAGGACTGTAGGGGCCCCGGACGATCCTTGCTACGGTGCGGAAGCCCACGCCACGCTCGAGTCGGCCCTTCACTACCTCGGTGTCGGGCGGGAGCGATCGTCGAGTGCGACCGACGAGCAGGGCCGAATGCGAGCCGCGGTACTGGTCGCAGCGCTGCCAGAAGGGCCAACAATCGTGTGCAGCCAGGCGGGCAATGTCAACAGTGGAGCGATCGACCCCGTTGCCCGGACCCAATCTGCGCGCTAGGCACCAACACGAGGCCGGGTGCACGTGGACGGCGCGTTCGGACTCTGGGCAGCCGCCTGCCCGCGACTGACCGCTTGTCGAAGGGATGGAATTGGCCGATTCGTGGGCCACGGACGCCCATAAGTGGCTGAACGTTGCGTACGACTGCGGTTTCGTCGCCTGCCCGCATCCCGACGCACATCGAGCGGCGATGGGAATCCGAGCCGGATACCTCATCCACAGCCCGGCGAGAGCGATGGCTTGGATTAGGGCCTGAGCAGCTCGCGGCGGGCCCGCGGCTTTGCGATTTACGCGACGCTCCGCTCCCTCGGCAGGAGGGCGTGCGCAGCTTGTCGAGCGCTGCTGCGCGATAGCCCGCCGATTGCCGTACGACTGGCCGGCGCCGGGTGTCGAGGTGCTCAACGAGGTCGTCCTCAACCAGGTGCTGGTGCGTTTCACGCCGCGCGCCGGCGGGGATGCCGACGACCATACCCGCACGGTCGTCTCCCGGATGCAGGCCGGCGGCACCGCCTGGATGGGCGGCACGACCTGGCAAGGCAGAGCAGCCATGCGCATCAGCGTGAGCAACTGGTCGACCAGCGAGGCGGATGCCGACGCGACCGTGGCGGCCATCATCGACGCCCACCTGACGCGGCTGAGGTCCGGGCTGCCGGACCCGCCAAGATGAGGGCGCAATCGTGATACGCAAAGGTATGCTTGACCCGACACTGGCCATGACCGGCAGCGGAGCGGACCGATGGATCGGATCTCGATCGACCTCGAACGTCGTATCGGAGACATCGACAGGAATGTCTTCGGTGGCTTCGTGGAGCACCTGGGTCGGTGCGTCCACGGTGGCATCTTCGAGCCGGGCTCTCCTCGATCGGGAGCCGATGGGCTCCGGACCGACGTGCTCGAAGCAGCCAGGCGCCTGCGCTACTCCAACATCCGCTATCCGGGCGGCAACTACGTCTCCGCCTACCGCTGGCGTGACGGCGTCGGCCCGGTCGAGGAGCGGCCGGTGCGCTACGACCCGGCGTGGGATGTCATGGAGCCCAACACGTTCGGCACCAACGAGTTCATCGGCTTCTGCCGGAAGCTTGAGGCGGAGCCGTACCTGGTCGTCAACTGCGGCGACGGCGAGATGCGCGAGGCACGCGACTGGGTGGAGTACTGCAACGGGAACCAGCCGACGGCGCTGGCGAAGCTACGCGCGTCGCACGGCTTCCCAGAGCCGCACCACGTCAAATACTGGGGCATCGGCAACGAGGTCGACGGTCCCTGGCAGGTCGGCTACAAGACGCCCGCTCGAGTACGCACGTGCCTACACGGAGTTCGCCAAGGTCATGCGCTGGGCGGATCCCAGCATCAAGCTGCTGGCATCGGCCGTGTCCTACTGGGAAGGCGACCCTGTCGAGCGCATCCAGCTGCTGCTGGAGCAGGCTGCCGAGCTCATCGACTACCTCTCCATCCATTGGTACGTCGGCAACCCGGGCAGGAGACCTGCCGGCCTACCTCGCGGTCTCCGAGCTCATCGAGGATCGACTTGCCGTCGTCGAGGGCCTGTCGCGCTCGCTGCTCCTGCAGCGAACGCCGATGGCCCCCATCCCCATCGCGGTGGACGAGTGGAACGTCTGGTACAAGGCCACCCCGGATCCCCGCGACCCTGCCTTCAACGGACTGGAGGAGGTCTACGACCTGGCCGACGCGCTCGTCGTGGCCATGCACTTCAACGCCTTCTTCCGCCATGCCAGGACGGTCAGGATGGCGAACCTCGCGCAACTCGTGAACGTCATCGCACCCATGGTGACCACGCCGGACGACCTTCTCCTCCAATCCACGCTACTACCCCTTCGAGCTGTACGCCCGGACCGCCGGACCCATCGCGCTTGACGCGCAGTGGAGCAGTGACACCTACAGCGCTCGCCACATCGAGTCCAACTTCGTGGCCCGCGAGTCCCGGATGGAGCACGCGGCCGTCCGCAAGATCGATGTCTCCGCGACCCTCGACGAGGCAGCGCGGTCGGTCAGCGTCTACGTCGTGAACCGTGATCTCGACGGTCCGCGAGACGTCGAGATCTCCATCGCCCCCGCCCGGCCGGGCGCCGACGTCGAGGTCCACACCATCAGCGGGTCGGACCCTGGGGCCGTCAACACGTTCGCAGAACGTGAGCAGGTCGCGACGGTCACGCGGACGATGTCGTTCGGAGCGGGGCCGACGTTCACGAGTGAGGTGCCCGCCCACTCGATCAGCGCCTTCATCTTCACGTTGTAGTCGATTCGAAAGGAGGGCAGCGCTTCACGCCGACGTTGTTCATCCGGCGGTCCGTCGCCCTGCGTAGCGCGGACCCGAAGAACCATCGATCGACCATCGGAGGAGGGGCACATGCTCCGATCGAAACGCGCTCTCGCTGCCGTGCGGCACGACGCTCCGCCGCCGGCGGCCCTCGTGTCGCCGGCCACCGTCGCCCAGACACCCACCGACCTGTCGCTCTGGGTCTTCGTGAAGGGCCACGGTGACTTCATGGTCAAGCAGGCCGAGGCCTGGAACGCGGCCAACCCTGACCGGCCCATCAACCTGACCTACACGGAAACCCCATACGCCCAGATGCACGACAACCTGACCGCCGCATTCCTGGCGGGGCAGGGAGCGACCCGACCTCGTGGACATCGAGATCGGCAAGTTCGCCCGGTACGTCAAGTCGGAGGACAACGTCCACCTGCTCGACCTGACGGACGTCGTCGCACCATACCTTCCGGACCTCATCGCCACGCGCATGGCGCCCTATCAGGCGTACGGGAAGCAGCTCGGCATCGACTACCACCTCGGCGCCTACCTCATGTTCTACAACAGGGCATTGCTCGACGAGGCCGGCATCGACCCCGATGCCATCAAGACGTGGGACGACTGGGTCGCGGCAGGCAAGCAGTTCCAGGAGAAGTTCCCCGACAAGGCCTGGTCTGCGGTCGCCAACAACGACATCTTCTCGGCCTACGGGCTCATGTACATGAACGGCGGCCACGTCTATGACGCGGACGGCAACCTCGTGCTGAACAGCCCGGAGAACGTCGAGGCCTTGCAGTTCATGTCCGACCTCGTCCACGTCGAAGGCGTGGCCATCATCGCTCCCGGGGGAGGCATCGTGAACAACCCCGACTTCTACGCGGCCTACGCGAATGGCGAGATCGCCTCGTTCTGGGCGCCGCAGTGGATGCATGACGCGGTTCCCGACCAACATGGCTGGCTCTTTGCGGCAG
>CAWDUR010000020.1:0-14011 GCA_963805585.1 uncultured Chloroflexia bacterium | reverse complement strand
GAACCGCGCGAAGGCATAGCCGCCGAAGAGGGAGACCGTGAGCGTGATCGCGACCGTCAGGACGGAGACGATCAGGCTGTTCAGGAAGAACCGCGGCAGCCCGGCCCCGAAGTCGAACAACGTCGCGTAGTTGCCCAGCCCGTATCCATGGGTCTGGCCCGTCGCCCCCTGGGGACTGACGGACGCCACCGCGCTCCAGACCAGCGGGAACAGGAAGATGATGGCGAGCGCCCCCGTGAGCACGTAGAAGGGCATGCGACCCACCGCGCCGGAGGTCGTCATCGTCGTGCCCCCTGTCATTCGCTCATGCCTTGTCCGGACTGCGCAGACCGCGGAACTGTACGACGTTGAGCACCAGGAGCGCGACCAGCACGACGATCGACAGCGCCGCGGCGGTGCCCAGGTTCTGGCGCTGGAACGCCTCGCGGTAGATGAGCATGGACGGCCGGTCACCGTGCTGTTGTTCGGCCCGCCCTTGGTGAGGATGAAGAACTGGTCGAAGGCCAGCAGCGAGCCGGTCACGCAGAGGATGAGCGCCAGCGCCAGCGACGGCCGAGCAGCGGCAGGGTGACGCGGCGGAAGCGTCTGTCGCCCGGCTCGCGCCGTCGACGGCGGCGGCCTCGTAGACGTCGAGGGGATGCCCTGCAGGCCCACGAGCAGGATGAGCATGTACAGGCCGGCGAACTTCCAGACGACGAGGAACGTCGTGGAGAGCAGCGCCGCCAGCGGCGTGCCGAGGAACGAGATGGGGTCGGTCGTCAGGCCCATCTTCTCGAGGACGGGCCGATGGGGCCGATGGCCGGCGAGTAGAGGCCCCAGAAGAGCAGCGACGCGGACGCCAGCCCGACCGCCACCGGCAGCAGGAAGATCGTGCGCAGACCGCCCACGTAGCGGCCGCCCTCCTGCACCAGCAGCGCGAGGCCGAGCCCGAGCCCGAGGAGCAGGATCGGTGACGAGCACGGTGTACTCGATGGTGAACACGACGGCCGGCCAGAAGAGCCGATTCGACAGGATGGCGGTGTAGTTCGTCGGGGAAGTTGAGGCCGCCGTCACCGCTCGAGCAGCGACCAGTCGCTGACCGACATGCGCCCGACCAGCAGCAGCGGCAGGATGAAGAAGACGGCCACGAGGACGATCGTGGGCGGTGGCATAGGCGAAGACCCTGCAGCTGGCGCGATCGGCGCAGGCTGAGGCGCGGCCTCGAGCAGCGTGCTGCTGCCGGATCCGCGGGTGGACGCCGTCATGTGAAGTCCAAGATTAGCCTGCTGATGATGCCGGAGCCGAGCGGGTCGGGCGTTAGCCCCACCCGCTCGGCTCCGGCTATCAGAGGACTGCTGTCAGCCCGACTGCTGCAACGACTCGCTACTGCTGCAGCGACTCGTTGATGGCGTCGTTGTCGGCGTCGATGAGGCTCGCGTCGCCGAACAGCGCGTCATCCAGCAGCACCAGCCACGGACCCTGCGGGTCGTTGTACGTCTGCCCGAAGTTCAGCGCGAACGGCGTCTCGCCCTCGCCCGCGATCGTGTTGAACGAGCACGAGTCGCGGGTCGGCTGAGCTGTACTCGTTGTCGGCGAGGTCCGTGCGGGCGACGACGTTGCCGTCCTTGGCGACGACCTCGACCTGGGCCTCGTCGTCGAGCATCCACGCGAGGAAGTTCCAGGCCTGGTCGGCCACCTTGCTGTCGCGCGAGATGCCGATGCTGTCGCCGCCGACGAACGTGGACTGACCGCCGTTGACGCCCGCGATCGGCGTGACGCCGATGTCCTCGTCCTTCAGCGTCGTCGTTGGCCATGCCCTGCAGGCTGGCCGGCATCGGCATGATGCCGATGTTCCCCTGCGGGAAGAACCCCGTCCACGTCGGGCCCTGCTCCTCCTGGGTGCCGGGCGCCGTGATGCCGTCCTCGTGCAGCTCTCGGAACGTCGAGTAGATCGTCCGCATCGTCTCGCTGTTCAGGAAGACTCCGTGCCCTCCGGGTTCATGACCGGCTCGCCGTCGGCCCAGCTGATCGGCCACCACGTGAAGACGTTGCAGCCGCCGCAGCTTCCGCCGAAGAACGTCCCGTTGACGTCGCCGCCGAGCGCGTCGACGGCGCGCGCCGCGGCGTCGAACTCAGCCAGCGTCGTCGGCGGTTTCTCGGGGTCGAGACCTGCCTGGCGGAAGAGCTCCTTGTTGTACATCCACACCGACAGGTCGATGACGAACGGGAGCCCGTACTTCTTGCCGTCCCAAGTCGACGCGTCGATGTGCGCCGGTCCGACCTGGTCGATGATACGGCAGGCTGGCGATCTTGTCCGTGATGTCCGTGAAGAGACCCTGCGAGGTCCAGTTGGGCATGAACACGACGTCGGCAGAGAAGAGGTCCGGCAGCGAGTTCGAGCCGGCCGCCGCGCCGACCACGGCCTGGTAGTCGTCCGTCGGCACGACGGTCAGTTCGATCTGGTTCTCGTGCGTCGCGTTGTAGGCATCGACAAGGGCGCGAGAGCGCGCCTCTGTCGCGGCCCGCGTCCACATCGTCAAGGTGGTGCCGTCATCGACCCCCTGCCAGGCGGTGTCGTCCTGGGCCGCCACACCGAGCGGCCCGGCGAACATCCCAGCGGCGATCGCGGTGGTCCCCATGGCCACCATCAAGGTCTTCCGGAAGTCCCTCATAGCGATCTCCTTCTTCCCCATTCCCCGACGCCGAGGTGGCTCTCGGGCCGGCATTGCGGGCGACAGCGTATCACCGCAATGGTATGCACACAACCCTTTTCTTCCAGCTCTTCCGCTGCTAGGATGCGAATCCGGACGGTGGACGTGCCGCACAGTGGTGCGTACAGCCGCCGATGGACCGGCTGATCGGAGGCACCTGATGGAAGCTCCTACCTCGAACCGCGATAACGTCATCGCGCCAGTCGTCCCCACGGCGTCCGCCCACGTCCGCCTTCGACCGGTCGGGCTGCTGGAGAGCCGCATCACGGGTGGCATGTGGGCTGCCCGACGGGCCAGGAACCGCGAGGTGACCATCCCCCACGGCGCCGCTCAGCTGGAGCGGGTCGGCAACGTCATGAACTTCCGCCTGGCCGGAGGAGAGGAGGGCGTATACAGGGGCGGCAACGACGACTCCGGCACCACGGCACCGTTCCTGGACTCGGATATCCACAAGTGGCTGGAGGCTGTCGGATGGGAGCTCGCGCAGGCTCCAGACCCGGCGCTCCTGGCCCTCGCTGACCCGCTCATCGCACTGATCTCGAAAGCACAGCGGGACGACGGCTATGTCGACACGTTCTTCCAGGTGGCACGTCCGGGCCACGAGTTCACGGACATGCAATGGGGCCACGAGCTGTACGTGGCCGGCCATCTCATCCAGGCGGCTGTCGCCTGGCAACGGGGTCTCGGCGACGACCGACTCCTGCGCATCGCCGAACGGTTCGTCGATCGCATCTGGCGTGAGCTCGGCCCAGGCCAGCGAGAGCTTGTCTGCGGACACCCCGAGATCGAGATGGCCCTCGTGGAGCTCTATCGCACCACCGGACGAGAGCGTTACCTGGAGCTTGCCCGGGTCCTCGTGGAGCGGCGTGGCCACGGCCTGCTGGCCGGAGACCGTTTCGGCGACAGCTACTGGCAGGACCACGAACCCGTGCGCACAGCGACGGAGCCCGTTGGCCATGCCGTCAGGCAGATGTACCTCGACTGCGGGGTCGTCGACGTAGCCACGGAGACCGGCGACCGTGAACTCCTGGACGCTGTGCTGCGCCGATGGAAGGGCCTGAGGTCCAGCCGGATGTACCTGACCGGCGCTCTCGGATCACGCCACCGGGATGAGGCCATCGGTGCGGCGTTCGAGCTCCCATCCGATCGGGCCTACGGGGAGACGTGCGCATCCATCGGCAGCACGATGCTTGCCTGGCGGCTGCTGTTGGCCACCGGCGAAGCGAGGTTCGCGGACCTCATCGAGCGCACCGCCTTCAATGGCATCCTGTCTGGCCTGGGTTCGGATGGCCGGCACTTCTTCTACTCCAACCCGCTGCTGCGACGATCTGCGGGTCTCGAGATCCTGGAGGGTGCCGCCACGACGCGCCGAGCCGAGTGGTTCCCCGTCTCCTGCTGCCCGCCCAACCTGATGCGCTTCCTGGCCACGCTTCCCGGGCAGGTCGCGACCGTCGATGATCGCGGCATCCAGCTCTTCCAGTTCGCGACGGGCACGCTGGAGGCTCGCGTGGGCAGCGAGGTCGTCAAGCTGGATATCAAGACCGGATACCCGTGGACCGAGGACGTCGAGGTCACGGTCGCTCAGGGCACCGGGCAGCCTTGGGCGCTCTCCATCCGCGTCCCCGACTGGTGCCCGAGCGCCACCGTGACGCTGAACGGTTCCACGGTCCTGGCCGAGTCGGGACCGGGCCTGGTCACGCTGGATCGACCCTGGCAAGCCGCGGATCGGATCAGCCTGCGACTCCGGATGGAGCCGCGGATCACCTCCCCGGACCCGCGCATCGATGCGCTTCGGCAGACGGTCGCTCTGGAGCGCGGTCCCCTTGTCTATGCTGTCGAGGACGCGGACCTGCCCGCCGGCGCCTCGGTCGAATCCATCGAGGTCGATCCGGCGCTCGAGGTGCAGGCCGTGTCAGAGCCGATACCGGGCCTGGAAGGAGCGATCCGTTTGGTCTTCGATGCCCAGGTCCGCGACGATGGGCTGGACAACGAATGGCCCTACGCGAGCCGGTCCGTGGCGGGTCCGGCGACACACCTCGCGCCGCCCGCCGTCGGGGTCAGGGTCCACGCCGTGCCCTACTTCGCGTGGGCCGAGCGACCGCGCCTCGGCATGCGGGTCTGGCTGCCGACGCAGCCTGAGACGGCCAGCCGCGAGTAGGGTGCCATGGGGGTGGGGACAACGGGCGAGAGCCGAGCTCAGATCGGTCCGGCACCGAAGCCGTCGGATGTAGCCGCACCGGCTTCCCGACGCGATCGCGGCGACGTGGTGACGATGCGTGACATCGCCGACGCCGCTGGCGTATCGCTGAGCACGGTGTCCCGGGTCATCAACGATGCTCCTTCCAGGGTGCCGATCGCCCCGAATACGCGTGACCGCATCACGAAGGAGGCTCTCCGCCTGGGGTACCGCCCCAACCCCTTCGCGCGCGCACTTCGGGGCGCTCCAACGATGCTGCTTGGCGCGGTCGTCCGTGACTTCAGCGACCCGTTCTTCGCCGGGGCGCTCGAGGCCCTGGCTGTCGAGGCCATGGCCCGCGGCTACAACATCATCCTCGGGCACGTCCAGGGTCGCGAACAGGAGGGGCTCGCGCTCCCGGCGGTCCTGGAGCCTCGGCGTTGTGATGCCGTCATCATGCTCGGCGAGATGGAGGACCAGCCACAACTCCTGGCTGATCTGCTCGATGCGAAAGCTCCGGTGGTCGCTCTCTGGCAGGGACGTAGTCCCATCCGCTTCCCGACCGTCGATGTCGATGACCGCAAGGGGATCGCGATCGGCCTCGAGCACCTGGTCCAGCTCGGCCACGAGCGGATCGGCTTCGTGAGCGCGCGGCTGCCCGGCGAGAACCCCACGCGCGAGGAGGCCTTCATCGACTTCATGGTGAGTCGGTTCGGGGCTGTGCCTGACGGCTACGTCCAGGGCTGTGAGAACTCACTGGCCGGCGGAGAGGCGGGGCTGGAGGCCCTGCTCGGCCTCGAGGAACCGCCGACCGCCATCGCCTGCTCGACCGACGTGACGGCCGTCGGCGTCCTGCATGGCGCCCACACCCATGGAGTCCCTGTCCCGGACCTGCTGTCGGTGGTCGGCTATGACGACCTCATGTTCGCGCCGTACACCATCCCGGCCCTCACCACGCTGCGCATGCCCACGACCGAGATCGTGGCCGAAGCGGTCAGGACGGCGGTCGCGCTGGTGGCTGATCGTGCGGCAACGCCCGCCCCGATCAGGACGAAGTCTTCGAGCCGACGCTGATCGTGCGGCGATCCACCGCACCCCCACCCGGACGACCGGTCGTGCCGGTGCGCCAAGGTTCCCCGTCAGTGCAGGCGGTGCTTCCAGTCCGGGGGCACGCGTCCCGCGGGACCTGGTGACGGCTGATCTCACGGGTGGTGGTGTGGCGGGACCAGGGTCGGGCCTTCGAACAACTCTTCCGTTTCGTAGTCCCAGAACCAGTCCTCGCCGGGCTCGTAGCTCTGGGCGGCTGGATGGCCGACCTCCGCGGCATGGTGACGCGCGTGCTGGGAGGGGGATGCATCACAACACCCGACGTGGCCGCAGGTCGCGCAGCGACGCAGATGGAACCACCAGCCCTCGGAGGCGAGACACTCCACGCAACCGGACCCGCTCGGTGGGGTCGTTGGATCGACGTCGTGATCGCTGGGCATCTCGTCTCCTCCACTCTGCGGCAGGGCCTGCGGGTCAGGCCCTGCCACGTCAGCGGTCTTCAGGCGCCGGGAGCGCGGTAGTCGGCGACAGCTTCACGGCCGCGTCGACCTCCTCCGGCCGTGAGCAGCACGATGGTCCGCGGGCTGGTGCCCCCGGCGGCCGCCACGGTCAGCGCACCGGCGGCTGCTGCGACGTTGCTCGGCAGGTCGACCGTGACGTAGAAGTCATCGCCGCCGAAGCCGAAGTAGAACGACTCGAGCGTCCCGCCGAGCGACGCGATGAGCTTCCTGACCGCGGCCACGCGTCCGCTGCCGCCCTCGGCGATGACGCCCTTGACGCCCTGGACGGTGTAGCTCCCGGTGATCAGGTACTTGGGCATGGACTCCTCCTGCCGCGGGGCGTCCGATGGGGGGACGCGCACGGGCCGCGGTCGCGCCATTTTGGACTGCCCGGAAGGCATGTCAAGGTCCGGTTCACGTGTACCGCTCATCACTGGCGACAAAGCGTTCGACGGCCAGTCCCTACCCCTTGACCATGACATGGCCGAGTGTAGGATGAGACTTCGGGGGGTTGGACCAGCCACGGCCCTGTGGACCGTGCGAACGAGGAGGCCCCTTCGATGGCAGAGCATCCCAACGTCGAATTGGTGCGGCGCGCCAATGAGGCCATCGCGCGTGATGGCTTCGCAGCCATGGCTGACTACCTTGCCGACGACGTCGTCTGGCACGAGATCGGACGATCCGAGCCGAGACACGGTAAGGCGGAGCTCGCCGCCGGCATGGGCGACATGGACTACGAGATCACCTTCGAGGTCCACGACATCCTCGGTAACGATGAGCACATCGTCGTCCTGGGTGACGCTCATGGCACGCGGGCCGGCAAGTCGCTCGACTACCGCGTCGCGGAGATGTCTACCACATGAGGGACGGCAAGATCAGCGAGCGCTGGGCCTTCTCTGATGACACGGCGGCCATCGCGGCCTTCTTCGGGTAGTCCGTTCATTCGGCTCGGCACATTCTTGCCCCGACCCGTCACAGCCGACGCAGGAGCCGTCAGCCGAGCGAGTCGATGTTCGCCCTCTGCGCCTGATCAGGTTCGTTGGTCGGATCGAGGAAGGCCTCCAGGCACTCCACGGCGACGTCGGGCGAGAGCCGCTTGAGGCTCAGGCCGAGCACGTTCGCGTCGTTCCAGCGGCGCGCCCCTGTGGCCACCCAGCGGTCCCACGCCAGCGCCGCGCGCACGCCGGGCACCTTGTTGGCGGCGATCGTGACGCCCGTGCCCGTCCAGCACATGACCACACCGAGGTCAGCATCGCCGGTGGCGACCAGGCGTCCCACCTCACGTCCGATATCGGGCCACTGGTCTCGGTCGTCCACGACCGTCACGTTGCCGTGGTTCTTCAGGCATTCGAGCACGGCGGCCGTCGTGGCATTCGAGTCGTCGGCTCCGAAGGCGAATCGCATCGTTCCACTTCCTTCTCTGGTCCATGCGCGGCCTTCCATGGTCTGGTCAGCCGGTTCTTCCCGCCAGGGACTGGTCTCATACGCCGGGCGGCTCCACAATGCAGGCACGTTCATTACGCCACAGACACGGAGGTGATCCATGGGTGACAAGGGACCAGGCAGCAAGAGCGGCGTGAAGAAGCCCAAGGGTGGCCCGACGGCTGGGGACAAGAAGAAGCGCTGATCGGCTCCTCCACGCGCTCACGCCCTTCGGCCGGGGGGTCACTCCACCTTGTACTCGTAGCCGAGCACGAGCGTCGAGCTCGGCTCGACCGTGACCTGCCAGCGCAGCAGGTTGCCCGGCGTTCGCTCGGGCTCGACCGTCGCCTCGAGAGCCTCTGCCTCGGCTGGGACCTGGTCCACCACTTCCAGCTCCACGGGCTCGGTTCCCAGGTTGGTGATGGTCAGCTCCACCTCGTCCTGGTAGCCGAAGCTGCCCGTGCTGAGCGCGGCTCGACTCTCGGCACGGCTTACCCGCACGTCGGGCAGGTAGCCCGCGGTGATGCTGCCCTCGCCACCTTCGGGCGTCAGTTCCATGAAGTCGCTGCCGATGAAGAGGTCGTCCTGGTAGGAACGAACGATGCCTTCCGCAAAGGGCATGTCACTCTCGTTGCGCACCTTGTAGATGACGCTGACCTGGTCGTCGGTCTGGGCGTTCCAGAGGTGCAGCCGGCGGGCCGGCAGGCTGCCGCCGAACAGGCCCAGGTAGACGGTGTCTCCGGGCTCAGCGCTGACACTGCCGACGTCGTAGACGTGCTGGATGTCGAGCGAGCCTGTCGGTGCTGCGATAGGCGCGACCGGGGCGGCCAGCGGATCCTCGTAGCCGGCGATGACCTGGTTGGCCGTGATCTGGGACACGGCATCGACCATCTGGGTGGGGTCCACCCTGCCGGCGACCAGCCGTGTCGCCACATCCTCCATGGGCAGGGCGCCGTTCGAGACCCCAGCGAAAGCGTCGAAACCCACCGTCTCGTCCGTGTCCGCTGCCAGCCACATGTCGTAGGTGGGGCTCCAGCCCACGCCGGCGACCAGGTACTCGAGCGTCACCTCGCGCAGTCCGTCTTCTCCGTCGGTCGCCCTCGGAGCGCTCTGCCAAACGACCGCCCGCGAGCCCGTGCTGCGGTCGAGTCGATAGCGAGCCACCCGTTGGCCATCCTCGCGCAAGACGAGTGTGTCGGCGAAGACGCTGTCCGGCAGCACGACTCGGGCGTCGACGCCCTCCGGCAGCAGCAGGCTGTCATGCACGTAGGCGATGCCGTTCATGAAGATGGCGACCTCGTCCGGGGTACTGGTGTAGCTGATCTGCTCGCCCGCGGCCGCGGCCGTAAAGCGATCCCGCCGGGGGCCATGACGAGCAGCGCTGCACTGAGTGACGAAGCGACCCGGCGGAATAGCTTGTCGAGACATCGCGGTTCTCCCGGCTGCGGTGATGACCTCCCATTGTGGTCTGCCCGGCAAGCTCGACGGTCCAGCCCCTGGACGGATGGTGCCGACCGTCAGCCTTTGAGCGCCTCCCTGACGAGGCCGCCGCTGGATCGGCGAAGGACGAGCTCCGTGGGCAGGACCACGTCCTGCACGGGCCGGTCCGGGTCCGCCACGCGCTCGAAGAGCAGACCGACGCTGCGTCGGCCCATCTCGAAGGCCGGCTGGGCCGCGACGGTCAGGAAGGGGAAGGTGACCATCGCCTGGGGAAGGTCGTCGAAGCCCACGACGGCCACGTCCTCCGGGACCCGCAGCCCGACCTCCACGAGCGCGTGCAGGACGCCGATGGCGATGAAGTTGTTGGCGGCGAAGATGGCCGTCGGGACAGGCGCGTCCTGCACCGCCGCCAGCGCCATGGCCCTGGCCGCTCTCGATGGTGTAGGCGCCGTGGATGATCGTGGGTGCCTGGACGCCGGTCACCTCACCGAGCGCCCGACAGAAGCCCGTGACGCGATCGACCGCGGTCGACACGGTCGCCGGCCCTGTCAGCACGGCGAAGCGTCGATGGCCCAGGCCCACGAGCAGCCGACCGAGCTCGAGCGCGCCACCCTCCGAGTCCGCCCGCACGCTGTCGACGGCCGGGGTCTCTGGGCGTCGGTCCACGAGCACCAGGGGCACGCCATGCTCTCGGCAGAGGCGGATCGTCGGCGCGGCCACCCGGCCGGCACGACGAGGAGGCCGTCGACCTGTCGCTGCAGCAGCATGGGCACCAGGCGCTGCTCCTCTTCCTCGCGTTCGTCGCTGTTGGCCAGCAGCAGCGAGACGCCGGCCTCGCGGCTGGCCGTCTCCACGCCGTGGGCCAGCGTCGTGAAGAACGGGTTGGTCATGTCCGGCACGAGGAGCCCGACCGTGTCCGTGCGCCGCGTCCGCAGGTTGCGAGCCACCGTGTTCGGGATGTAGCCGGTCTCCGCCAGCGCCTCCTCCACGCGGGCGCGCAGCTCCGGGCTGACCGAGCGGATCCGTTGACGACGCGGGACACGGTCATCGGCGAGACGCCCGCGCGCCTCGCCACGTCATGCAGGGTCGGCATCGGCGAGGTCCTCGGCAGCTGCCTCGCGCTCGCCCGGCGCGGGCAGCCGGGCCATGAGCACGACCGGGTCCGTCGGTGAGGCGCCCGGCGTGCCGGCGCCGCGACGCTGTACTGGCCCGCGTCGGCGGGGATGACCAGGGTCTCGTACGGTGCGAGGCGCTCGTCCCAGCCGTCGCCCCGGACGACGGCCTGCCCGGTCACCACGGTCAGGACGTGCAGCGAGGCCATCGCGGGGTCGCACGGGGCAGCTCGGCTGCCGCGGGCCTGAGGTACTCGAGGACGAAGTGGGTCGCAGCGGACAAGGAGGCCGCGGGCCACCGGCCCGGAGCTGGAGCGCACCGGCCCGCGCCATGGCTCAGCGCGCGCGCATTCGAGCGACTGGGCCACGTGGATGGGCCGGGCCGCCGTCGGGGGACGGCCCCAGTCGTCGCAGCGGTACGTGATGTCGGAGGGCTGCTGGATCTCGTACACCAGGACCCCGGGGCCGATGGCGTGCAGCGTCCCGGCCGGTACGAGGTATGACTCGCCGCGCCTCGCCCGGCGCCGCTCCAGCAGGTCGGCGAGGCCCCCCGAGCGGATGGCCTGCCTGACCGTCTCCGGAGCCACCGAAGGCCGTACGCCCAGCAGGATCCCTCAGCCCCTGGCGCCGCGTCGATGACGTACCACGCCTCGGTCTTGCCGACGGCGCTCGGCCCCTCGAGGCGCCGAGCCTGCTCGTCATCGGGGTGCACCTGCACCGACAGCCACTCGGCCGGGTCGATGATCTTGGCCAGCAACGGGAAGCGACCGGTGTCGGGCGCGTCGCATCCCGTGAGCCGGGCACCGAGCGAGGCGGCCAGCTCGTCGAGGGTCGCGCCTGCGGCAGGGCCGTCGAGGACCTGCGACGAGGGACCCGCGAGCCAGGCCTCCCCGATGGGCATCCCGCCTTCAGGCGAGTGCGAGAGGCGCGTGCCGCCCCACACCCGAGTCCGGAGGTCGGGGATGATCCGAAGGGGTCGCATGCGGCTCGGATCCTCTCAGAAGCCGCGCAGCTCGGTGCTCGAGCGCGCTGGCAGCCCGGCATGAGGGACACGCTCGAGCACCACGTACTCGATGCCGTGCGCGCGGCAGAACTCCCGCTTCTCCGGCTGGTCGCCATCCTCGTTGACCACGTAGAAGCGCGGCCCGATCTCGGCCATCTCCGGCTCGGCGTCCATCCAGCCCGAGCCCGACGACAGCAGGCACCCCGTCACGCAGCGCACGGACCCGACCATGTAGCGCCGTTCCTGCTCGCCCTGAAGGGGATGGCCGGGCCCCTTGAGGAGCGCCACGTTGCGATCGCTGCCGATCACCACGTACAGGGCGCCGAGGGCCGATGCGTCCATGAAGAAGCGGACGTGGCCCGAGTGGAGCCAGTCGTAGCAGCCCGTCACGACGACCCTGGGCAGGTCGGGCGGCGGCGGGGCGGGCTCGCTGACGGGGAAGCCGGCGCGATCCGGCGCGGACACCACGTGACAGGGCACCCCGGTCGGCGCGGGTGGCGGCCTGGGCCGCCAGCACGGCGTCGGCATCATCGGATTCCTCGCGGAGCACGAGCGTCGCGCCATCTGCGACCAGCGCCTGCAACTCAGCGGCCACGGGGTGCCCGACGATCGTGGTGCGCTTCACCCATCGCATCGACTCGGCCAGGAACAGGCGCTCGAGGCAGGGAAGGCGGGCGGGGCACCCGTGGACGCCGCGACGAGCTCGTCGGACGGGACACGAACATGCAACGGGCCCAGCCGGGCAGCCTCCTGGAGGAACCGCACGTCATCTGAGCGCAGATCGTCCAGGCTCGCTTCGACGACCGCGGGCGACCCTGCCAGCCCTCGATCGTCCAGGCCCACGGCCGGTCCGCCGTCACGAGCGCACCACGATGGGAGCGGAGCCCGCGGGCGGCTCCTCGGAGGCCACGATGAGGTAGCCGCCGCCGCACCCGGAGAACATCGCGCCGGGCGTACTCGGGCGGCATAGGCTGCCCGGAGGCCGCGGAGGTCGATGGTGATGGTGGGGTGCTCGAAGACCTGGGGCAGGATGGCGTCCCAGGCGAGCGGAGCACTCGTTGAGCGATGCCCCGAGCGCGTCCACGTCCATGGCCAGGATGGCGTCGTAGCAGGCACGCCCACTGGCGCCGAGGCGGGCGATCCAGGCTGGCTCGAGGCGCTTGATACCGAGGGGACCGTAGCCGGCAGGGCGCTCGCCCACCGGGACCAGATGCAGGACGTGCTCCAGCCAAGCCACGATCGGCGGGTCGCTGGTGGACTCGACGTGGGCCGGGAAACAGCCGCCCTCCACCGAAGCGTCGTAGTCGAGCCGGCTGACGCCCGGGTAGATCAGGCCGATCATGTCCTGCGAGCCGGACGGCTCGGCGCTTCCCGCGTTCTCGGCCGCGTAGAGCTCGCGCACGAGGTCGGCGGGCGGACGATCGCGGGGCAGGGCTCGCCCCACAAGCCCGGGCCGCCCCGCGAGTGCCCGTCGCCATGCCGCAGCGCTCCATGTAGCGAACGGTCGGCTCCAACGAGACCACCACCATCGAGCCGGGGGGGTCCGGGTCGAGCGCGGAGACGAACGGCTGGTCGATCCAGCCGCCGGCCATCTGCAGCCGGTAGGGCAAGCCCCCGATGGCGCGGCCGAAGACCGACCGGCTGTGAGGGCGTTGCCGCCGACACTGCCACCGGGCCGGGCCGCGTCCTCATCCTTCGACGACGCGCCGCCCGGCCTTGCGGGCGGCGAACTGCTCGGCGATCCAGGCGTAGGTCGCCGCCATCCCGTCGCGGAGCGGCGTGTTGGGCTCCCAGCCCAGGACCTGCTGGATGAACGTGTTGTCGCTGTTGCGGCCGGCCACGCCTTTCGGCGCGTCCAGGTCGTACTCCCGTTCCAGTGTCACGCCGGCGATGCCCTCGACGAGCGAGACCAGCTCGTTGATCGACACCATCTCGCTCGAGCCCAGATTGATGGGCGTGGCGATCAGCTCAGGGCTGTGCATGATCAGGTCGATGCCGTGCAGGCAGTCGTCGATGTAGCAGAACGAGCGCGTCTGCGTTCGTCGCCCCAGATCTGGATGCGCAGGTCGCCGCTGTCCTGCGCCTCGAGGACCTTGCGGCACATCGCCGCCGGGTGCCTTCTCCCGGCCGCCGTCCCACGTGCCGAGCGGGCCGAAGACGTTGTGGAAGCGAACGCGATGCAGCGTCTCGAGACCGCGCTCCGACCAATATTCCTGGCAGAACATTCTCGGAGACGAGTTTTTCCCAGCCGTAGCCGCGTTCGGCCATGGCGGGGTAGGCGTCGGTTTCCTTGAGGGCGCCCCAACGTCCGGCGACTTCTGGAGATCGGTGTTGTAGGCGCACGCGGAGGAGGAGTAAAAGTAGCATCGGCGACCGGCGCGGTAGGCGGCCTCGATCATGTGGGTGTTGATGAGGATGCTGCGGAGGCACTCGATGCGGAAGCGCTCGATGAAGCCCATGCCGCCCATGTCGGCGGCGAGGTTGTAGACCTGGCCGCGCCCTTGACGGCGTCGATGGCGTTCTGCTCGTGGCTGAGAGTCCATGGAGATCGACTCGACGCCCGGCACGCGCAGGTACCAGTCGGGCAGGGGCTTGCGGTCGATGGCCCGGATATTGGTGTA
>CAWDUR010000019.1:0-7399 GCA_963805585.1 uncultured Chloroflexia bacterium | reverse complement strand
GCTGCCGCCGAGCGCGGGATCGCGCTGACGTACGTCGATCGACTGCTGTCGGCGGTCGGCCAAGCCGAGGGCTCCAGACGCGTCCACCAGGCTCTGGTCGAGCCGCTCAGCGAGCGCGAACTTGACGTACTTCGGCTGCTTGGAACCGATCTCGACGGCCCGGACATCGCCCGCGAGCTCGTGGTGTCCCTCCACACCGTGCGGAGTCACACCAAGAACATCTACGCCAAGCTCGGCGTGAACGATCGTCGGGCAGCCGTCCGTCGGGCCATCGAACTCGACCTGCTGTCGAGAGGCAGCGACCGCCACCCCCAGACCTAGGCGCCCTTCACCGGGGACGCGACCGAGAGGGCGGCACGGTCGGCGCTCGAGCCATCCGGGCTGCTCGCGTCGACTTCGAAAATCCACCACATCACTCACCACACGTGGTGATGCCCACTCACCACACCCGCCCCTACCTTCGTACTCACGCCGGCAACGGATCGCAACGCCGGCGGAAGGATAGATAGACCGGAACGACACACATCGACGGCGACCGCCATGAGGCGGACCCTACAGCTCCGGGTCGCGGGGCACCTCATGGCCGATGGGCCGCCTGGCTCGACGGACTGCGCCTCACCAATGAGAGCGACGGCACCACCGTCCTCCGTCGGCCTGGTCGTCCCCGACCAGGCTGCGCTGCACGGCCTGCTGCAGAAGGTCCGTGAGTCGGGCCTGCCGCTCGTCTCGGTCCTCCGCGTCGGCCCGACCTACCCGATGCTCCATCAGCGGGCCTCGACCACACCGACCAACGTACGAAACGGAGACTGACATGACCAACGCCGCGCGCACCCCAACCACGAGCGAGCCCCGATGGACCCGATGCGCAAGACCGCGCTCGTCGCGGGCCTGTTCTACCTGATCACCTTCATCTCCATCCCCACGCTGGCCCTCTACAGCGCCCTGAAGAGCGATCCGGCCTGGATCCTGGGCTCCGGCAGCGACACCACCGTGCTCCTGGGCACCGTCCTCGAGCTCATCGTCGCCCTCGCCGGCATCGGCACCGCGGTGGCGCTGTTCCCGGTGGTCAGACGGCAGAGCGAGGGCTTCGCACTCGGCTTCGTGACCACTCGCATCGTCGAGGCGGCCATGATCTTCATGGGTGTCGTGAGCATCCTCTCGCTCGTGACCCTGCAGCAGGGCCTGGGCGCGACGGCCGGGGCGGCAGATGCTCCCGCGCTCACCACCACGGGTGCGTCGCTCGTCGCGAACTACAACTGGGCGTTCACGGTCGGACAGAGCCTCATGCCGGGCTTCAACGCCCTGCTGCTGGGCACCCTGCTGTACCGATCGGGCCTCGTGCCCCGTGCCCTCCCGACGCTGGGGCTCATCGGGGCCCCCATCCTCATCACCGCCACCGTCCTGACGATCTTCGGCGTCGTCGAGCAGTACTCCCCGCTGGGCGGGCTCGCCGCGCTCCCGATCGCCGTGTGGGAGTTCTCGCTCGGCCTCTACCTGACCTTCAAGGGCTTCAAGGCCACTGCACCGATCATGGTGGCGGCCGCTGCCAAGTCGAGCGGCCTCGGCGCCGATCACAGCCGCCCCATCACCGATGCGCCGTCGCGCACGACGGCAGGTGCGGCATGACCGCCGTCCGTGAGCAGACCCCTGGGACCCCTCCACGCTTGTTCGTTCGCATCGCCTGGGTGCTGCACCGCGCGCTCTACCGGTTCAGCGGGGGGCGGATCGGCCTCTCGCGACCGAAGGCCGGCGGCAGGTTCGGGATGATGCGCCTCACGACGGTCGGGCGACGCTCGGGCCAGCCGCGAGTGGCCATCGTCGGCTACTACGAGGACGGCCCGAACCTGGTCACGCTGGCCATGAACGGCTGGGCCGACGCCGAGCCGGCGTGGTGGCTGAACCTCCAGGCGCACCCGGACACGACCGTCGAGCTGAAGGACGGTCCTCGCGCCGTTCGCGGTCGCGTCGCGGTCGGAGCGGAGCGCGAGCGGCTGTGGGCCAGCTTCCGCGACTACCCCGGCTGGGGCGACGACCTCGACGCGCTCGCCGCGCAGCGATCGACGGAGCGGGCGGTGGTCGTGCTCGAGCCTCGCACCGCCGCAGCGGTCACCGGGTAGCCATGAGCCTCGACGATCCAGTCGCATCGAGCGGCAAGACGGTCCTGATCACCGGTGGCACCAGCGGGATCGGCAGGGCGACGGCGATCGGCCTGGCCTCCATGGGGGCCCGGGTGGGCATCACCGGCCGCGACCGGGACCGGGCCGACGAGGCAGCCGCTGCGATCGCCCGCGAATCGGGCAACCCCGCGGTGGATGTCTTCGTGGCCGACCTGTCATCGCAGGCCGAGGTGCGGCGGCTGGCCGGCGAGGTCCTCTCCGCGTATCCGCGGCTGGACGTGCTCGTCAACAACGTCGGCGGCTACTGGGACACCCGGCACGTCACCGCCGACGGGCTCGAGCACACGTTCGCGCTGAACCACCTCGCGCCGTTCCTGCTGACCGACCTGCTCCTCGAGCGGCTGAAGCAGAGCGCCCCGGCGCGTGTGGTCACCGTGGCCTCCGGTGCGCACACCGCAGGGCGGCATCGACTTCGACGACCTCCAGGGCGAGCGGTCCTGGTCGGGCTCGCGGGCCTACAACCAGTCCAAGCTCGCCAACGTGCTGTTCACCTACGAGCTGGCCAGGAGGCTGCAGGGCAGCGAGGTCACGGCCAATGCGCTGCATCCGGGCGTGGTCCGGACCTCGTTCGGAGCCGAGGACCCCGGCGTCGTCCAGCGCCTGGTCGTCCCGTTCATACGGCCGTTCATGAAGACCCCGGCGCAGGGGGCCGCCACGTCGATCCATCTGGCCTCCGCTCCCGATCTCGACCGGGTCACGGGGCAGTACTTCGCCGACAGCAAGCCCAAGCGATCCTCGAAGGCGAGCTACGACGCGGCCGTCGCGGCACGGCTCTGGCAGGTGAGCGCCGACCTCGTGCACTGAACGGCCGACAAGGGCACGGCCAAGGGAGTATCCCCTCGACAGGTGAGTATTCGCCCAGCCCTTCAACCCTCCAGGAACCATCCATGACACGCGCGACACGGCCTGGGGCCGACAGTACCGAGCCAAGGAGACCAGCATGTCGATCCCCTCAGGCGGAATAGGACTCCCGACCGCAACGGCCGCCCAGCGCCCCCGGGGGCCCGCTGTCCGCCCTGGTCGAGTCTTCGGACTCCCCCACCGCGTCGTCGTCAGCCTTGTCGCAGCGGTCATCGGGCTCACCGCCTCCAGCGCCGTCACGATGGCCCAGGAGCTCACGCTTCCGGCCGTCACGGGCACGTCCGTCGTGGGTCGGACGGAGCTCGCGTTGACCGATGCAGCACGGCCCGACCCCTTCGCCACCGATGGCCGCGCGCGAGAGCTGGCGGTCTGGATCTGGTATCCGGCCGTCGCGGGATCGTCCGGTGCCGCCGCGCCGTACCTGCCGCCGACCTGGGCGGACCTCGCCAACAGCGCGGGGATCGTGTCCCAGGACCTGAACGCCGTCGGGACGAACTCGATCGCCGACGCCCCGCTCGACGGCACGCCCCCGGTCGTCGTCCTGCTGCCGGGCCTCGGTCAGCCGGTCGCGGCCTACTCGGCGCTGGCCGAGGACCTGGCCAGCCACGGCTACGCGGTCGTCGGCATCAACCCCACCGGGTCCGCCCTCGTGGTGTTCCCGGACGGCCACGTGGTGGCCCCGACCGCCCTCGGTGGCATCGACCCAGCGCTCCTGAGCGACATCCCCGGTTGGTACGACGCGGCCGCGCGGATCGCGGACGTGTGGGTCGCCGATGCGGCCTTCGTCGTCGAGACGCTCGCTGCCAGCCCGCCGGCGATCGGCGCACTCGACTTCGACCACGTGGCGTACCTCGGCCACTCGATGGGCGGAGCGGCGGCATTCGAGGCCTGCCGACAGGACGCACGGTGCGCCGCCGCGGTGGATCTGGACGGGACCCTGTGGACCGACGTCCGGCACACCGGCCTGACGGCACCGAGCCTCGTCCTGCGGCACGACCCAGCCGGGGAGTGCGATGGGTTCTGCGAGGCCGCCGACGCGGACTTCGCGACCGTCGAGGCCGCGGGGAACTCGCAGCAGTTCTCCGTCGCGGGCAGCCAGCACATGGACTTCAGCGACCTCGGGCTGCTGCGAGGGCCCGGCGACACGCTGCTCCCGGTCGGTCCCATCGATGCCGAGCGGATGACGCTCATCACGCGGGACCTGGTGCGGTCGTTCCTCGACGAGCACCTGGGCGACGCGCCCGCGGGGGCCCTCGCGGAGGCCGTCGCACGCTACCCGGAGCTGGGCTGACGCGCGGCATCCGTCACGACCATGAAGGCCTTCGTCCGCGACCGGTACGGGTCACCCGATGTCCTCGAGCTGAGCGAGGTCGCTACGCCGACGGTGAAGGCAGGCGAGGTCCTGGTCCGCCTCCGAGCGGCATCGCTCAACCAGGCCGACCTCGACTACCTGTACGGCCGGCCCATGCTCACCCGCATGGGCACCGGGTTCCGCCGGCCACAGGAACCGTGGCCTGGGGCTGGACGCGGCCGGAGAGGTCGAAGCGGTCGGCGCTGGCGTGACGGCATTCCGGCCTGGCGACGAGGTCTTCGGCGACCTGACCCAGTTCGGCTATGGCGCCTTCGCCGAGTACGCCTGTGCGGCCGGAGCAGGCGTGGGCCCACAAGCCACCGAGCATGAGCTTCGAGGAGGCCGCCACCGTGCCGCAGTCGGGCATCCTGGCGTTGCAGAACCTGCGGGGCAGGAGGCGCATCGAGCCGGGCGACAGGGTCCTGGTCAACGGCGCGTCGGGAAACGTCGGTCCCTTCGCCGTCCAGATCGCGAAAGCGTTCGGAGCGCATGTGACCGGGGTGTGCCGCACCAGCAAGATGGACCTCGTGCGCGAGCTCGGGGCGGACGAGGTGATCGACTACACCGTCGACGGACTACACCCGCGACTGGACAGCGCTACGACTGGATCCTGGACATCGCCGGCAACCACTCGCTCCTCGAGTGCCGACGCGCCCTGAAGCCGCGGGGCGTCTACGTCCTCGTCGGAGGTCCCACGAGCAGGATCCTCGCGGCGCTGCTCCTGGGACCGCTCATCTCGCTGGCCGGGAACAGGAAGATGGGTCTCCAGATGGGCTGGAAGCCCTTCAAGCAGCAGGACGTGGCGATCCTGCGCGAGCTGATCGAGAGCGGGCAAGATCAGGCCGGTCATCGACCGACGGTACGGCCCATGGTGTCGCGAGTCGAGACCATCAGGCCTGCAGTCGAAGGAGTCCCCGTGAGACTGCAGCCGTGCGACGGAGGCCTGTCAGCGCTGGGGCGACGGTCACTTCCGGCACCGCGTTACAATCGGGCTCTCCCGAGCGGGAGTAACTCAGTCGGTAGAGTGTCTGCTTCCCAAGCAGAATGTCGCGGGTTCGAGTCCCGTCTCCCGCTCCACCTTCCCCTCCTGAGCTCAGGGCGACACCCTGCTTCGTTGTGCCAAGTTGGTGCGAGCGTGCGTCGCCGCGTGCCACAACGCTCCTCCTCCGCGCCGTCCGCGCCGCATGCGTGGAGCTTCGTCCGGCGGATCGCCTCCTCGGCGGCGAGCAACCGGACGCCCCGGCGTCGTCGGTCGCGAGTTCGGATCGTCGCGAGGTCGGCTTCGTTGCTGCCGCCTTCGGCCAGCGTCCACCATGCCGCTACAGTACGGCCGTGGAGCGGTACGAGATCGCCGAGACGGCCGAGCGAGCCGGGGTCAGCGTCGAGGAGCTGGGCCGGCTGGTCGAGCTGGGCATCCTCAAGCCGGACGCCGAGGGGCGACTCTCCGAGGGCGACGTCCGGCGCGTGGGGCGTCGTGCAGCAGCCTGGTGGCTGCCGCCATCCCCGCTCGACCTGCTGGCCGCGGCGCTGCGACGCGGCGACCTCACGCTCGACTTCATGGACGACCCCGCCTACAGCCTCTTCGCGTCGCTCACCGGCGAGACGTTCCAGGAGCTGAGCGTCCAGGACCGGCGTGCCGCTGCACGCTGCTGATGGCCGTGCGAGAGGCGACCGGCTCGGCCATGCCGGCGCCCGGGGACCGCGTCCGCGAGGACGAGATGGCCGATCGTGCCGCTCCTCCAGTTCCAGCTGGCCCACGGGTTCCGGCCGATCACCCTGGAGCGCAACCTGCGCGTGGTCGGCGACAGCCTGCGTCGCATCGCCGAGACGACCGGCGATACGTGGCGCTCCGAGGTGCTGGAGCCGCTGTTCGCGGCGGGCTACACCGCGGCCGAGATCGGGGCGGCCTCGGGCGAGGTCTCTGAAGGCATGACGGCGCTCGACGAGCAGGCGCTGCTGGCGATCTACCGCGGCCAGCTGACGCACGTCTGGATGGCCAACATCATCGGCGGCGCTCGAGGTCGTCCTCGCTCGGGCCGGGCTGCACAGCCGCCTCGAGCATCCACCGGCGATGTGCTTCCTCGACATCACCGGCTACACGCGGCTCACCCAGGAGCGGGGCGATGCGGCGGCAGCCGAGCTGGCGAGCACGGCTGGCCAGGCTGGTGGAGCGCACGTCGGTCCGCCACGGCGGCCGGCCCGTCAAGTGGCTGGGCGACGGGGTGATGTTCTTCTTCAAGGACCCCGGGCCCGGGGTGGTCGCCGCCCTCGAGATGGTGGCGGGCGTGGCCGAGGCCGGGCTGCCGCCGGCGCACGTCGGCCTGCACGCCGGGCCGGTGATCTTCCAGGAGGGCGACTACTACGGGCAGACGGTGAACGTCGCCTCGCGGATCGCCGAGTACGCCCGACCGGGCGAGGTGCTGGTCAGCCAGGAGGTGGTCGACGCCTCGGGCGGGGCGGAGGTCGCCTTCCGGGAGATCGGCCCGGTCGAGCTCAAGGGCGTGGGTGGCGCCATGCACCTGCACGCTGCCTCGCGGTCCGGTTAATCCGGGGCTGGCTGCCCGCTGCCGGATAGGTGCGCAGCCCGACCGCGACACTCCAACTATCGGCGTTTCGCTCGCCTCTCGCTCGTGCTACTACGCTCACGAGCTCAGGACTTCCCAAGCAGAATGTCGCGGGTTCGAGTCCCGTCTCCCGCTCGAGCTTCCTCCCTCTGACTGCCAGCAGGATGTCGCTGCACGCTCGGGTCGTCCGCAGGCACCTCGCTTGACACGCTGTGGGTCGCAGCCGGGATAGTCCGGTCCGAGGACGAATCGGGGCCAGCGAAATCCTGCTTGCGGCTCGCCTCAGCAGCACGCGACATCCTGCCTCCCCCAATCGGCTCTGACGGAACGGGCCCGGAGACCCTGGAGCGTCGGCATCCGTCGACCCGGATCGCACTGCCGGGCCAGGGGCAAGGAGCCCCAGCAAACATGTCCGTTTCGTCCGCACCGGAGCCGATCGACGCGGC
>CAWDUR010000018.1:0-13263 GCA_963805585.1 uncultured Chloroflexia bacterium | reverse complement strand
GCCGGGCCCTCGGCCTCATCGACTGGCTCGACGAGTGGCAAATCGACGACTTCGCCTAGAGCCCCACCCTACCTGGCCCCGTTCGTCCTCGTGGCTACGCGGCGTCTGGCTGGTCTGTCCCTCCGGCCTGCGCCTTGACGCCCCGGGTCCGGCGTGGTGCCGTGGGCTCCGGCCCGGCGGGTAGCTCGACGACCGTCTCGGCCACCTCGGGCTCTGGAGCGGGGAACGGGGCGGCGGTGCCCTCCGTGGCCTTCCGCGCCACCGCGGCCTTGCGCAGGGCGTTCGTGTACTGCGCGCCAGTGGGGCTTGCACATCCGCCCGAGGCCATCCTTCTGGCTGGGCTGGACGGGGAAGTCGCCGGCGTCGGCGTCGTGGGCCTCGATGCCGAAGCGGGTCGAGCCGATGCAGCGGCGGGTGCTGGTCTCCGTGGTCATGGTCGTGGTCTCCTGTCCGGTCGCTCACGCGCATCTGGCGTGATGCGAGCCATGAGTCGCTCGGGATGCGCCGTGATGCAAGGCGTCGGGGCGCGATGACACCGTGATGACACCGAGGGCGCGGACCGCCACCCTCTTTCTGTTCGGCTTCCCGTACGGGCGTGCGGTGCCGCGGTTGACCGTGATGGCCCGGTGCGACAACCTGGACGTGTCGAGCCCTGCCGTGTCCGCCGCCCCTGCGTGGCGCTCCGGATCGTCGGTTCCGGCGAGGAGGCGCCTGACCAGCTGCTCGCCAACCCCGCGAACTGGCGCGTCCATCCGAAGGCCCAGCAGGAGGCGCTCGCGGGACGTCCTCGGCCAGGTCGGCTGGGTCAGCAGGTCCTCGTCAACCGCCGCACCGGCCACGCTCGTCGACGGCCATCTCCGGGTCGAGCTCGCCCTCGCCACGCGGCAGCCGACCGTCCCCGTCCTGTACGTCGACCTCGAGCCCGAGGAGGAGGCCCTCGTGCTGGCCTCCCTCGACCCGCTGGCGGCGATGGCCGGCACCGACGACGAGAAGCTGCGGGCGCTGCTCGCCGAGGTCGCGTCGACTCAGACGCGCTGGCGGCGATGCTCGCGGAGCTCCGCCCCGCCCGTGTCGAAGGACGGCCTGGCGGACGCCGACGACATCCCAGAGCCGCCCGACGAGACGGGTCGTGCGCGAGATGCGCGGCTCCGACGTCATCCTCGCCGCCGACGCCGACGTGCTGCGCTGCTACGTCGAGGCGGTCAGCCGCTACGCCCAGGCCGCCGAGCTGTACGCGAAGTCGAGCCCGCTCATGCGCCGGGACGGCGAGCTCGTGAAGAACCCGCTCCACCAGGTCGTCCGGACAACGCCGACGCCGTGCGCCTCTTCGCCCGCGAGCTGGGCCTCTCGCCCTCGGCCCGCGCCGGGCTGCGCGTCGAGCCGTCGGCGGTGTCTGGCGACATCGAGGACGTCCTCGGGCCTCCCCCTCGTCTGCGCGCGGTGGGCGGCTGCGATGGGTAGCGGGCGGGACCGATCGGGTCTGCCGGCGGCGTCGCCTCGATCGCGACCTCCAGCGGCACGGCTCGACGCACCGCATCGGTGACCGGACAGTGGTCGACACCCCACTCCACGATCTCCCGGAGCCGGTCCGTGTCGCTGCCATGGGCTCGGACCGAGACCGCCACGCGCAGGTCGAGCGGCCCAGCCGGGATGGACGGGTCGGTGCCGAGGATGCCACGGTCGTCGGACTCGCTGTCGACGGTGACCTCGAGCGATTCGAGCGCGACGTCGAGCATCGCGGCGCGCATGGCGATGAGGGTCGCCACGCAACTCGCCACCGACGCCCGGAAGAGCCAGCCCGGCGATGGCGCGCTGGTGGTGCCCCCGACCGAGGTCGGCATGTCGGTGCTGACCGCCTCGCCTCCCGGACCGGCCACGTCGACCACCAGCCCGCCGCGCAACACCGCACGGGCGGTGCTGTCCCGGTAGCGGGCCTCGGCCGGGTTGGCGGTGAGGTACTCGACCGCAGCCGTCAGCGCCTGCTTGATCATGTCACTGCTCATCCTGTCCGCTCCTCTCGTCCGCGCCTCCCCGCGAGCTTCCGCGGTCGGTCCATGGTGCTGGCCGTGTCAACCGCCGACGGGCCTCCCCCTCGTCTGCGCGTGGTGGGCGGCGGCGATGAGTGAGCACGTGGTCCCCGATGCGCACACCGGCGGTCCCCGCTTCGCCGCCTTCTGCGAGCACTACGTCCGCCACACGAAGGGACGCTGGGCCCGGGAGCCGCTCGTCCTCGAGGACTGGCAGCGCGACTTCTGGTGGGAGGCCCTCGAGGTCGACCCCGTCACCGGCCTGCGCGTCTACTCCGAGGTCGGCCTCGGCCTGCCCGCGAAGAACGGCAAGTCCGTCCAGGCCTCTGCCGCCGGTCTCTACTTCCTCGTCGCCGACGGCGAGGCCGAGCCCGAGGTCTACGTCGCCGCGGCCGCCCGCAACCAGGCCGGCATCGTGCTCGGCCAGAGCCGGCGCATGGCCCAGCAGTCCCCTCGCCTCGTCGCGCCACGTGTCGGTCCGCACGACGCTCATCGAGTGCCCCCGCAACGGCGGGGTCATGCGCAGCCTGTCCGCGGACGCCGCCCTCCAGCACGGGCTCAACCCCTACGCCAACATCATCGACGAGCTCCACGCCCACCGGACCGCGGACCTCTACACCGCCCTCACGACCGGCACCGGTGCGCGGGAGCAGCCCTTCACGCTCTGGATCAGCACCGCGGGCGTCGACGCCCCGGGCATCCTCGTCGAGCTGCACGCCTCGCATGTTCGACGGACCCGGCGAGCTCGAGGACCGCGGCTCGCTGCTGGTCTACCGCGACCGCGCCAACGGCGTCCTCATCTGGTGGTACGGGGCACCGCGGGATGCCGACATCGAGGACCCCGCGGTCTGGGCCTTCCGGGGCCTGCGCGACGCGAACGGCCAGCCCATCTTCCAGCCCTCGCTCACCGCCGGCACGCCGGGCACCCTGTATGGGGAATCCATCCTGTACCCCACGAACGGGGCCTGGGACGCCACGCAGGCAGACCTCATCGCCGGCGATGTCTCGGCGGCCATCCTGGCGGTCCGTCAGGACATCAGCTACAAGATCCTCACCGAGGCCGTCATCAGCGACGCCACGGGCAAGGTCATCCTCAACCTGGCGCAGCAGGACGCGGTGGCCATGCGAGCGGTCATGCGGGTGGCCTTCGCGGTCGCCAACCCCATCAGCCTCCAGGCCCCGACCGAGGCCACGCGCTTCCCCTTCGCGGTCCTGGCCCCGGCAGCGCCGTGACCGCTCTGCCGGGTCCGCTGGTGTGGTCAGGCGGGCGGGGCGTCCAGGCGCTCGGACTCGGCGCGCGTCACCGTGAAGACGTCGACGTCGTGCCAGCGCCCACGGCTCGGCCAGGCACCTCGGGCCGTGGCCTCGTGGGTGAAGCCGCACTTCTCCGCGACCCGGCGCGACGCGGTGTTGTCCACGTGGACCGTGAGCCGGACCCGGTTGATGGGTTGTGTGTCGAAGAGCCAGCGCGTCATGACCCGCACCGCGTCGCTGACATAGCCCTTGCCTCGGTCCGCCTCGTCATAGGTGCGGTACCCGAGCTCGATGTCCGGGATGTCGCCGTTGAGCCGGGTCCAGTCGACCTGGCCGACGACGCTCCCGTCGGGCGCGACGATGAGGAACCAGCCGGCGTCGGGTGTCCAGTAGCCGTGTTCCTCGAACGACCGTCGGAAGGCCACGGACGAACGCTCTGGCAGCGGGTACCACGGCCCGCGGCTCTCGAGATCGATGACCCGCTCGTACAACCGGTCCAGGTCGTCGGCCTTGATGGGACGGACCCGGACCACCTGGCCCTGCAGCATCGGAAGCCTCCCGCTCGGCCCCCCTTGCGCGATAAGCCCGCAGCGTACTCGGAACGAGCGGGTGCCCGCCAGTCCGGCCCGGCGGCGCCGAGGCCGCGATGCCGCTGCTGACCGTGGCGCAGCTCCGGGAGCACGTCGAGACGTCGCTCCCGGATGCCGCCCTCGAACGCATCCTCGCGAGCTGTGAGCAGGCCATCGCCACCTGGGCGGGGCCGCTCGAGCTCGACGAGGACGGTGTCGTCGTCGACGTCACCGAGCGGGTGTGGGCGCCGGGTCGGCCGCTCTTGCGGCTCCACCAGGTGCCGACCGCGGTCACGAGCGTCACCGACGTCCGCGACGGCGTCGAGACCCTCCTCGACCCGTCGGCGTATCGCCTCGTCGACCGCTACCTGCGCCGCCTCGGCGGCACCTGGGGTGAGTGGACGACCGTCGTCTACACCCCGACCGACGACTCCGCGGTCCGCCGGACCGTCCTCGTCCAGCTCTGCCAGCTCGAGCTCAACGTCCAGCCGGGCATGGCTGCGCAGGGTGCCGGTCCTTGGTCCGAGACGTACGGGGCGTACCTGCGCCAACGCAACGAGCTGCTGCGTGCCATCCGTCCCGCCGACCCGCCCATCCCTCGCGCCGTCCCCTACTCCACCGCCGGGAGCCACCTGATGCGCTACCGCACCCGCGTCGCCATCCAGGCCCCCGTCGAGGTCCGGGACCCTGCCGGTGGTGTCAGCCACAGCTATGAGGCCATCCCCGAGCTCGCCGCCGTCGCCGGCACGATCGTGCCGGCCGTCGAGGAGTCCCGCGACGCTGACCTCGTCGCCGTCGAGGACCGCTATGACATCGTGCTCGCCGGACACCACCCGCAGGTCCGACCCGAGATGGTCGTCCTCGACGGGCTCGCCGTGTACGACATCGTGCGGGTGGCCCCGACCCCTACGACCCCGTGACCCGCGAGTGCCAGGACGGTCCCGACATGGGCGTGGCGCGGGCCGGTCCGAGCGCCACGGTACTCTCCGACGGGCGGGTCCTCATCACAGGTGGTGCCGACCCGGATGGGGCGGCCGTGTCGTCCGCGGAGGTCTACGAGTGACACTGCAGGACGGCACGTGCGTGCGGAGGGGCTGGGCGACATCGCTCGCCTTGACCGCATCGCAGACGCACGTCGAGCATGCGCGCGCCCTCTACGAGCTCGGCATCAGCGAGACGACGGCGCGACAGCACCTGTCGGGCCTGTATCGGCGGACCGGGTGCGTGAACGCGGCGCAGGCGGCGTACTGGCTGGGTGCTGGCGCATTCGACCGTTGGGGCAAGGCTGCACGACAGCGACGTGCCCTTCGCATGGCGCCCGACAGCCTACTCGGCGCCGGGCAGTTCGCCAGGCAGGATGACGCCCTCGAAGCGACCGCGGTTGTCCTGCAGGATGATCGCGCTCAGACCCTCGTAGGCACCGTTCCCGGTCAGCTGCTCCATGACTGGCCACACGGAGGCGTCCTCGCGTCGGATGGGGCCGATGAACGTGCCGGTCCATGAGCCGGCGTCGTTGGTGATGGTCATCGTGCCCCACACGACGCCGATGTCACCAGGGTGAACGTCCCGGTCGAACGTGGACGACAGCTCGCCCATGAGGCGCGGATCGGATGCTTCGACACGGATGCCGGTCCAGGTCTCGCCGCCGCGATACCGAGTCACACCATCCTCGGTCGTGATCGTGGGGCTGATCGTCTGGTCGCCAGCGAAGATGAACTGGCCCGAGACGTGCGCGGGGGCCAGCGGGTCGAGCGATGGCTCGGTCGACATGGCCGGGTCATCCGTCGCCGCTCCGGGCACGCTGGCACTCTGCCGGTCGAAGGGCTGGGCGATGAGCATCACGCCCCCGAGGGCGAAGACGATGGCACCGACAGTGAGGGCCTTGGCTGGGCTGAACATGGTCTGGATCCTCCATCTTGGGGTGGGGGTCTTGGCCGTGCGCGTGATCGCCAGGGCATCGACCGGGTGAGGGGGCCCTACCTCGTAGTCGATCTCCGCAGCGATCTGGCGCTCGAAAGCGTTCTTGTCATCCATCGGTGAGGTCCTGTCGTAGGCGTGCGGTAAGGCGTTCGAGGCGGTTGCGCACGCCGGATGGCGTGATGCCGATGGCCTCGGCCAGTTCCGTCGCGTTGAAACCGGCGACATAGCGCATGGCCAACAGCGCACGGTCGTCGGCGTCGAGGCGCGCCAATGCCTTCCTCAGGTCGACGGCGTCGATACCGGTCTCGGGGTCGACTCCGACGGGGGCGCCGAAGCCGACGCTGAGCGACTCGACGACGACACGGCGGCCCCGCTTCCTGAGTGACTTCTTGGCCTCGTTCGCGGCCACACGCATGAGCCAGGATCGCAGGCGCGCAGGCTCGCGGACGGAACCGAGCCGGCGCCAGGCGATCGACCAGGCCGTTTGGACGGCATCCTCGGCGAGGCCCATATCGCGGGTGATGAACGCGCACACGCGCCGCATGTCGTCGTGGTACGCATCCACGATACGGGCGAAGGCGACGTCGTCCCCCGTCGCCGCCGTGGCGATGACACCGGCAAGGTCCCTGTCAGCCGCACTGGTCATGGCATCCATACCCACTAGATATCTGGGCGGACGCTAGTGTCCCATCCGGAGTGCGATCGGCGAGAGACGCCGCTGTTGACGCACTCGACGCGTCACGTTCCGATGCCCGAACCCATGCCCTTGGACTGCCGTGGCCACGCCCGCACGGGCCTGAGCCAGCGGCGGCGCTGAGGCGGGCGGTTGATCGTGCGCATGGGGGTCTCCAGTCCGAGGGGTCGACACGATGGACGGGCCGCGTCACACCAGGGGCACCACCCGCTAGGAGTCCGACTCGGCCGGGAGGATCAGGTACACGTCGCCCGGCTGTTGAAGCTGCATGTCGCCTTCCCAGGTCGCGACCCAGACCTCGCCGTGCGGGCCCGGTGCCATGTCCCAGATGCAGACCCCGGCAAGGTGGTGCGTCCACGTCGAGCCGACCACGCGGGCGACCCCGTCGCACCCCTCGGGGAAGACGTGCTGGCGGCCCCCTGCACGATCCGGGAGGTTGACCCTCAACCACACCGCTCCATCGGAGGCGACGACCGGTCGCAGGGTGTCCTCCGACCAGTACTCGGTCGCGTCCGGGGAGCTGGACCCGCGACTCAGACCAGGTCCCCTCGACGAACCGCGCGATCCGCGTCTCGCCGTCGTGCGTGCCGACGTTCCGGTCCACGAGCACCCAGGAGCCATCGGGCCCGCCAGCGATCCACCACGGATCGAACGGCGTCTCGACGGCGTCCCAGCTGGTCCCGTCGTACCGCATCAGGACGGTGCGCCAGTCGTCCCCTCCTTCGCCTGCAGTGGCGATCAGCCACAGCGAGCCGTCGGCCGTCGCGACCAGCCCGGGACCATACGGGGCCGACCCGTCGCCGATCAGGTCGTCCGGCCAGCCGACGACGTCGACGGTGGCCCAGCGACCGTCCTCGATGCGAGAGAGCGCGAATCCGGGCGGCTTCTGCTCATCCCCGCCGAAGAAGCTCGCGTCGGGCCGGACCCCCAGACCGTCCCGTCCGGTCTCACCGCCCACCAGTCGACGTTCCCACGCGCGGACCTCCATCGCTCCCCGTCATACGAATTGGCGTTGCTGCTCCCCATCCAGACTGTCCCATCGTCCGCGACGGTGAGATTCCGATAGCTGGGGTAGCCACGGACCGGTGCCACCCCGGGCTGACCAAGGCGGAACAGGCTGCTGGTGCCGGCCATCCAGACCGCTCCGTCCGCGCCGATGGCGATGTCGTCGACGCCGAGGGACTCCAGGTCGTGACCCGCGCTGTCACGCACGACCCGCAGCACGCCGGGAGCCACCTCCTCGGTCACCAGCCCGGAGGGCGGCGTCCACGTCGGCGACGGAGAGGGCGACACCGCCGGTGATGGGCCCAAGCTGGCGGCGAAGAAGAGCGCACCGGTGCCCAGCGCCACGAGGGCGATCGCGGCGATGAGCCCGTTGGCGGTGGACGTCGGTCGAGGTCGTCCCGTGGCTCGCCGACGCGGGTGCGTAGTGACCGGGTACGTCGTCGGAGGCATGGCGGCGATGCGCGACCGATAGACCGGATCGGCGGGTGGGCGGGCGCGGAGGCCCGCGCTCCAGGGTGCTGGTCGTCCATCATCGGTCGGCTCCGTCGACGAGCGCGCTGCGCAATGTCCGGTGAGCGGCAGTCGCGTAGGAACGGGCTGCGCCCGGCTCGATGCCCATGACCTGGCCGATCTCCTCGAACGAGAGGTCGGCCTGGTAGCGCAGGTAGATGACCTGGCGCTGGCGGTCCGGCAGCCGGTCGACCTGCGACCAGACGGCCACCCGCTCGGTCGAGTCGACCTCCATCACGCCGGGGTGCCGTCCGGTCCCCGAGGCGCGCGACGAGGCCGGCGATGCGCCGGTGGAGGCGGTGCTCGTCCATGGCCAGTCGCGACGACGGTCCGGTACGTCCAGGCCTCGCGCGACGCGATGGAGGTCCCGCGGCTGAGCTCCCGCCACAGGCGCAGCAGCGCCTCCTGGACCAGGTCGGCGGCGCGGCCGGAGTCGACGCCCAGGCGAAGGGCGTAGCCGTACAGGCGCTGGCCATACTCCCGGTCGAGCGCGACGACCGCGTCCCACGCGTCGTCGCGCATCGCCTGTCCTGCACTGCGGGGGCCTCCGCCCGGATGATCGTCACATCATCATGACGCTCGGCGGGGGCCAAAACGTCATCGTCAGGGCTGAATCGTCTGTCGGGCCGCACCAGGATGGGCCGAGCGGCACTCTCCCTTCCGTACGGCTTCCCGAACATCCGTGCGGTCCCTCGCTTGACGCCCGCCTGACCGCCCCGTAGACCGAGGACGTGCACGGACGTCCTCCCCTCCTCCTCGCGCGTCGGGCCGGGTCGTCCCCCCAGCCCGGCCGTGAGCACCCATCCCTGCCCGGGCTGTCTGCGGGTCACCTCCGGTCCTGGTCGGTCAGCGGCTGACGCGGCCCGACGCGTCGTGGGCGAGGATGGCGAGGGAGCTGGAGGCATCACCGCGGTTCGAGGCTTCGTGCCAACCGCGAATGTTGGCTGCGTCGGGGTGTTCGGGCATGTTGGATAACCCGCAGAACCCACACTGTGCGTGTGCGCCACAGGCCGAGGCCGTTGCTCGCCACTATCACATCATCGTCACGATGGCGCCCTGGCCTTGTCCCCTCAGCTGAAGGTGACACGACGCTCCGCAAGATCGACCCGCGCTACGAGCCGGCGGTTCTCAAGCCACGCCTTGGCCTGCACATGGCTCGCGCTGTTCGCCCACCAAGCCGACCAGCGAAAGGCCCTCGGCGGCAGCCCGCCCACGATGCGGCCCATCTGAACGAACGTCATCTCGACGGGATGGCAAGCGGTCGCGAGGTAGTCCCGCAGCGGGTCGTACTTCCTCATGGCCCCAATGGTCGTCAGCCACCGGTGGGCCGCACCCCTCGGAGACTGTGCGAGCATCAGTGTCGTGGACGACTCCTCCGTGCCGCGCATCGTCAAGGCCGACGTGCGCGCTTCGCCACGCCCGACGGGCGAGATCGCCCCGGTCGGGTCAGGGGACCTCGATCGCCTGACCCTGCGCTTCACGGACGCGCACCTGGAGGCCGACTTTCGGGCCGTCCTCTTCCGGGACGTCATCGGCAGCGTCCGCGCGGCCTTCCTGCTCGGCATCGCCACCTGGGCGCTGTGGGGCCTCGTCATCCGGCAGCTCACCCTGGACGCTCCAGACCTCGACCTGGTCATCCGGTTCTTGGTGCTGATCCCCATCCTCGTCGTCGGCCTGGTCGTCACGTTCCTGCCATTCGGTCGGCGCATCTGGGAACCCGAGGCCGTCCTCATCCTCGTGCTGAATGCGCTCATCTGGACGCTTTACGTCTCATCCATCTCCGGCGTCCCCTTCGACCTCGGCTACGTTGGCGTCATCCTCATCATGGCCTTCTCGTACACGCTGTTGCGGCTTCGCTTCGTGCTCATGGCAGGAACGGGCCTGGCCATGATCGCGCTCTACTTCGCGGCCACCATCGCGATAGGTGCAGCCGACCGTCAGCAGCTCACGCTGGCGACGTTCTACCTCTTCTCGTTCTACGTGCTGGGTGGCATCGCCTCGTACACGCTGGAACGATTCACGCGGCTCCTCTACCTGCGTGAGCGCCAGCTCGAATACGAGCGGGCACGGTCGGAGGCGCTGCTCCTGAACGTCCTGCCACAGGCCATCGCGCAGCGCCTGATGGAGCGGGCGGAGGTCGGCGTCGATACGTCGGGCAAGACCGCCGTCCTGGCCGACGAGCACACGGAGGTGGCGGTGCTCTTCGCGGACCTGGCAGGCTTCACGGAGCAGGCCGGCAGGACCTCGCCGGAGGCGCTCGTGGCGACGCTGAACGACCTCTTCTCCGAGATGGACCTGCTGGCCGACACCTACGGGCTCGAGAAGATCAAGACCGCTGGGGATGCCTATATGGCTGTGGCCGGTGTGCCCAGCGACGTGGCAGACCCCGCGGCGCGAGCCGTGAGCATGGCCCTCGACCTGGTCACCGTCCTGGACGGCCGACGCTGGCCGTCCGGCGATCCGGTCGGCGTACGGGTCGGCATCGCCATGGGGCCGGCCGTCGCGGGCGTCATCGGGCGTCGCAAGTTCGCCTATGACGTGTGGGGAGACACCGTGAACCTCGCCAGCCGTCTTCAGTCCGCGGGGCGGGCGGGACGCGTGCTAGTGGCCGAGTCGGTGGCCGAGCGCACCAGCGCTCGCTTCGACTTCGAGCCTGTCGAATACATGGAGCTGAAGGGCAAGGGCAGCCAACCGGTGCGCTTCGCACTCGGCCGTACCGGGGCGCGGGCGGCGGCGGATGCTGACACGAGGGCAGCCGGGCTGCCATGACACAGGGCACCGGGCGGGCCACCCTTCTGAATCGCCCTCTTCTACAAGAAGCTCACACGCGCTACATGAACCTGGTACCCGCGCATGAGCTCGATGTGGGGCGCCGGTAACGAGCCGCCTGTCCACGCCCGCGCGGGGCGGCGCGCCCTGGCCCTGGCGATGGCCATCGTGGAGAGCTTCGAGCGGGGCATCCGGGTGGCCACCAGGCTGCCGTCGCCTCAACAACAGCCTGGCTGACGAGCACTCCTCCCGATCGAGCGTGGTCCGCGATGCGCGAGGCAAGGTTCACCGTCTGTCCGGGGTACATCTCGTCCTCCATGGTCGTCGATCCGCTCGGCATCGGCCAGACCGACGTTCAGCACGGCCGCGATGGCGCCGAGGGTCATCGGTGTCGAAGATGCTGGCTACGTCGCGGAGTGATGCATGAGCTCGCCGGCGTGGCCGAGGAGCGCCTCCTTGATGGCCTCTCGCGGGTCGGTGCCCGTCCCGACGTCCGGCTCACCCGCGAAGTCGGCGACGGCGAGCCACTTGCCGTCCCATTCCCGCAGGCGGACGTCGACCCAGAAGTCGAGCGCAGGATGGGTGAGGCGGAGGTGCTGCATCCACGCATCCTACCCTCGGGCACCGTGGTCGCCCTGGCCGCTCCCGCGTGCGCCGCGGGTCAGGCCGCGTGGCTCCGGTGCCGCGGACTGACCGCCGGTCGCTACCCTTCGTGGATGGACGGCTGCGGCTGCGACGACTACGCCACCCCGATCGACGCGGGCATCGCGCGGAGCGACCGCGACTCATATCACGCCAACGGCCCCGACGTGACCACCCGGATGCTCCTCGACATGATCGAGGCCAACAGCGGACCCGGCGCCACCGTGCTCGATATCGGCGGTGGCATCGGCGTCATCGACCTCGAGCTCCTGCGCACCGGGGCCAGCCGGTGCGTCCTCGTCGAGGCCTCCCCTGACTACCTGGAGGCGGCCTCCGAGGAGGCACGGGCGGCCGACCTACTCGACCGCATCGAGATCGTCGCCGGCGACTTCATGCGCCGGGCTGCCGACATCGACGCGGCGGACATCGTGACCCTCGACCGGGTCGTGTGCTGCTACCCAGATGCCGACGCACTGGTCTCGACCTCCGCGGTTCATGCGAAGAAGCTGTACGGCCTCGTCCTGCCGCGCGACCGCTGGTACGTTCGCTGGGGCACCAAGCTCGACAACGTGCGCTGGTGGCTGAGGCGCAGGGCGTACCGCGCCTACGCTCACTCGAATGCCCGGATCGATGGACAGGTCAGGGCTTCGGGCCTGGTGCTCCGGTCCGAGGCCTTCACGCGCGTCTGGCGGGTGGTCCTCTACGCGCGCGAGGATGCCGGGGAACCGGACTCGGCCTAGTCCTCTGCTCGGCCGTCGAGATCGACACTATGCGTCCATCGTGACCACGCCGACCATCGGCTCCAGCTACGGAGGGGCCGATACGCGGGCCGGAATAGCGGTGTGCTTGTGGACGCGGAGGGAGTCGAGCGCAGCCTCAGGCATTCGACCTGAAACATTGGCCTCAGGTGACCATCACGAGCGGCAATTCGGCCGCCAAAGGGCCGAGGCGCCCCGCTAGAGTGACGGCCATGTGCGGCGACACCAGTCGATGTTCTATGCACCCGGAGGACGTCTCCGTGGCATGCCCGACAGCGCTCGGCCGGACTAGATGCCTCCGAGACCAGTGCGCATGACCGCCGAATCCCGAGGCCGCGACCTCTTCATCGTCGACAACAGCGTCTCGGGCTGGACCGGCGCTCCGCTACCTCGAGGAGTGGTCCGGACATCGCCAAGGCGTTCGACATCGCCACCGGCTACTTCGAGATCGGCGCGCTGCTCGCCCTCGACGGCAAGTGGCAGACGCTGGAGAAGATCCGGATCCTGATGGGCGCGGAGATGACGCACCGCGACCGCGAAGGCGCTGCTCGAGGCCGTCGCACCGCGCGCGGTCGACAGATCCTCGACGAGAGCATCGAGGCAGAACAAGGACTCGCAACCCCTTCCTCCACGGTGTCCCGGCCATTCTCGAGGCGCTGCGCTCGGGCCAGATCGAGTGCCGCGTCTACGACAAGGACAAGTTCCACGCCAAGGCGTACATCACCCACGCCAAGCTCGAAGTGGTCGGCTCGCAGGCGCTCGTCGGCTCGAGCAACTTCACGCGCCCGGGCCTCACCAAGAACATCGAGCTCAACATCCAGGTCCAGAGCGCGCGCGAGGTCGCCCAGCTCCAGGAGTGGTTCGAGGCGCACTGGAACGAGGCGAGCGAAGTGACCGACGCACGTCATCGCGACCATCTCGACGCCACACCGCGATCTCTACACGCCGTTCGACGTCTACGCGAAGGCGCTCCAGGAGTTCTTCCGCGGCCACGAGCTGACCGCGACCGAGTGGGACGAGACCCGCTCGAAGATGTTCCCCGCGCTCGACCGCTACCAGAAGGAGGCCTACTGGGCGCTCATGAAGATCGCGCGCCAGCACGGCGGCGCGTTCCT